>DASPMO010000092.1:0-131788 GCA_035627015.1 Thermoanaerobaculia bacterium | reverse complement strand
GCACGTGCCGCGCGCGCCGTCGATCGTGATCTCGCACAACAGTTACGGCGTCCAGTTCGAAAAACATCTCCGCTTCCTTTCGAACGAGCGCCTGCTGTATCCAGTGGTCACTCCCGCACGCTCTTACAGCATCGAGCCGCTCGACCGCGGCTGGGAACTGCGCATTTTCGACCTCACGCGCGAGCGCGAGGAGACCGTGCCGTCCGTGCGTGCGGTACCCCCGACGCACAGCTTGTTGTGCTACACGAAGGATGGCGCGCATTTCGTCACTTACTCGCACTACGACAAGACGCTCGCCATCTGGCCGATCGCCGCCGGGGGCGCCTCGCTGCGCCTTCGCCGCATTCGTCCCGAGCACCTGGCCTCATACGCGGCCATCTTCCGGCAGGCGTCGCGCGTCCGCGCCGCCGAGCCTGACACCGTGGCCGCCGACCTCGCGGATGGCGTGACGATCTCGATCGCTCCCGCCGGCGTGACGGCGCGGCGGGAGGGCGAGACCTGGAGGATCAGCGCGCTGCCTCCCGCTGTCGCGGAAGAGAAGAGCCTTCGCGAGCCGCAACAGGAGCTCACGCCCGATGGACGACTCTGGGTCGTCCACGGCTCGGCATACGTCGAGTGGCCGGACAAGGCGCCGGGGTGGCTCGGCATCCGCGACGTATCGACCGGCGTGGCAGTCGCGCGTTGGCTGTGGCACGACTCCCATGTAATCGGAACGACTTTCCTCGACGAGGGGCGGCAGCTCGTCACGGTGGCGGCGTCCGGAACCGTGAGGCGCTGGTTTCTCGATGTCGCCGCGGACGACGACCGCATCAGGCTCTCGAATGCCGGCGAGGCTCTGACCGGCATGCGGATCGGCGACGCCGGCATCGCCTCGCCGCTCCCGCCGACGGAGCTGGCGGCGGTGCGGGAAGCGGAGCCACGCACGGCCGCCGAACGCCTCCTGCACGCGCGCCTCCGCATTACATTGCGGCCGTGAAGCGGGCTGAAGCCCGCCTAACGTTGAGCCGAGCCGGAGCCGCGGGCGTGATCGAATTCGGCACGACCGTGCACTACCCCAGACTCCTCGGATTGCGGTACTCCATGAGCGGGCGTGAGTATAGACGCGCGAGCTTCCCGGCCTTCCGTGGAAGGTCGCCCGATCGCGCCGCCGCTCCCGAAGACCTTCCATGGAAGGTCGCGGGACTTCACGCGTGGAGTCGCGAACCTTCCACGGAAGGTCGCGGACTTCACGCGTGGAGTGCGGCCACACCGTCAATGGATCGAAAAACCTTCCGTGGAAGGTCGGCAAACACCACGAATGCCGTCCGATGACCTTCCACGGGTGGTTTTTCCCCCGACCGCGGACCTCGAAGACCTTCCATGGAAGGACTTTCGGTCGATGCACACCTCCAGACGACCTTCCACGGAAGGTCGGCGATCCCGCGGATGGGTCGACAAATGGAAAGTTCCGGTCGGAAAACCTTCCGTGGGCGATACCGGACTCCAGTGTCGCGCGTCTCATCCACAACATGACGAAAGCGAGATATCTCACCGCGGATGCAGCGTCCTTCGGCCGGACCCTGCAGCGGCTGCGCCTGGCCGAGGGATGGACGATCGTGGAGCTCGCGCGGAGGTCGGGCTTCAACAAGAACCACCTCCGGCTGCTGGAGCTGGGCCACAACATGCCCAGCCTCAACATCCTCTTCGCCCTCGCGGAAGTCTTCCGCGTCGACGCCGCCGACATCGTGCGCGAGGTCGAACTGGCCCGGCGCGAACGAAAAGCCCGCCGCGCGGCGACCATGCTCGCCGCGGCGGGACTGTCGGCGCCGCCGGAGGGGAGGGGGGCGGAGGAGGCGACGGGCTGACAGAGTCGGCTGGCTGCCGGGCGGGAGGCGCCACGAGGTGCGCGTCACGGGTCCCATCAGCAGACGCGCGACGGGCATCACGAACACCACCGCCATCGCGCCCTGGATCATGCCCGAGACCATCCTATCAGCGCACGGCGTTGTATTTCCGGAAAGGGTGGTCGCGCCAGGTGCACTCTTCGAGGATCACCGGGATCACGCGCGCGCTCTCGCGGGCCATGGCCGTTTTCGTCTCGTGTGCGCAGTAAGCGGAGCTGCTGATCAGCAGCAGCACGAAATCGGCCGACTCGATCTGTTCGGCGATCTCGGGATCGAACGTTTCGCCGGCGACGAGCTTGCGGTCATGCCAGATCGAGAGCGTCCCGTTCCTTTCGAAGGAGCGCAGCCTGTCGAGCAGCCGGTTCTTCAGCAGCTCGTCTTCACGCGCGTACGACACGAAGACGGTCAGGCGCATGCACCCATCTTACGGACTCCCGCGCCGTATTGCCGGAATTCCCTCCTCGACCTATGTTGCTCGCATGGCAATCACGAGACGGTTTCGGTTTCAATACGCGGTGAAGTTCATCTGCACGAGCAACATCCCCGGCACGTCGCAGCAGACGCCGTCGTTCCTGGCGGGGTCGTATGCGACGGCGGTGAACATCCACAATCCCAACCCGCGGCCGGTGCGCTTCCGGATGAAGCTGGCCATGGCCACGTCGACCGAGGTCGACCCGCCGCAGATCACGGACTTTCTCAACGACACGCTCAAGCCCGACCAGGCCACGCGCGTCGACTGCAGCCGCGTCAAGGACTTCGGCCCGTCGCCCATCCACGGCTTCGAAGGCTTTTTGGTCATCGAGAGCGCACAGAGCCTCGACGTCGTGGCCGTGTACACGGCGGGGCGCACCGAGGGAGTGGAGTCGATCGACGTGGAGAGGGCGCACGAGCGCGTGCTTCGGTAGGGATGGGTTGCTGGTTGCTGGTTGCTGGTTCGTGGCGGCTCTGCGTGAAACCGCCACGAACCAGCAACCAGCAACACAGCACCCCTCTCCCCGCAGGCGCGGGGAGAGGGGAGAAAATTATCTCGTCTCGATGATGCCCGGATCGTAGCGGGGGGCGTCGGCGTAGCGCTGCGGGTTGCGGAGCGGGTCGCCGTGCTCGGTGGTCAGGACCATCGACTCGCCGCCCTTGAGCGATTGCCAGTCGGGGTCGTGGAACGTCAGGATGACGCGGTCTTTGCCGAGCTCCGTGGCGAACGGGCGCAGCTCGTGGCTGCCGATGTAGAGGAACGTCTCGATGGCGGGCGGGAGGCTCTCCCACGCGCGGCGGTCCACTTCCAGCTGCAGCACGAGCGCCTGGGTGTAGCGCCCCGTGCGGGTCTGCAGCGGGCGCTCGAATTTGTCGACCGTCGCGCCGGCGATCTTGAACGGCAGCGTGTCGGCGGCCAGGGCGGCCGTGCCGAGCATCAGCGAGAGAAGCGTGGCGATGAGTGTGCGCATGGTGGTCGGTCTCACTTTCCGAACTCGATATCGTCGAGGCCAATTTCCGCGGAGCCGGTGGTGGTGATCGTGATCTTCACGATGTCCGTCAGATCGACCTGCGAATTGTTCTTGGTGAAGTTCTGCAGCGGGATGCGGATGCCGGTCAGCGTGGCCAGGTTGGGCGACTCGCTGCCGAGGAACGGGTGCGGGATGCGCTGGTAATTGCTCGTGTCGGCCTGATAGAAGCCGACGTGGCCGGCGCCGTCTTCGAGCTGCACGTAGAGCACCACGTCCGGACCGGCCGCGGTCGGGATGACGGTGGTCTTCTTGCCGGCGCGCAGGGTGAAGTGCGTGTACATGCTCACGTTGCGGTTCGGTCCGGGCGGGATGTGCGTGGTGTAGACCTGCGGCGTCGCCCATCCGAGCTTGAGGCCGATCGTGTCGTGCCGGAACGCGCTGTCCTGGAGAGGCGCCGGGCTGTACGACGTGCTGTCGGAATTGAGCAGGCGCTCCTGGAACATCGTGAATCCCGGCGCCGTGACCATGCCGCCCACCGTGTTCGTGCTCGGGTCGAACGGCGGCTGCTGCTCGAAGTTGTCGATGGCGTTGCGGTCGCCGTCCTGGAACGTCCAGAACACGTTCGCGTTGTCCATGGCCGCCGGCTCGAGGACGCCGGTCAGGATCTCGCGGTAGCCGCCGGCGTTCTGCAGGTGCCAGCGGAAGAACGCGGTCACCGTCGACAGCGCCACCTGACGCTGCACCGCGGCGGTCATCTTCAACTGGCAGAGCTGCGGCTGGTTCACGGTCGGGGAGTGCGGGCAGTCGTCGACCGAGCCGGCCCACGGGTTCGGCGAGCCGAGATCGGCGGTCGGCGTCCAGATGGTGTTGAAGTAGTTGTGGTTCGCGCCGTAGACCCACGCGGACGCCTTCATCTCGCGATTGGCCATCCCCTGCGGGAAGGCATGGTCGTAGGTGCGGAAGCCCTGCATGTTGCTGACGTCCCCGTCGCGCGCGGCGATGAGCAGGTAGTAGGGGACGGAGGGCAGGTAGTCGACCGTGGCGTCCTGGTCGGTCGGGGCGATGGCGTTCACGGCCACGATCGAGTGCGGCGTGGGCCAGGTGGCGTTGAGCTGGTCGGCGGCCACGACGCCTTCACCGCCGCGGCTGTGGCCCGACAGCGCCACCTTCGACATGTCGATCTTGCCGTTGAAGAGGCCGAACGGGTCCGTGCCGAGGTTCGTCCAGTCGCGCAGCTTGTCGAGGAACTTCAGGATCAGCCGGCCGCGCACGTTGTAATTCCAGACGCCGCCGTCGAACTGGATGTCGTGCGCGCTGATGGAGATGCAGAACACGCCCTGGCTGGCGAGCTTCTCCATGATGTAGTTGTAGCCCTCGTGGCTGGGGATGCGGTTCGGCTGCGCGCACGGACCGAAACCGCCGGAGAGGCCGGGGCCGGCGCCGTCGTTGTCGCAGCTGAAGTGGCGGCCGTGCAGGAAGAGCGCGACCGGATACGGCCCGCCCGGCGCCACCGGCGTGCCGGTGCCGGCCGCCGTGGCCGGATACATGATCCTGGCCCAGCCGAGGTTGATCGGGTAGGTCGGCCCGGTGACGCCCGCGGGATCGGTGATGCCGGAGATGCCGGCCGGGTCGAGGTACTCGACCGTGCCCACCGCGTACGGCCCGGTGGCGTCCGGCCGCTCGCCGACCCAGAAGCCGACGTCGGAGTAGCCGTCGATGAAGTCGAGGCCCTTGTTGTAGGTGTTGTCGTGAACGAAGGACGCCGCGTCGATGGCCGGCACGGCGCCGAAGTCGACGATGACGTCGTAGCCGGCGATGGGCGCGGCCTGCGTCGCCGCCTGCCAGAGGCGGATGCGCGTGCCGTTGATGCAGAAGTACTTCACGCGGTGGATCTCCGGCCCGTCGCCGGAGACGTCGACGAGCGGCGGATTGACGCCGTCCCAGTACGCGGCCGGCTGATGGGCCACCGTCCAGTGCGCGGCGTAGCTGCCGCCGGTGTGGCCGGCCGGCACGTCGGTCGGGTCGACCGCGCCCCACACATCCTCACCCTTTTCGAAGAAGTTGGAGAACTCGAAATACGCGCCGCCGCTCTTCACCCGGCCGGCGGACTCGATGACGGTGTTGCCGTTGATGATGATGAAGTAGAGGACGACGCCGGTGTCCTCGCCGAAGCTGATGATGTCGTTGGCCAGGACGACCGGGGCATCGTCGTCGGCGACGCGGGCGATGATGTCGTACGCGCCGGCGACGGCTTTGCCGGCCGGCACGACCTCGGCGGTGAAGCGGGTCTCGTTGCGGCCGAGGACGATCGTCTGCGCGGCCACGGGCTCGAACTCGTCGTTCGGCGCCCAGCCATGGCGGTTCGGCACGAGGAAGAGCTGCACCCTCGCCCCGGCGGGGAAGTTGCGGCCGCTGACGTAGAGGGTCTCGTTCGCGGCGTTGACGGCGTTCTCGAGCACGCCGTCCTTGTTGGAGGGGTAGACGAACGGCGTCCTGCGGGGCGCCGGACGGATGTCGCGCACGGCCAGGAGGCGCCCTTCGCGCCCGCGCTCGCGCACGATGAGCTGCAGCCGGTTCCCGGCGAAGAACTCCTCCGCCTCATCGAAGTGGATGAACGCGGGATCGGGGCGGAAGTCGATCTTGCGCGAGGTCGTGCCGATGACGCCCGACTGGTACCAGAAGAGCGTCCGGGGAATGGCGCCTTCCTTGTTGCTGTGGACGCGCGAGTACGACCACTCGCGTCCTTTGTCGTCGAGCAGCAGCATCTCGACGGTGGAGCCGGGATTTGCCCCCGACAGCTCGACGGAGAGCGAGTCGCCGACCTCGAGCGAGGCCAGCGACTTGAAGCGGGCGCCCGCGGGATCGCCGACGCTGATGTTGACGCCGGGAGCGGTGTAGTCCTCGGCCAGGGCCGTGAAACTGAACAACATGAGTAAAGCCAGTCCGAAGCGGATGGGTCGATGCATCACTTTCCTCCTTTGAATGAGGGGAGGATGCGGTTCCGTCCCGTGCCAAACCTGACGGTGTGGTGACGATTTCGTTCCGGCATGTAGGGCGGGCTTCAGCCCGCCGCCGATGAAACGGTTTTGTGCTCTCCGTCACCATATCCATCAGGGCGGCCCCCTATAGTTCCGCCTGTCCGCTTCGACAATCTATGAAACGCGCAGACGGCGTCGTCCTGCAGTTCGGACCGTTCCATCTCGCTCCCGCGGTCGATCTGCTCTACCGCGGCGAGGAGGTGGTGCCGCTCGAGCCTCGCGCGGTGCGCGTGCTGCGCTACATCGTCGAGCACAACGACCGCGTGCTGTCGAAGGAAGAGCTGCTCGAGGAAGTGTGGGCGGACGTCTTCACCACCGACGGGGTGCTCAAGAAGGCGGTCTCGCAGATCCGCCGGACCCTCGGCGACGACGCCGAGCAGTCGCGCTACATCGCCACGTACCACGGCCGCGGCTATCGCTTCGTGGCACCGGTGACGCGCGTGACCGCGACCCCGCCTGCAGCCGAATCGTCCGCGCTCATCCCGAACTACGACCAGTTGGCCGGCCGCGAGGCGGAGCTGCTCACGCTGCGCGCCGAGCTCCGCAGCACGCTGGAAGGAGCGCCGCGGCCGGTGACCATCATCGGCGAGCCGGGCATCGGCAAGACGCAGCTCGTTCGCCACTTCCGGCGCTGGGCGGTGGAGCAGGGAGCGGTGGCGCTGTACGGCCGCTTCTTCGACTACCGCGGCGCGCGGCTCGCGCCGTACGAGCTGTTCCTCGACCTGCTCCGCACCGCGGTCGTCAACGGGAAGGCACCCGATCCCACGCCGCTGCGCGATGCCATCGAGGCCGCGTGCGGCATCCGCCTGCCGGCGGAGCTCTTCGAGGACGCCACCCGCGCCGATCCCGTCGGCGGCGGCCACGCCGGCGATCAGTTCCGCTTCATCGTCCCCATCTGCCGGGCTTGGCTGGCCCTCAGCCGGCGGCAGCCGCTTGTGATCGTGCTCGACGACCTGCAGTGGGCCGACCCCGGCAGCCTCGACGTGATCGGCTGCCTGATGCGCATGCTCGCCGACGAGCCGCTGATGGTGATCGCCGTCGTGCGTGCCGACGAGGCGGGGAGTGCCGACGAGCCGGTACACGCCTGGCTGGCCGAGCAGGCCGGCCGCCGCACCTATACGACCGTGCGCCTGCAGCGGCTCGACGAGACCGATTGCCGCGAGGTGATCGGGAAGATCTTCGGCATCCGCCGCAGCGGGGAAATCCCGCGCCGCGAGCTGGAGAAGCTGTACACACTCACCGACGGCAACCCGTACTTTCTCGTGGAGACGTTGCGGCATCTCGTCGCCGGCGGCGCGATCGCGCCCGACGCCGCCTCGCGCCGCTGGCTGTGGAAGGGGGTGCGCGACCTGTCGCTGCCGGAGACGATCGTCACGGCGGCGCGGGCCAAGATGGCCCGGCTTCCCGAGGGCGTGCGGGCGACGCTCGAGCAGGCGGCGGTGATCGGCGACGAGTTCCATGTGGCCACGCTCTGCCGCCTCACCGGTGCGGACGAAACGGAGATCGAGCAGCTGCTGAGCGAGGGGGTGCGCTGCGGCGTGCTCTCCATCCAGGGACTGACGCCGGGGGAGGACTGCCGCTTCCAGCACTCGATCCTGCGGCATGTGGTGTACGACGCGATTCCGCCGCGCCGGAAACGGGTGCTGCACGCGCGGGTGGCCGAGGCGCTGCAGGCGGTGTACGGCGCCGAGAGCGAGCGCATCGCCGAGGCGCTGGCGGCGCACTACTCCGCGGCCGAGGACGGGCGCCGCGCGTTCGAGGCGGGGATGCGGGCGTGGCGGACGGCCAGCAGCCGCTCGGAGTGGCGGAAGGCGGTGACGCTGATCGAGCGCGTCGAGGAGACGTCGCGCCGCCTCACGCTCTCCACCGCCGAGCGCATCGAGGTGATGCTGGCCCTCGGCGAGACCTGGCGCGCCGCGGGACGCATCCGCGAGTCGTCATCGGTCCTGGAGCGCGCCGTGTCGCTGGCCGTGCACGCCGGCGATCCGCCGCGGCTCGCGCGGGCCATGTATCTGCGCGGGATCACCGAGACGGCGCTGAGCAACTACGTTGAGGCGCGGGCGTCGCTGGCGCAGGCGCTCGATCTCTTTCTCGACTGCGACAACGGCCCGGCCATCTCCCGCACGCTAGTCCACCTGGCCGAGGTCGAGGCGGCCATCGGCCACTACGAGCGCGCCTCGGCGCTGGTGGAGGAGCTGCGCGCGAATCATCCGCCCCCGGAGCTCGCCGCCCTCGCCGACGGCATCCAGGGATGGTCGCTCGCGCTGCGCGGGCAGTACGCGGAGGGAGCGGCGCTGATCGAGCGGGCGCTCGAGGTCCACGACCGCGCCGGCGAGATCCGCGAGCGCGCGGTGCTGCTGCGGCGCCTGCACTGGACGTATCTCTCGCGCGGCGAGCACGAGTCGGCCATCGAGCTGGCCATCCGCGCCCGTGCCGACTCGGCCACGATGGGGGACGTGAATGGGGAGGCGAAGGCGAACATGGGCATCGGCCAGTCGCACCTCGCGCAGGGGATGCACGGCCTGGCCATCTCGTACCTGACCCGCGCCATCGAGCAGCTGGAGACGATCGGCGACGCGCACTGTCAGGCGGAGTGTCTCTGGCTCCTCGGCCGCGCGCGCGGTGAGACCGGGGCCCACGAGGAATCGGCGGCGCTGCTCGA
Source organism: Thermoanaerobaculia bacterium (assembly GCA_035627015.1). Taxonomy (GTDB): domain Bacteria; phylum Acidobacteriota; class Thermoanaerobaculia; order Gp7-AA8; family Gp7-AA8; genus QHVT01. The sequence continues at coordinate 122,763 of DASPMO010000092.1, read as the reverse complement.
CCGCGCGCTGGCGATGATCCGCCAGATCGGCGACCGCGACGACGAGTTCCGCATCCTCACCGACATGGCCCGCCTGAAGATCGCCCGCGGCGACTTCGACGCCGCCCGCGAGCGCGCCACCGCCGCACGCGACCTCGCGCGATCGCTCCGCAATCGCGAGGGGGCGGAACTGGCGGAGGCGGAGCTGGTGCGGGCCTCGGTTTAGTGTTGCTGGTTGCTGGTTTTCCACCCGCCCACACACCCGTTGCTGCTCAGGCGCGGCCTGAATGAGCAACGGGTGTGCGGGTGGCGGAAAACCAGCAACCAGCAACTGCAGCGCACCGCATAATCGCGTCATGCGATGGCTCCTGTCGTCCTTCCTCCTGCTGACCTCGTCTGCGTGTCCATGGCGGGGCGCCTCGATGGCGCGCTGGCGGCGCAGAGCGCGCGCATCGAGGCGCTCGCCAGCGCCGGCACACCCGCGACCGCGGGAGGTCCCGATGCCGGCGATGAGCGCGCCTGCTGCATGGCCGTCACCATTGCCAGCTACGGCCTGCATGGGCCTCTACTGCCGGGCCAACGAATGCTGCACCGCCACCGCCGCCGATCGGGCCGCGACGGGTGCGCGACCGCGTCAATAGAGATGCCGGAACGCCCGCAGCAGCGCACTGCTCCAGTGCCGCGCGGGATCGACGGAGTACGGCATGAAGTGGATCAGCGCCGCGCGGCCGCCCCCTCCGCCGTCAGCGATGAGTCCGAGCTCGTAGGTTCCGACCACGATGATGCGCGCCGGGCCGCCCTCGGCCGCGGTGTCGACGTCCTCGTCATCGACGTTCGTGAGCGCCGTCCCGACCCACCCCCTCACATCGGCGACCGTGGTCCCGAGCGCGAAGAAGGTGATGTCCTCGCGCGTGCGGCCGGCGATGGTGAAGTCGTGGTACGCGTACGAGTGCGCGCGCATGAAATACTGGATGCGCTCGCCCGTGCAGCGGATCCGCGCGTTGGTGGTCACCGCCGCCGCCGGCGGCACGGCGGCATTGTTGTGGCGCCCGTCGTCCGTGAAGTTCCGCAGCAGCCGCTCGATCTCGCTCCAGGGATGCTCGCGTCCCTTCGACGTCCGCGCGGCTTTGGCCTCTTTGATGAACTTCCCGACGCGCTGCACGCGATCGCCCGCGGCCATGTGCTGCAGATGGTCGCAAAGCCGGAACAGAAAATCGGTGGCGGCCGGGATCATCTCCGCGTCGATCGCTTCCGAGAGGGCCTCGGAAACGGCAGCGGTGTGCTGGCGGGTGATCGCGTAGCCGAGCATGCCGGCCGGCGTGTGCGGAGGCCCCGTCGGCACGTTGAGACCCGCCGGAAGCGCCGCGTCGATGATCTCGCGGAACTTCCGATAGCCCAGGTCCATGAGCAATCGTGCGAACTCCCCATCGGTGAGCGGCGGGTGCACGGTCAGGAACGCGTTGAACGTCGCCGGCGGAATGGCCGCGGTGCGCATCCCCCGGCACAGCGCCAGGAACCGCGTCCCCGCCACCGCCGCGGCAACCACTCCGGCCGGATAATTCGTCTGGAGGTAGGTGCAGAACGTAAACCGCAGCTCGGGAGTCAGCCCTCCCGTCGCGAGGTGTTGGAGCGCGGCGCGCAGGTCTTCCTTGCTCAGGGCGATGCGGTGCGCGCCGTCGATGAAAGAGACGATGCAGTCCCAAATCTGCGTCGGGGTGGTCAGTCCGCCGCGCAGGTGCTCGATGCAGTCCAGCAGCACTTCCGAGCCGCCCCGCCCGGCGAGGGCGGTGAACCAGAAGGTGAGCAGCTGGCTGCCCGTCAGCGCGCCCGCACCGCTGGTCATGAACTGCAGCACCGTGTGCGCCGTCGCTCCGTTGAACTGCGTCTTCTGGAGTTGGCTGATCACGGGCATCCAGTCCAGGACCGGATGTCTCGGTCTCGGACCGTGCCCGAACCCGCCCGACAACGCGTTCAGCGTGGCGACGACCGTGGCCTCGGGGACCGCGGAGAAGAAATTGAGGTAGACCCGCGTCAGCCGCCGGTCATCGGCGGGGAGGTTCGCGTTGACCCAGTCATCGATCGGTGGCATCGCTCAACGTCGCCCCAGCGACTCCATCATCCCGATGAGCATATTCACCCACACCGGGTTCCAGACGTCGGAATGGCCGTTCACGATGGTCTTCGGGATCTGCATGATCCAGTAGTGCGTGTCGTTGAAGCGGCCGGCGCGCGGGGTCATGGTAAACATGTCGCGGCCGACGACGAAGCAGATCTCGCCGGACGATTCTCCTTCGCGGCACGGCGCCGCCGGCTCGGTGGCCGCGTTGGTGCGCGCCTCGGCGAGCCGCGTGAACGTGACGTCGTGGCTCCAGATCTGTGGCAGGTGGCCCATCGTCTTCGCGTACACCGTCCGTTCGCTCGGGAAGACGCCGTCCATCGGCGTCCCCTTCCAGTTGCGGAAGCTCATGAACGCGCCGCCGAGGTACTCCGCCAGCGGGAAGGCGATGCCGGTCGCGGTGTCGGTGGCCGAGGTGAGGGAGACGATGAGCGGCGTGTCGGTGAGCGCCTGCTGGCGGAGATGAAAGAGCGTCGGGCGGCGGGGGACGACGTCCGGCGACTCTTTCAGCGTCCAGACGTTGCCCAGCGCGTGCGTGGCATTCGTGGCGGGATTGACGAGGACCACCAGATCGGGGGACTCGCGCAGCAGCGATCCCGCGAGCGTGCCGCTCCGCGCACGCACGGCCTCGGTGACGAGCACCGGGCCGAGGGCGCGCTCGGTGATCAGGCCACCGAAGGAATGGCCGATCACGATGATCTGCGAGCGCGGGTTCTCCCGCGTCTTGGCAATCAGGCCGCGCAGCGTGACCGTGGCCTGCGTATCGGCGACGCGCAACGCCGCGGCGTGGCGGTCATAGAACGAGAGGAAGAAGAGCTTCCCCTTGATGGTCATGCCGCGCCAGGCGACGTACACGCCGGCTACGTTGCGCCGCGGCCGCCCCTCCCGCCGCGCGGCCTCGGTCTCGTGCTGCGACATCACCGCCAGCACGTCCTGCTTGAAGTTGTTCAGGTCTCCGTTGTCTTTGTCCGGATAGCGGGCGTTGTTCATCCAGCCGTGGACGAACACCGCCACGATGGCGCCGTTCGGCGCGGCCGCCGCCTCGATCATCTTCATCGAGGCGGGGAGCTGCTCGCCGGACCAGTAGAGTCCCTGGTCGTCGAGCTCCACGAACCCGATGTGGATCGGGTTCCCGTCCTTGTCCTGGAACGGCGGCTGCTCGACGGGCCCGTAGGGCGGCTGGGTGCGGTAACTGCGCAGCGACACGCAGGCGGACAGCGACAGGGCGACCAGGGCCGCCAGAACGGCACGCTTCATCGTCATGGAAAGCGGCGGCCGTAGCCGCCGCACTCCATATTATGCCTGCAGACGCTGGCAGGTCGCCTCATCGCGCGCTGCCTCGTCCAGCCTTCCGAGATCGCGCAGGGCGACGGCACGGTTGGCGTAGAGGTCGGCGTTGGACGGCGCGCGCGTGATGGCCTGGTCGAGGTCCGCGAGCGCCTCCTGCAGCGAGCCCTGTTCGTAGTGCAGCACGGCGCGGTTCGCCCAGACCAGGGCGTCCGAGGAGTCGAGCTGCAGCGCGGCGGTGTAGTCGGCGAGTGCGGCCTCCTGGTTGCCGAGCATCTCATGCGCCTGGGCGCGGCCGAGGATCGGCAGGAGCTGGCGCGGGGCCAGATCGAGCGACTTCGTGTACGCCGCGATGGCGCTTTCCGGATCGCCGGCCAGGTTGCAGGCCTGGCCGAGGTTCGTGTAGACCTCGTGGTACGGCTCGGAGAGCTCCGTCGCCTTGCGGTAGTCGGCGATGGCTTCCTCGAAGCGGCCCATCTTCAGATAGACGCTGCCGCGGTCGTTGTAATACTCCGAATAGCGGGGATCGATCTCCATCGCCTGCGCGTAGTAGTGCAGCGCCTCGTCGTAATTGCGCGTCGACGTGTGCACCTGGGCGATGTTGTAAAGCAGCACCGAGCGGTGGAGGCGGTACTCCTCGTCGGTGAGGTGGCGGCTCAGCCGCTCGAAGCCTTCGCGGCAGAGCTGCGCCGCTTCCTCGACCCGTCCCTGCAGGTGGCGGATGAAGGCCACGCCGTTGAGGGCGAAGACGGCCAGGTAGTGCTTCTCGTTCTCCGAGAGCGAGGTCTTGTCGATGATGCCCAGCGACAGATCGAGGAACTCTTCCGCCTTCTTCAGGTCCTTGTTCGGCAGGAAGCGGCAGTGGAGCATGGCCATCGTGTAGTAGATGCTCACGAGGTCGTTCGGCTCGGTGACTTTCGCCAGTCCCTCGTCGTGCACGAGCTGGTAGGCATCCTCGGCGCGGCCGATGGCCACGAGCGCGTTGAAGAGTCCCGAGACGATCTGCCAGCGGGTGAACGAGTTCTCGTGGGCCTGGCAGGCCTCGTCGATGTGCGGCACGAGCGGCTCACCGAACGTGAGCGCGTCCTCGTAGAAACCGTAGTGGTTGTAGACGACCAGGAGGATGGCCCGCCAGTGCAGCGCGCGCTTGGCCTGCCCGGTGGTCATGCAGAGGTCGATCAGCTCCGGCAGGTGCTTCTCGGACTGGCCGATGTTCGCCAGGACCCACTCTTCGAGCTCCGCGATCCGGAGGTCCACGGCGGCGCGGTCGGACGGCTCTTCTTCGCGCGTCACGGCCAGGCGCTCGATGACCGGATCGGACTCCTCGAGCGTCGCGGCCGCGGCGCGTCCCTTTCCGTCGTCGACGACGAAGATCAGGTCGAGCGGCAGGCGGTCGAGGCGGCGGCGGACCAGCTCGCGGAAGAAGCGGTTGCCCAGCGCCCCGGCGCCGTCGAACGAGTCGCAGACCAGCACCAGGCGGCGGCCGCTCTGCGGCAGCCACTCGGCCAGCATGTCGATCAGGCCGTGCACGAGCCGGTAGGCGCGGTCGACCGGATAGCTGCGCACGCGCTCCTTGACGGGCGACGAGTCGGTCAGGCTGGCGTTCTTCATCGGGAAACGGCGGCGCAGCTCCGGGATGGTCAGGCCCAGCGCGTACGAGTGCTGTTTCACCAGCTCCGGCGCTTTCTCGTCGAGGACGGGCAGCAGCGTGCGGAAGAGGTCCGCGACGCCGGCCCAGGCGCCGTGCGATTTCATCCGGCACGACACGGCCAGCGCGTCGAAGCCGCGCTCGCGCGCCTCCGCGAGCTGCTCTTCGATCCACTGCCGGCGCCCGCGTCCGCGGGCAGCCTCCACGATGCGGCTCGTGCCGTTTTCCGTCGCGAGCTCGCGCTCCGCGAAATCCAATACTGAATGCGAGGTCATAGGCTCGAACCTTTCCTGAACCAGAGTTGCCGGACCCACAGGCCCAGGCCGGAGAGAAGAAAGACAGAGAAGAAGAGCGCCGTGATGACGGGGACGAGCGAGTCGCCCGTGCCGCCGGCCGGCGCCCCGTTGCGGAAGCGGTCGACGAGCAGCATCACGTAGTGGTAGAGCAGGGGAAGCTGCACGAAGATCAGCAGCAGGAGCGCCACGGTCCGGCCGACCAGCCAGATGCCCGCATAGATGCGGAGCATCCGCTGCTCGCCCGGCGCGATGGCGCTCTGGTCGACGGTCTGCCCGAAGCGGAGGATGCGGACGCGCAGGTTGCGCAGGAAGTCTTCCGTGTCCTGCATCAGGCTGCGGCAGCCGAGGAGATTGGAGAAGGCGTAGTAGAAATCCGTGCGCAGGAAGAAGTAGCACTGCCACAGGATGCGCATCAGATAGATGAGCAGCAGGGCCTTGCCGAACTGCAGGATGGTCGGGTCGGCGGTGGCCCAGCCGTGGGCGGAGGCGAAGAAGAAGAGGATCAGCGCCGCGGCGGTGAAGAGATCCACCAGCGGCCCGCCGAGGAGCGGGAGATAGCGCTGCCGGCGGGGGAGGGCCCAGATCCCCGTCATGTCGGTTTCCCAGGTCAGGAACCACATCTGGTTGCCGATGGCGAAACGGCAGGAGACGCCGCGTGCCCGTGCCCCGAGGACGTGTCCCATCTCGTGCAGGAAGGTGGTGAACAGTCCCATGACCATCAGGAAAAGGAGGCCGGCCGCGGTGTTGCTCGGAAAGTACGCGGCCTCCCAGCCGGGGATGATGGATGGCTCGAACACGAGCGCCACCGCGGCCAGGACGGTCAGGAGCGCTCCCACGGGCAGGGTGAACGGCCCGAACAGCCGGCGCGCCCAGCGCGGGGAGATCCATTCGAAGTGATACTTCCGCGCGGCGACCGCGGTTCCCGCCTCGGAGGCCGGACGGACAAAGCCGGACTCCTCGAGGGTGGTCAGGAGATCTTCGACGTCCGGCGTCTCGCCGTGTCGCTCCTGATAGCGGCGCTGCGCGTCGCCCACGGTGAGTCCGGCGGCGAGATCGTCGAGGATCTCGACCGCTTCCGCGGGCAGCAGCAGAAACGTGGCAGTGTCCTTCCGCCCGACCAGGACGCCGTCGGGCTCCGGTTGACGAGACAGTTCTGCAACGTGAACGTGGGTATGGGGGGAGTATCGAGGCATCAGTACAGGGTCACGGGCGAAACAGGGATAAAAAGAATCCGGCACGGGCACCCTGAGGCGTCCCGTGCCGGAAGCACCGAGTTACTCGGCGGAGCCGAGACACATCCACCACGGGAAACACGCACGGCACTCGTACATCGCGGCCGTCGTCTTGACGGTCTCAACCTTACGGATCGCAAATTTCTTCACAGGACTTCACCTCCTCTCGGATTAGAGCTCGGGGTCTGCGCAGACTCTCGATTTATGGAACGATGCCGAGAAGGCTAGCATGCAGTACGCGAATGCGGCAACGCGTAGTTGTGTATTTGCAGTGACGGCGGGCCAAGATGTAACAACGTTTCAGTCCGCGTGTCTCGCAATGAACACCGAATGAACACCGACCGATCGTCCGGTCGTCTCCCGCCCCGCCGCAACTGGCGCTGCGGCACTCCAGACGTTCAGCGTGCTATAAGGGTCTCGGGTTCGCAGAGAGTGGAAAAGCTGGGTTCTTATCCGACGCGCGATGAGCACGCCCATCGTTGGGAGCAGCTCTGTCGCGACATTGCCGCCTCGCGACGGCACCTCCGCGAGAGCGCCGCGACCCAGCCAGGCACGCTGATCGTCCTCGGCTCGGGCATCGAGGGACTCAGCTTCGTCATGGGCGCGGAAGCGTACCTGCGCATGGCGGACAAGGTCTTCTACTGCGTCTCCGATGCGCCGACGCAGGTCTGGCTGCAGACCCTGAGGCCGGACGCCTACGACCTGTACGTCCTCTACGACGACACGAAGCCGCGCTATTCGACATACATCCAGATGTCCGAGGCCATCCTGCACTATGTACGGGAAGGCCTGCGCGTGGTGGTGGTGTATTACGGCCATCCCGGCATCTTCGTGTTTTCGACGCACCGGTCCATTGCCATTGCGCGGCGCGAGGGGCATTACGCGGTCATGAAGGCGGGCATTTCCGCGCTCGACTGCCTCTGCGCCGACCTCGGCGTCGATCCCGCCTTCCCGGGCCTGCAGACGTTCGAAGCCACGGACGTGCTCTTGCGCAGGCGCACGCTCGACACGGCCATGCACGTCGTGCTCTGGCAGGTCGGCCTCGTCGGCGACGGGGGCTACCGGCGGCAGGGCTTCATCAATGACAAGTTCCCGCTGCTGGTCGAATATCTGGAGCGGTTTTACGGGCCGGATCACGAGGTCACGCATTACATCGCGGCCCGCCACGCGGCGTTCGAGCCGACCATCGCCGTGCACAGGTTCGGCCGGCTGGCGGACCCCCGGGTGCGGGCGACGCTGACCGGTTTTTCTACGTTGTACATCCCGCCGAAACACGGCACCCCGACCGACCCGGAAATGGCCCTGCGCCTCGGCCTGATCCAGCCCGGCCAGAAACCGGTCGACCAGCCCGCGCTCCGTCCGATCGCTTCTTACGGCAAGTTCGAGCGCGCGGCCCTCGAGGAGCTCGAACGGTTCCACGTTCCCGACGCTTATCACTTCCAGGAGCGGACGCGCGCCGCCGAGTTTCTGATCGACCTCGGGCAGAACGTCGCCTTGCAGGATCTCTATCGCGAGAGTCCCGCGCAGGCCGTCGCCGAGGAATCGTTTCCGGGCTTGTCGGCGCACGAGCGCCAGCTTCTGGCGCAACGCGATGAGGGATGGGCGATGCTGGCTGCGAGGGGCGCGCGGGCGAGCACTTCGCCGAACGAGCAGTTCGTGCTCGACCTGCACGAACGCCGCGAGCTGGCCAGTGGGTTTCGTGCCGCGCTGGCCTCCGCCGTTCGCGGTACGGATGTCGCGGCCGCGGTCGACGCATGGATTGCCTCCCAGGGGTATCGGGCGGCGCTGGCGCACGTGCCGGCAGCCAGTCAGCGGGTCAACGCCAGCACGCTCCTGCCGTGGACCGGGGTTTACGCCACCGCGGACGGCAGCGTGGTGGTCACGGTCGTCGGCAGCCCCGGCTTGGTCTATGTCGGCACGGTCCCGCTCACCCGCTTCACGTTCCATGACGCCACGCTGGCCTGGGAGGCCGCGGACGGCAATCCGCACCATGGCCGGTTGACGTTCCGGATGCCGGCGCTCAACGGGACGTCCGCCTTTGTGCGTACGGCCTCGGGAACCTTGGGGGCGGAGCAGGTCATCGTCAGCGAAGCCGTCGCGGCCAGCACCGCGCTCACGATGTGGACCGGAGGCGATTCCACGCCGTTCGAAGGGCGATACCGCGTCTGGTCGTGGAGCGGCGGACAATGGATACCGCGCGGCGATTTCGATTACGCCGGAACGACGGTCCAGGTCGACGCACAGACGTTCGAAGGAGCCGTGTTCGAGCGCAACGTGTTGCAGTGGCCGGGCGGCCGCGTGCACTTCTTCATCGATCCGGCCACGCAATCGCCGAAGTTCATCGGCGACCACCTGTTCGGCATCCGGTCGCTCGAGTCCATGCCCTCATCCCGGCCTGCCGGCGACGGCATCCCGCCGCGCGTATGGGAGACCCTGGCGGCCATCGGCCTGCGGACCACCGATCCTTCCTACCATCTTTTGTGGTCCCGATGGCCGCGCGCCCGCTTTACCTGCCGGTTATTGAACAACCTCGTTCCGAGGGTGTGTGAGGTGGTTTCAACAGCGAAAGGAGAGGAGCAATCATGACGACCATCGAACGTGAACTGCAGCAGCTCGAGGAGCTCGATCACCAGGCGGCCGCGACGGACCTGCCGAATCCGCCGCGGCACGCGGCTGCCACGGGAGGCAGCGCGGACAGCCCCAATGAGGATTATCCGAACGTCGATTACACCGGCGACGACAAGCCACGGGGGGATAAGCCGGAGGGCGACAAACCGAACGTCGATTACCCGAACTCCGATTACCCCAGCGGCGACCACCACGACCACGATCGCGATGACCGGGACGATGACCATCGCGACGACCGCCGGGACGACGACCGCAGCGACGATCGCGACGATCGGCCCTGACCTCACCGGTCCCCTCTCCTCATCGCGGGGAGAGGGGACTCAGTCCGGCGGAAACCGGACCATCCAGATGTCGCTCTGCGAGATCTCCTGGCGCACATAGAGAGTCGCGCCGTCTCTCGACAGACGCGCGACGTCTCGCGACAGGTACGACGTGACTCCGCGGAGATCGATCTCCCCGCCGGGAAGGGCCGTGAATGGCACGCTCGTCGTGGCGCGGCTGGCCAGATCCAGAACGCGGACCTCCTGCCGCTCGAAATACACCACCTTCCGGCCGTCGGGAGTCCAGTGCGGTGCAGAGCCACTGGCCGGGAGTCGTTCCGCTCGGTGCGTGCGAAGCGAGTACAGGACGATCGCGCCGGAGAGACTTTCCTGCTCCCGCTCCCGGGCGACGATGAGCTGCCCGTCCGGCGACCATTTCGGCTGGGGGAGGAACCGCGGGAGCAGCTCGAGCCGCTGCCCGGGAGCACGATCGAGATGGATGAGCGCGGAGACATCGCGGTCCGTTCCCACGATCAGGGTCCGCCCATCCGGCGAGGCCACGGGGGTGTGGACATTCGGGCTGCCGATGCGCTTCAGGTCCGCATCGTCGGTGATCCGCGTCAGCCCGCTGCCGTCCGCGTGAATGCTCCAGATGTTCCAGCTTCCCCCTCCGCGATTGGAGAAGAAGAACAGCGTCTCTCCATCCGCGGACCAGTCGGCGGCCCGGTCTTTGGCCGCATCCATGGTCAGTTGCCGGATGCGCGTCCCATCGGCTTCGGCGACGAAGAGATCCTCGTTTGCCGTGAAGGCGATCGTCTTCCCGTCCGGCGACGGCCGGAACGTGGCGATTTCCTGCGAGCTGCCGAAGAGCTGCCGGGGCGTGCCGATCGTGCCGGCATTCACGTCGAACGGCATGGCCAGCAGGTGGTACGAGCGCGTCATCGTGACGTAAGCCATTTCTCCCGAGCGCGCGAACGCGAAGTTGCCGGCAGCGGAGGCGGGCAATCCCACCGGCTCCGGCGCACCGACAGGGGAGCCGGTCTCCTCGTCCATGGCCACGCGCCACAGGTTCAGCGTTCCATCGACGTCGCTGCCGTAATAGAGGTACTTGCCGTCGGGCGACCAGACGGGATTCCAGTGCACGCCGGGGACGGACGTGACCCGGACGGCGCTCTTCTTCGGCTCCGGCACGGTGGGGTCGATGGTCCAGATGTCGCGGAGTCCGGCTCGGGAGGAGTGGCCCCAGCAGGCGATGCGTTTGCCGCTCGGCGACCAGCTCGGCTGCACGCAGTCGCTGTCGCGCCCGAACTCGGGTCCTCCCTCTTGCGGCTGCACGAGGGGGCGCTGCGCGGCCGTGCGCAGGTCGTACACCCAGAGCTCGCTCCTGCGCCCCCGCGACCACGGCAGCATCTCCACTTCCTCGGTCGCGAAGACGATCTGCGTTCCATCGGGCGACCAGGCGGGGTTGTGTCCCATGTCGGTCAGCCGCCGCGGCGACTCGCCGGTCGCGCCCATGACGAAGAGGCCCCCTCCGTCGCGCTCGGAGCGGAACGCGATCTGCGAGCCGTCGGGCGAGAACGCCGGCTCCGAGTCGTTGTCCGGCGAGTCGGCGGTGAGGTTGATCGGCGTGCGTCCCTCCACCCGCTGCACGTAGATGTCGCGATTGCCCGAGATAGACGAGGCGTAGGCGAACGATTTCCCGTCCGGGGCGAAGGTGGGGAAGAGCTCCATCCCATCGGCGGACGTCAGTTGCTTGTACCCGCGCGGCACGGCAACCGAGGAGCGGCCGCGAAAGGCCTGCAGCACGAATCCTCCCGCCGCACCGGCGACCAGCAGGGGCAGCACGAGGACCGCCGCGCGATACCGCCGTGACCATCCGGGACGGACGGCCTCGCGGCGGGTGGTGGTGGTGCCGCGCTGCATCTCCGGCAGCGACTGCAGGTGAAAGGCGAGATCGCGCGCCGATTGAAACCGGGCGCCGGGATCTTTCTCCAGACAGCGGCGGAGCGCGGCCTCGAGTCCGGGCGAGACGTCCGGCTTCTCGAGCGGCGGCGGCTCGTCGGCGAGCACCGCGTGCATCGTCTCGATCACCGATTCCCCCTCGAACGCCGGGCGGCCGGCGAGCATCTCGTACAGGACCGAGCCGAGGGAGAAGATGTCGGTGCGATGATCGAGGGGGGCGGCGCGCACCTGTTCGGGCGACATGTAGCCCGGCGTGCCGACGATGAACCCTGCCGAGGTGAGATGCTTGGCCGTGTGGCGCCGGCCGTCGGCGTCCGTGGCGTTGACGGCCAGCTTGGCCAGCCCGAAGTCGAGGATCTTCACCCGGCGGTCGGCGGTGACGAAGATGTTGTCCGGCTTGAGGTCGCGGTGGACGATGCCCTTCTCGTGCGCCACGGCGAGCGCCGAGGCGATCTGGATGGCGTAGTCGACCGCTTTCCGGACCGGCAGCGCGGCCGGCGCGGCATCCTCGAGCACCGCGCGCAGCGTCTGCCCCTCGAGCAGCTCCATGACGATGTAGGGCGCGCCGTCAGTGGTCCCGACGTCGAAGATGGTCACGAGGCCGGGATGATTCAACGCCCCCGCCGCCCGCGCCTCCAGCTCGAACCGCTGCAGCAGCTCCTCGCCGTGGGCAAAGCTCTCGGGCAGAACCTTGACCGCCACGTCCCGCCCGATCCGCCGGTCCCGCGCACGCCACACCTCTCCCATCCCCCCCGAGCCGAGGTGGGAGAGGATCTCGTACGGCCCAAGTGAGGTGCCTTTTGCGACCATAACTAACTGAGAAGATTATGCAGGAACGTTCGGTTGCCCCCGAAGGGGGTGACATCATACGGAGATGTCCGCCCGGATCAACGCCGGCCGGATACGAGGAGTCCAAGCGACTCGCCTCCGCCTCGAGGGCGGCGCACGGTGGGCGCTTCGCTCGTTCGCGCGCAGCCGTTCGTGGCGGTGGTCCATATCGGCCCCGAGTCCGACCGCCGGTTACAGGTCGAGCATGCACTCGACATGCTCGTCGCCGAACGCGGCGAAGCACCACAACAACATCAGAACCGATGGATCACTTTATCGCTCTGCGCTGCATGGCGGTGACGCGGAGCGTCACTCGTAACGCGCACGTGGTGAAGCAGGGGCCCTTGCGACAGACGAGATCGCCTGCGTCAAGCATACGCGAGCGTTACCGTGCTCGCAGACATCAAAAATTTCGGCGGGTCCCGTGGAAAATCGGATACATGTCTTTCTCTTCTCTTCGCGATGAGAGACCGGTGTGCGGTGATCCGGCCGCAAGCAATCAACACGACAGAGGTAGTCATGAGGATCTCTCCGCCGTGGCGGCGTGCCGTCATCGCAATCGTTGTCGCAATCAGCTTCATGATCGCAGTTCTGTTGATCGACCGGCTACGGGGCAATCGCTCACCGGTGGCGGCGATCGTCAATGCAGCCAACTCCGTCCGGTACCGGCCCATCGCAACGCGACTCAGCGGTGACTTCGAATACAAGCCATTACAGCCCGCCAGCCGTGCCGCGCGCGGCGACGCGATCAACGTGCAGGGCCGTTGGAAGATCGCCAGTGCACTCGCCGAAGCGCAACAACGCGCCGACACCGCCCCCGACTCTGCAGCGCTTCACGCCACCGGCGCAGGCCATCTTCTCCTGGAAGGCTTCGATGATGCTATTTCCGCCCTCGAGCGCGCGGTGCTGATCGATGGTGGAACGGGCAATCTGAATCTGGCGGTCCGGCATTCGCGTTCTGCGGATCTTCTCAATGATCTGGCCTGCGCGTATGTGACGCGCGGGCAGCGTCTGCAACGCGACTCTGATTTTCTACGGGCCGTACCCGCGATCGAACGTTCGTGGCAACTCGAGAAGACGCCGGCGTCGGCGTGGAACCGCGCGCTGTTGTACGAAGCGCTTTATCTGAATCGCGAGGCGTCCGTGGCGTGGCGCGATGTGTTGGCGCTGGAGCGGGCGGACGGCTGGCGAGCCGAGGCGATGCTCCATCAGCAGGCGCTGGCCGTGCCGACGGAGGAGGAACAGTGGCGCAAAGAAGAGCCGCTGTTTCTTGCCGCCATTCGATCCGGTGATCGCGATCGCGTCGGCAACTACGGCCGCCGATACGCTCCTCGCCTGTTTGTCGCGGGCAGTGAGCGAATCGCGCGGTGGGCGAACGAGATGGCCCAAGGACACCCGGCAGCGGCATCGGCATTGCGCGAGGCACGTCTCATCGCCGAGGCTCTCGCGCCCGTCGATCCATTCCTGAAGGACGCCGTTGCCACGATCGACGTAGCAGCGTCCGCCCCTGACTCCAGGCATCTCCGCAATTTGATCCGCGGGATTACGCTCCTCAACGAGGGGCGCCGGCTTTACCAGGAGCGCCGTCTCGATGAGGCGCTGACCGTCCTGCACACAGCAACCGCTGTGCTGGACGACGCGGCGAGCTGCATGTCCGCGACTTCCCGCGTCCTCACGGCGAGTTGTCTCGTCTTCAGCCAGCGATATCAGGAGGCCGGCACTGAGATCGCGTTCGTCAGGAGCGATCGGCGCGTACGGCACCGTTATCCGCGGGTCTTCGCGCAAGCCGAATGGATCGCCGGTCTGTCGTTGCTCGCGGCCGGAAAACCGTATGAGGCACTCGAAGCGTACTTCACGGCCCGCGATGTTTTCGAACGCTCGGCCGACACCGCGTCGCTCGCGGCTGTCGAAGATCTGGTGGGCGAAGCGTACGAACATCTCGGCCTGCCAGAGAAGAGCTGGCGCCACCGGCGGGGCGCGTTGGCACTGAATGCCCGCAGTGGCGTCGCGACTCGCAGCGAAGCGATCTTCGGCGGAGCGGCGCGCGCTGCGATCAAGCTCGGCCAATACAGCGCCGCCCTGCAGTTTGTCGACTCGATCATCCCTGCGAAACGAGGAGAGCCATTTGCTCTGGCCGAGCTCCTCGTGTTGCGCGGCGCAATCCGCGAGCATCTCGGTCTCGACGGCCCGGCAACGGAGGATTTTCGCGAAGCGCGCATCGCGTTGTCGCGAGTCCCTGCCGGTGCAGCACGGGACGCGGTCGCGAACGACATCCGGGCAGTTCAATTGCTCGTTGGTGCGCGGATCAATGCCGCTGTTGCCGAGGCGGCCATCGCCGATGCCGCACGCACCGAAAACAAGTTCCGACTCGTGCCGCTACTGCGCCGCCGCGCCTTGTCGGCAATACACAATGATGTCGACACTGCGGTACAGCACGCAGAGGCTGCATTATCGGAAATGGAGCGACAGCTCTCCGGGATGCGCGACGCAGACATTCGGCTGACGTCACAGCGGTCCCTTCACGATCTGTACGGCTCGCTGATTGCGACCTCTGTTGCACGGGGTGATACGAGACGCGCCGCGGAGTTGCTCGATTGCCAGCGGGAGCACAACCGCCTGGGCGGCAGCGGCGGGCCGTGTGCAGCTGTTCCATTCGACGCTCTGCCGCAGGGAATTGCACTTCTCGACTATGCCGTCATTGCCGACGCGGTGTACGTGTTCACGTTTTATCGAGGCTCCATGGCAGTGCGCCGTGTTTCCCCGTCCGCGGCAACGATCGACCACCGTGCGCGCGAATTCGTGACCGCGGTTCAGTCAGGAGACGACGAGCGCGCACGCAATGCCGCGGCCGCTCTCTCGGCGGACCTTTTTGACCCGTTCGTCGGCGACCTGCGCGATACCTCGGCGATCGTCATCGGCGGCTCTCCGGCGAGCATCCCCGTACCGTTCGCCGCTTTGTGGTCCCGCCGCACCGGCCGCTTCCTCCTGGAGGATTGGACCATCACGTATACGCCGGGAGTATCGCGTCTTGTTTCGGCGGTGCGGCGCGACCTTCAGTTGCGAAAAGAAGCGCGAGCCGAGCTCGATCTCTTCGCGATCGCACCTGCCTACGGCGACTCGACGTTGCCGCCGTTGCCGTCCGCAGCCATGGAAGCCCGTGTCATCCGCCGTCTGTACGACCGCACCGCGGGTGTAACGGGAACCGCTGCGACAAGTCAGTCGTTCCATGACATCGGCAGTACCGCGTCGGTCATTCATTTCGCCGGACATTCGATTCCGAACCCGGAACAACCGCGCTATGCGGCGCTGGCGTTCGGAAGCGCTTCCGATCAGTTCACGTCGGACATGCTGTACGCGCACCAGATCGCGTCCTCAGCGCTGTCGGCCACGCGTCTGGTCGTCCTCGCGAGTTGCTCGAGCGCTTCGAGCGGTGACCAGCCGTCCATCGCACCGACGTCACTATCGGATGCGTTCCTCGATGCGCACGTTCCCGCCGTGGTCGGGACGATGTGGTCCGTCGAGGACCAGGCGACAGGATCTCTTCTCATCGACTTCCATCAGCAGTTGCGGGCGGGCCGGGCCGCACCGGACGCGTTGCGCCTCGCGCAGATTGCGGCTCTGCGTAGTGGTGACCTGCGGCGCTCACGACTCCAGCAGTGGGCGCCGTACTGCTTCATCGGCTGGCATTCAAGCACATAGGAGAAAACATGAGCACAGAAGTGAACATCCTGTTCACAGGGATCTGTCTGTTCCTGACGGATAAGAACCGCGTCATCATCGGCGTGGCGAACGAGAAGGCAAGTTGCCTCAGCAAGGCCAAGATTCCGAGGCACTATGCCTATCTCGCCTACGACCCGACACAACGGAGCAGCGGCAAGACGGCGTGGAAAAGCAATGGCCCCCACGAGGCGGTACTGCTCTCGGGGCTCGTCGAAATCCGAGGCAAGTTCGATGAGACCGAGCTGAAGTACCCCGGCAGCAACCCGAAGCTACCTGGCGTCGTCGTCGCGAAGAGCATCGCCCCGGCGTATACGCCACTTCCGACCGTCCTGGAGGACAACCCGGTCAACATCAATCCCGCCGTCGTTGCCGCGCGCATCGATCTGCCGCCGGGCACCTTCGAGAGCCCGATCGTCACGAACGAGTTCTGGCATTTCTTCCCCCAGAAGCCGCCCCGGCCAATACGGGACCGGATTGCCCAGGCGGTCCGACTGACCTTTCACGTGAGTGACGACACAGTACAGGTGACGGAACATCCGTTCGGCGGTGGTGGTCCGACCGAGGTCATCACGCTCAAAAAAGGCAATGGCAAGGGAATCCTGTTTGTAATCGGCAACAGCAGCGAGCCCGACATCGTGCCGAAAGTAGTCCAGACGAAGCCAGCCACGGGGCCGGATCACGACTTCGAACTGCACTGGAACCTATTCCACCTCAATGGTGACCCGGACTGCCCGCCGATCTCATTCAACGAAGGCACGCCGGGCAACATAAACCCGCTGACGCTGGGAGGCGGCAATTGCCCTCCGATCCAGTGGTTGTAGGGGAGGAACCTGAAAATGAGTGACATTTCCAAAATTCGTCCCGAGTTCCGTCGTTTCGTCGAGGACTGGTTCGCGCGAGCGCCATGGATTCACGCGATCGGCATCGGCAAGAAGATCATCGCCGGCCGGCCGATCGAGCAGGACGCGATCACGTTCTTCGTCTCGAACAAGGTTCCGAACAAAATCCTCCACCCGGATACCATCATCCAGAGTTGGATCGAGTTTCCGGGTCTCGAGGGGGCGTTGCCAACGGACGTCGTGGCCATGCCGCCCCTGACTTTCTCGTGTACGTTCGACCGCCCGGCGCACGGCGGCGACTGCATCGCTCCGTTAGGTGCGCCGTACGTCAGCACACTCGGAGCGGTCCTGAAGCGCAAAAGCGACGCCGCGATGTTCATCCTCTCCGCGTCGCATGCGATGCTCGGCATTGGTGGGACGCTGCCGATCGGCCAGACCATCTGTCACCCGATCGGTAACAGTTCTCCGATCGCCAGGGTAACGGCGTCGACCAGTTGGTCGACCACCGCACCGATGATCGGCGACGTCGCTCTCGCGGAGGTGCTGAAGAAGGTTCCGCCCGATTCACCTCCCCCGGATGTCGAGCAGACGGTGAAGGACATCGGAAGCCTGACCGGCGTGGGCACGCCGGCAGAAGGTGATCCGCTGCGCTTCAGGGGACGGAATGGCCTGCAGTCGGGCAACGTGTTCTGGACGGACGTCATCGTCAAGGTCGACCAGATGTACAGGTTCGAGAACACGTTCTTGACGAACGCACTCGCCCAGAAGGGCGACAGCGGCGCCCTCGCTGTGAACAACGCCAGACAGGCGCTCGGAGTCGTTTTCGCTGACAATGGCATCCTGACGGCGTGTACGGAGCTCAATGCAGTCGCTTCGGAATTGAGCCTCAACGATTATCAGTGGTTCTGATGAGGTGTTCGATGGTGGGGGCGGTCCACGCCCCCACCACTCGTCCCTCTACAGCTTCGTCCGTGATGTGAATGTCTGGCGGTCGCGGAGTGAAGGTCGGCGTTGGCGTGGCAGCCCCTCACTTGCACATCAACTGATAAACCCCCACCACATCGTCCCGCACATCATCCAGGTCCCCCTTGATCTTCCCCACCACCTCCTGAAACTCCGGGGTGGCGTGCAGCGGCTCCAGCCAGGGGTGTTTGACGAGGGCGTACCAGGAGTGGTTGCCGAGGTCGGCGCAGCGGCGGAGCCAGGCCAGGGCTTCGGCCTGGTCGCCGAGTTTGGCGTAGACGAGGGCCACGCGGAGGGCGGCCCAGTGGTTGCGCAGGGCGTCGGGCTCGAAGGACTGGACGGCGGCCAGGGCGGCGTCGCGGTCGCCGTGGGCGGCGGCGATCATGGCCTTGAGGCTCTTGCCGAGGTAGTGGCGGGGGACCAGCGAGGAGGCCGCGGCGGCTTCCTTTTCCGCCTCCGCCAGGTTGCCCTGGAGGATGAAGGCCATGCCGCGGATGTCGTGGCCGGCCAGCGCGGTCTCCTCGCTGGCCAGCGCGTGCTGGGCGTTGGTGAGTGCGCCCTCGGCATCCACGGCGTTGACGTACCAGTAGCCGCGGGTGAGTGCCTCGTTCGACAGCGGGTCGATCTTGACGAGGCGGTCGCCGACGCATTGCGCCATCTGCAGGTCGCCCGTCGACACGAAGTACGTGGTCATCGAGTGCAGCGCCTGCGTATCGGTCGACTGGAGGCGGAGCGCGGCCAGGACTTCGCGCACCGACTCCCGGAAGCGCTCCGGGTCGCGCACGAACACGCGTCCCAGGGCCAGGTGCGCCTGCGGGAGGTTCGGGTCGAGGCGCACGGCCTGCCGCGCGTACCACTCCGCGCGCTCCATGTCCTCGGCCGAGACGAGGCTGCGCGCGCTGCCGAGGGAGAGCGCCGTGGCCAGGTCCGCATACGCGGCGGCAAAGCGCGGGTCGAGCGCCACGGCGCGCTTCAGCGCCGCCACCTGCGCGTTGAAGTTCTCGGGATTGAAGCTGCCGGAGAGTGAGCGGGCGCGGAGGTACTGCTCGTACGCCTGCGGGCTCGAGGAGCGCGCCGCGGAGACGCGCCGCTCCGTCGGCTCGACGCCGATCTCCTTGTTCAGCCCCTCCACCGTGCGCGCCGAGACGTCGTCGATCAGCTTGAGGAGGTCCGTGCGCTTGCCGATGATCGTGTCCGACCAGACCGAGAAGCCGGTGCGCGAGTCGGTGAGCTGCAGCGACACGCGCACCACGTCGCCCGCGGAGAGGAACGTCCCCTCCAGGATGCCGTCGACGTTCAGCTTCTCGCCCGCGGCGCGCGTGTCGGTGTTCTGTCCCTGAAAGTCGAGCACCGCCGACGTCGGCCGCACCTGCAGCGAGGGGATCTTCTGCAGCTTGGTCACCAGCGCGTCCGCCAGGCCGACGGAGAGGAACTCGTCCGCCTTGTTGTCGGTGATGTTGCGCAGCGGGAGCACGGCCATCGAGCGGATGGGGGGCGGGGGAGCGGTCGTCGTGGTGGCCCTGGCGGTGTCGCTGGTGCGATGGGCGATGAAGGCGGCGATGGCCACGAGCAGCGCCGTGGCCAGGAGGACGGCCACGCGCGTCCAGCGCGGACGGCGCACCGTGCGGCCGAGGGTCGTCCGCGTCGACGTCGTCATGCGCATCGTCGGCGTGTCGATCTCCTCGAGGTCCGAGAGCACCTCGCGCGCCGTCTGATAGCGGTCGTCCGGATCCTTCTGCAGCAGCCTGGCGATGATGCGCGTGGCGGTGGTGGGGAAGTTCGGGTCGGTGGCCACGAACGGCTCCGGCTCGCCGTCGCGGATCTTGTCGAGCACCATCAGCGGCGACTCGGCATTGAACGGCAGGTGCCCGGCGGCCATCTGATAGAAGACCACGCCCGCGGAGAAGAGATCGCTGCGCACGTCGGCGTTCGCGCCGCGGGCCTGTTCGGGGGCGAGGTAGTGCAGCGTCCCGAAGAAATGTCCGGTGGTCGAGTCGAACGAGCGCTCGATGCCCGGGTCGGTGAGCGTGCGGGGGATCGACTTGGCCAGGCCGAAGTCGAGGATCTTCACCGCGCCGCTCGGCTCGAGGATGATGTTCGCGCTCTTGATGTCGCGGTGGATGATCCCCTTCTCGTGGGCGGCCGCCAGCCCGGCCGCGATCTGCCGGGCGATGGAGAGGAACTCCGCGCTCTCGACTGGCCGGCGGCGGATGCGCTGCGACAGCGTCTCCCCCTCGCAGTACTCCATGACGATGAACGGCATGCCGTCCGCCGTCTCGCCGACCTCGTGGATGGTGGCGACGTTGGCGTGGCGGACCGCTGCGGCTGAGCGTGCTTCGCGGAAGAAGCGCGCCTTCCGGTCCGCGTAGGCCATCTCGCTCGCGTTCAATACTTTGATGGCCACATAGCGGCCCAGGCGCTGGTCGCGGGCGAGATACACCGTCCCCATTCCGCCCTTGCCGAGAATGCGGACGATCTCGAAACCATCGAACGTAGGAAGTGCTTGTGCCATGCGGATTTGGCCCGACTGCGGCGCATTCTACACATAATGTAGGGCGAGCTTCAGCCCGCCGGGGGCGGGCTTCAGCCGCCGGGGACGGGCTGAAGCCCGTCCTACGTGGTGGTCAAAACTCTGACCCTCAAAGCGGCGGCGTGGGTTATATTCTCACCCCGTGACGACAACTGAAAGTGTCGCTCCCGAGATTGCGCTTCCGCCTCGCTATCAGCATCGCGGCACGCTGAAACAGACACCCGAGACCTGTGTCTACCGCGTCTTCGACGTCCCGGACGCGCGCGACGAAGCCATCAAGATCCTCTGCCACGAAGTCACCGATCCGCAACAAATCCTCCGCTTCAAGACCGAGTTCCACACCGTCGCCTCCCTCGAGCACGCCAGCGTGATCAAGGTCTTCGACTTCGGCGTGCTGCAGGACCGCTATCCGTACTTCACCATGGAGTTCTTCGCCGGGAAGCGGATCACCGACTTCTTCGACGGCCAGAACTGGACGGCGCTCTACGAGGTGATCCTGCAGATCGCCTCGGGGCTGCACCACATACACCGCCTCGGCATCGTCCATCTCGACCTGAAGCCGTCCAACATCCTCGTCAGCGACGACGGCACGGCCAAGATCATGGACTTCGGCCTGGCCATCGAGAGCCACAAAGTCTTCGACCGGCAGATCCGCGGGACGCTGCACTACATGGCTCCCGAGGTCCTGAAGCAGGACCGCGTCGACTCGCGCGCCGACCTCTACGCCCTCGGCATGACGCTGTACGAGACCGTCACCGGCGCGCTGCCCGGCTACGGCCGCGCGCCGATCGACGTGATCCGCATGCATCTCGACGAAGAGATCCGCAGGCCGTCGTCGATCAACCCGCGCATCCCGGTCGCGCTCGAGGAGATCATCCTCAAGCTGCTGGAGAAGGACCCGCGGCACCGCTTCCCCTCGGCCGCCGCGCTGCTGCAGGCCGTGGCCGACGCTTCGGGACGGGAGGTGCCGCACGGCCAGATGGTCTCCGGGCGGGGAGAGCTCTTCGCCGCGCCGCTGATCGGACGCCGCGCGGAAGTGGAGCAACTGAGCGCGCTGGTCAACGAGGCGCGCGAGGGGCGCGGCGGCGGCGTGATCCTGGCCGGCGCGGAGGGGATGGGGAAGAGCCGCATCATCCGCGACGCCACACTGCGCGCGCAGCTCGACGGCGCGCGCGTGTTCTGCGGACGCTGCCCGGTCAACCGCAAGACCATCTACGCGCCGTTCTTCGAGATCTTCACGCAGATGGTGCTGGCGGTGAATCCGGAGGTGGACGTCGACGAGGAGATCCGCCGCATCCTCAGGCCGGTGGCGGCCACCTCGGGACCCGACGCCGCACGGCCGCGCCACGGGCAGCGCTTCCGCTTTTTCAACCGCATCGTGCAGTCGATGCAGGACATCTACGGCTTCCTCAGCGTCGGCGCGGAGTCGGCGGGCACGCCGCTGATCCTGGTCATCGAAGACCTGCAGTGGGCCGATCCGTCGACCGCGGACCTCTTCTCCTACCTGGTGGGCGAGGCCAAGCAGAACAAGCTCCTGGTCATCGGGACGCTGACCCTGGAGACGGGCGGCGAGGCGGCCATCGAGTCGTCGTCGCCGAACTTCTCGTTCTGGGAGCAGCGCGCGCGCGACGCGGGCTTCCCGATCATCCGCGTGGAGACGCTGACCGAGAACCTGGTGCGCGAGCACCTGCAGTCGCTCCTCGGTGACGGCGCGGTCACGGACGAGCTGGTGCGCTGGATGTTCTGGGAGTCGGCGGGCACGCCGCTGAACATCCGCCGCATCGTCGACTACCTCATCGCCCATCAGTACCTGCAGTGGCAGCCGAGCGGCTGGACCGCGGACATGGAGCGCATCAAGTCGCTGCGCGTGCCGGGCGGCTTCGGGGCGATCCTGATGGACAAGGTCGAGACGCTCGCGCCGGAGCAGCGCAAGGTCCTGGAGATCGCCTCCGTGTACGGCGAGTCGATGGAGCTGGAGCTGCTGACGCGCATCTCTGACATGTCCGCCGAGACGACGTATGCCGCCGTGCGGGCCCTCGACCGCGACCGCCTGGTCGACGAGTCGCACGACGGGCGGACCATGACCTTCCCGCAGATCCACCTGCGCGAGGCGGTGTACAACGCCATGCCCGAGCGGCGGCGCAACGAGCTGCACCTGCGCATCGCCATGGCCCTGGAGCCGGCGGCGAACGAAGGGTCGATGCACCTCATCGGGCAGGTGGCGCATCACTTCGCCCGGGCGAACGACATCGAGCGCGGCACGCGCTACTCGATCGCGGCCGGCGACCTGGCCACGCGCACGCTGGCGCACGAGGAGGCGACGGAGTTCTATCGCGTAGCCCTGGAGCTGATGGACCTGGGCGGGTTCGACGAGGCGCGCAAGGCCGAGGTGCGGGAAAAGCTGGCCGACGCCTACTACCGCCGCGACGACTACCGCAGCGCGATGCACGCCTTCCAGTTCCTCCTCAAGAGCATCCAGAGCCGGCATCCCGAGGACCACGCCAACGGTGACATCGCCCGGGTGATGAAGAAGATCGGCAAGGTGCTGGCGCGGCGCGGCGACATCGACGCGGCCATGACCTACTTTCACGGCGCGCTCTCGATTTACGAGCGCCTCGGCGACAAGCTGGCCATCGCCGAGATGCTGAACCGCATCGCCTGGCAGCACCGCATGCGGGACGATCTCGACAGCGCCCGCGACAGCGCCGAGCGCGCCCGGCTGATGCTGCAGGACAGCGAGCCGTCGGTGGTCTTCGGCTACGTGCAGAACATGCTCGGGGTGATCGAGTTCGCGCGCGGCAACTGGCAGCGCTCGCGCGAGATCCTCGAGGAGGCGGTGGCCCTCGGCGACGCCCTCGGCTCCGACCAGCTCCGCAAAGTGGCGTCGATGAACCTCGGCAACACGCTGTGGAAGCTCGGCGAATGGGACGCGGCGCTGCAGTACTACCGGAAGATCCTGGAGCGCTGCGAGGCCGACGGCGACCTGTCGGACCTGGCCACCGCGTACAGCAACGTCGGCGTGGTCGAGTACGGA
The DNA here is from genome assembly GCA_035627015.1 of Thermoanaerobaculia bacterium. GTDB lineage: Bacteria > Acidobacteriota > Thermoanaerobaculia > Gp7-AA8 > Gp7-AA8 > QHVT01. Next base: position 99,441 of record DASPMO010000092.1, on the reverse strand, counting down.
CGCGGCAACTTCCACGCGGCCACGGAGCTATTCGAGAAGTCGGTGCGCATCGACGAGAAGATCGGCGCGCTGGAGCACGAGGCGCTGGTGCGCGAGAACCTCGGCGACGCGCTCGAGATGCTCGGCCTCTGGAACGAGGCCATGGCCCAGTACCGCCGCTGCGTGGAGATCGAGGGCTTCGACGAGACGCGCGCGTCGCGGCTCTCGGTGTACGTGCCGATGTCGCGGCTGACCAAGAAGCGCGGCGACATCGCCCGCGCGCTGGAGTACGGGCAGAAGGCGCTGGCGGCGGGGGAGCGCGGCCGCGACGAGGACCTCATCGCCGAGGCGGCGTACGTACTGGCGTCGATCGAGGACGAGCGCGGCAACGCCGAGGAGTCGGAGCGCTACCTGGCGCGGGCGATGTCGATCTTCGAGTCCAACCGCACCCTGCACGGTATGGCCCGCGCGCACGCGGCGGCCGCCGTGCTGGTGCTGAACAAGGGCGATCTCGACAAGGCCATGGAGCACGCCGACGCGGGAGAGCGCATCGCCCGGCAGCTCGGCGACCGCTACTCGCTGGCCAAGAACGACTGGGCGCGCGCCAAGATCCTCAGCGCGCAGGGCGAGCGCGAGGCCGCGGCGGCGAAGTTCGAGTCCGTGCGCAGCGTGCTCGAGGAGCTCGACACGCCGTACGACCTGGGGCGCCTGCTGTTCGACATCGGCCTGCTGCGCGAGGAGCCGGACGAGGCCACGCACACCATCCGCAACGCCATCCGCATCTTCGAGCGCCTCGACGCCTCGCACGACCTCGAGCGCGCCCGCGGCGCGCTGTTCCGCATCAAGCCGGCCGGCAAGGCGCCCGACTCCGGCGTGGTCGGGCTGTACGAGATCGTCAAGATCATCAACTCCACGCTCGACCTGCAGGAAGTGCTCAACCGCGTGCTCGACGTCTGCATCCGCAGGCTGCGCGCCGAGCGCGGGATGATCATCCTGCTGGACCCGCTCACCGGCGCCCTGCGCACGCGCGTGGCGCGGAACATCCGCGAGGGAAGCGACAAGGAGTCGAAGCGCTCCCCGCAGTCGGTGATCAAGGAAGTGATCCAGACCGGGCAGGCGGTGATGTCGGCCGACGCGCGCGCGGACGAGCGATTCGTGGAGTCGGAGTCGGTGATCGCGGAGAACATCGTCTCCATCCTCTGCGTGCCGCTGATGATCAAGGAGCGCATCTCCGGCGCGATCTACATCGACCACCGCCAGGCGCGGCATCTCTTCTCGCCGCGCGACCTGAGCTTCCTGGAGGCGTTCGGCGACCAGGCCGCCATCGCCATCGAGAACGCGCGGCTGTACGAGGAGCTGGAGGAGGCGCGCACGCGGCTCTCGCTGGAGAACGAGACGCTGCGCAACGAGGTGCTGGTGGAGAAGCACCTCGACTCGATCGTCGGCACCTCGGACGCGGTGGCGAAGATTCAGTTCGCCATCCGCAAGGCCTCCTCGGGGCACTCGACCGTGCTGCTGCGCGGCGAGTCGGGCACGGGCAAGGGGCTGGTGGCGCGGATCATCCACAACATCGGCCCGCGGCGGAACGGCCCGTTCATCAAGTTCAATTGCGCGGCGCTGCCGGAGACGCTGGCCGAGTCGGAGCTGTTCGGCCACGAGAAGGGCTCCTTCACCGGCGCCGACCGCCGCAAGCTGGGACGCTTCGAGCTGGCCAACAACGGCACGATCTTCCTCGACGAGATGGGGAAGATGTCGCTGGCCATGCAGGCCAAGCTGCTGCGCGTGGTCGAGGACAAGGAGTTCGAGCGCGTCGGCGGGACGACCACCATCAAGACGGACGTGAAGATCATCGCCGCCACGAACCTCGACCTGGAGAAGGCCATCGAGGACGGCACGTTCCGCGAGGATCTCTTCTACCGCCTGAACATCATCCCCATCGTCCTGCCGCCGCTCCGCGACCGCAAGGACGACATCGCCACGCTGGCCGAGCATTTCATCCGCAAGATCTGCAAGGACCTCGGCATCGACAACAAGCGTCTCGAGCCGGGGGTGCTGGATCTCTTCATGCGCTACGACTGGCCGGGCAACGTGCGCGAGCTGGAGGCCACGCTGCACCGCGCCATCGTGATGTCGAACGGCGACACGGTGACGAAGACCGAGTTCTACAACCTCTACCCCGCGGACCGCGTCCCGGCCGTGGTGGCGGAGAGCGCGACCCCCTCGCTCCCCGTCATCGGCAAGATGGACATCAACAGCGACATCTACGACGAGGTGATGAGCTCCGTCGACAAACAGCTGATCCTCCGCGCTTTGGAGTCGTCGAACGGGAAAATCCGCGAGGCGGCGCGAAGGCTGGGCCTCGCGCGGAACACGCTGAAGTCGAAGATCCAGAAATACAACATCGCCGTGCGGGAGTAGTTTGGAGTGCGGCAGCGCCAGCTGCCGCTCTCCATGCGGGAGGCGCCAGCCTCCCGCCCCCCGCCGCAGCTGGCGCTGCGGCATGGAAAGCGGCAGCTGGCGCTGCCGCACTCCAGATCAGCGCGTGACTCGGCCGGCTACGCCGATCGAGTCCAGGCCCAGCAGGCGGACGTCGACGAGCAGGTCATTGACGTCCGTGCCGCCGAGGTTGGCCAGGGGGATGTCCAGCTCGAGCTTCGTCGCGCCGAGGGAGAGCTCGCGGCGGCCTTCGCCCCAGGCCAGGGCGTTGCGGTCGCGGTCGGCCACGATCACGTCGAGGCGGTACGCGCCCGCCGCCTTCATGGTCGCGTCGAGCGAGACGCGGAGCATGTCGCCGATGACCTCCGTCCGGATTTTGCCGAGGCGGGCGGCGCCGCGCTCGGCCACCAGCTCGCCCGTGCCCGTGCGGGTGAAGCGGATGCCGGCGGGCGTCGTGCCGTCCGCGTCGAAGCGCACCGTCCAGGTGCCGGGGATGTTCATCGGCAGGTCGGCCAGGGTGGCGGAGTAGACCCCGTCGCCGTTGCCGGTCAGCGTCACCTGCTGCACCGCCCTGCCGCGGGGATTCACCAGGCTCGCGGTCACGTGTGCGCCGGCCAGCGGCGCGTCGCCGTCGCGGAGCTCCGCGTGCAGCGTCACCGGCTCGCCCGGCTGGCGCGAGAGCGGCGCGGCCCACGTCGACAGCGTGACCGTGCTCTCCGGCTCCGCGACCACCACCGTGGCCGGCGCGTCGACGTCGAGCTGATAGCGCGCCGCCGCGGTGGTCATCACGTGCAGCACCTCGTCGTCGTTCTCGCGGAAGCGGCGCAGGCCGCGCTCGATCGAGCCGCCCTCGAACGGCAGCAGCTCCGCGCCCGTCGGGGTGCGCAGCTTCGTGGCCACCGGCTTCTCGGCGATCGTCCAGATGATCATGCCGCTGCCGCCCGTGGCGTAGAGGTCGATCGACGACGGCTCCGTGACGCTCTTGGTGAACATGCGCGACACGTTCGCCGGCGCGTGCGCGGCCGGCTCCTCGTACGGCGTGCCGGCGTCGAAGCGGCCGGTGACGTCCGCCGCGAAAAGGGAGGAAGCGAAGGTGAGGAGAAGGAGCAGGGTGATCTTCTTCATGGTCGTTCTCCTCAGAAATCGGTGGCGAGCGAGTCGCCGATCTTGCGGTAGTCGTTGCGGCGGTTGTGGTGGTGGTTGGCGAGCGTGGTGAACCAGACGATGCCCACCGCCTGCGCGCTGTACTGCGACACCATGCCGTCGTCCTCACCCGGCATCCCGGCGATGCCCGACAGCGTGGCCAGCCCCGTATCCTCGGTGTGGATGAAGTCGTTCCAGAGACCCGTGCCGGCGATGTTGTAGATCGTCCTCGGCAGCGCCGGCCGTCCCGCGGTGCCCTTCAGGTAGTAGGTGTTGTAGTAGCTCATCGACGACGTCGTGCAGTTCTTCGTCGAATCGGTGTTCTGCCCCACCAGGTCCACCAACCAGCCGGTCAGCCACGAGCCGGAGAGCGTGCCGGCCAGGTTCGCCGCCTCGGAGCCCTTGTTCGGCGCGGCGATCGAGTTCACCCAGCGGATGCGGTTGATGATCGGCTGATAGCGGGAGTCGTACGTCGGATTCGAGAGGATCCAGCGGATGACCACGCCGCCGAACGAGTGCGTCTCGATGACGATGTCGTCGATCGCGTTCGCCATCATCCAGTTATAGATCTGGCCGGCCACCTGGCCGCCCGCGACCCACATGTACTGCGTGCCGTCGTAGCCGACGACGAGGTAGGGGATGGTGAATCCCTTCGTGGTGGCGCGGATCATGTCCTCGCCCCAGTACGCGCGGGCCACGCTGGGCTGGGCGAGGTTCGAGCCCCCTTTGCCGTGGATGAAGACCACGCCGGTCTTGGCGAACAGCGGTACGGCAGCGAACAGCGCGACTGCGAGAGAGAGCAGAAATCGTCGTTTCATGGCTGCGCCACTTCTTCAACGATAATGCCGTACGTATTTCCAATGAGTTACGTGCAATGAGGGTCCGGGATTGAGCCATTCCGGCACTGAATGAGGGTTCATTCTTGACCGGAGGGTCTGCTTTTAGACCGGCAACGGAGGCGCGGCCACCGTCAACAGAAGCACGGTCACTGTCAACGGAAGCACGGTCGCTGTCGACAGAAGCACGGTCACTGTTGACAGAAGCACGGTCGCTTTCGACAGAAGCACGGTCGCTGTTGACAGAAGCGCGGTCGCTTTCAACAGAAGCACGGTCACTGTCAACAGAAGCACGGTCACTGTCGACAGAAGCACGGTCACCAATAACGGAAACGCGATCCTCGCGATGCACGTGGAAACGTAGGACGGGCTTCAGCCCGTCGGCGCTCGCGGTGAACGCGGCTTAGGCGTTCACCGCGATGGCGCCCCCGCCCCGCCCGGGGGGGCGGGCTGAAGCCGTGCCCTACGTTTGGCGCATGCCTTCACTCCCGCCGGAACCAGTTGTGGACTTCGTCGTCGGGCCGGGCCGGATCGGTAAAGTCGGTGTACATCCAGACCCAGAGCTGGCCGGGACGGTACGCCGACATCTTCGCGAAGACATAGCGCCTGGCGAAGTCCTGGTCGTAGAAGCCGTAGACGTGGCCGGAGGGAAGGCGCCGCGCGCCGATCTCGCTCCAGTCGCAGTCCGATGGGGTGCACTTGCCGAACACGCGCATGTACCAGGGTGGACCGGGTGGATGGAGCTGCCCGTTGATGACCACGTCCTGGCAGATGAAGCGGAGGTTGATGCGCGTCAGGCTGCGCGTCGCGGCATCCGTGTTGATCCAGTTGCCGTCCTCCGGCTGGGCGATGCAGCTCGCGCCGGCGGTGCCGGCGATGCAAACGAAGGCCAATACGGCGAAAAGGTTTCTCATCCGGAACGGCTCCCGCGTGCCACACTACATCATGCGCAGATTCGCCGCCGTCTTTGTGGGTCTCCTGTTCGCTGCATCGGTCAACGCGCAGACTGTGACGCCGGTCATCAGCTCCATCTCGCCGGCGTCGATTCCCGTGAACACGCCCGAGCAGTTCATCGACATCTACGGCGCGAACTTCTACGGCGGCACGCAGAGCTACGTCACGTACACCGGCCCGGAAGGGGAGTTCACTCTCATGGCCAGCGCCGGCTCCGGCGATCATCTGCAGGCCTACGTTCCCGACGCGATCCTGCTGAGCGAGGGCACCTACTCGGTGGTGGTGACGAACGACGACGGCGTCAATCCGCCCGCCACCTCGAATGCGGTCACGCTGACCATCACCGGCGGCCCCGGCCCGAACATCTTCGTCCCGGAGAGCGCCACCGCCGAGGCCACCGGTCCCGGCGGCGCGATCGTGCACTATGAAGTGACGGCCACGAGCACCAGCGACCCCGACGTCGACGTCACCTGCACGTTCCCTTCGGGATCGCTGTTTTCGGTCGGACAGACGACCGTCACCTGCACGGCCACGGACGACCAGGGGCAGACCGCGACGAACGACTTCGTCGTGGCCGTGGTCGACACCACGCCGCCTGCGCTCACGCTGCCCGAGGACATCACCGCCGAGGCCACGAGCGGGTCCGGCGCGGTGGTCACGTTCGAGGCGACGGCCACCGACCTCGTCGACGGCGACGTCGCGGTGAGCTGCCATCCGGCCTCCGGCTCCACGTTCCCGATCGGCACGACGACCGTGACCTGTTCCGCCGTCGACGCGCACGCCAACTCCGTGCAGGGGACGTTCGACGTGACCGTCGCCGACACGACGGCACCGGTCATCACGAGCATCACCGCCTCCCCCGACGTGCTGTCGCCGGTGAACAACAAACTGCGGCCGGTCACGATCTCCGTCGCGGCCAGCGATGCGGTGGATGGGTCGCTCACGGCGCAGATCGTCAGCGTCACGGCGAACGAAACGATCGATGCGACGGACTACGTGGTCACCGGGCCGCTGAGCCTCGAGCTGCGGGCGGAGCGGAACGGCTCGGCCGACCGCATCTACACCGTGACGGTGGCGGTCAGCGACGATGCGGGGAACACGTCCACGGGGACGGTGACGGTGAGAGTCGGGAAGAGGTGAGGAGAGGGGGCCGGACTACGCCGGCTCCCACGGCTCATCGGGAATGATGTCGTTCTCGACTTCACCATTCTCCTTGGCCTGCTTGCGTTGCGCGCGGCGCTCGGCTTTGACCTGCTGGCGCTCGCGTTTGGCTTGTTCACGCTGTCGTTTGATGACGGATACTTGAGGTTTCGGCATATAGACCTCCACGATAACAAAAAGGACAGGATTCCTCCTGTCCTTTCGAGTTGCGAGGGTGTGTCGGGCTTCAGACAGGAACGACGTTCGCCGCCTGCAGGCCTTTCGGCCCGTTGACGATGTCGAACTCGACCGCGGCGCCTTCGGCGAGGGAGCGGAAGCCGCCACCCTGGATCGCGGAGAAGTGCACGAAGACGTCTTCGCCGTTCTCGCTGGTGATGAAACCGAAGCCCTTCGCGTCGTTGAACCACTTGACGTTACCGGATGTTCTCATTGGTGAATCTCCTTTCCGTGCTGCCTTCGGAGATTCAGAAACGATGTTCATCTCTCAGAGCTGGCAAACCACTGATGTTCGCAATGGGCAACCGGACGGGGTCAGGGCGAATTCCGGCACATGGCGGGTGCCGGCGGGCTGAAGCCCGCCCTACGTTGAGCGCGCATCTCGCGAGGGGGGCGCTCAACGCAGGACGGGCTTCAGCCCGCCGTTTGCCGCGGGCGCTATGATCCCGCTCGCATGCCGCGCTATCTCCTCTCCTGGGGCGCTCCCTCGGAGCGCCTGTACGACGTCGCCATCCGCTTCACCGCGCCGGCGGACGCGCCGCGGCTGCTGCTGCCGGCGTGGCGTCCGGGGCGCTACCTGATCCAGAACTACGCCGCCAACGTGCGCGAGTGGACGGCCGGCGATGCGCGCGTCTGGAAGGAGGGAAAAACGTCGTGGCGCATCGACGCGCGGGCGGGGGAGGAGGTCGAGTTTCGCTACCGCTATTACGCCGGCGTGCTCGACGCCGGCTCGAGCTTCCTCGACGAAGAGGAGGCGTACTTCAACGGCTCGAATCTCTTCATGATGGTCGAGGGATTGCGCGGCGAGGAGCACGTCCTGACCGTCGCCGCGCCGGCGGAGTGGAACCTCGAATCGCAGCTCCCCCGCGAGGGGGACACGTTCCGCGCGCGCGACTACGATCATCTGATCGACTCTCCCTGCATCGCCTCGGCGAAGATGACGCGCCACTCGTTCACCGAGCACGGCGCGCGCCTCCATCTCATTTTCCGCGGCGATGAGGGAATGGACACGGAGCCGTTCGTCGAGCCGCTGCGCGCCATCGCCCGGACGCAGGCCCGGCTCTTCGGCGATGCATTCCCGTTCCGCGAGTATCGCTTCCTCTATCACCTGCGCGACCGCTGGCACGGCGTGGAGCACGAGGACTCCTGCTCGATCGTGGCCCGCCGCGCCGCGCTGGCCGGCAGCAAACCGGGCGACGAGGGGTTCGAGCAGTTCCTCTCCATCTCCTCGCACGAGCTCTTTCACGCCTGGAACGTGAAGCGGATCGTCCCGGCGAAGTTCGCGCCGTACGACTACTGGCAGGAGACGCCGACGCGCCTGCTGTGGGCGATGGAGGGGATGACTTCCTACTACGGCGACCTGACGCTGGTGCGCTCCGGCGTCTGGTCCGTGCAGCGTTACCTCGAGCACCTGACCCGCGAGATCGAGCTGCTGGAGAGCCTTCCCGCGCGGCAGTACCTGTCGCTCGCGCAGGCGAGCTTCGACGGCTGGCTGAGCGATCCCGCGCAGAACCACGATCACGCCAACGCCACGTTCTCCTTCTATAACAAGGGGGAGCTGGTGTCGGCGCTGCTCGACCTCACCCTCCGCCGCGCGACGGACGGCGCGCGGTCGCTCGACGACGTGCTGACCATTCTCTGGGAGGAGTACGGGCGGACCGGGCGTGGCCTGGAGGAGGATGCGATGGAGGGCATCGTGGCGCGCGTGGCGGACGCGGGCGATTTCTTCGCCCGCTACGTCGACGGAACGGAGCCCCTGCCGTACGCGGAATTGTTCGACGCCGCCGGTGTTGCATTCGCGGCTACCGCACGCGAGCCGGAGCGCGCCTTCCTCGGCGCGCGTCTCGGTACACGCGACGGGCTGCTGGTCGTCGAGTCGGTGATCCGCGGCGCGGCAGGGATGGAGGCGGGACTGCTGCCGGGCGACGAGTTGCTGGCGCTCGACGGGTCGCGCGTGATGAACGAGGCCGCGCTGAAGAGCGCCATGCGCGGCATGGCCGTCGGCGGCACGGCGGAGCTGCTGGTGGCACGGGCGGGCGTCGTCAGGACGCTCGCGCTGCCGGGACGCCCCGACCCGCGGCCGTCGGTGAGACTGCGGGTCAGCGGCCCGAGCGAGCTGCGGCGCGGATGGCTGTGGAGAGACGAATGACGGAACCGAAACCGGTCGAGCTGACGGAAGACCGCATCCCGTTCGAAGGGATCGAAGAGACGATCGACGAGCTGGTGGAGATGTACGGCGGCGATGTGACCGCGCGCCGCGAGCAGGCCCGCGATTTCATCCTGCCGCTGCGCCGCGGCGGGAGCGGCGGCGCCGTGGAGTGCACGCTGTCGTGGACGCCGGACGACGAGCGCGACGCTACGGTGACGCTGCTCTGCAACCGGAACATCGACGCGCCGAAGGCGCAGCGCATCTTCCTGCTCCTGGCGGGCGTGGTCGGCGCGCTGCTGTTCATGCTCTGGCCGTTCTTCCCGCACGAGCGCGGCTGGGGCTCGGTGGCCTGGCTCGGCGGCGTGATCGCCATCGCGGTCTACCTGATGACGCTCCGCAAATCGAGCGGCGGCCTCGCCGTCGATTTCCTGCAACGGTTGGCGACCCGCCAGCGCGCCGCGGTCGAGCAGGCCTGAGAAGCAAGCGGACCGCCGGCGTCCTCGCCGGCTGTCTCTGCGGGCGTCTCGCCCGCACCGTGGCGGCGGGACGCCGCCACAGACAGCCGGCGGGACGCCGGCGGTCCGCTGTCTCTACTTGCCCGCGCGGGCGAGGTCGCCGGCCTCGTTGATGCGGTTGTCGATCGCTTCCTGGCGTTGCACGAAATCGCTTGCGCTCGAGCCCGTGCGGATCGTCGAGTCCAGATCGCTGACCAGCGCGCGCAGGTCGCGCATCGCCTCGCGCGCCTTCGTGCACGACTCCGCGCGGCAGTCGCAATCCGCCTCCGCCGCGTTGATCCTCGACTCCACGTTCCCGCGGAACGTCGACCACGCGCCCGGATCGTAGGGCGGATTCGTGAACCGTCCCAGCCCGCTGCCCCATGCCTCCGAGGCGCGCTCCGCGCTGCGGACGCACGAGGCGCCGCCGCCCTCCACCGCCGTTTCCGCGCCGCTGCCGCCCGCTTTCGCTTTCACCCAGGGCACCGCGTACTTCCAGGCGGCGAACACGATCGCGGCGGCGATGAGCAGCTTGATGATGCGATCCATCGCCACAGTGTACGCGCTAAGCGGCCTTGGCCGTAGTCACCTTCATCATCATCTCCAGCAGATCCGCGTGCGCGTACGGCTTGAGCAGGAAACCGACGTTCGGCCGGGCCAGCAGATCCTCGATCTTCGTGCGGTCCGCATGACCCGTCGAGAAGATCACCGGCACGTACTGCAGCGTCTTCTGCAGCTCCAGGAACACCTGCGTCCCGTCCATGTCCGGCAGGCCCACGTCGAGGATCACCAGATCCGGCTGCACGCGGCGGAGCACCGCCAGCGCCTCCTGTCCCGTGCGGGCCAACCGCACCGCCGAGCCTCCCAGCGTCAGGAGGCTCACCAGTCCCGCGGCCACGATCGGGTCATCCTCCACCAGCACCACCAGCTTCGCATCCGGCGTCGCCGCGCGGCGGTAGACCTCGCGCGGGCGCGTGATGACGGGCGCCTCGGTCAGCGGCAGGAAGATGTGGAACGTCGTGCCGGCGCCCGGCTCGCTCTCCACGAACAGCTCTCCGCCGTGGCGCTGCACCACCTGCAGCGCCACCGGCAGACCGAGGCCCGTGCCGTTGCGCTTGGTCGTGAAGAGCGGCTCGAACGCGTGGCGCAGCATCTCCTCGTTCATGCCGCAGCCGGTATCGCGCAGCGTGAGGTGCGCGTAGCGGTGCGGGTCGACCACCGCGAAGCGCAGCTCCGCGTCGGGAGCCTCGCACGCCAGCTCGATCGTGATCGTGCCGCCGGACGGCATCGCGTCGCGCGCGTTCAGGATCAGGTTCGTGAACACCTGCTGGAGCTGCGCCGCGTCGCCGCTGATGAACAACTCCCCGCCGGGCGTCTTCGCCTCCAGCTGCACCGACGGCGGCAGCAGCGAGCGTCCGTCTTCGAGCACCGACTGCAGCCACGGCTCCACCGCCACGCTCGACCGCGACGGCTCCGCGGGGCGCGTGAAGCGAAGGATGTCCTCGGTAATGCGGCGCCCGCGCGCCACCGCCTGTCCCATGTGCTTGAGTGCCGTCTCGACGTTCTTCCCCTTGCGCAGCAGATCGAGGAACGGCGCCATGCCCATCAGCACATTGTTGAACTCGTGCGCCATCGTGGCGGCCAGGCGTCCCAGTCCGGCGATGCGGTTGGCCTGCTCGAGCTTCGCCTCCAGCGCACGGCGCTCGCGCTCCGCGCGCCGCGCCTCCGTCACGTCGCGGGCGAAGCCGTGGATGGCCAGCGGCTCCCCTTCCTGCCGGCGTACCGTCATCGACAGCTCGAGCAGCACCGTCCCGGCCGCGCCGCGCACCGGCACGTCGGCCACGAACGGCGTGCGTGCGTGGGGGGCTTCGGCCATCCGGGCCAGCAGTTCCGCCGAATATCCAGGGTTCTCCGCCAGGTCGAGGACCGACCGTCCCAGCCAATCCACGATCGGGTAGCCAGTGATGCGCTCGAAGGCCGGGTTGAGGGCCACGAAGTGTCCGTCGATCGTGGTCGTGAAGATGATGTCCGAGGCCGTTTCGACGATGTCGCGATAGCGATTTTCCGAGATGGCCAGATCGCGGCGGACCCCGTCGCGCTCCAGTCCCTCGGCCAGGATGTTGGCCACGGCCTCGCAGAAGAGGATGTCGTCTTCGCTGAAGGAGCGCCGCTCGCGCGAATGCGCGGTCAGCACGCCGAGGCAGCCGTGGGGGTTGGAGACCGGCACGATCAGGCCGCTGCGTACCCCCCAGTCGAGGAGCGAGCGCGTCGAGGCGAAGCGCGTATCCGTCGCGTAGTCATCGACGATCACCGTGGCGTTGCGCATCACGCACTCCGCGCCGTAAGTGCTGGCGTTGACCGGCAGCGTCATCAGCGAGTCGGGGAACCAGCGGTTGCCGGCGCGGTAGCGGAGCACCTGCTGCGTGGGGTCGAGCTCGAAGTAGACCGCGTGCTCGACGCCGAGGCGCTCGATGAGGATGTCGCAGGCGCGGAGCAGCGTGGAGCCGTCGACGCACTTCACCACGAGGCGGCTCAGTTCCGCCAATGCGCTCTGCTGCCGCGCGCGGACTTCCAGCGATTCCTCGGCGTATTCGCGCGCAATGGCCTGCCCGAGGCAGGCCGCGACGGCACGGAGGAAATCGACGTCGGCGGCCGGGAAGCTCCGCTCCTGGCGGCAACGCGCGGCCACGAAGCCCCACGAAGCGGGACGGCCGCAGACGATCGGGAGCGTCAGTCCGTGACACAGCTCGTCGCCGGCGGCGGCACCGCTCGACGCCACTACCACGGGACCGCGTTCCGTCGCCTGCGTCACCGAGGCGGCGTCGACTCCGAGCTGGTCGGCGATCGTCGCCGCCGCGCAGCGGAACAATGCCTGCAGTGAATCGCAGGCGAGCGCGAAATCGCCCAGACTGGCCACGGCAGCCGCATGGGACGTGACACGAAGGACACCCTCTCCGTTACTGACCATATTCGATTTTTCCTGGACCGATCGCTGCTGAACGATTGGGAGGAGAATACCTACGGCATTCCGGCAGTGATATCGGAAGGGTGGAAATGTTCTGTAGGAGCGCTCCTACGTCAGCAGATCGTTGCGCACTGCGTAGGTCACGATGTCGGCGTTCGAGCGAAAGCCGGTCTTCTCCAGGATGCGCGTGCGGTATGTGCTGACGGTCTTGATGCTCACGCCGAGGGCCGCGGCGATGTCGCCCACCGTCTCGCCGCGGGCGAGCCGCAGGAACACCTCGAGCTCGCGTCCGGAGAGGCGCTCGTGCGGCGCGACGGAGGAAGAGGCCAGCCCCTGCGCCAGCAGCTCGGTGATCCGCTCGCTCACGTACGTGCGTCCCGCGGCCACCCGCGCGATGGCGTCGAGGATCTCGTCGGCCGTGGCGTCCTTCTTCAGATAGCCGCGCGCGCCGGCCCGCAGCGCCGCCACCGCGTACTGCTCTTCCGGATACGACGTCAGGATGAGCGCCGGAAGGGGGATGTGCTCGCGGCGGATCTGCTCGAGCACCTCCAGCGTGCTCCGTCCGCGCAGACGGAGACCCATGACCAGCACGTCATAGCCGTCGTGCCGGATCAGGTCGAGGAGCTGCGGGACTTCTTCCGCCTCCGCCGCGATGAGCCAGTCGGGCCGCCGGGCCACGATGAGCTGCAGACCGCGTCGAATGATCTGATGATCGTCGGCAACGACGATTCTCATTCGCCGCGCAATAGACGCTTATGCGCTCCCACTTCCGTCCTCCCGCTTTATGGTAGTCCCTCGCGCAAGTGCTGAAGTGGGCCGCTGCATCTTTCAGGGGCGAGGGGCGAGAGAGGAGCGGCCTTTCCCCTCGCCCCTCACCCCTCGCCCCTTTCTCCTCACTGTTTCACCACGGCGCCGGTGATCAACCGCACCAGGCTGCGCCCCTCCTCATCGCTTTTTTCGAACGTGCGGCAGAGCGTGCGGATCTCGGCGGGATCGGTCTCCACCGGCACGGTGAAGCCGTCGGGCGGCGGCAGCGGGTCGCGCGTGTGCGTCTGCTGCCAGCGGCCGTACACGTAGCGGCAGCGGATGAACGTTCCTTCCGCGCGCGCCTCGTCGGCGCGCGCGGCGTTGTCGGTCCAGCCGTGGAGGTTGTCCACCCATTTGCGGAGGTCGTCGTCGAGGGCGTCGGTCATCGTGCGCGCCAGGATCTTCTGCGAGCGCTCGGGCACGGAGAGGAAGCGCAGGCGCGACTCGAACCGCGTCGCGTCGCCGAGCGAGGCCACGCGCGAGGCCAGCACCTCGGCCGTGGCCTCGAAGCGCTCTCCTTTCCAGTCGAACGTCACGCGCACGCGTGCGCCGAGGGCCACCGGCGCCTCGTGACGGATGCGCGCGCCGTTCGCGCTCAGGTCGACGAGCGTGCCGACGCCGCGGCCGATCACGGTGCGGATCGGCTCGTTGAGGCGGAGTCTCGGGAAGCGCCGGCGGTCGCTTCCCGGCAATGCGATGGGCGGGGGGAGGACTTCGATCGTTGCGCTCATGAGAGTCTCCCTTTCAGGCGGCGTCGCGTCCGGCGACGTCGTGCGGTGGTGGTGTGGCCACGCGATCGCGGCCCGCGCTCTTGGCGGCGTACAGCGCGCGATCGGCGGCGGAGATCAGTCCTTCGGGGGTGGTGGCGTGGTGCGGCGCGAGGGCGATCCCGGCCGACACGGTGATGGCGCCGAGGGGCTGGCCGCCGAGCTGCACGGCCAGGACGCGGCTCTCCTCGACCAGACGCTCCGCGCTGGCGCGCAGTGTCTCGAACGAGACATGGGGAATGATGATCAGGAACTCCTCGCCGCCGAGGCGGCAGACGATCTCCCCATTGCCGAACAGCCGCCGCATCAGCCGCGCGATCTGCTGCAGGGCCGCGTCGCCGCCGGCGTGTCCCCAGCGGTCGTTGTAGCTCTTGAAGTGATCGACGTCGGCCACGATCACGCCCGTGCTCGCGCCGATGCGGAACCCCGTCTCTTCCAGCCAGCGGCGGTTGAAGAGGGAAGTCAGCGGATCGCGGATGGCCCGCATCTCACTGAGCTCCACGAGCAGTTCCAGCTCGCTCACGCGGTGCAGCAGCCATTCGCAGGTGAGGGCGAGCAGCAGCATGGCGGCGGCGCCGACCCGCCAGTCGTACCAGCTTCCGGCGGCGGCGAGGACGATCGAGGTCACGCGGATGGTTTTCATCGTCGTTCCTCACGCCGCGGCGGGCGCGCTCCAGTGCGAGGCGGCGCTCGGCCGGCCGAAGTGGTAGCCCTGCGCGAGCTCGATCCCGAGCTCCCGCGCGGCGGTGGCCGTGGCCGCCGACTCGACGCCCTCCAGCACCGTGCGGCAGCCGAAGTCGCGCGCCAGCGCCACCACGTGCCGCACGATGCGCACGCGCGTGTCGTCGCTCTCGAAGCCGGTGCCGAAGGTCTGGCTGATCTTGATGAACGACGGCTGGATGGCGTTGATGGCGCCGAGGTGCGAGTAGGCGGAGCCGTGGTCGTCCAGCGCGAAGCGCACGCCCGAGTCCCGCAGCTCGTCGAGCGCGCGGAACGCCGCGCCGTCGCTGCCGAACGCCGAGCGCTCGGTGATCTCCAGCACGATCCGCGAGAGCGGCAGCCCATGGCGCGCGGCCGCGGTGCGGACCGTGCTCGTGAGATTGCCGCCGTTGAACACGCTCGGGTCGACGTTGATGAACAGTGCCGCCCCGCCGGGCAGGCGCGTCGCGCCGGCCATGGCATTGCCGAGGGCGGTCAGGTTCAGCTCCGCCAGCCGCGCGCGGCGGTGCGCGTAGTCGAACAGCTCCGCCGGTCCGCCCGCCGCCCACGCGCCGCCGACCCGCGTCAGCGCCTCGAAGCCGAAGAAGGTCGCGTCCGCGGCGCTCACGATCGGCTGGTAGACCGAGGTGAGGAGGCCGCCGTGCAGCACGTCGTCGATCGGCGGCACGTGCAGCAGCTCGTACTCGCCGTCGCCGCCGTCGCTGCCGCCGTGGAACGTCGACGCCAGCGCGCGCTCGAGCTCTTCGCAGTCGAACGGCTTGGCCAGCACGCCCGCGGCGCCGAGGCCTGCCGCGGCGGCGCGCAGCTCGTGCGATGCGTGGCCGGTCATCAGGATGATCCGGCAGTCCGGACGGAGCATGCGGATGCGGGAGAGGAAGTGCAGTCCCTCGAAGCCGAACGAGCCGGAGAACTGCACGTCGCTCACGACGTGCGTCACCGGATAGCGGGCCAGGACCATCTCCGCCGACTCGACGTCGGAGCAGACGATGGTGGTGCGCCCCTCGCGCTCGAGCAGCAGCGCCAGCCCCTCGGCCACGTCGCGGTCGTCGTCGATCAGCAGGACGTGCTCGCGGGCGCTCATGCCGTCAGCTCCATGGCCACCCGGCTCAGCACCAGGTCGTGCGTCTCGAGGTAGAAGCGGACGTCGTGCGCCATCAGCGCGTAGAGCATGCGGTCGCCCCCGCGGCCGGTCGCGCTCAGGATCCCCGTGCCGTCGTCGCGGACCAGGAGCACGTCGCCGGCGAACTCGCCGGGCAGCGCGGCCAGCAGGTCGAGGAAGTCGTCGCCGGCGCCGACGCGATCGACGATCACGCGGCTGATGTCCAGTCCCACGTCCAGCACCGCTGTGCCGAGGGCGAAGCGGAGCGCGCGGACCGAGTCGACGAAGGCCAGCGGCTGCCGTGCCGTGGCGGAGGCGCTCCAGTCCATGGCCGGCTTCCCCTTGTCGCGGGCCACGATGGTGATGCGATGTGCGCTCATGACATCAGTCCGGCCGCGATGCCGGCGACGAACGCCGGGACGCTGAGCATCAGAAGGACGCGCCAGCTGTGGCGTCCGCCGCGAAGATCGTCGAGGGTATGCAGGACCAGTCGGCTCATTTCATTTCTCCTTTCACGGGCGAGGCGGGGAGGGTGATCCAGCGGAAGCTGAAGCCGTCGAGCGGGCTCACGCCGTCTTCGAGCGGGAGCGTGCGGCCGTCGACGATGTAGGTCGTGACTTTCGGCAGGGAGATGACTTCCAGGAAGCCTTCTTTCGGGATGGTGAAGGTCTCCCCGGCGTAGCGCACCTGCTGGCCCGGCGTGCCGGCGAAGTGATATCCGACCACTTTGATCCCGCAAGTCACCTCGGGAGCGCGACGCTCCTGGCGGCGGATGAGGGCGGTCAGATCGATCTCCAGGCTGATGCCCAGCGTCAGTGCTGCGGCTGCGATGATCATGTTGTCTCCGTTCTGGACGTACTGGCCGACCCATAGTCCAAACGGGATACCAGGTGACGATTCGCGTCCAAATTGCAGTCACTACGTGGTTTGGTGTCATTTCGGTAACAACCATCTGGTGTTCGAATCTCGAACAGGTGTATGATCCGCGGCGATGACGATCCTCCTGAACCGCGTGCTCCTCGTCGATGACGACCCGCAGATCGTGGCCGGACTGGCGGCGCTGCTGGAAGATGAGTGGAATGTCCGGACGGCGTCGACCGGCCGCGAGGCGCTCGTCGCCTTCGCCGAGTTCTCGCCGGACGTGGTCCTCCTGGACGTCAATCTCCCGGACGCCAACGGGGTGGAACTGTTGCACCAGTTGAAGATGTACGCCGAGACGACGCCGGTGATCATGATGTCCGGCGCCGGCACGTACGACGCGGTGATCGAGTCGATGCGCCTCGGCGCGGAGACGTTTCTCCAGAAACCGTTCGATTTCGGGACACTCAGTGCGGTGCTCGAACAGGTGCGCCGTCTCCTGGCCACGCAGCGGGAGCTGATCGCCCTCCGCCGCGGCGAGACGAACGTGGAGCGGCTCCCCGGCGTCTCTCCCTCCATTGCCCACCTGAACGAGATGCTCGGCAACATCGCCCGGGCGCCGTCGCCGGTGCTGATCGAGGGGGAGTCGGGGACGGGGAAGGGGGTGATGGCGCGGCTGCTCCACAACCGCTCGCCCCGCGCGCGGGCGCCGTTCGTCGACCTGAACTGCGCCGGTCTGTCGAAGGAGCTGCTCGAGTCGGAGCTCTTCGGCCACGAGCGCGGCGCCTTCACGAATGCCATGAATACGAAGCCGGGCCTCTTCGAGATCGCCGGCGAGGGGACGCTCTTCCTCGACGAGATCGGGGAGATGGAGCTGACGGTGCAGGCCCGCCTGCTCAAGGCGCTGGAGGAGAAGCGCTTCCGCCGCGTCGGCGGCGTGCGCGACATGCGCGCCGACTTTCGCCTCATCGCCGCGACGAACCGCGACCTCAACGCCGAGGTGGCCGCGGGACGCTTCCGCGGCGATCTCTATTACCGCCTCAACGTCGTCCGCCTGCGCATGCCGCCGCTCCGCGAGCGGATGGAAGACCTGCCGGTCCTCGTGCAGGAGATCCTCCGCCCGCTGGTGAAGGAGATGGGCCGGTCGCTCCCCAAGGTGAGTCCGACGGCGCTGAAGAAGCTGGAGAGCTACGCCTGGCCCGGCAACATCCGCGAGCTGCGCAACGTCCTCGAGCGCGCCCTGATCACCCTCTCCCGCGACGAGATCCGCAGCGAAGACCTGATCCTCGAGCCCCCCTCGGCGCCCGTGGCGTCATCCGCGGGCGAGCCGATGTCGGAATGGGAGATCCGCCCCCTCGACGACATGATCGCCTCCTACGTCACCGCCGCGGTCAAGGCCACCGAGGGGAACGTGCGCAAAGCCGCGAGGAAGCTGGAGATCAGTCCCAGTACGCTGTACGCGAAGATGAAGAGGTGAGGTTGCTGGGTTGCTGGTTGCTGGTTCGTGGCGGTTCCGCGCCTGAACATGGGCGGCGCAGTCCGCTCTCGCGATACGCATGCTCAACGTAGGACGGGCTTCAGCCCGTCGATTCGCAGCGATGTTGTCGGCGAACCAGCACGTTCTCCTCAGGCCAGACCCCGCCACGAACCAGCAACCAGCAACCAGCAACTTCCCGAAACCCTGACAACCCCCCTCCCGTAACACCGACGCCCCCCTGTACCCGAATGAACACGGCACGCGCCCACGGGCGGCTATTCTGCCTTTGCAGATGTGCGGTCTGGTCGCACAGTATCGCCCCACGGGAGCCCCGGTCGATCGCGGTGAGCTCCGGCGGATGGCTTCCGTGCTTCGCCATCGCGGTCCCGACGAGGCGGGGTATTGCGTCCTGCACGGCGGGCGGGTCGGGCTGGCGCACCTGCGCCTCAAGATCATCGATCTGGAGCACGGGCAGCAGCCGATGTTCTCGGCCGACGGGACGCTGGCCATTGCCTTCAACGGCGAGATCTACGACTTCATCGAGATGCGCCGGAAGCTGATGGACGAGGGCTTCCGCTTCAACACGCGGTCCGACACGGAAGTGCTCCTGGCCCTGTACCAGCGCCACGGGCTGGACTTCTTCCGCCATCTGGAAGGGGAGTTCGCGTTCGTGCTGTGGGACGGGGCGAACCAGCGGCTCATCGCGGCGCGCGACCGCTCCGGCGTCAAGCCGCTGTTCTATTACCGCGACCCGCGCACGGACGAGCTCATTTTCGCCTCCGAGGCCAAAGCGATCCTCAGCCTCGAGCGCGTGCCGCACGCCATCTCCACCGAGTACATGATCGGCCCCTGGTTCGGCGCGTTTCCGGTGGCCGCGAGCGCGTTCCAGGACATCTCCGCGCTGCCGCCCGCGCACGTGATGGTGGTCGACGGGGCGAAGATCGACATCCGCCCGTACTGGGAGCATCGCTACGAGACGCGGCAGATGTCCCTCGGCGAGGCGTGCGAGGAGCTGCGCTTCCTCTTCACCAAAGCCGTGCGGCGCCGCCTCGTGGCCGACGTGCCGGTGGGGACGTTTCTCAGCGGCGGCATCGACTCTTCGCTCGTCTGCGCCAAGATGGCCGAGGCGGGGTACGAGTTCCGCGCCTTCAACATCGGCTTCGGCGGCTCGGTGTACGACGAGTCCAACCAGGCGCGCCGCGTGGCCGAGCACTACGGTGTTCCCTTCGAGACCTTCGACTGCACGATCGACCGCACCGCCGAGGCGCTCGAGGACACGCTCTTCCACATCGAATATTCGATGGTCAACCCGTGCGCGGTCGGCAAGTTCCTGCTCTCGCGGCTGGTGCGCGACAGCGGCTACAAAGTCTGCCTGACGGGGGAGGGGGCCGACGAGAGCTTCGCCGGTTTCCCGTACTTCAAGCTCGAGAAGTTGTGGCGGATGCAGCTGGAGGGGAAGGAGTCGGATCGGAAGGCCGCCTCGCTGTGGAAGCGCTTCAAGAGCATCGAATCGCGCTCCGAGGGAGCCATGTGGCACCGGCGCAGCGACTGGAAGAAGATGGAGCACCCGTTCGGGTATCCCTGCTTCCACCGGCAACGCGCGCTCGATTACGCGGAGCTCCTGCCGAGCATCATGAACGTGCAGGCCCTCGGGATCGAGCCGGGGCGCGGCCCGCACGAGGTCTACGAGCAGGCCTACGACGCCGCGGCCATGTGCGCGCTCGACCCGGTCAACGCGGCGCGCGTGATCACCTGGCGGCAGCTCTACAACTACGTCATCCCCGTGCTCGGCGACCGGCCGGAGATGGCGCACGCGGTCGAGTGCCGCACGCCCTATCTCGACCGGGAGATGCTGGAGTTCTCCGACCGCCTGCCGCCCGAGTTCCTGGTGGACATCGAGCAGCTCCGCGAGAAATTCATCCTGCACGAAGCGTTTCGCGACATCCTGCCGCCGGCGGTGCTGGAAGGGCACAAGCACACCTACCTCTCGCCGGACTGGCGCGCGCTGCGGCAGTCGCCGCGGGGGCGGCAGCTCATCGACCATTACCTCAGCACCGAGCAGCTGCGGAGCAAGCGGATCTTCAATCCCTCCGGGATCCGGCGCTATTACTGGCTCTGGCGCACGTTGCCCTACGGATCGGCGCTGCGGAAGCGGCTCGACCTGATGCTCGGGGCCGTGCTGTCGATCCAGATCCTGTCCGAGCGTCTGGTGGTGAACCCGCCGCGCGGCGACGCCGCCTTCGCGATGGTCGAGCGCATCGCCGCCCCCGATGTAGTCCCTGCCTGACAACGGGTTACAAAATCCGACAGCGCACTTCCAACATTCACCTCCGCACTTGTCCCAATGCGGACACCCAATTGTTGGGGCCGGACCTAACTTGAAGCATCGCCGTAGCGAGGGAGAGACGCAGCGATGGATGGTCGGAGTGCGCCTGGGGCGGAGTGGTTCAGTCACGAAGCAGAAGTCATCTGGGACGTTCGGCGTGAGGCGCCGGAGGTCTTCGCGCAGCTCCCCGACGCCGACCGCGCGTGGTTCGAGGCGTGGTGCGGGGAGAGGGAGACGTCGCTCCCGGTCGCGCAGACGTACCGCCCCTTTGGCGGAGAACAGTTTTACCGGCCTCTCGGCCATTCGCGCTCGCTCTATCACGTCATCGAAGGGACGCCCGGCCACAACGTCTGCCTGAAGGGGACCGAGTCGCTGAGCCCCGACGTCGCCGAAGAGCTGGCGCAGGCGCCGCAGCGGGACATGTACTCGCTGTACACCAACCAGCTCGAATGGTGGCTGCGCGTCGAGCAGAAGGCGCCGTTCGCCTACACGGTCAAGGAAGGGCTGGAGGAGGCGAAGCTGGCCGCGGCCTTCCAGGCGGACTACGCCGCGCGCTACGGCAGCCTGGCGAAGTTTCCGGTGCCGATCCGCGTCTATCGCCTGCCGAAAGCGGCCGAGGAGCGCTATCGCGACACGCTGCTCGCGCAGTGCACCCCGCAGATCCGTGACCTCGCCGAGTTCGTGCTCAGCTCCGGCCTCGCGGTCTACGTCTACTGCTACCAGGGCTCGATCGCCCGGCTGCCCAGTCTCATCCAGCCAACGGCCGGGGCGCGCGGCGGCTATCGCGGCCGCGTGATGGCGCTGCAGCACCTCGGGATGCTGAACGGGGTCGACCTGGAGCGCACCTTCGACGGCTGGCTGCAACTGGCCGTGCGCATGCTGGCTCTCGGCTATCTCCCCACCGCCTACGCGCAGGATTTCACCGGCCAGTCGGTGCGCTGGGTGAACTGTTACCTCGACGGCGGCTTCGCCGATCCCGATTCCGTCCGGAAGATCGCCGAAGTCCGCTCGGAGCAGGATTTCTATCAGTCGTTCTGGTTCCTGGTGCAGGAGCTGGCCTCCGACGTGGCCATCGGCCTGTGCGGCTGGATGCAGTTCTCGAACGGCTTCTGGTCGGGAGAGTTCTACCCCGGGACTCCGTATGCGCTGGCGGCGTCGACGTCGATCGTCTGGGACGGTCTGCGCAAGCACTTCGCCGCGGAGCAGAGTGCCGGAGCGTCCTTCGACCCGAGGCTGTCGCAGCTCTTCGACGAAGGTCTGTCCGTCTTTGCACGTCTCGATCGCGTGTTCGATTCCGTGTTCCCGCCGCAGTCGCAATACCGTCCTCCGACGGTGGGCGACATCATCCGCGGCACGGGAACGCATCTCATCATGCCAACGCCGTAAAACGTCCCGGATCGGTCATGTTCGACAAAAAGGTGCTCGTTACGGGTGGCTCTGGACTCCTCGGCCGTGCTGTGCTCGCGGAGTCCCGTGTCTCTCACATTCTCGGTTTCTGCCGTCGCACGACGCTGGAGCCGCACATGGTTCCTCCCGGCGTCCAGTTGACCTGCATCCGCGGCGACCTGCGCGAGGAGCATCTCGGGCTCGACGACGCGGCGTATGCGCGGCTGGCCGAAGAAGTCGAGGTCATCCTGCACCTCGGCGCCGTCACCAGCTTCAACGTGAAGAGCGCGCAGATCGAGGCCACCAACCGGGCCGGCACCGAGCGGATGGTCGAGCTGGCCCGCCGCAGCGGCGCGCGGATGGTCTACGTCAGCACCGCGTACGTCGACGAAGGATCGTCGGCACTGGCCGAGCCGTCCATCTACGAACAGACCAAGCGCGATGCGGAGGCGCTGGTGCGCACGCTGCCCGACTGGGTCATCGTCCGCCCCTCGATCATCATCGGCGACTCCCGCACCGGGCGCGTGGCCGCGTATCAGGGCTTCCACCACATCGTCGGCTGCATGGTCGACGGCACGCTGCCGGTCCTGGCCTCGACGCCCGGCCGCCTGGGCGATTTCGTGGCCCAGAACTGGGTCGCGGACGCGGTCTGGGGCGCGGCGCTGCACGAGAAGAACCTCGGCACCCTCTGGGTCACGGCCGGCGCCGACGCGCTGCCGATCGAACAGATTCGCGAGATCGCCGTGCGCGTGGGACGGGAGTACGGCTTCAACCCGCCGACGCCGCGCCTCGTCCCGTACGACACGGTGGAGCGGCTGTTCCTGCCGGTCTTCATGAAGAACCTCCCCATTCGCCTGCAGCACCAGTTCCGGGCGGACCTCAAGCTCGCGCGCTACATGAACCAGCTCGTGCCGCTGCCGAGCTCCGAGCCGCTGCTGCGCGCGGAGCTGGGCCTGCCGCGGCGCGAGCCGGAAGAGCTCATCCTCGAGCGCAACCTGCAGCGGTGGGCGGAGGACCGCGCCAGCGGCGCGCTCAAGGGACGCACGCTGGCCGTGGCACCGCGCGGCGCGCGGACGACGGACTACTCGATCGGCGGCGAAAAATGATCGCCCCCGATCGCGCCGAGGTGATGCGGCTCTACAAGCGCCACGTCAGCAGCGGCTGGGCGCGCGTGTACGAGCTGATGAACAGCGCCCTCGAGGTCGAGTCCTCGGGCAACTGGATCACCGCTTCCGACGGCGCCCGCTATCTCGACTGCGGCGGCTATTGCGTGTTCCTCCTCGGCCATGCCCATCCGCGGGTCGTGGCCGCGGTGCGCGCGCAGCTCGAGCAGCATGCGATGTCGTCGCGCATGCTGCCGCACGCGCCGCTGGCGTACGCGTCGGCACGGCTCGCCTCCATCGCGCCGGAGGGACTGAGCTACGTCTGGTTCGGCTCCAGTGGGGCCGAGGCCGTCGAGGCGGCGGTCAAGCTCGTGCGCGCCGGCGGCCGGAAGCGGTTGCTGTCGATGGACGGCGGCTATCACGGCAAGAGCATGGGAGCGCTCAGCGTCAGTGGGCGCGACCGCTACAAAGGGCCGTTCGAGCCGCTGCTGCCGGGCACCGAGCGCGTCCCGTACGGCGACATCGCCGCCTTGCGCGCCGCCATGGAAGGGAGCGACGGCGACACGGCCGTCATCCTGGAGCCGCTGCAGTCGGAAGCGGGCGTGATCATCCCTCCGTCCGGGTTCCTGCGCGACGTCGCGGAAGAGTGCCGGCGCCACAACGCGCTGCTCGTCTTCGACGAAATCTCGTGCGGCATGGGGCGCACGGGAGAGTGGTGGTGCTCGTCGCGGGAAGGGGTCGTGCCCGACGTGCTGCTGGCCGGCAAGGCCCTCAGCGGCGGCGTCGTCCCCGTCAGCGCGGTCATTGCCAGCGAGGCGGCGTTCGCCCCCTTCAACCGCGATCCGCTCCTGCACACCTCCACCTTCTCCGGCAATCCGCTGGCGTGTGCCGCCGTCATGGCCACGATCGACGTCATGGAATCGGAAGGAATCCTGGAGCGCTGCCGCGCCCTCGGCGGGTTCCTGCTGGAAGGCTTGCGGAAAGCGGCCGCCGGAAACACGGTCGTGCGCGACGTGCGCGGCATGGGGCTGCTCATCGGCGTCGAATTCGCGCAGGAGCATCACGCCGCCGATTTCATCCTCGAGATGATGACCCGCAAAGTCCTGCTGTCCCATTCGTATTACGGCCACAAGGTCGCGCGCCTCACTCCACCGGCGACCCTGACCGACGCGGATGCCGAGCAGATCATCGCGGCGGCGGAAACGAGTCTGCGCGCGGTGGAGGCGCGTCACCTGAAGCGTTAAGAGAGAGAGAGCCATGCGCGAGGTCTGGATTCAGGCAGTCGTACGCTCGACGGCACACGAGGGGTATCGCCTCCTGTCCGATTTCGATGCCTATCCGCGGTACATGTCGTCGGTGCGCAGCGTGAGCGTGCGCGAGCACTCGGAGGCCGGCTGTACCTCGGTCTGGGAAGTGGAGTTCCGCGAGGGAACGCTCAAGTGGATCGAGCGCGACACCTTCCTCCCGGAGCAGAACCGCATCGACTTCGAACAGATCGAAGGCGACCTGCTGGTCTTCAAAGGCTCCTGGCAGGTCACGGGAGCAGGAGACGGGCGCTCGGAGGTCGAGTTCCGGAGCGTATTCGACCTCGGCATCCCCAGCCTGGCCGCGTTTCTCGAGCCGGTGGCCGAGGATGCCCTGGTCGAGAACGTGGAAAAGGTGCTGCGCGGCCTGTTCGGCAGCGACACCCGCGTCGCGGTCACGCGGCGCATGGAGATCGGAGCCGAAGCGTGACGGCGGCGGCCGGCGTCTCCGAGCGTTTCCTGCAGACCGAGCGGGCATGCCTGGAATCGCTGCTGCCCGGGCTCGACGCGGAGCTCGCGGAGATCGGCCTGACCCGCCTGGAAGGGGAGCCCGGCCTGGCCATCCAGCGCGTCAAGGCGTCGGGCGCGGCGGGGTTGTGCATCTCCACCGCCTACGCGGGACTGGGAGCCACGCCGCGGCAGGCCGCGTACATCGTGCGCGCCCTGGCCTCGCGCGCGCCGTCGGCCACGGTAGGGATGGTCATGCACCACTTCTCCGTGGCCACCTTGGGCGAGCTGGCCCGGCGCTCCGAGGGGATGGAGTGGCTGATGCTGGAGGCGATCGCCAGAAACCACCTCCTCGTCGCCTCGGCCTTCGCCGAAGGGCATCCCGACGGGCGCATCCTCGACCCCACTCTGACCGTGGAGACCGGCCCGCGCGGCCTCCTGCTCAGCGGCGTGAAGAAGCCGTGCAGCCTGTCGCTGTCGATGGACCTGCTGTCGGTGAGCCTGGTCACGCCGCCGACCACGGAGTTCCCCTCGGGGCGGCTGGCCGTCGGACTGGTGTCGGCGCACGAGGAGGGGATCTCCGTGCATCCCTTCTGGACCAGCCCCGTGCTCGCCGCGGCCGAGACGGGCGAAGTGCGCTTCGACAGGGTGAAGGTCGACTCGAAGCTGCTGTCGTACTCGGGCGCGCCCAACGCGCTGGACGACATCCAGACCCTCGGCCTGGTCTGGTTCCAGCTGCTGATCAGCGCCACGTACGTCGGCATCGCCTCGGCGCTGGCCGAGCGCGTCTTCCTGCGGCGGCGCATCGCCCCCGCTGACGCCGCGCGCCTGGCCATCCTGCTGGAAGGGGCCATGACCGCGCTGGTCGGGCTGGCCGCGCTCCTCACCGAAATGAAGCCGGAGTCCCCCCTGCTGACGCAGTCGCTGCACTGCCGCTACGCGGTGCAGGAGGCGGTGTCGCGGGCGGCCGTCCTGGCTTTCGAATGGTGCGGCGGAGTCGATTTCGCGACCTCGCCCGAAGTGGCCATGCTCATGGCCGCCAGTCACGCTCTCGCCTTTCACCCGCCGTCGCGACCGCGGATGCTCGACCGCCTCGGCGGCTACATGCTCGGAAACTCTCTCGACGAAATCTGAACGGAACCGATCCCATGGACATGTACAACACCTTTCAAAGCCGCGGCACGTACCGCCTGATGCGCATCGATTACTTCGTCGTGCTGCTGATCATGGTCGTGCTGCTGCTGATGCACGCGGGAGAGGTGAACTGGTGGCGGTTCATCATCGCCTTCGCCTGGATCGACGTGCTCGGCACCCTGCCGGCCTGGTACGTCTACTACGCGCGCCGCAAAGGGGAGCACCGCACGCTCCCGCCGTTCTTCTACAGCCTCTACAACTTCTGCCACAGCCTCACCACCAACGCCGTGATCCTGCTGATCTGGTACTGGGTCACCGGGTCGGTGGAGTGGGCCATGCTGGCGGCGCCGATCCACATCCTCGGCGACCGCTCGCTGTTCGGGAATGTCTACAAACAGGAAGGGCTGTCGTTCGAGCCGGTCTATCACCCGGCCTACGAGCGCTTCGTGCAGGAATACGAGACCGCGGGTCGCTGGTGACCGCGGCACGACAAGGAGCCGATGCATGACCACGATCCCGCGGGAAACCGATTTCAACGAAGCTCCCGACCTCCTCGAGGGCGCACTGAATCTCGACCTCACGGCCGAGCAGTGCGACATCGAATACTGGCTGCACGCCTCCGCGCAGGGGACGCTGCGGAACCTCGTCCACGGACACCGTCCCGACCTGAAGGTGCCGCAATACCTGCTCGATCCCGGACCGCTGCGCGAGTCCGTGCTCGAGGAATACGCCTTCCGCACCGTGGTCGAGGAGTACGGGACGCGCTGCGTCGCGTACATGGTCCAGTCCGCGCCGACGCGCGCCACCCTGGAGTTCTACGTGACGCAGCTCTTCGACGAGGCGCGTCATTTCTCGGTCTTCCGGCACCATCTGATCGAGCTCGGCATCCGCGAGGAGAAGATGGCCGCGTTCCTCCGGGAGCGGACCCGCTTCGGCCACGACCAGGTTCTCGGACCGCTGCTCAAGTTCGCCCTCGACGACGCGAACGGCCGCAACGACTTTTACGTGGCCGTGGTCATGCTCACCGTCATCGTCGAGGGGGTGCTGGCGCCGTCTTCGGAGATGAGCGAGCGGAAGTGGAAGGTCCTCGACCCCCTCGCCGCCGACGTGGCCCGCACGGCCAACATCGACGAGATCCGCCATCTCTGCGTCGGCAGCTCCATCGTCCGCCAGCACCTGCGCGAGCACCCGGAGGAGCGCGAGCGCCTCGGCGGGCTGATGATGCAGGGGATGCAGCTCTGGAAGACGATCCCCATCAAGGACCTGATCGTCCAGCGCGAGGTGCTGTTCCAGCAGGGGATGCTGTCCGCGCGCGACGTCCTCGGGGACTACGAGCTGGTGCCGGGCCGCCGCCTCATCGATACGACCGTCGAGGAGCGCCTTGGGATCCAGATGGAGTGGTCGACCGCGCTGCAGACGAAGCGTCTCCAGTACATGGGATTGGCCTGATGATCCATGAGCCGGAGCGCCAGGCGCTCGACGGGAACCTCGACGAGGCCAGGCGCCGGAACGTGGAGCCGGTGGCGCGCCTCATCGAGGCCCTGCGCGCCGATCCCGCGATGCGGCTCACGTTCGTCTCCACGACCTGCGTCGCGGGGAACAAGAAAGGGTTGTTCACGGAGTTCGACCACGACTGCGGCCAGCGTTTCTACAACGCCTACGACCGGAGCCTGTTCGAGGCGGAAGGTCTGCTGCGCGCGTCCGACGTCCGGTCACGGGTGACGATCGTGCGGCGCTGCTTCCTCCTCGATGACGGCCCGCTCGCTTCACTCACGGCCATGCTGGCCGGAAGGCGCCCGGTCGTCATCGCGGCCGATCCGCGCGCGGAGCTGCACGCCATCACGTCGGCAGAATTCGCCGAGGCTTTGGCGTCCATTGCGGCGAATCCGGCGGCGATGGGAAAGACGCTGCATGTGGTGACGGGCTTCAGCCCGTCACGGCGGGCTGAAGCCCGCCCCACATCGATTCGCGAGCTCGTCGATGCCGCGCGCCGCGGTCCGGTGTGGTTCCTTCCGCCCGCGCTGGCGCCGCTGGCGTGGGCGCTCCGGGCGCTCACGCTCGGATTCGTGCGCGCCTTTCCCGCGCCCGGCTCGGGTCTCGGCCCGTACCTCCGTCACCGCACGGCATTCGATGACTTCCAGGCGCGGCAACTGGTCACATGAAAATTGTCTGGCATTCCTCGATCGACGACATCGGCGCCGCGGCCCTGGAGCCGCTCGAGGGGTCGCCGGTCGATTTCTCCCACGGCCTGCTGCGGGCCATGGAGCGCTCGCTCTGGGGCGACCTCGCGGTGCGCTACCTCTGCGTGGAGGACGAGCGCGGCCTGTGTGGCTTCGTCCCGCTCTATTTCGGGACCAACCTCGGGTTCATGGCCCTGATGCCGAAGCTGATCCGCCTCGGCTACGAATGGGTCGTGGAGCGCTTCGGACTGGCCATGGCCTACCGCGTCGCGATTGTCGGCTCGCTGATCTCGGACCGCGGCTTCTGGCCGCTGCGCCCGGACGCCGACGCGGCCCGGGTGCTCGACCGGATGATCGCCGCGATCGACGCCTTCGCCCGCGAGGAGCACGCGCAGCTGGTCATCATCAAGGACGTGCATCAGGACTTTCCCGGCATCGACCGCTTCCGCGCGGCGAAGTTCATGGAGTGCCATTCACTCCCCACCGTGCGCGTCGACACGACCTTCCAGTCGGAGCGCGACTACATCGCCGGCCTCTCCGCCAACGGCCGCAGCAGCGCGCGCCGGATCATCAAAAAGTCGGAGGAGCGCTTCACCTTCGAGTTCGTCGCCGACTACGCCCCGCTCGTGCCGGAGGTCTATCCGCTCTGGCGCGCGACGTTCCTGAAAGCGGAGTTCAAGCTGGAAGAGCTGCCGCCGCAATTCTTCGTCGAATGCGCGAAGAGCTCGCCGCCGGAGTCGGAGCTGCTCGTCTGCCGGCGCGACGGCGTCATCGTGGGCGCCTACCTGGCGCTGTACCACCGCGGCCAGCAGCTCAACAAACGCATCGGCATCGACTACCGCGACCCCGACAGCCCGCTGATCTACAACGCCCTCAACATGCGCTGCCTCCTCCGCGCCGCCGAGCGCGGCATTCCGCTCTCGTATCTCGGCCAGACCGCCTACACCCCCAAGCTCCGCCTCGGCGGCCACCTTGAGGAGCAGTTCCTCTTCATCAAGCCTTACCGCTTCGACGTAGGTCTCAGCCTCCCCATCCAGCGCCTGGCCACGCGGCGCTTCCGCCGCGAGATCGTGGAGCGAGAAACCTCATGAGTTGCTGGTTGCTGGTTCGTTGTGGTGCCTGGGTTTCAGGCCATGCACCACAACGAACCAGCCACCAGCCACCAGCAACATAGTTGTAAGCTCCCATCCATGTCCTCCTGGCCCGAGCTCCCCTACGACGCATGGAACGACACGCGCGAGACGCTGCACCGCTGGACGCAGGTGGTCGGCAAGATCCGGATGGAGCTCACGCCGGTCATCAATCACTGGTGGAACGTGCCGCTCTACGTCACCGCGCGCGGGCTGACCACGTCGCTGATCCCGTACGGCGACCGCTGGTTCGACATGGAGTTCGACTTCACCTCCCACGTCCTCCGCGTGCGCAGCAATGACGGCGCGCTCCACGACGTCCCCCTCGGCCCGCGCAGCGTCGCGGACCTGCACGACGAGGTCTTCTCGATCCTCCGCTCGCTGCGCATCGAGTGCGACATCTGGCGCACGCCGGTCGAGATCGCGAACCCGATCCCGCTGGACGTCGACAAGGAGCACCATCACTACGATCCCGAGGCCGTGCGCCGCTTCTGGAGCGCGCTGGCCCGCATCCATACGCTCTTCACGCGGTTCCGCGCGGGCTTCATCGGCAAGTGCAGCCCCGTGCACTTCTTCTGGGGGAGCTTCGACCTGGCCGTGACGCGCTTCTCCGGCCGCCCCGCGCCGCAGCGTCCCGACGCCGACACCATCACCCGCGAGGCCTACTCGCACGAAGTCAGCAGCGTCGGCTTCTGGCCGGGCGACGAGCGGCTCCCGCGCGCGTCGTTCTACAGCTACGCCGCGCCCGAGCCGGCGGGGTTCCGCGAGGCGAAGGTGCTGCCCGAGGCCGCCTACTACAACGAAAAACTCGGCGGCTTCTACCTCCACTACGACGACCTGCGCGCGCTGCCGGACCCCGAGAAGGCCCTGCTCGACTTCTGCGAGAGTACCTACGCTGCCGCCGCGGATTTGGGTAAGTGGGATCGCGCCGCGCTGGAACGGGCGGGCTGAAGCCCGCCCTACGTTGCGCACCCTCCTCGCGCTGCGCATGCTCAACGTAGGACGGGCTTCAGCCCGTCCCGCGCTCGCGACGAGCAGGTCACTCACGGAATCCGGTAGAGCCGGATCGACTTTCCGACGCGCGCCACCGGCCGGTACTGCCCGAGCCACGCAAAGTCCTCGGGATTTCCGAACTTGAGCTGCATCTCGCTGATGGCCACCCACCCCCGCACCCGCCGGTCGCGCGGCAGCTCCTCGGCGGGGATGGCGTGGCGGCGCCAGTCGGCTGAGCCGAAGTAGGAGAGGTAGAGGTGCCCGATCCGCCGCTCGCGCACCTCCCGCTCGAGGCGCAGAAGGTCCTGTCCCCAGTCGAGATTGCTGTCCGTGGCGATCTCCTCGGGGTGCCGCGCCAGCTCGTGAAAGTACGGCAGGTAATCGGGGTGGGCGAGGGCGCCGGCGACGAAGAACCACCCCGCCAGCACCACTGTCGCGACGCGGCTCTTCTTCCACAGCACCACCGCGGCGTACCCGGCCACGATGGCCAGCACGGGGTAGAGCGGCAGCACGTGGCGCACGCCGATGTTGATCTTGCTCGTCAGGGCGGGGAGGAGCATGACCAGCGGCACCCAGGCGAGCGCGCGCCGGCGCAGCAGCACCATTCCGCCGAGAGCCAGGAGCAGGAAGGCGAGCGGCGTCTTATAGAAGAGGAGGACGGGGAAGTAATACCACCACCCTTCCGGCCGGTGCTCGCCGAGAAGAAAGGCGGGGTGGCCGGCCTCGGAGTGCTGCGCCACGTACTCCGCGCCGGCGATCCAGTACGGCGCCGGCAGCGGCACGTGCACCACGACAGACTGCCAGGCGCGGAGAAACGGCTCCTGCACGCGGTCGAGGAGCGACGGGCGGGGGAGCGGACCGCCGTTCGCCGTCGTGTCGCGCCCGCTCCGTCCCGCCTGCGGCGACGGATAGCCGGCCGCCTTCGCCCAGTCGACGAAATCGACGCCGACCGCGCCGCGGTTCGCCGCCGCATGCGCGTAGTCGTAGTAGCGGATGACCAGGTCGGGCCGCACCCAGTCGTACCCCTCGAACGACGCGAAGCGCGCCGCCTGATAGCGGAGCGACTCCGGCGGCAGCACCTTCAGGCGCGTCTCGTTCAGCGTCCCCGTATCGAACTTGTACCCCGCCCACACGAACAGCACCGGAAGGAACCCGATCACCAGCAGTTGCCGAAACGTAGGACGGGCTTCAGCCCGTCCCCCCCGGGGGCGGCGGGCTGAAGCCCGCCCTACGTTTGCGTTTGCCACCAGCAGTGCCAGGGCCCCGGCCGGGAAGTAAATGACGAACGAATACTTCGAGATCAGCCCCAGACCGATGGCGGCGCCGAGGAGCGCCGCGCGTTTCCACGTCCGCTCCGCCAGCCACCCATCCAGCGCCCAGAGCGCGAACACCACCGTCGCGGCGGCCGCCATGTCCGTCGTGGCCAGCCCGGCGTGGGCGAGGATCGGCGGCAGCGCCGAGTAGAGCGCGCCCGCCGTCAGCCCGGCCGCGTCGCCGAAGAGCCGCCGCCCCCAGGCCATCACCGCGAACAGCCCGAGCAGAAAGTACGGGAGATTGCCGATCCGGGCCAGGAACAGGTTGTGGCGATAGCGACCGTCCCGGTACAGCAGCTCCGTGCCGCGGGCGACGCGCGGCAGCTCCTCGCGCCATTCCGCCCCTTCCAGCACGGCCCCGGCGGCGAAGAGAATCCGGGCCAGGGGAGGGTGCTCGGGGTCGAGCGCGTACGTGCCGGTCGTCAGCCACTCGAAGCCGGCCACGACGTGGGTCGGCTCATCGATGGTCTGGCTGAAGACGCGGTACGTCGCGGCGATGCGCACCACCGCCACGACGACGATCGCGAAGAGCAGCCACCTCCACCAGGATCCGGGGACCTGCATTGGCGGCGGCAATGGTACCCGGGCGTATAATGAAGGCGTTCCCTCATGTCCTCAGCTGCTCCTGACTCGCGTGTCGAGCGCGTGCTCGCATACTTTTTCGGCCGCGACGTCTTCGTCTCCTACTGCTACAAAGACTCCGCGTATGCCGAGGCGCTGGCGGTAGGGCTCGGCGAACGGAAGTTCTCGGTGTTCCTCGGCGCCTGGGGCGCATCGCCGGGAAGGGAAATCTCGGAGCGGGTGGCGTCCGCCGCGCGGCAGAGCCGCCTGCTGGTCGTCGTGGCCACTCCGCACTCCCGTGGCTCGGGACCGGTGGAAGAAGAGATCGGCTGGTTTGCCGCGCGCGGCAGGCCGGTCGTGCCGATCGACTTCGGCCTCGGCATGACCAATCCCAAAGAGGAGTGGCCGGCGATCAGCGGGACGGACGTCATCCGCGAGACGGCGGACCTCCCGTCGGCGCCGGTGTTCGGGCGGATCGAGAACGCCGCGAAGTTCATGCGCCAGGAAGCCCGCCTGCGGCGCTTCCTCGGCGGGATCGCCATCGCGGTGACCGCACTGATCCTGGGGGCGCTGCTCTGGAGCTTCTCCATCGTCAAGGACGCGGAGATGCGCGTCGGCGTTGCCGAGACACGCGAGAGGACGGCGGTAAAGCGCGCAGGCGATGCGCAGACCGCGGCAGACCGCGCGGATGCCGAGAAGAAAAGAGCGGTTGAAGACCGCGACATCGCCAGAACAGAAAAGGAAGAAGCGGATCGCCTCCAGCAGCAGGCTGCCGCCGCCGCGCAGCGCGAAAGCGAGATCAGAGATCGTCGACACGCACTCGGGCGTGGTGACGCCCCTGTGCACGCCGCCGGACGCGAAGGTCGTGGACGCCATCGGGATCTCCGCCGACGGAAGCAGAGCCGCCGCGACCTATCGCAGACAGGCAAACGGTCCGGGCGGCGCGCTCGTGATCTGGCAAACGGACGGCGGGGCCATGATTCGCGAGTTTCCTCTGCAGGAAGGGGCGCTGGCATTCGCGCTCGACCGGCATGGGGAGACGCTCGCGATCACGGAGCGGCTCGGGCAGGAGGTGAGCACGAGGATCGTCCGGGTGGCGGATGGCGTCGCGCTGGCGCGGATCCCGCGCCCCGCGAACACGCTCGAGCGCGACCTGCAGTTCAGTCCGTCCGGCAAGATCGTGTCGCTGCTCGGGCCGTCCACGATCGTGTGGCCGTGGACGGAAGGCACGACGACATTCATCGCGCCGGGGGAGCGTGCTCCGCAACAGTTGTTCTTCCATCCGACCGACGAGGGACTGGTCGCGTTTCAGGATCCGGGGCTCCAGATCTGGCGCTGGCGCGATTGGAAGGCGGGCGCGGCTCCGGTCTGGTCCACTCCGGCCGACATCTCGCTGGATCGCGGCGCCGCTGCATTCAGCTCCGACGGCGAGTGGATCGCTGCCTCCGCGCGGAGCTCGGTCCTGGTCGCGCGCTGGCGCGAAGCCCGGAACCCCACCGTGATCCCGTTGCATGGGGAGAGCCGCGTGGTCGCGGTCGAGAACGGGAAGCTGGCCATCGGCTTCCATGACGGCGTGGCCGAGCTGCGGTCGATGGCCGAGGATACGGTGACTCACGTCGCGCACGGTGGAGAGGTGCTGGCGGTCGCCTTCACGCCCGGCGGCGCGGTGCACTCCGTGTCCGAGAGCGGGGCCATGACGTGGCAGGCCGCGCCCGTCGACTCGCGGCTCACGACGGCCAGGGTCGACGACGCCGCGATCTCACACGACGGCGCGATCGTCGTCACCGTGGTCTCGGACGCTCCGCAATCACGGAATCACAAGTTGTACGTCTATCGCGACGGGCGCGAGCTCGGCCCGTTTACCGGTGGGAAGTTCAGCTCCGTCGCCTTCGATGCCGAGGGCGGCCTCCTCGCTGGGACCAGGGATGACCGGCTGCTTCGCTGGAAGAGCGTTGCCGATCTCGAGTCGGGAAAGCCGCCGGACGTCGTCGCCCAGGTCACGCCCTCGGTGTCGATCAGCCCCAGCGGCGCGTATCAGGCCTGGATCACCCCGGCGGTGCGCCGGAAAACTGCCTCGGGGCGGGCGGAGATCGTCAGCTCTGTCGTGGTCGCCGGTCCGAAGGACTTGCGCTTCGAGCTGCCTCATCCCGTTCCGGCGGGGGTTGTCGTCTTCGGGAGCGACGACATGCTCGTCACCGCTGCCGGGGATGGCAAGATCCGGGTCTGGAGGTGGCGGGTCGATGCCAGGCGTCCGGCCGCCGTATTCACCCGCCGCGGGACGTCCTTCCTGGCGGCGAGCCGCGACGGTGCCTGGGTCGCCGCGACAGGCGGCGACGGGCCGGCGCTCATCTGGAGCACCTCGGGACCCGACCGTCCGGTGGCCACTTTTCCCAGCGGCATGTCGATGATCGGCTTCGATCCGTCGGCCGCGAGCGTGCTCACCGCGGACGCGGACGGAATCGCGCGCGTCTGGAGCCCCTGGCGCGACGCGCCGGTGGAGATTGCGCGGTTCACCGCACCCCCGGCCGTGAACGTGGCGCGCTTCTCCGCGGATGGCAGGTATCTCGTCACCGCGTCGCGTTTCGACGGCGTCCGCCGCCGGCTCTGGAATGATGACGAGATCGCCGACGTAGCCTGTCAGCGTCTCCGGGATGCCGGGCTGGCCCGCTACGGTGCGATCTGTCCGGGCGGGCCGTAGCCCGCCCTCGTTACAGACGCTCCGTGAGGATGGTCTTGGCGATGGTGGCGAGCTGCATGTTGCTCGTCCCCTCGTAGATCTGGCCGACTTTCGAGTCGCGCCAGAACTTCTCCACCGGATACTCCTTGGTGTAGCCGTTGCCGCCGTAGAGCTGGACGGCCAGCGAGGTCACCTTCTCGGCCACCTGCGAGGAGAAGAGCTTGGCCATGGCCGCCTCGCGGAGGAACGGGCGCTGCGCGTCCTTGAGGCGCGCGGCGTTGTAGACCATGAGGCGGGCCGCCTCGAGGTCCGTCGCGGCCTGGGCGATCTGGAACTGCACGCCCTGAAAGTCGGCGATGCGCGTGTTGAACTGCTTGCGCTCCTTGACGTAGGCGATGGCGTGCTCGAGCGCGCCGCGGGCCACGCCGATCATCTGCGCCCCGATGCCGATGCGTCCCTCGTTCAAGGTCTCGATGGCGATCTTGTAGCCCTTGCCCGGCTCGCCGAGGACGTTCTCGCGGGGGACGCGGCAATCCTCGAGGATCAGCTCGCACGTGGAGGAGGCCCGGATGCCGGTCTTGTCCTCCTTCTTCCCGACCTGGAAGCCGGGGAAGTCGCGCTCGATCAGGAAGGCGGTGATCCCCTTGTAGCCGGCGTTCGGGTTGGCGTTGGCGAAGACGATGAACACTCCCGCCTCGGCGGCGTTGGTGATCCACAGCTTCTGCCCGTTCAGGACGAAGTGGTCGCCCTTGTCCTCGGCCTTCGTGGCCAGCGCGAACGCGTCCGAGCCCGAGCCGGCCTCCGAGAGCGCATACGCGCCGACGGTGTCGGCCGCCAGCATGGCCAGGTACTTCGACTTCTGGTCGTCATTCCCCCAGCGGAGGATGGCGTTGTTGACGAGCGTGTTCTGCACGTCCACCAACACGCCGCAGGAGGCGTCGACGTGCGAGAGCTCCTCGACCACCAGCACGGCCGTGAAGAAGCTCGAGCCGGCGCCGCCGAACTGGTCGGGGACCTCCACGCCCATGATGCCGAGCTCGAAGAAGCTCTGGATCAGCTCCTTCGACATGGTGGCGGTCTTGTCCATCTCGTGGACGAGGGGGCGGATCTTCTCGACGGCGAAGTCGCGCACGCTCTGCTGGAACATCTGCTCTTCTTCAGAGAGCGTCGTGAGCGGCGCGCCCGGGAGATTGTCGACGGTGAGGGTCATCTGTGCTGCCTCCGGAGGGGTGTCTGATGCGGCGCGAATGATACTCGATGTGCGAAGGTTATGATCGCGAGCACAACCGAGCCCCGGTGGCGGAATCGGTAGACGCAGCGGACTTAAAATCCGCTGTCCCGAGAGGGGCGTGCCGGTTCGAGTCCGGCCCGGGGCACCACGCGCAGGTCGTCAACTTGTTGACCGACTGCACATCTTTCGCTACAGTGCTGGCCGTTAACGGATCTGTGGCGGCCTTCCGGATCGCGCGTGTCCCTCACGCGTTTACGGCGCTCGCGGCACGGTACCGTTGATCAACGCATCACAGGCAACCCGACAACCGGCAAGAGGCGGATGGGAGGGGAGATGGGCCGCTGCGACCACTGCGGGGCGACGTTCCCGAAGACGCGCAAGACGCGCAAGTACTGCACGAACCGTTGTAAGACGAACGCCTGCCTGGAGAAGAAACCGCGCCTGCGCGCGGCCGACGTCGAGGCGCTGCAGGACGTGCTCAGCGCCGAGTTCGCCTCCGTCGAAGCAATGCGCGAGCGCCTGCGGACCATCCTCGCGCCCGAGCTGCCGCCGATCCCGCTTGTGGACGGGCGGGCGGTGGTGCCGCGGATGGACTAGTCGGTTGCTGGTTGCTGTGTTGCTGGTTCCGGGTGCCGTCTCGCCGCGGGCGTGCTGAACGTAGGACGGGCTTCAGCCCGTCCGCTCTCGCCAGGAAGAGGCGGGCTGAAGTCCGCCCTACGTTGAGCACGCTCTCCGCGCCAGAAAAACAAAAAGGGCGCCCTGTTACAGGCGCCCTCGGGGTGGGCGTTACCGCGTAACCGTACGGTTACGAAGCAACCCCCTTAGGTTTATTAGAACAATCCATGCGAATTTCGTTACCTCCTCCCCATGAATTTCCGGCGGACCCGCTACAAGCGCCACGTCACGTGCCATGACCCACCACGCCTTTGTTGCGGACCGGATCGACCGCTCCTACTCGCCCTGCGGTGGAAGGGAGGAGCGGGATCTGGTGAACTCTGTCAATGATCATGCGACCGAAGGTCGCGATGAATCGTACGGATAGAGAAACAGCGCCGGCTTGCGTTTATTGCAGCCCTCGCGCCCCCCTCCGTTGCGGTGCATGGTGAATATGATACGTTTTTTGCGCGTAATCGCAATCGAAAATTCGCACGATATTCCTACTTCAACCGGCATGCCGGAAGCACAAATCCGTGTGCTACACTTCCCAGCCCCCGGAGCCAATTTCATGAAACGTTTCCTCCTCATCGCGGCGGCCGCGGCCGTGCTCTCGACCGGCCTTTCCGCCGCCCCCGTGAATGGCAAAGTGATGTTCATGACCCGCCGCGGGCAGAACCCCGTGGTCAACGAGACCCTGGTCTGGCTCGAGCCCGCCGGCAAAACGTGGAAAAAGCCCCCCGCCACCTTCACCATGACCACCCGCAGCAAGACCTTCCTGCCGCACGTCGTGGCCGTGCCGGCCGGCTCCACGATCAGCTTCCCCAACGAAGACCCGATCGCCCACAACCTCTTCTCCCTCACCCCCGGCAACACCTTCGACCTCGGCCTCTACCGCCGCGGCGCGGGCAAAACGCACAAGTTCGACGCGCCCGGAACGGTGAACGTCTACTGTAATGTCCACCCGAACATGTCCGCCGTGGTCCACGTGATGAGCACGCCGTTCTACGGCTTCGCCGACCCGAACGGCAACTATTCCTTCGACGTGCCGCCGGGCAGGTACCGCGTGGTCGCCTGGAACGAGCAGGGCGGCACCAGCGCTCCCTCCGACCTCGAGGTGAAGGGAGACGGCACCGTGGCCGGCGCCACGCTGCTGACCATCGACGGCCGCAACTTCCGCGTCTCGCAGCACAAGAACAAGCACGGACAGACGTATCGCCCTCCGAAGGACTACTGATCGATGACAGCGCAGGCGCTCGACACCAAAGCCACGCTCTCGGCCGAGGTTCCTTCGGTGAAGGCCTACACCGTCGAGAAGCCGCGCTTTCCCCTGGTGCTGAAGCTCTTCCTGCTGACGGCGCTGCTGATCGCGATCGTGGTGGCGGTGGCCATCGGCATCACCATCAGCCGCGCCAACGCCATCGCTAACGAGACCGTCAACCGCTCCATCTCCGGTGCGGCGCGGCTCTTCGACCAGTTCGAGCAGCAACGCCTCAATGCCCTCGCCGGCGCCACGCAGG
This sequence comes from Thermoanaerobaculia bacterium, assembly GCA_035627015.1. Lineage (GTDB taxonomy): Bacteria > Acidobacteriota > Thermoanaerobaculia > Gp7-AA8 > Gp7-AA8 > QHVT01. The sequence continues at coordinate 61,421 of DASPMO010000092.1, read as the reverse complement.
TCCTCGGCAGCGACTCCAGCTTCTACGCCTACATCCAGACCACGTTGTATCCGGTCGCGGAAGTCGCACCCGCCGACCCAAACGCGCCGGGGCCGGGGATCGACTACGCCAGCATCAACGATCAGCTCATCCAGAACCGCGCGCGGCTGAAGACAGACGTCCTGATGCTGCTCGACGACCAGGGCACCCTCGTCGCCCGCACGGACAAGCTGATGATCGCCGGCGGCACCCAGGAGGACTTCTACGAGAAATTCTCGCTGGTGCACGCGGCCATCGAAGCCGGCAAGCTCGACGCCACCACCGGCGTCCTGTCCCTCGACGGAAAGCTGTTCCAGGTGGCCATCGCTCCCGTGGCTTCCGGTGCGCGCGGGGTGGTCATCGGCTACCTCATCAACGGCTACGCGATGGACGACGCGTTCGCGAACCAGATCGAGGCAGCCACCAACGCAGGCGTCATGTTCGCGACCAAAGAGAACAGCGTCCGCTCCAGGAACGCCCCGAGCGTGATGCCGAAAGACATCGCCCCCGGCCGGACCTCCGAGGTCACGGTCGACCGGAACCGCTACATCGCCACCGCGCGCCCGCTGAAGTCGGGCAACGACGTGGTCGGCAACGCCATCTTCCTCCGCTCGCTCGACCGCGAGCTGGCTCCGTTCCGCAAGATCGAGCAGGCCATGCTCTTCGGCGGCGGCGCGGCGCTCCTCCTGGCGCTGCTCTTCTCCTGGCTGATCGCCAAGCGCGTCACGCGTCCCATCTCGCAGCTCGCCGGCATCGCCCAGGCCGTGACCGCGGGCGACTACAGCGTCGGCCCCGACACGCGCGGCAACGACGAGGTGGGAATCCTCGGCCGCTCGTTCGGGAAGATGATCAACTCCCTGCGCGACAAGGCGGAGCTCGAGGAGCTCTACGCCCAGATGGCCGAGAAATCGGCCGAGGCGCCGGCGGTCACGCTGCGCAACGAGCCGGCCAGGCTCGACGAGGGGACGGTGCTGGTCACCGATCTCCGCGGCCTCCCCGCGACGGTGGGCGAGGGCGACGCCTCCTCGGTCATCGCCGCCGTGGAGCGCGCCATGCGGCTGCAGCAGAACGAGGTCGCCCGCCAGGACGGCGAGGTGCGCGAGATCAACGGCCACCGCCTGGTCTCCGTCTTCCGCGGCGACCGCGGGATCATCCACGCCATCCGCGCCGCGCGGGCCATCAATGAAGAGCTGGCGGCGCAGCACACCACGATGGGTGTCGGCGTGGGCATCGCCACGGGGGAGTTCGTCTCCGGCTCCGTCAATCTCGATTTCGACAGTGGCCTGGCCATCGTCGGCAACGCGCCGCTCCTGGCGCTGCTCTTCGCCTGGCACGCGCCGAACGGCTTCGCGTTCGTCTCATACGAGAGCGCGCAGGCCGCGGGCGCCGAGGTGCTGAACGCCGCGGTGCGCGAGGAAGTGAAGCTCAAGTGGCTGCCGCAGGCGCTCCCCGTCGCGTCGCTGCCGCTGGTGAACGTCACCACGGGGATGATGCGCGCCGTCGGCACGATGGAGGGCGAGGCCACGCTGCGCATGGACGGCACCGCGGCCGGCAGGACCGCGCCTGCCAACCCGCCGGCCGAGCTGACGGCCGGGCAGCTCTTCGCCGGCCGCTACCGCATCGAGTCGATCCTCGGCCGCGGCGGCATGGGCGTGGTCTACAAGGCCACGGACGCGCAGCTCGACGAGACGGTGGCCATCAAGACCCTCCCCGGCGACGTCATGACGCGCTCCCCCGAGGACCTGGAGCGCTTCAAGCGCGAGATCCGCCTGGCGCGCAAGATCACGCACCGCAACGTCCTGCGGACGTACGACTACGGCGAAGCCGAGGGCGTGTACTTCATCAGCATGGAGTACGTGCGCGGATACACACTCAACGAGTTGATGGACGAGGCGCCGGCGCGGCAGATGCCCGCCCGCGCCACGATCGGCATCACCCGCCAGATCTGCCGCGGACTGCACGCCGCGCACGAGCAGGGGATCATCCACCGCGACATCAAGCCGCAGAACGTCCTCATCGACGCGAAGGGCGAGGTGAAGCTGATGGACTTCGGCGTCGCGCGCATGGCCGAGGTGCCGGAGGCGATGACGCAAGCCGGCATGATCGTCGGCACGCCGCACTACATGAGCCCCGAGCAGGTGCAGGGGAAGACGCTCGACGCGCGCACGGACGTCTATGCGATGGGGGTGCTTTTGTACGAACTAGTGGCGGGGCGGCGCCCGTTCGAGTCGTCCTCGCTCACCGGCATCCTCACCGCGCACATCACGGAGAAGGCGACGCCCCCCATCGAAGTCCGCCCCGATATCGGCCGGGAGCTGAACGCGATCATCCTGCGCTGCCTGGAAAAGGACCCCCGCGCCCGCTACGCCGACGCGGGAGCGCTGCTCGCGGACCTCGACCGGGTGCAGATGCCGAGCGCCGCCGCGGCGGCGTAGGGGTCATCGGAAGTACCCCGTCACGTCGATGATGAAGTGTACGGGCTGCGTCCCCGCGTTGAAGACATTGATCGTGCCGTCCGATCCGACGCCCGCCAGCGCGTTGTTGGCGCGCGTTCGTCCGATGCGGTAACTGATCGTGCTCACCGGCGGGCGGGTACTGCCGGCCGGGCCGGGGAAGACGGACATCCAGCCGTCGATGACCGGGCTCACGGCCGTGATGTTGATGGCCGCGGCGATGGCGCCGGAGGGAATTCCGCAGCGTCCTGCCACGGGAACGTTGCGCGTCGCGTTCGTGCCGAGCGCGAAATCCGCGCGCGTGTCGATCAGCCGGCACGGCGTGACGAGGTACAGGCCCTGCGCCACCGGCGTTCCGCTGAAGCCCGCCACGAGGATGGGATCCCCGGAGCCGGTCACGGTGCACGTGGTCGTCTGGCTGCGGTCGTTGGCGAGCGCGCAATGGGTCGCCGTCCAGTGCGAGAACTGGTAGCCGGAGTTGTACGGCACCGCGGTGATGCTGATGGCCGTGCCGGTCGTGTAGCCGCTGGAGTTGTTGCAGTTGGCCGGAGTGTTGACGGCCGTGAAGCCGGCGTCGAGCGGGTTGCTGAAGGCGCTCAGCGTGAAGCAGGTCGGTGTCGAGTCGTTGTCCGCGATCGTCACCGTGGCCGCGGACGGCGATCCGATCGTGTAGGCCGACGAGGATGAGAGCGTGAGCGTGACGGTCTCGCTTCCTTCCACGGCGGTATCGTCGATGGGGGAGACGCTGATCGTCGCCGACGATGCGCCCGCGGGAATCGAGACCGGCGACGAGATCGACGAATAGTCGCTGCCGTTCGAGGCCGACCCCGAACGCGAGAAGCCGACCGACAGCGACGACGCCGTGCTGCCGGTGCGGGTGATGGTGAACTGGCCGGAATTCGACGGCTCCGCGGCGGAGGAGTCGGACGCCGCAATGGTCACGGTCGGCTTCGTCGCGGTCACGGTCAGCGCCAGGGCATCGTCTCCGGACGAGTCGTTGTTCGACGACTTGGCGTCGCTGGTACTGATGATGACGCCGATCCAGTACGCGCCCGAGGCCACGTCGGACGGGATGACCGGAGGCGACGACACGTTCACGGCTACGCCTCCTTTCGACGCGGCGTTCACGGTCACGTTGTGCGATCCCAGCAGCCGGTCGCCGCTGGAGATGGTGTCGTTGGTCGATAGATAGACGCTGACCGTGTAGGTCTGCGAGACCGAGGCGCTGGAGTAGTTGTGGATGTAGTAGCTCATGGCGCTCAGCGCGGAGCCGGCGTTGACGCTGGTCGTGCCGCGCACCCAGAGCGGCATCACGTCCACCGACGACGGCAGGTCGGCGCTGATGAATCCCTGGATGGACGTGAACGTAGAGCTGGTGATGCGCGGGCTGTTGGTCCGCGACGTGTTGCCGTTGGAGAGCACGGCGTACACGATGTTCGAGCTGCTCAGAACCTGGCTGCTGCCGCTCTGTCCTTTGTACGAGCGGGCGTTGAAGGTCACCTCGTTGCCGTACCAGCCGCCGGAGTAGTCGCAACTGTCGAACGTGCCCGAGCGCGTGTACATGCGCGTGCCGTCGTACGGGGACTCGGACGGATAGCCGGGCGTGCGGAAGGTGTTGCTCTGGTAGAAGGAGCAGAGGTCGTTGTAGCCGTAGCCATACCAGCCCGACAGCGCACCGACGGCGCGGTCGGTGTCGATCACGGCGATGTCGTAGTCGAAGTCGCCGCTGCCGGTCCAGCCGGTGAACGAGTGTAACTGCGTGAAGCCTGCGCCGCCGAACGGCGCGGTCGGCGAGTCCCAGTCGTTCGTCGGATCCGTGCCGGCGGGATAGATCAGGATCTCGTCCGCCCATTCGGCGTCGTCGACGTCGTAGACGCAGTGCCCCGCGGTGAGGACGTGCATCGGATCGATCATGCTGCCGCTGCAGACGAACCATCCCGAGGAGGGAAAGTGCATGAGGAGCTTCGCCGCCGGCGACGTCGGCCAGTTTCCGGGGCTGGACACGGAGGTCAGGCTGCCGAAGTTCTGTGGGCCGATTTTGATCGCATCGGTCGCGTCGTCGACGACGGGGCCCGGCTGTGCCGGCTCGCTGGCCTCGGGCGGCGCGACGAAGCCGGCCGGCGTGACGTTGCCGAGGGCGATCGTGCCGTCGCGGTGCCGCGAGATGGCGCGGTTCGCCTCGGGCGCATGCGCGAGCGGAGGCCGCCGCGGCAACGGCCGCGGACGGATGTTCGTCGGTACGGGCCGCGGCCGCGGCACCTCTTCGGCGGACGCTGCCGCCGTTGCAAGCAGGCAGAGGAACATGCCGAGCGCGAAACGTTCTCGAGTGGCCATGATGAGGCTTAAGACACGGAACCGCGTCGAGTGTGGCGAGGCGATGGAACGTTTCCCGGCGGCTTAACCGCCATGGTCAGCTTTTCAGTGATCGAAGGACACTTATCTCGGGCTCTTGATAATGTTACCTTGACACTTGGCTTAGCTTTTCAACAGCTCTTGCCCGGTCATGCTCATGCTTATGACAAATGAACCCTGCCGGTAGGAAACACATCCATAGGTCATAGGTTCCTGCGCCTCGCGCAACCGTAATGTCTCCGGGCTGAAGCTCTCTCGGAATGCGTTTCCGGTTCATGGTCGGCTGGTCGGAGTCGATCTCGAGGATCTCGGTGCCGAGGTAGGACCAGTAGCCGGCCATGTCAGGCGGCTCGTCGAAGCGGCTGATGCGCACCTTGCCGGTGCCGCGAGTCTCGGTAAACGTCACATTCGCCGTCTTCGACCAGGCGTTCAGGTGCCGGAGGATGCGCGCGCGCAGAGCGGCGGGAGGGGAGTCGAGGAACTGGACCGACAGCTTGACGCCGGAAGTGGGCCATCGCCGTCCGACGACCAGGGCCAGGCGCCGCGGACCGCCGCGCCGTCCGATCGGCGTGCGCTCGACGCGCCGGCTCTCGACCGCGTTGGCGGGGTTGATCTCGATCGCGCGCCGCGCGGCGGTGGCGAGCTTCTCCGGGGGCAGGGAACGCGAGACGCAGAGGATCGACTTTGCCATGACACCTCCCGAGCGGCGGATTCCTCTCATGGGAGGGACCATACGGACGCGATTTCCTACCACGCACACTCCGTGGGAAAATGCCGTCCGTCACCCTCAAATCAACAGGACCGAATGGAGCGTACATGAGCGACATGGACGTCGTGGCAGCACCGCGCCGCGAAAAGCGGCTCATTCTTTGTCTCGATGGCACCTGGAACAGCGGGTTCGAAGAGGTCCAGCGGCGGGACGGCCACACGGTCATGAAGCCGACGAATCCGCTGAAGATCTGTCGCGCCGTCAAGCCGTTCGATGGGAAGAGCGGGATGGCGCAGATCACGTACTACGACCTCGGCGTCGGCGCTCTGGCGGAGTATCCCGGAACCGCCAACCGCCTCCTGCGCTCCTTCGATCGCACCCTCGGCGGCGCGTGGGGCGCGGGATTCGAAGGGAACGTCGAGGACGCGCTCAATTTCCTCGCGTACAACTATGAACCGGGCGACGAGGTCTACGTCTTCGGCTTCAGCCGCGGTGCCGCCCAGGCGCGCGCGGTGACGCAGTTCCTGGACTGGAACGGCGGCCTGCCGGAGAAGGGCGACGCCTACTACCTGCCGCGCCTCTTCCGTCTGTACGTGACGACTCAGGGGAGGGAAGGCGCGAGCCAGGAGTTGATCGCGGAGAACAATAAGAAGCGGGACGCGGAAGGGCGCGATCGGATCCAGCCCTTTCGTCCCGTGCGCGTGAGGTTCCTCGGCGTGTGGGACACGGTGATGGCCCTCGGCTCGCGCCTCGACGCGGTGGGCGAGCACACGTCGGTCCCCGGCCGGACGTTCTACGCCGGCACGACGCCGGCGCGCTGCGTCGAGCACGCGCGCCAGGCTCTGGCCCTTGACGAGAAGCGCTACGACTTCCGCCCGGAGATCTGGCAGAACAGCCTTCCCGGTCAGACCATGGCCCAGCGCTGGTTCGCCGGCGTCCACTCGAACGTCGGCGGCTCGTATGGCAACGACGGACTGGCGAACGTGGCGCTGCACTGGATCGCCGCCGGTGCCAAGGCCGCCGGCCTGGCTTTGGACGACGAGTTCCTCAACAAGTACGTGCCGTGGGTGAAGCACTCCCTGTACGAATCGGCCACGCGCTTCTACAGGGTCCTGGACGGATTCCGAAACGTCTCGGGCGACGGCGTGCGCAGCCTGCTCGGTCACGCGCGCGAATGCAACCTGACGCTCGATCGGACGGTGATCGAGCGCATGCAGGCCGATCCGAAAGACCTCGACGCCAACGGAGACGGCACGCCTGCGACGGCCTACCGCCCAACCAACGTCATCGAGCTGCTGGCTGCGCATGGAGCAGACCTTCCCGGCTACCTGAACGACCTCGGAATCACCGCCCCGCTTCCGCCCGACGTGCTGGCCGCGATCACGCCGCTCAGCCGCCGCGGCCTGCACGTCCACCCGCCGCAGGCCAGCGCGCAGGCGCATCCCTGATCCGTCATGCCGAAAGCCGGACCCGCTCCCGATCCCTCGCAGCGCATCCTGCGCGTCTTCGCGTTCGATCCGTCACGCGGCGCACGGCTCGACAACCGTATGACGATCCGCGTGCCCTACGAGAAACTGACGAAGGGACCGATCGGGGACAAGATCGCCGTCATCGACTACGACGCCTCGAACGACTGCTACTACGAGGGCATCGATCTCGACGCCTCGGCGGTGCTCGGGCAGAGCGGACTCGCTCCATCCGAGTCGAATCCACAGTTCCACCAGCAGATGGTCTACGCGGTGATCATGGACACCGTCCGGCGTTTCGAGGCGGCGCTCGGCCGGAAGGTGAAGTGGGTGGGCGACTCGAGACCTAAGACCGAGCCGTTTCACGGCAAACTGCGGGTCTACCCGCACGCCTTCCAGGAGGCGAATGCGTTCTACGACCCCAAGCTTCGCGCGCTGCTGTTCGGCTACTTCAAGGCCTCCGAGGAGGATGCGGGGTCGAACCTGCCGGGGCAGATCGTCTTCACCTGCCTCTCGCACGACATCGTCGTCCACGAGACCACCCACGCCATCCTCCACGGCATTCGCCCCCATTTCGCGGAGCCCACGGGGCCCGACGCGACGGCGTTCCACGAGGGATTCGCGGACATCATCGCGCTGCTGCAGCACTTCAGCTTCAAGGAGACGCTGCTGGACACGATCCAGCGCACCGGCGGATTGATTCACCGGCGCCAGCTCGCACCGGACGTGGCGGCCGGCCGCGAGGGCGCGCTGATCCAGGCGGAAGTGGGCGAGGACAATCCGATCGTCGATCTGGCGCGGCAGTTCGGCGAGGCGATGGGCAACCGGAAGGCGCTCCGCAGCGCGCTCGGCACGCGTCCCGATCCGCGCGCGCTCCAAGATGTGCAGGAGCCGCACGAGCGGGGGGCCATCCTCGTCGCGGCGGTGTTCGACGCCTTCTTCACCATCTACATCAACCGCACCCGCGACCTGATCCGCATCGCCTATCCGGACGGCCGTTCGATCGTGCCGAACTTCCTGCACGCCGATCTCGCCCGCCTCGCCGAAGACGCGGCCAAGACCGCGAACACGATCCAGAACATGTGCCTGCGGGCGCTCGACTACTGCCCGCCCGTGGACATCACCTTCGGCGACTTTTTGCGCGCCATCGTCACCGCCGACCGCGACACCGTCTCCGAGGACCGCTTCGGCTGGCGGGCGGCGATCATCAACGCCTTCCGCGCACGCGGTATCCGCCCCGAAGGCGTCATCTCGTACAGCGAGGACGAGTTGAGTTGGGACAAGTACGAGGGCATCAGCGCGACCGCGGTCAATCCCGATTTCAAAAGGCTCTTCACGCTCCTCAACGAGCTCGAGGAGAATCCGGACCCGCGGCGAAGAAGGCACCTCTATCGAAGCCTATGGGCCCGGGCGGGCACGTTCGCGATGCAACTGGGGCTGGACCCCGACTCCAAGCTCGCCGCCGAATCCATCAATCCGCTGCATCAGATCCGGGCGGATGGATCGCTGGCGCGGCGCATCGTCGCCGAAATCGTGCAGAACAGGAAACGCGTGCCGATCGACCCGGCCGATCCGCAGGCGGGCACGTTCACCTTCCGCGGCGGCACGACCGTACTGATCAACCGCACGGGCGAAGTGCAGTATTCGATCTCCAAGCCGACCCATGGCCCCGCCGGCGAGCGGCGGTGCGAACGCCAGCGCGAGCACCTCATGCTCCTGGCCGACTCCTTTGCCCTCGCTCCGTACATCGCCTTCGACGCCGCCGCGCAGAACCCCTTCCGCGCGGTCCACCGGGGATATTGATCATGACCTCTGCGATCCGCGTGCGGATGTACCGGACCGGTTTCGGCGACTGCTTTCTCCTCTCGTTCGGCCCCGCGGCGTCGCGCGACCATGTCCTGATCGACTTCGGCACGCACGCGCACGGCGACATCGGGACGATGGGACGGATCATGGACGAGCTCGAGACCGAGACGGGGAAGAAGCTCGCGCTCATCATCGCCACGCACGCGCATCGCGATCACATCTCCGGCTTCGGCACCTTCCGCGACCGGTTCGCGCAGTTCGAGATCGGAGAGGTCTGGCTGCCGTGGACGGAAGATCCGAAGGACGAGAATGCTGCCGCGCTGCAGCGGAAGCAGGTCGCGCTCACTGAACGCCTCCACGCCCACCTCGCCGCCATGGGCGCGAGGGCAACGGATGATCCTCGTTATGCGCCGGCCCTGCACGCGATCTCCAACCTGCGCGGCAACCGGCCGGCGAAGGATGCGCTCGCGGAGGGTTTCCGCAAAGCGAGGACACGTTACTACGCGGGAGGCAGAACCATCCGCAACGTTTCCGGCGTGCCGGGACTCTCCGCCGAGATCCTCGGTCCGCCCCGCGACACGACCTTCTTTTCCAGAATGCAACCTCCGTCGCACCAGCGATTCCTGACCGCGCCGGACGATGAGGTCACTCCAATCCGACCGTTTCCCCGGCTGGAGATGAAGGCGGCCGACGCCGACCTCAAGGAGCTGGTCGAGAAGCAGGCGCAGCCCGTCCTCCCGGACGAGGACACGCTGGCGCTCCGGGAAGCCGCGGAAGCTCCGGCCGACAGGCTTGCGCTCGTCCTCGACAACGCGCGCAACAATTCCAGCCTCGTCATCCTCTTCCGTTACGGCGGCCGCTCGCTGCTCTTCGGCGGCGACGCTCAGTGGGGAAACTGGCAGTCCTGGATCGGCACGGAGCGGGCGCGCGAGCTGTTGTCCGAGGTGGATTTCATCAAGATCGCACATCACGGAAGCCACAACGCCACGCCGGTGGACGTCGTGAAGGCGCTCCGGCCGAAGGAGCTGGCGGTGATGATCTCGACTCAGGCCGAGCCGTTCCCGACCATCCCGCGGCCGCCGCTCCTCGCGCAGTTGGAGCAGCGCGCCACGGGAAACGCGATCATGCGCAGCGACTGGGTCCGGATCGAGAACGCGCCGGAAGGCCCGGAGGCGAAGGCACTGCCGCAGTGTGAGGTGCGCGCGCTGTGCGTGGAGTATTCGCTCTAATCGTCGCATTCAGCGTGGCGTTCCACTACGGAGGAGCCGCACGTGGCGCTGTACGACCGCGCCGGCACACGCTCGCGCATCTCTCCGAACTGCCGGGAGTGTACGCGCCGGAGGGGTATTACGCGGCGTGGTGACCGGACTCAGTCCCGCTCGAGGTGAAGATCGATCCACGGTTGCCACCGTTTGCCTTTCAGCTCCCACAATCCCGTAAGCCGCGAGCCGTCCGCGGAGAAGCGGCCGTCGAAGCGCACGGTCTTCCCCGTGATTCTCCAGCGCCGTCCATGGAGCTCGACCTCGAAGGTGTCCGATGTCCCCTTGTCGTCATACGAACGGGCCATGTACCTGCGCGTGGCGAGGTCGTAGCCGATGACCTCCATCGAGCGGGTCACCTCGTCGCCGAAACGGGCGTCCACGTCGTGGACGATGAATTTCCCGCCCGGCAGCCACCGGTAGCTGTCCGTCGCCACCAGGACGGTCGCGGGCGATGCATCCGTCGCCAGGACCTCGCCGCGCGTGTTCCAGAGCCCGATGAAGATCCCGAAACGGGCCATGTCCGGCCGAGCCATGCAAACTCCTCCCGGGGAGATGATGAACGTGATTGCCATCACCGGCGTGAAACGTTTTCCGCTCCACCTTCACTACTTCACCGATGTGCCAATTTCAGTGGAGGAAAAAACGGAAATGACTCGTTCGCTTCGTCTGATCCTGCTCTCGTTCGTCGCTCTCGCTCTCGCCGCCCCGGCCTTCGCCTTCAACGTCGTCAACACGTCGTGGACCGTGCAGTGCCTGTTCAGCACGACCTGCAGCGTCTCCGTGACCGATCACGTGTCGGAGTTCCCCGTCAGCGGAGGCAGCGGCAACGGCCGCCTGCAGTCGCGCGTGTTCCAGGGTCAGGCCGGCACCACGGGCGCGGGTAAGTGGGTGTACGAATACCGGATCAACCTCGGCCCGGTGGCGGGGCTGACCTATATGCCGTACGCCGATTACCTCGCGGTCGACCGCTGGGGAGCGATCCGCCAGTACGACTACAACGGCGACGGCATCGCCACGGATGAAGTCTTCAACATCACCAGCGGCGGCATCGGCACGAAAGCCGTCACGGCCTCCTGGCTGACGGCGCCATGGACGTACTTCCAGTTGAGCAACCCGGTCTACTCCGGCAGCTATCCCGGCGGCGGCGAGAGCAGCTACTTCTTCGGCCTCGTCTCCGACCGCGCGCCCGTGCTGCGCTCCATGTGGGTCCATCTGGACAGCGGCTGGGTGCTGGTGGAGGGGTACGCGCCGCCGCTTCCGTGATGCTGTTGCTGGTTGCTGTGTTGCTGGTTCGTTGCGATGCCTGGGTTTCAAGCCCTGCAGCCCCACGAACCAGCAACCAGTCACCAGCAACAACTACCGGACTTTCCTCATCTCCATCCCGATGGTGAGCACCGGGACCGCGAGGCCGCTGTCGGCGGCGCGGGAGGGCGACTCTTTCAGCAGCGCCTCCAGCGCCGCCGGCGTGAGGGTGGGGTCGACCTCCAGCAGGCGCGCGGCGATCCCCGCGACGTACGGCGCCGCGAATGAAGTGCCGGACGTGCTCGGGCCGGTGCGGTAGCGGGAGACGCCCGACAGCGACGCGAGCATCGGCGAGTCGGCTGGCGCGACGAGCTCCACGAGGTCGCCCGCGCACGAGCCGCTCCACCACGTGTTCTCGCGCGTAATGCCGCCCACCGTCACCACCCCCTCCATCTCCACGCCGAGCACGGTGGGGAAGGTGCGACAGAAGTCCGCCCGCGGGTTCACGTTTCCGGCGGCGACGGTGAAGAGAAACTTCTTCCCCTCCGGATCCTCGTTGCCATTCACGTCGACGCCGCGGGTCATGCGGCGCACTTTCTCGACTAGCGCCAGGTACAGAGGATCATGCGGCAGTGGCGTGGCCGGCACGCTGATGGTGACGACGGCCGTCCCGAACGACGGGGTGTGCGCATCCCAGGCGTGGCGGATGATCTCGTTCAGCGCCACGTGCCACATCCAGATCTCGGGCGTGCCGGGCCGCGTGGGGATGACCACCACGCTGTAGAGGCTCGCGCCCGGCGCGGTGCCGGTGCGCAGGCCGGCCACGGCCGAGGCGACGGCCGTCCCGTGGCTGACGGTGGCGGGCGGACCGCAGGGCTCGACCGCGGAGTCGGGAGGGCAGCCGCTCGGCAGGCCGGCGGCGCGGACCGCGTCGAAGCCGCCGAGGACGACGTCGCCGTCCGGACGTTGAAACTCGTCGTGGCGCTGCAGGATGCCGGTGTCGATGACGTAGACGACCGAGCCGCGCCCGGTGGTGCGGCGCATGGCGAAGCCGTTCAGCTCACCGCTGACCGAGTCGGAGCGGTCCACCTGCCACATCGCGTTTTCGGTCACGTCTTCCGCGCAGCGCTCGAGCTCGAGACTGGTGGGGGAGAGGCCGGCGGTCGTGCAGCGCGTGATGGCGTGCTCGACCGGCTGGGCGAGGAGAGCAGACGTCCAGAGGAACCCGAGAAGAAGGGGGAGTGTTCGCATCGGCGCATTATGCAAATAACACCGACATGCGTCCAGCGGACCGCCGTCCGTCGCGCCAGACCGCCGTTCGTCGCAAGGCCGTGGATGCGACGCTCCTCCAAGGACGAGTATCCTCGATTCCATGACTCCGGCCGCGATTCTCCGGCGCCTGTTCGTCGCCCTGACGCTGTCCGGCGCGGTCGGCTGGCTGCTCGGGCAGGGATGGCAGGGGGGGACGGCCTCGGTCCTCATCCGCTCGGTCGCGGTGGGGCTCATGGCCACGCTGGTGTTCTCGCTCTTCGAGCAGTGGCCGAGGCAGTTGCCGCGATGGCTGGCGCGGTGGGTGGTGCAGGTGGTCGCCGTCGGTGTGTCGGTGCCTGTCTCGACACTGTCGATCTGGATCGTCTCCACGAAGGCCGGCCAGCCGCCGTTCTGGGAGGACCCGGACCGGATGAACGGGTGGATGATGCTCACCTTCTTCGCCCTGCTGGTCGCGCCGTGGACGGCGCTGGCGGCGCTGGTCCGGCAGAAGGAGGCCATGGCGCGGCATCAGGCGCTGGCGTTCGAGCTGGAGCGGAGTGAGGCGCGCCTGCAGTTGCTCCAGGCGCAGGTCGCGCCGCACTTTCTCTTCAACACCCTGGCGAACGTGCAGGTCCTGGTGGACACCGGCTCGCCGCGGGCCTCGGCCGTGCTGCGCAGCCTCACCGAGTATCTCCGCGCCGCCGTCCCTCTGCTCCACGAGCCTGCCGCGACCCTCGGCCGCGAGCTGCGCCTGGTCGAGGCCTACCTCGAGCTGATGCACATGCGCATGCCGGATCGCCTGAGCTACACGCTGCACGTCGACGACGCCGCGCTTCCGCTCCGCTGTCCGCCGACGACCCTGCTCACGCTCGTCGAGAACGCCGTCCGCCACGGCATCGACCCGAGCGAAGAAGGGGGCTCGATCGACATTCACGCGGAGCGGCGCGGCGACCGCTGCCTGATCCGCGTCAGCGACACCGGCGCCGGCCTGCGCCGGACGGACCAGGGACTGCGCACCGGCCTGTCCACGCTGCGCGAGCGTCTGCAGCTCATGTTCAGCGGCGACGCGCAGTTGCGCATCGCGGCGCGGGAAGGCGGAGGCGTCTGCGCCGAGCTGGAGATGCCGGCGCAGGCAGGGACGAGCTGATGGCCGCACGTCCGACCGCGCTGATCGCCGACGACGAGCCTCTGCTGCGCGAGGCGCTGGCGCGCCAGCTGGCGCAGGCGTGGCCCGAGCTCGAGATCGTGGCGCAGGCGCGCAACGGCCGCGAGGCGGTCAACCTCTTCGAGACACTCCAGCCCGACGTCTGTTTCCTCGACGTGCACATGCCCGGCCTGTCCGGGATGGACGCGGCCAGCCACATCGGCCGCCGCGCGCACCTGGTCTTCGTCACGGCGTACGACCACTATGCCGTGCAGGCGTTCGCGCAGGGGGCGCTCGATTACCTCGTCAAGCCGGTCGAGCAGGCGCGTCTCGAGGAGACCGTGATGCGGCTGCAGGAGCGCCTGGCGGCGGCGCGGCCGGCGGTGAACACGGAGCCGCTGCTGCAGCAGCTGGCCGCGCAGCTCGCGGCGCTGCAGGGGAGTCCCGCCGCCACGCCGCTGCGTTGGATTCGCGCGCAGGTGGGACAGACCGTGCGCCTGATCTCCGTCGAGGAGATCGATTACGTGCGCTCGGACGCCAAGTACACCGTCATCGTCTGGCACGGCGGCGAGGCGGTGGTCCGCACGCCGATCAAGGAGCTGATCGCGCAGCTCGACCCCGGCCAGTTCGCGCAGGTACACCGGTCGGTGGTCGTGAACCTCCGCTCCATCAGCTACATCAAGCGGCACGACAACGACACGGCCGAGATCCACCTCAAGGGACGCAAGGAAGTGCTGCCGGTCAGCCGCAATTACCTGCATCTCTTCCGGCAGATGTGAGCCGCCTCTCATCCCCCGAAAACCGCCGTCCGTCGCAAGCGTGTGGTCGCGCTCCCGCGCCGAACCGATCATGCGCCGTATGAAAACAACTCGCATCGCACTCACCATCGCTCTGATGTCCATCGGTTCGGCCGCGCTCGCACAAGCGGACGCGAAGCAGTCGTTCGACCGTCTCAAGGCGCTCGCCGGGACGTGGGAAGGGCGGATGACCGTCGACCCGCCGGCCCCATCGATCGACGGCACGCTCACGACGGTCACCCTCCGCGTCACGTCGATGGGCAACACGCTCATGCACGAGATGACGGGAGCGGGCCGGCCGGACGACCCGATCACGATGTTCTACCTGGATGGGGATCGTCTGGAGCTGACGCACTACTGCGACGCCAACAATCGCCCGCGCATGGTGGCGAAGGCGTCGCCCGACGGCAAGCGGATCGAGTTCGAGTTTGCCGACGTGAAGGGGAACATGAAGCACGGCCACATGCACGGCACCGTCTTCACCATCACCGGCGAGAACCAGCACACCGAGGAGTGGACCTTCATGCGCGGCGACAAGCCGTATCGCGCGCGTGTCGAACTGCGGCGGAAGGAGTAGAGCCATGGCAAGCGAGATGACAGTTCCCCAGGTTTTCCGATCCAACACCGAGCGCTACGAGGGCGTGCGGCCGGTGCACATCTACGCGCTGCGCACGCTGTTCCTGCTGATCTTCCTGTTCGTCGGCTATGACTCCTGGTCCTACATCCTCAAGCATGAAGGGGCGTGGGACCCGATGAAGGCGGTGGCGTGGAGCATGTTCGCGGCGTACTCGCTGCTGTCGATCCTCGGCGTGTTCCGGCCGCTGAAGATGCTCCCGATCGTGCTCTTCGTGGTGGTCTACAAGAGCATCTGGCTGCTGGCCGTGGCGTACCCCTTGTGGGTGTCGGGTACGCTGGCCGGCTCACCCGCCGAGGGGATGGCCCGGGTGTTCATGTGGGTCCCGGTGGCACTGGTGGTGGTGCCGTGGAAGTACGTGCTCGACAAGTACGTGCTGGGACGGCGGTGAGCACAAGAGAACGACGATGAGGTCTCCGGTCCGCCGGAGGCCTCCCGGTCGTCGCTCTTCTGCTCACGGCACCTTCGGCGGCCCCGGCGGGATGTACGGCTTGTACGTGATCCCTTCCGTGCTCTTCGCGAAATCCTCGCGCACCGCGCGCACGTGCTTCGGCTCGCGGTAGAGATCGATCATCGTGGCGGCCAGCGCCTTCGATGCCCAGGCCATGCCCTTGTGACCGATCGACATGCCGCCGCAGGCGACGACGGGCCAGCCGTGCCACGGCGCACCGATCGGCGCGGTGGTCACGGAGAGGTGGATGGTGGGCACGTTCCAGCTCACGTCCGCGACGTCGGTCGACCCTCCTTCGGGAGGGCCCGGCTCGTCGTCGAACGGTTTCACATGGGCCACCAGGCCGCGCTGCTCGACGCCGGTCTCCTTCTGGATCGTCCTGGCGAACTGCTGCTCCTCGCTGGTGAAGGCGATCGGTCCGAGCCACTCCATGTTCTGCCAGGCGATGCGCTGGCCGGTCATGTTGACCAGCATGTTCCAGTCGCCGCCCTGCACGTGCACCTGCGACTCCACGTCCGCCGCCAGGGCCGCACCCTGCGCGATCTGCCGGATGCGCGCGAGCAGGCGATCGACCTCCGCGCGCTCGTTGTCGCGCAGCCAGACCCACACCTTCGCGTACTCCGGCACCACGTTCGGCACGTTGCCCGCCTGCTGCACGACGTAGTGCATGCGCGAGGTGGGGCGGATGTGCTCGCGCATCACGTTCACCGCGTAGGTGAAGATCTCCAGGCCGTCGCTGGCGCTCTTGCCGTTCCACGGATCGAAGGCCGCGTGCGCGGCGCGGCCGCGGAACTCGACCGTGAGGTCGACCAGCGCCTGCGAGCTCTTCGTGTCCGACTGCGTCTCATCGCTGGGGTGCCACGCCAGCATGACGTCGACGTCCTTGAACACGCCCTCGCGCAGCATGTAGATCTTCCCGCCCACGGCCTCCTCGGCCGGCGTGCCGAAGAACTGAATGGTCCCCTGCAGTTTCCCGGCGGCGATCAGCTCCTTGATCGCGTACGCCGCTGCGAGCGAGCCGACCCCGAAGAGGTTGTGCCCGCAGCCATGTCCCGGCGCGCCCGGCTCGAGCGCCTCCTTCACCGGCTGCGCTTTCTGCGAGATGCCGGGCAGCGCGTCGTACTCGCCCATGATGCCGATGACCGGCTTGCCGGAACCGAACTCCGCGACGAACGCCGTCGGCAGCCCCGCCACGCCGCGCGTGACGCGGAAGCCCTTCGCCTCCGCCCAGTCCGCGAGCGCCTTCGAGGAGCGCGTCTCCTTCAGCGCCGTCTCGGCGTAGCGCCAGATCTCGTCGGAGAGCGCGTTCATGTCCGCCGCCGTGCGGTCGATCGTGGCCGCGGCGGCGCGTTTGGTGTCGGCGAACTTCACCGTGTCGGCAGCCAGCACCGACGGCGCGAGGAGGAGCAGCAGCAGGAAGCGCATGCGCGGGATTGTAGCCGCCAACAGACGGGGGCTGCCGGTCAGGAAGTCTGCATCGGCCCGGAGTGCCGTCGCTGCGGCACCGGCACCTGGAACGGCAGCGTCGAGGAGATCTTCCGGACGATGCTGGCCTGCACGGCTCCGAACATGATCGGATCCTGGAGCTGCACCTCGGCCTGGGAGACCTTCTTGCCCTTCACGTACGTGCCGTTCTTGCTCTGGAGATCGTTGATCGTGATCTCGCCGCTGGTGATCACGATGACGGCGTGATGCCGGGAGACCGTGGCTCCGCTCAGGATGACGTTGCAGTCCTGGGAGCGGCCGACGGTATTCTCGCCGTCGTACAGCGGATAGCGCTGGTCCTCGCACAGCAGCAGGGCCACGGGGATGGCCTTCGGCCGCGTGATCACCTCACCGGCGAACGCGTAGCCGAATCCGTGGACCGTGCGGATGTAGCAAGTTGATTTCTCGTCGTCGAGGACGCGGCGCAATTCGCTGATCACCGTGGCCAGATTCGTCTCGCAGACGTACGTCGCCGGCCACAGTGCGTCGTACAGCTCCTTGCGCGACATGGCACGCGTTCGATTGAGCAATAGCAGCCGGAGGAGCTGCCGCGCCTTCGGCGACAGGCGCTGCTCCTCGTCTCCGCGCCGGAGCAGATGGGAACCGCAGTCGAACGTGAACTCACCGAATCTGAATACGGCGTCCCGTTCACCACCCTCTGAGGTTCGCATAGTTGGATGTCCTGCGCAGGACACTACACGAATCCCTCCTTAAGTCAATTGAGGGAAAGGCGGTCCACCCACAATTCAATGAAATCCCCACAAAACCCAAATGTCGGTGTTAGTGCCACCACGGCTGCACCGGCGGCGGCCGCGCGGTGAGGTCCACCGCCTCCCCCGGCCGCGGCACGACCAGCGTAATGCCCGCCTTGCGGGCCGCGGCCAGGGTGCGGTCGGGGGGCTCGCGCCAGGCGTGGAAGCCGAGGTTGAAGGTGCCCCAGTGCACGGGGAGCATGACCTTGCCGCGCAGCTCGCCGTGAGCGCGCACGGCGTCCTCGGGGTCCATGTGGATGCTCTCCCACGTCTCGTCGTACGCGCCGACTTTGATCAGCGTCAAATCGAATGGGCCGTGCTGCGCGCCGATGGTGCGGAAATCGTCGTGATAGCCGGTGTCGCCGCTGAAGAAGAAGTTGTGCGCGGGGCCGCGCACGACCCAGGAGGCCCAGAGCGTTTCGTTGTTGTAGCGCGGGTTGCGTCCGCTGTAATGGCGCGACGGCACGGCGGTGATGCGCAGGTTGCCCACGTCGACGCCTTCGTTCCAGTCCAGCTCCGCGATCTGGCCGGGCTTCACGCCCCAGCGCTCCAGGTGCGCGCCGACGCCGAGGGGGACGGCGAAGCGCGTGCCGCGCGCGGCGAGCGCGCGCACGACCGGCATGTCCAGATGGTCGTAGTGATCGTGCGAAATGACCACCGCGTCGATGAACGGCAGGTCGGCCAGCGCGATCGGCGGCGGGTGGAACCGCTTCGGCCCGACCAGCGTCGACGGCGAACAGCGCTCGCTCCAGACCGGATCGGTCAGCACGCGGCGGCCGTCGATCTCCACGAGCACCGTGGCCCAGCCGAGCCAGGTTGCGCGCAGCGGCGGTACGACCGCGGGGCGGGACATGATGACCGGGATGCGGTTCAGCGGCTCGCGCTGCTCCTCGCCGAAGAACTGCCGTCGCAGCATTTCCCGGTTCGACGCCGTGGTCAGCGGCGCCTGCTGCTTGTTCCGGAACTTGCCGTTGGCCCACTGCGGCGAGCGGCGGATGCGCTCCAGCCGCGCGCCTTCGGGGCGTCCGCCGAGGGAGACCAGCCACTCCGTCGAATGCAGCAGCACCAGCACGGCGGCTAGCAGCAGCAGGACGACGATGAGTGCGATGCGTTTGAGCTTCATTGGACTGCCCTCTCCACGCAGGTTATGCGATACGGTTCGTTCGGAAGATGGCGGGTCCACTCGTCCCGCGTGAGCGCTTTGCGCTCGAGCCGGGCACAGACTGCTGCCTCGAGCCGTCCCGGTTGCCACTCGACGAGCCGGATGGGCTGACCGTGCGCCAGCCACCGTCCGTCGGGGCTGAAGGCGACGTCCCGGGTGTCGCTGCCTGCAATGCGGACGACTTGCTGCGGCGTATCGGTCGTGTGCTCCCATACGTGCAGCGTGTTGGCTTCCGTGACGGTGGCCAGGAAGAGCCCGGAAGGATCGAAAGCGAGACCGGAGACCCCGGCTTCGTGCGTGAGTGTGCGCGCCCGTCCCGTCCTCGTGTCCCACACCCGGACAGCCGGCGAGCGAAAGTTCGCCGCGGCGATGAACGCGCCATCGCGCGACACGGTCACGGTACTGACGTCGCCGCCGAAGCGATACTCGCCGGCACGGCTGCCATCGCCCGTCCAGCGGCGCACGACGCCATCATGCGACGCGGTGACGATCTCTTCGCCGCTCAGCGCCAGCGCCGCGATCTCGGCCGGATGCTGCAGCCGCGCGGTCCGGCGCGCTGAAGCTCCCTCGTGCACGTACACGTCCGCGCCGCGGACGAAGGCGAAGCGGTCGGCCCGAGGGGCGGCGGCGAGCAGCGTGCTGTTCGCGGCCTCCTTTCCCAGCGGCAGGTCGGCGAGGCCGTTGCCGGTGACGACGCTGACGCCCGCGCCGTGTGCCACCAGCAGCCGTCCGGAGCTGGTGTAGGCGAGCGCAGACGCACCCGACAGATACAGGAATCGCTCCTGGCTCGTGTGCGGCGTCAGGACGACGACCCGATCGATCTGACGAAGGTCGATGGTGGCGATCCGTTTCCCATCCGGCGAAAACGCAATCGTGCGTCCGGTATTCGGCGACTGCCACGCGGGCTCGGCGAGGTCGAGGCGCCAGCGTTTCACCGCCTGCGGCGTGATCGCGGTCATGATGCCGTCAGCAAAGGCCACCGCGGGAGGGCGGGTCAGACTCGGCCTGCCTTCGATACGCAGCCGCGCCAGCTCGCGCCGCGAGATCGTGTCGTATACGTGCACGCTGTTTCCGGGGCAACCGACGACCACCAGCGTCGCCATCGCGTCGAAGGCGAGGGGTCCGTCGCACGGGCTCTGGATGCGAAATGAGTCCGTGGCCCGGTACAGAGAGAACATGTCGATGAATTCCGCGGTGCTGAATGCGACGTGGACGCCATCTCCGAAGAACGGCCCGCGAGAATGACCCCGGTTCGCGAACGGAACCACCGGTTCACCGCCCGCGACCGGCCAGATCCCCGAGCCGGTGGTGCCGAGTACAGCCACGAACTCTCCATCCGGCGTGAAGGCTATCACCTGCCCATCCTGTGGTGCGGGCGGTCTCATGATCTCGCTCCGTGTGTCGGCCTGCCAGTCCCACAGGCGGACCACGTCGGCACAGGAGACGCCCAGCCGCCGGCCGTCGGGATGGAAGACGAAGTCCAGGAGATACGAGTCGCATGGCGTTCTGTCCGCGTGCCGCTCGCCGGTACGCGTGTTCCAGACGGCCAGTCCGTGAACGCCCCGCGTCGCCAGCCAGGTCCCATCATGCGACAGCGTGAGGGCATAGACGTGGTGTGGTTCTTCGAACGTACGCAAGAGCTCCGGTGCGGCCGCGATGCCGTACACCTGAAGCCGTGTCGCGTCGCCTTCCCTCTGTGCTACGACCAGGTGACTCCCATCGGAGCTCAGTGTGATCCCGCCGACTTCGCGGATCGTGAACCGTTTCTCCCGGACAGTGTCCTGGATCTCGATCGACGACTTACCAACGGCCACGACGATCCGCCCGTCCCTGGTCATTCGCAGGAGATCCGCGTCGGTCCCATGGAGAGGCGCCGAAAACGAGACTCGGGGGACGAGTGCCGCGACGCGGCGCAACGCCGTATCGGTCTGTAACGATCGCAGTCCGAGCTGCTTCATGCGCGCCGAGGCCTCGACGGCCAGAAGTGCGGCACGGGTGATGTCGTCCGGCTGCTGTGCCATCACGTTGCCGGAGTCGTTGGCGAGGCTCAGCGCAGCCGCGATGGCGGCTTGCCGTTGCGCACGCTCGGTCGCCTGCCGCTCGGCTTTCTTGGCTTGCCGTTCTTCTGCCTGCGCGCTGGCGACCTGCCGGTCGGCGTCGGCGACCCGCGCCGCGGCGTCCTCCCGCGAGGCACGCGCGACCAGCCAGCTCACGGCGCCTGCCACGGTCAGCGCGAGGACGGCCGTGGCAAGACCCGTGACGACCGTCGACGACGTCCGCCGCTCCTGCCGGGTGAACGTGACGGCGTTCGCGATGGCATCGAGAATCTCCTCGGACGGTTCGGGATGATCCTCGATCCGCTCGCGGCGGCGGAGCACGTGCGTGAGCAGCGGCGAAGTCTGCTTCTTCTCGATGGCTTCGGCCAGTGCCCCGTCGGCGTCGACGGCGAAGATCGTCCGCCGTGTCAGTGCGAACTTCACCAGCTCGCGCCGCACGTAGCGGGATCGGAGCGCCGCGGGGGTCGCCACCAGCACGAACATCCCGCTGCGCCGGAGCGCGAGCCGGAGACGCAGCGGCAGCCTTCTCCCGATCGTCGACGCCCATTGGTCGAGATAGACGGAGAGACCTTTCCGTTCCCCGAGCAGCACGGCCAGACGCCGCGCGTATTCGAGCCCGTCTTCGCGGCTGTAGGAGATGAAGACGTCGCGCCCGAACACAAAACGCAGAAGGCGGTCGATCGACCGCTGCCGGAAACCGTACATGGGATCGAGCCAGTATAGCCCCGCCCCACCAGGCTCACTTGGCGGTCAACACCCGATCCAGGAGGGGGGCCTTCATGTACAGCGGCCCCAGCTCCAGCGCGTCCTTTTCCTCTTCCTCGGAGACGTTGAAGGTCAACTCCTTCAGCTCTAAGCAGAACGCACCCATTCGACCCACGGTCCCCTCTCCCCGCGCGCGGGGGAGAGGGGACTGTGGGCGGAACCACTGCGTTCTGCTTAGGTGGTAGCGCTGCGCGCCGGAGGCGGGAAGGGCGCACAGTGCAGCGATCCCGAGGAGCAGGAGCACGCGGGGCATGGTGCGGATGGTACAGCGTATGATCCGGCGGCCATGCACGTCGAAGAACTGGAAGCGCACCGTCCGGCGCTGATGGGTCACTGCTACCGCATGCTCGGCTCGGCCGCGGATGCCGACGACGCGGTGCAGGAGACGATGGTCCGCGCGTGGCGCAGCCTCGACCGCTTCGAGGGACGGGCGTCGGTGAAAACGTGGCTGTACCGCATCGCCACGAACGTCTGTCTCGACACGCTGTCGGACGAGTCGCGGCGCTTCCGCCCGTTCGAGGAAGGGCCGGCCGGCTCGGTCGACCAGCCGCTCGAGGCGAGGGACCGCACGCACTGGCTCGAGCCGGTCCCCGACGCGCGCGTGCTCCCGTCGAGCGCCGACCCGTTCGAGCTGGCGGCGCTGCGGCAGAGCATCCGCCTGGCGTTCGTGGCGGCGCTGCAGCATCTCCCGCCGCGGCAGCGTGCCGCGCTCCTGCTGACCGAGGTGCTGGGGTGGTCGGCGGCGGAAGTGGCGGAGTGCCTGGAGACCTCGGTTCCGGCGGTGAACAGTGCCCTGCAGCGCGCGCGGGCCACGATGGCCGCGCGGAACGTGCCGCGGCCGGCGGATGCACTGACGGCGGACCAGTCGGAGATGCTGGAGCAGTACGTCGATGCCTTCCAGCGCTACGACGTCGACGCGCTCGTCTCCCTCCTGCGCGACGACGCCACCTTCTCCATGCCGCCCTACACGCTCTGGCTGCAGGGGCCCGACCCGGTGCGCGCGTGGCTGCACGGGCCGGGAGCGGGCTGCCGCGGATCGCGCCTCGTGCCGGTGGCGGCGTGCGCGTCGCCTGCCTTCGCGCATTACCACCCGGGCACCGAGCCGGGGACCTACCGCGCCTGGGCCATCATCGTCCTCGAGCTCGACGGCGACCGCATCGCGGGATGGAGCTCGTTTCTCGATGTGGAGACGCTGTTTCCGTTGTTCGGAATGCCGCTGGACATCGTGGATGGTGTTGCTGGTTGCTAGTTGCTGGTTCCTTGTGGTGCATGGCATTCGGGCCCAGGCTTCCCAACGAACCCAGCAACCAGCAACCAGCAACAATTTTTTCGCCGACCGATGAGTTTCCCCCCGACCCGAAGTCTATGCCTTCGAAATCACATACGAAGGAGACTCCGATGACCACCAAACAGATCTGGACCGGACGCGTGCTCAGCACCCTCGCCGTGCTCTTCCTGCTCTTCGATGCGATCGGCAAGCTGGTGCGGCCGCAGGCGGTGATCGACGGCACGACGCAGCTCGGCTTCCCCGTCAGCGTGATCCTGCCCCTCGGCATCATCCAGCTCGTCTGCCTCCTCCTCTACGTCCTCCCGCGCACGTCGATCCTCGGCGCCCTGCTCTGGACGGGCTACCTCGGCGGCGCCATCGCCACGCACGTGCGTCTCGGCAACCCGCTCTTCAGCCACGTCCTCTTCCCGCTCTACGTCGCCGCGCTGCTCTGGCTCGGCCTCTGGCTCCGCGAAACCCGCGTACGTGCGCTCCTGCCGCTGCGCGCTGCCTGATGAAGGGAGAAATCATGTCCCGCGAAATCTTCGTCAACCTTCCCGTCCGCGATCTCTCGAAGTCGATGGAGTTCTTCTCCGGCCTCGGCTTCACCTTCAACCCGCAGTTCACCGACGAGAAGGCCGCCTGCATGATCGTCAGCGACAAGGCCTACGTGATGCTGCTGACCGAGCCGTTCTTCCGCGGCTTCACGAAGAATGAAATGGTCGACACGAGCCGTGCCACCGAGGCCCTGATCGCGCTGTCGTGCACGAGCCGCGCGGAAGTCGACCAGATGGTGCGCAAAGCCATCGACTCCGGCGGCCGCCACGCCATGGACCCGGCGGATCACGGCTTCATGTACGCGTGGAGCTTCTACGATCCCGACGGGCACCACTGGGAAGTGCTGTGGATGGACCCGAATCACGTGCAGTAGGACCGGGACGGGCTGAAGCCCGTCCTACGTTCAACACCCTCCAGCGAAACGCGTGCTCAACGTAGGGCGGGCTTCAGCCCGCCGGCACTCGCGAGAAGCCGCTCCAGTTCCGCCGCGGCGGCCCGCGTCGCCGCCACATCGCATCCGCAGTGCGGACACTCCTGCTCCTCGGGCTTGACGTACTGGTTGCAGCCGCGGCAGAGCGGCAGCGCGGGCGGCACGCGGTCCTGCTCCGTGCGTTTGCGCGCGGCGGCCGGCATCGGGGGAGGGACGATCCGTTCGCCCGGGCCGCCGTCGAGCGGCTCGAGGATCAGGTCGAAGCGGCCGTTGTCGAAGGGACGTCCCGGCGCCGCGGCGACCTGCTCGACGCGCTCGCGCAGTCCCGCCTCCGCGAGCTGCAGCACGCGATAGTGGCAGTACGGATTGTTGCCGGCGCGGTCGAACAGCGAGTGCGACATCCACGTGCAGCCGCCCCGGCAGACGTCCGCGTAGTAGCACGTGCTGCAGAAGCCCCACAGCTCCTCGGTGGTCCGGTCGCGGGCGAAGCGGAGCTGGTCGGTGGTGTTCCAGATCTCCTCGATGGTCATGTCGCGCACGTTGCCGCCCGCGTACGGGCCGGTGGCGAGCGACGGGCAGCCCTTGATCGTGCCGTCGGCCTCGATGCCGAGGCCGGTGTGGCCGGCGGCGCAGCCATCCCAGTGGCGCTTCTCCTCGGTCACGCGCCAGCGATGCTCGTAGGGGCCGAAGTAGCCGATGTTGTTGCCGGGCTGCATGAGCATCCCGAGGTCGAGCGCCTCGTCGTAGAGCTCCGCGAGCAGCGGCATGACCTCGAGCAACTGATACGGCTGCAGCAGCAGCTCGGGATGATCGGCGGCGTTGCCCATGGCCACCGTGAGCTGCACCTGCCAGTTGGGCGCGCCGGTGGCGGCGATGGCCTGCATGAGCGGCCGCAGCTGCGGGATGACCAGGGCGGTGATCTGCGTGTTGACGCTGTACGCGATGCCGTGATCGCGCAGATGGCCGAGGGCCTGAAGGGCGCGGGCGTACGAGCCGGCCACGCCGCGAAGGCGGTCGTGGACGTCGGGCAGACCGTCGAGCGACACGCCTGCCGAGCGCAGTCCCGCGGCCGCGGCGCGGCGCACTTTGTCTTCCGTCAGCGCGAGGCCGCCGCTCTGCATGCTGCAGTGGATCCCGTGGTCGCTGATGGCGCGAATCAGCTCGATCCAGTCGCGGCGCATGTACGCCTCGCCGCCGATGAGCGTGATCTCGCGCGTGCCGAGCCGGGCGAGCTGACGGATGACCTCGAAGCATTCTTCGGTCGTCAGCTCGTCCGGCCGGCGGCGGCCGGCGCGGGAGCCGCAGTGGCCGCACTTGAGATTGCAGGCCAGCGTGATCTCCCACACCACGTGCACCGGACGGCTGTTCGCGAAGTCGTCCTCGGTGTCGTAACGGTGGGGACGGCGCTGCTCCATTTACTTCCTGGACGTGGCGCGCTTCGCGGGAGCGGCCTTCTTCGCGCCGCCGGCGTTGAGCTTCTTCAGCGCGGCCTCGCCGGCCTTGATGGCCTTGGAGAGATCGCCGCCCTGCTGCTCGTGCAGGGTCCTGGCCTGCTCGACGAGGGTGGAGAGACGACGCGCGTCGCCGCGCGCGATGGCATCCATGATGGGGGGACCGTAAGGACGTACGCTCACTGGGGTCTCCTTTCGATTGAGGAGTGACCGGCGCGACTGAAACCCTACCCTAGTGGTACAAATCGCGGGATGCGCGTTCCCGCTTTCCTCTGCCTGCTCCTCACCGCGTGCGGCACGGTGCGGCCTTGTGTCACGCGCGCGGTCGAGGAGGCGGTGGCCGCGCCGCTCGCCGACCGGCGTTTCGCCGGTGTGGCCGCTGCTGCGCAAGGCGTACGGGATGCAGCATGCGCCGGAGACGCCATTCATGATCATGTCGGTGTCGAAGCAGTTCACAGCGGCGCTGGTCCTGCGCCTCGCCGCGCGCGGTGCGCTGCGGCTGGAGGAAGCGCATCCCTCGGCTACGGCTGGTTCCTTCGCAGGAGCGACGCCGGCCGCGCGCTGCAGTACCACGCCGGCTCCGGCGCCGGCTTCCGCGCCTTCAATTACCGGCTGCCGCAGGAGCGGATGTCGGTGATCGTGCTGAGCAACATCGCGGAGAGCGAAGTGCCATGGGTGCTCCCGCTCGTCGACCGCGTGGCCGCGTGTCAGCGTCCGTAGCGGTCAGCCGGATGGTGACGCGGGATGCACAGCGGACCGCTGGCGTCCTCGCCGGCTGTCCACTCGATCAGCGTCCGTAGATCGAGGAGATCTCCGCCGCCATCTCGAAGTCCTGCTCCGTGACGCCGCCCGCGTCGTGCGTGGTCAGCCGGATGGTGACGCGGTCGTAGACGTTGCTCCAGTCGGGATGATGGTTGCGCCGCTCGGCCACGAAGGCCACCCGGGTCATGAAAGCGAAAGCCTCGGCGAAGGAGGGGAAGCGGAGCTCGCGCTGCAGCGCGTTGTCGCGGTACTCCCACGAGGGGAGCACCGCGAGCCGTTGCCGAATGTCGTCCATCAAACGATCACGCTCTTCGCCGCCGCGTCGCGCGGGATGATCTTGTATTTCTTCTTCTTCGACCCGTCGATCAGCTTCTGCAGCGCCTTGCGGTCGTATGTCTTCTCGAAGGCGTCGACCGGGTAGGTGAGGTGCACGTTGTAGGGCTGGTTTCCGCGCGTGGAGATGAGCATCTCCAGCGTCTCGATGTCGGGATTGTCGAACTTGCCGTTGGCCGAGACGACGTAATCCTTCGCCGGGATGCGCTCGAAGAAGTCGGTGTCGAGGTCGCGGATGCTGCCGTGGTGGGGAACCTTCAGCACGTCCACCGGGAACTGATCTTTCTTCATCAGCTTCGCGTTCTCGATCCCCTCGAGGATGTAGTCGCCGCGGCCGTCGCCGGTGAGGAGGATCTTCCGCTTGCCGTCGGAGGCGAGGACGACCAGGCTGGCCAGGTTGGGTGCCGACTCGTCGAGGTAGGCCACCACCTGTGCGGCCTTCTTCTCCGCTTTCTTGACGTCCTTGATCCAGTCCTTCTGGAGCTTGAGCAGGCGATCGCGCGACGGCCCGAGGATGGTCAGCTTCAGTCCTCCGCCGACATCGACCTTGTCCTTGCCGCTGCCGGCCATCATCAGCGGACGGTCGTCGTTGAGCACCCAGCCGAGCTTGTTCTTCACCAGCTCGCGCAGCTTCCGCCCCTGGCCGATGCTGGCGATCATCGCCGCGGCGGGATGTTTCTCGCGCACGGCCGGCGGGACCGAGCCGTCGGTGGAGGAGACCTTCGCCGCCCCGCCGGCATTCTGGAGGTACTGGTCGTCCTCGTCGCCGAGGATGTCGGTGAAGGCGTTGTGCCACAGCTCCTGCACCGCCACCAGCTTCTGGCCCGCCTCGTCGTCGAGCTCCGCCGCCAGGTCGAGGATGCCTTTGATGTGGTCCTCGTCGATGTGGCTGACCATGACCAGCCGCACCGGCAGCGGCTCGTCCGGCGAGCGCTTCTGCTTGATCTCTTCCAGCCGCGGCCGGAGCGAGTTGGCGTAGACCGTCTTGGGCCCGCCGTCGACGATGATCAGCCGCGGATCGGCCTTCGTGCCGTAGTGGAGAAGCAGTGCGTCGCCGTAGAGGGCGGGAAGGGCTTCGAGTTGCAGAGGCATGCGGAGCTCCTTTTGTCTTAGACGGATTGCAGGGCCCTGAGAATGTCCACCATCCCGGCGCCCTGGAAATAGCGCTCGCGCCCGAGGTCGGTGGCGGTGGAAGTGAGGATCTTCTTGATGCGCGCGGGCCTGCCGATCAGCTCCTCGTACCGCGCCATCAGCAGCGCCGCGGCACCGCTGACGTGCGGCGTGGCCATGCTCGTCCCGTCCTTGCGGGCCGTGTCGGTATTCGGCGTGACCGACTCGATCTTCTCGCCGGGCGCCACGATGTCCGGCTTGATCCGGCCGTCGCCCGTGGGGCCGCGGCTGGAGAAGTAGCTCACGCCGTACGTGTGCGGCTTGAAGCGGTGCGTGGCGCCGACGGTGATGACGAGATCGGCGTTCCCCGGATCGGTGATGCTGATGCTCCGGTAGCCCTCGGTGGCGCTGCCCTCGATGGTCTCGTACTTCACGTAGCCTTCGTTGCCCGCTGCGGCGACCACCACCACGCCGTTGTTCACCAGCCGCTCCGCTTCCTCGCAGATGGGCGTGCGGCCGCAGGCGAAGTTCATCACGTCGTGCTTGATGGACATGCTCAGGTTCGCGCCATGGACGACGAAGTAGTCCTTGTGGGCGTTCTTGTAGCGGATGTACTGCAGCGCGGCGATGATCGAGAACTCGTCGCCCATCCCGTCGTCGTCGAAGACGCGCAGGTCGTAAAGCCGGAGGTCGGGACAGATGCCGGTCAGGGTGCGCTGCCGCTCCCGCCCTTCGTCCGTGTCGCGCCAGTCGGCGGCGAGGATGCCGGCGCAGTGCGTCCCGTGGTCGTTCTGCGGGATGTGGCCGGTGCGCTCGTTCTCTTTCCCCTTGTTCAGGACCTCGGAGGTGTAGCGGTTGTCGTGCGGCACCTCCAGCAGCGGCTCGAGCAGCGTCCAGTCGATCTCGTTGCCGGAGATGAGCCGCGGCTTGAGCTGCTTGAGCTGCTCGATGAGCTTCGGGTCGCGTTTCTTGCCCGCCAGCAGCTCGCGCACGCGCGGCGGCAGGTCGGCCGACGGAGGATCGAGCCGGGCCGGATTGAGGAGCTGGCGGATGAGCCGGAAGTCGTAGGTGGCCACGATCCGCGTCCGGTTCTCCCACTTGCCGTTGACTTTCTCGAACGGCTCCGCGTACAGCGGGCGGCTGCCGTTCCGGTCGAGCGTGTCCTGGCGCAGGCGGAAGGCGGGGTGGGTGGCGTCGATGCCGCTGTCGACGACGGCCCACACGAGGTCTTTGCAGCTGATCTCGAAAAGGCGCCGCGCGGCATCGGCTTTCACGGCCACGGAGGAGCGGTAGACGGTGGTGGTGGCGCGGCGGTTCAGGTTCACGGTCCAGATGTGCGGCCCCGTAGGGTCGGGGGACTCGACTCCCTCGAGCAGCTCCGCCACCGCCCGCACCTCGGGGAGCCAATTGTTCTTGGCTTCACTGACCTCGGTGGTCTCGCCGGCGCGGTCGTCGCGCGTGTCTTTCTCGCCGATCTCGTCGGCGGTGCGGTCGCGCCTCTCTTTCCGCGCCAGGGCCAGGAAGCCGACGGTGCGGAAGATCCACAGCAGGTCGGGCGTCAGACCGAGCTGCGACGCCTTCCGTTCCGGGTCGCGCAGTGCATCGGCGATCGTTTCCGCCTTCAGGTTCCGCAGTTCCAGCGGCGTGATGCGCACGCGCTCGGTCTTCCTGGACCGCGGATTCTTCTTGCGCTGCCAGAGGGCGTTGGACCACCAGCCGGTGACCGGGAGGACGACGCGCACCAGCTCCGCGAAGTCGAGCGTGGCCAGGACCGTGGACTGGTTGTAGATCACCTCGCGGTCGTCGATCGACTTGCCGTCGTGCTCGAGCCGCTCCAGGATGACCGAGCGGACCTCGCCCGGCCGCGCCTCGCCGTACGGCGTCAGCAGGAGCTCGCACGTTGCGTCCAGGTCTTCCGCGAACTTGAGCCAGACGTCGGGGAGGATGGGGGAGTCCTGCGTGAACCGGCGCGCGTGGCCGAGACCGAACATGACCCGCTCGCACGCCTTGCGCTCGACCGACGGGCCTTTGGCCGGCTCTTCTTTTCGTTTTGGCATTGCCCGATTGTAATCGCCGCAAGCGGTTCTTCGGCCTCGATTGCATCAACCACAATTTCCCAATGAAAGGCGAACCATTGCCGGGCTGCCGGTGCCTACCTTCCTGACCAAGGGAGAGCACCAATGAAACGAATCCTGCTGTCAGCAGCACAATGCTGTTTCTCACTACTCATCGCGTTGTACCCGGTCGCGCTGGCAGCGGCCGGGCAGCAGGGAGTTGCCGTCACGACCGGCGTCGATGGGCACGGCCGTCCGGTGATCACCAGCACGTCCATCACCGAGGGGATCGACTGCACCGGCTGCGGCAACCCCTCGCCGGCCGGGCTCGCGGATGCACCCGCACCGAAGATCGCGCGCAACCTCGAGGCGCGGCTGGCCGCGAATCCGGGCCGGGAGACGGTACGGGTGGTGGTCACGTTCACCGAGGATCTGGTCATGCCGCGCTTCCCCGAGCTCGACCGGACCAGGCCGGCGGACGACATCGTCAACGTACGCGCGCTCGAGCAACGCGCCAGGCTTGCCGGGACACTCCTGGAGACGCGGCGGGCGCGCAATGCCGCCTTCGAGCGCGAGCTCGAATCGGAAGGTGCGCGCGTGCTGCACCGCTTCTGGATCGCGAATTCCGTCGCCGTGGAAGCCCCGCTGCAGTCGATCCGCGCGATCGCCGCGCGCAATCACGTGCAACAGGTCGAGCTCGAGCAGACCGCGGTGCCGCCGCCCACGATCAACGCCGGCCGGCAGGTCATCCGCAGCGACACGTTCTACAACATGGCCGGCTATGACCTGACGTACTGGCGCATCGCCCTGCTCGATACCGGCATGCCCATCAACTCCGCCGGCACGATCACCCACGGATTGTTCGACGCCGGGCGCATTCGCGGCTTCGACTGTGTCAATGCGACCGGATCGCCCTGCACGACGCCGCGGTCCGGCCTCACGCTCAATCCGCTCGACGACTATTGGGATCACGGTATCCCTTCGGCGTCGATCCTCACTGCCAATTCCGCCCTCGGCAACGACTATCGCGGCGTGACGCGATTCAACGTCGACGGCTACAAGATCTACAACGACGCCGGACTGCACACGACGGCGGCGCTGTACGCGTTTCAGGCAGCGGTCGTCAACGCCTCCGATGTCATCGTCGCGGAAATCCAGGCGCACAAGGGCTCGTCCATCACCACCGCTGCCGACAATGCGTACGACTCCGGCGTGGCCGTCATCGCGGCCGCGGGCAATTACGGCCCCGACGCCGGCACGGTCGCGTCACCAGGGGAGGCGCACAAAGCCATCGCCGTCGGTGCGGTCGACTATGCGACGCTCGGCACCGAGAGCTATCAGGGACGCGGCCCGGAGTCCGACGGCCGGGTGAAGCCGGAGATTCAGGGGCCGACGAACACCTACACGGCGAGCAATGCCGGCTACTGGGCGACGAAACCGTTCGACGGGACGAGCGGCTCGACGCCCTACATCGGCGGCGCGGCAACGTTGTTCGGCTGGTGGATCAACTCGACCGGCATGTGGGTCACCCCGGGCCGCATCTACACGCAGCTCATCCTCTGGGGGAACAACTTCACCGCCCCGGCGACGGACAACACGCGCGGTGCCGGCCTGCTGCGCCATCCGCCGCCGGGCTTCGGCTTCCCCGGCGCCAATGGGACTGTGTATCTGGGCCAGTCGCAGTATTACGAGCATTCGAAATCGATCTCCGGAACGGGTTACGACCTCAGCGCCGCGCTCTGGTGGCCGGAAGGGGCGGCGCAGGCGCACAACAACATCGATCTGCAGATCATCGATCCGTCCGGTGTGGTGCGCGCGTCGAGCAGGGGCACGGGAACGGTGTTCGAGAAAGCCCGCGTCTCGGGACCGCTCGCCCCCGGCACGTGGAAAGTGCGCATGACGCGAGGCGCCGGCGGTTCGGCGGGGTCGCAGCAGGTCTTCTTCGCCTATTACTACAAGGAGAGCTCGCGGTTCCCGGATTGAGGCGGCTACGGCACTGTCCGGATCACGTTTCCGAACTCGTGGGTGGTACAGCGGTAGCGGTAGCTCTGTGCGTCCGAGGGGACGGCGAACGTGAGCGTCCCCTCGGTGATGTTGTTGTTCGTCACGCTGCCCGGTGGCGCATCGAGGATGGCGAAGGGATGCACGGACGCAACGCTGATCCTGAAGCGGTACGTCCTCCCCGGCGTGAGCTGCAGCACGGGGTTCTCGCCGGGGAGGCCGGAGATCGCGTAGTAGTGACCGGGCGTGGTGACCACGTAATCGGCGTCCGTCGACCGGACGTCCACGTCGATGTTGACCCGCGCGGTGAGGGTCGCGGTTTCGGTGCGGATGACGTAGCGGAAGCTGTCCGTGCCGAGGAACGGACGGCCGCCGCCGTAGCCGTCGTCGTAGGCCGGTGGCGTCCCGTAGGTGAAGCTCCCGTCCTGCCTCAGGGCGATCGTCCCTCCCCGCGCGGTGGCCGTGGAGGTCGTGAACGAGGTCTGCTCGTTCCCGGTCGTCGCGCCGAAGCTCACGATCCTTCCTCCGCCGAGCGTGTCGTTCGTCAACACGCCCGGGGCGGGAACGGAGAGCGAGCTTTCCGGTGCGGTGGAGTAGGCGTCGTCGCCGGCGGCCATCTGCGCGGCCTGCACGACGATCGTCACCGTGGCCGGCGAGCTCCCGCCCGCGTTCCGGATGACGTAGCGGAAGGTATCGGTGCCGCGGAACGCACTGGCCGGGGTATAGGTGAACCCACCGCCGGCGGAGAGAGTCAGCGAGCCGCCGTTCGCGGTCTGGAACGCGCTCCCGAGGGCCGTGACCTCGGTACCGCTCGACGGCCCGCAGCTCGCCAGCACCGCGGTATTCAGCGTGTCGTTCGCGAGCACGCCCGGAGCGGCGACGGTGAGGGTGGTTCCTTCGGTGAGCGAATAGCTGTCCGCCTCGGCGAGAGGCGCCGCCACCGCCGGGGGACCCGGATTGTGGCGCACGGCGCGACGCCGGCCGGCAGCCGCGAGGTCGGTTCCGAAGATCGAGACGAGGAGCAGGGCCGCGAGCACGGTTCGACGCATAAAATGCTCCTGGAGGCGCTCCGCCTCCGGTTTACACAGCACCCGTCGCTGTATGCGCAGAGCGTAGCGCGGCCGCCCGTCCTCGTCCGTCATCCAGAGCGGCAGTCGTCCGTCAGTCTGAGCGGCAGCAGCCCGTCAGTCGGAGCGACCGGTCTGCCTGGCTACGGTTACCGGTGCCGCTGTCACGCGGTAACGCGCGGAATCGCGAAAACCATGCGACGAATCGCGAAGTCCACGCGCGGAATCGCGAAACCACGCGACAAATCGCGAAGTCCACGCGCGGAATCGCGAAAACCACGCGACGAATCGTGAAGTCCACGCGCGGAATCGCGAAAACCACGCGCGGAATCGCGAAGTCCACGCGACGAGTCGCGAAGTCCACGCGACGAATCGCGAGTACCACGCGACGAGTCGTGAAGTCCCACGCGACGAATCGCGAATACCACGCGACGAATCGCGAAGACACAGCGTGGAATCACGAAGACACGGCGTGGAATCACGAAGACACAGCGTGGAATCACGAAGACACAGCGTGGAATCACGAAACCACAGCGGTGTCTTCGTCGATCAGACTCTTACGAACCAGCGACCGTCGGGGGGTGTTGCGCTGGATCCGCGATCTTCCCGCGACGCAACAGTATCGCAGTTGTGCAACTGTCGCTCATCATGCCGCGAATGGTGGGGTGCGGGCGCTACCGCGAGTCCTGCCACCGCCCGTTGACGAGCGCTTTTGCGCGCAGGTCGACCTCGGCCAGCCACGCGCCGCGGGTGCCGACGCGGTCGGCGGGGCCGAAGGTGATGGGCGGGGTGAGGGCGGTGGGGACGTTGTAGAACCCTTCCAGCTCCTCGACCAGTTTCTCGCGCGAGAGGTCGCGGCCGGCGCGGCGGAGCGCCTCGGCCAGCACCTTCGCCGACGCCAGCGCCGCGGCGGCGGTCTGGGGATGGGCGGCGGCGCGGGGGGAGAGCGCCTGCAGCTCACGCAGGCCGGCCGTGGTGAGATGCGGCGGGCCGGCGGGGAGGGCGACGGTGATGCGTCCGTCGAGCGACGCAGGGGCGGCGAAGAGTGCCTCGCCGGCGGCAGGGGAGAGGACGAGCACGCGCGGCGGTGCGGGCAGCGCCGCGGCGGTGTGCAGGATCTCGCCGACGCGCGCGCGTCCCGAGGTGATGAGGATCGACTTCGCGGCGCGGATCGACTCCAGCGGCGTTGCATCGCCGACGGCCACCACGCCGTCGCCGGCGAAGGCGCGCAGCGCCGCGATCTCCTGCGCCGGGCTGCCGAGGAGGCGGAAGAGATAGCGCAGCTCCGGCGCGTCGCCGGAGAACGCGGCGACCGACGGCACCTCGCGCTGCTCGATCAGCTCCGCGAGTGATTGCTCCGCGCCGAGGAGTGAGCTCGCCGTCAGGGCGAAGGGCTGCTCGGCATCCAGAAACGCCTGCACCGCGCCGCGGCGCTCGGCCGGCGCGGCGGGGAGCTCCGCGAAGCGCACGTCGATGCGGCGGCCGTACAGGCCCCCCGCCTCGTTGATGCTGGCGAACACCCCGGCGACCACGTCGCGCACCGCGGCGGCGCGCGTGCGGTCGGGAGAGAGCAGCACGCCGATGCGGACCGCGTCGTCGGACAGGCCCGGGTCACGCACGCGGCCGAGGGTCTGCAGGTAGGCGACGAGATCGTCCGCGTCGCGGGCGGAGAGGCGATAGCGCGGCATGACGCGATCGAGGTCGTTGCCGGCCGGATCGATCCCCATCGTGATGGCGCGCGCGAGCGTCCGGGCGGTGTAGGGGGGATGCGAGCGGCGGGCGGTCGCGTACTGTTTCGTCAGCTCCGCCCATTGCAGGTTCGAGGGCCGCACGCCCCCTTCCGCCTTGCCGCGGCCGTCGTAGTCGTGGCAGTTCACGCAGCGCAGCACCGTGGCGGGAATGACCATCGTCCCTTCCGCATCGGTGACGGCCTGGATCGGCGACGATCCTTCGCCGCGCAGGTAGATCTGCTTCCCCCGCCGCGGATCGGCAGCGGATGCGGGAAGGGCCAAGGCCAGCAGCAGCGGGAGGAGCTTCATGGCGAAACGGTGGCGGCGGCCCGCGGAACGGAGTCGTCGACCACCGACGCGACGACGTCGACCACCGCGTCGATGCCGGCCACGCCGAGGGCCTTCTTCCAGAGACCGGTGCGGTCGTTGCCGATGAGGAAGAGGTTCGAGTGGCCGTCGCGGTTCTCGGCGTAGAGGCCGATGCGGCGCAGCGCGGCGTGTACCTGTTCGGGCGAGCCGCTGAGGAAGTACCACCCTTCCTTCGCCTCGAGCTGCGCGGCCAGCGCCTTCAGTTTCGGCGGCGTGTCGCTGGCGGGATCGACGGTGATGGAGATCAGCACGAGGTCGCGGCCGAGGCGGCCGGCGAAGCGGCTCTGGATGGCGCGGTAGGCGCTGGCCATCACCGGGCAGGTCATCTTGCAATCCGCGAAGAAGGCGTTCATGACCACGGTGCGGCCGTGCAGCAGATCGCGATAGAGATCGACGGACCGGCCGTTCTGGTCGACCAGCGGCAGCGTGCCGAAATACTGCGCCGCGGGAGTGGCCTCCGCACGCTGTTTGCCGAGGGCCTGCAGCGCGTCGGCGATCTTCGCCGGCGCGGTGAAGCCGTTCATCCGCTGCCAGCGGCCGGTGCGGTCGTCGCCGATGACGAGCAGGGGGCCGTGATCGTTCTTGTCGGGCGTGAACGCGCCGATCGATTTCAGCAGCTCATCAATCTCCGACGGCTCGCCGGTGACGAGCGTCCATCCCTCCTTGCCGCCCATGCGCTTGCTCCACGCGGCGAGGCGCGCGGGCGTGTCGGTGATCGGGTCGAGGGTAACGGAGATGAGCGAGACGTCCTTGGCCGAGTCGCCGAGGCGCGACTGCACGCCGGCGAACGTGGCGCCGAGGGTCGGGCAGATGGTCGTGCAACTGGTGAAGATGAAGTTGATGGCGACGATGCGGTCCTTCACCAGCCCGGAGTAGAAGCGTTTCGAGGCGCCGTTCTGGTCGACGACGGGGACGTCGGCGATGCGCATCGGCGCGTCGCCGAGCGCGAAGGGGGCGCAGACGAGCAGCGTGGCGATGAGTAGTTTTCGCATGGGAGTACCTGTCCGGAAGACGTGCGGCGGCGGCATTTCGTGAACACCCGCGGCCCGATTCGTGCTTTTCTACGGACATGCACAAGAAAGCGCTGTACTCCCTGCTGGTGGCCCTGGCATTGACGCTGGCCGCGACCGCGTCCGGCCAGGAGGAAACGTTTTACGAGTCGTGGAAGGCGTCCGAGGGGAAGCGC
The DNA here is from genome assembly GCA_035627015.1 of Thermoanaerobaculia bacterium. Taxonomy (GTDB): domain Bacteria; phylum Acidobacteriota; class Thermoanaerobaculia; order Gp7-AA8; family Gp7-AA8; genus QHVT01. The sequence continues at coordinate 25,297 of DASPMO010000092.1, read as the reverse complement.
GGGACGCTGAAGCATCAGGATGGGGACTGCGAGTACATCTTCACGCTCGACGATGCCGGCGAGCAGATGATCGCCCGCGTCGGCCGCGACTATGTGGAGTTCGCCCGCTTCACCCGGGAGAAGGGGGAGCGGCGGACGCACCGGCTGGTCCCGATGTCGCGCCTGGTGATGCGTCGCTCGCGCCTGTCGCGCTAAGCAGGCCGCACCGGTCTCGCCAACGGACCGCCGGCGTCCCGCCGGCTGTCTGTGGCGGCGTCCCGCCGCCACTGTGCGGGCGAGACGCCCGCACAGACAGCCGGCGAGGACGCCGGCGGTCCGTTGGTGAAACCCGTGCAGCGGGCCTCCGGCGGGCTGAAGCCCGCCGCTCCATCGTCTCCCCGCGGATTCACGCCCGCCGCGGGCCGGCCGTCTTCTCTGCAGAGCATGCAGAGGACCTTCATCATCTCGTCGATGGCGGGTGGGGGAGCGGCACGCACGACGGCCAACCTCGCCAATCACCGCGCGGCATGCGGCGAGGCGGTGGAGATCCTGACCCTCCACCAGCCGCACGCACGCGACGTCTATCCGCTGCATCCCTCCATCGTCCGCCGCGACCTCGGCGATGCGCGGCCGCGCTCCGACTCGACCTCCGCGGTCCTCCGGCTGCTGGCGCGCCTGAAGGCGCCGGCGCCGGTCGTGCTGCACGCGCCGCTGATGGCGCGGCTGCGCGATGCGCTGCGCGGCCGCGACTGCACGGCCATCGGCGTCGGCGACCTTACGAACGTCCGCCTGCTCATCGCCGCGCACGGCCTGCCGCTGCGCGTCATCGCCAGCGAGATGGCCGACCCCGAGGGATACTCCATCGGCGCGTGGGAGCGCGTGCGCCTGCACATGTACCGCCACGCGGATGCGGTGGTCTGCCTGACGGAGGAGCATGCGGACTTCTTCCGCGGGCAGGGCCTCGAGCGTGTCCACGCCATCCCCAACCCCGTGCTCCCCGCGCCGCCGCGCAACGGAGCTCGGCGCGAGCGCCTGGTGCTCTCGCTCACACGGCTGTCGTGGGAGAAAGACCTCGGGCTGCTGATCCGCGCCTTCGGCGAGGTCGCGCCGCGGCATCCGGAGTGGCGCCTCGAGATCTGGGGCACGGGGCCGGCGCGGCGCGAGCTGGAGTCGCTGGTGGCGGCGCTGCAGCTCCAGGATCGCGCGCGGCTTCCCGGCATGACGCTCGATGTCTACGAGCCGCTGGCGCGCGCGGAATTGTTCGCCATGACCTCCAGGACCGAGGGGATTCCGAACGCGCTGTGCGAAGCCATGGCCGCGGGCGTGGCCCCGGTGGTCATCGACTGCAGCGCGGGGATGCGCGCCGTGATCCGCGACGGCATCGACGGTGTGCTGGTGCGGCGGCGCGATGCCTTCGCCTCGGCGCTGGACACGCTGATGCGCGACGACGGGCGGCGCGGGCGGCTCGCGGCGCGGGCCCCGGAGGTGACGACGCGCTTCGCGCCCGAGCGGATCGCGGCGCGGTGGGACGGGATCCTCGAGTCCGGAAAGGTGGTGCACGCATGCTGACCTCCGCACAGAAAACCGCTTACGAGCGCGACGGCGTGCTCTTTCCGCTGGCCGCGCTGCGCGACGCCGAGACGGCGCGCTACCGGGCGAGGGTGGAGGAGGCGCTCGCGCTCGACCCGGAGAACCACAAGCTCCCGCACCTGAAATTCGACTGGGCGCTCGAACTGGCCACGCATCCCGCCGTCGTCGCCGCGGCCGAGTCGGTCCTCGGCAAGACCGCCATCTGGGGGGCGATGGTGCTGCGCAAGGAGCCGCACAGCCGCAGCTTCGTGTCGTGGCACCAGGACGGCGCGTATCGCGAGTTCGGCCCCGGCGACTGCGTCACGGCGTGGATCGCGCTGGCGGACAGCGTGCCGAGGAACGGCTGCATGCAGGTCGTGCGCGGCTCGCATCACACGCGCCTGCCGCATCACGACCAGCCCGAGCCGGACAACATGATCCGCCTCGGCAAGCACGTCGAGTGCAGCATCGACGGCGCGGCGGTGACGGACGTCGTGCTGCGCGCCGGCGAGATGTCGCTGCATCACAACGACATCATCCACGGCTCGCAGCCCAACACCTCGGACCAGCCGCGGATCGGGTTCATCGTCCGTTTCATGAAGCTCGGCCTGCCGTGGAGCGAGTTTCCGCTCGTCGTGCCGGGAGAGCTGCCCGCGGCATGAGGGTGCTGCTCACCGGGAATCACGTCTATCCGATCGCGTCGGCGCGCGGCGTCGGCCGGCGCGTGAAGCCGTGGCCCTCGGGATCCGGGCAGCGTCTGCAGGACCTGACGGCACGCGGGCTGGCCGAGGAGGGGCACGAGGTCGTGTACTACCTCACGCGGCCGGCGATCGCGCCCGCGCCGCGCGGCGTGACGATCGTCGATCGCTGGCCTGCCGATGTCGACGTCATGCACACGCTCCTCCTGCCCGAGGAGTTCGAGGAGGAAGCGCGCGAGCGCGGCGTGCCGCACATCGCGGTGCTGCACCTGCATCCCGGCTCGCGCGGCCTGCCGCCGCCGCAGCCGCGGGAGGAGTGGGTCTACGTCTCGCGCTGGCTCGCGGAGTCGCTCGGCGGCACGCGCGTGGTGCGCAACGGCGTCGATCCGGCGGAGTACGTCTACTCGGAGACCAAAGGCGACTATGCGCTCTTCATGTCGTCGATGGACTGGTGCATCGGCAAGGGACTCGACGTCGCCATCGCCCTGTCGAAGAAGATCGGCTTCCGCCTCGTGGTGGCCGGGACCGCGAGGAGCGAGGAGGCGCTGGCGGCGGCGATGGCCATGTGCGAGGCGGGCGGCGCGGAATTCGTCGGCGACGTGCAGGGGAGCGAGAAGGCCGACCTCCTGGCCGGGGCGCGCGCGCTGCTCCATCCGTCGCGCTACCAGGAAGCGTGTCCGCTGACGATCATGGAGGCGCTCGTGTCGGGCACTCCCGTGATCACCACGCCGTGGGGTGCGTCGTCGGAGCTGATGACGCCGGAGGTGGGCTTCCTCTGCGAGACGGAAACGGATTACGCCGAGGCGTTCGCGCGGCTCGGCGCGATTCGTCCGCGCGCGTGCCGCGACTACGCACTTTCGGAGTTTCACTACCGGCGCATGGTCGCGGAGTACGTGCGCGAGTACGAAACGGCGCTCGGCGCGTTCACAACCGCGCTCTCCCATCCGTCAACTGAATAAAGCCTGGCTCCAGCGAAAACGCGGTCCCGGCGCGCCCGCGCGCGCATGTGCCGTGTGTGTCCTTTCATTCGAGGAGGAAGCGAGATGCACCGTCGCCCGGTCCTGTTCCTGATGTTCCTCGCCATGCTCGTGCCGGTGGTTGCGTGGGGGCAGAACCCCTGTACGCAGGAGAACACCACCCGCGCCGACGTGGTCGCGCTCGATCAGGCGTTCTACAACAACCGTCTCGGCGCGTTCCAGTCGGGCGGGACGATCTACGCGCTCCGGCACGACGTCGAGAGCAACAGCGGCGGGCCGTCCACGCTGATGGCCGGCAAGGTGATGCTGCGGCGCGACAAGCGCCCGCGCCCGATCGTGCTGCGCGTCAACGCGAACAGCTGCCTGGAGATCGCGTTCCAGAACCTCCTCGCCGACGTGCCGCAGGTCTCGGTCTTCCCCGCGGCGTCGCCGTGGGAGGGGAAGAGCACCATGACGAACGCCTGGGCGAACGGCGCGGCCACGCCGGCGCTGAACAGCTGGGGCACGACGAATGCCCAGGGCGGCACGCGCTACGCCGGCGTGCACGTGATGGGACTCTCGCTCGTGCGTGCGCTCGACGGCAACGGCACACCGATCGAGGGGATCTCGGCGGACGGCTCGTGGAGCGGCGCGAACGACATCACCGCGAACGCCAGCGGGCCGCGCGCGAGCGGCCTGATCGCGCCGGGGCAGCGGATCACGTACGTGCTCCACGCACCGCCGCACTCCGAGGGGTCGTACCTGCTGTACAGCACGGGCGCGACCAACGGCGCCTCGCCGAACATGGGCGGGCAGCTGATGCAGGGCCTCTTCGGCTCGGTGACCGTGCAGCCGGCGCGATCGGAGTGGTACCGCAGCCAGGTCACGCGCGCGGAGCTGCTGAAGGCGACCTACAAGGCGGCCGGGCAGCAGCTCACACGCAGCAGCAAGGCGCCGGTGAAGATCAACGGGAAGAACGCGCGGGTGTGGAACTGGGCCGTGGCCGCGGGCGACAGCCGCGAGGCGGTGCTGCTCGATGCCGGCGGCGATCCGGTCACGAGCGGCACGGACGGGTATCTGCACACGACGAAAGGACAGCCGTACATCAACTACGGGGCCACCGATGACGCGCGCCGCTGCGGCAACGAGCCGATGCCGGTGCTGAAGATGACCAACAGCCGCGGGGAGATCTGTCACTCCGATCTCACGGCGATCATCACCGGGCCGAACGCGGGACTGGTGATCGATCCGCCGTACGCGGGCGTGCCGTCCACGCCGAATCCGCGCGAGCCGTGGCGCGAGTTCGCCATCCACTATCACGACGACTTCCTGGTCACGCAGGCCTTCCCGCAGCAGCAGAGCGGGGCGTCGCTGGCGCAGACGCTGACCGCGGGGCGCGACTTCTTCGCCATCAACTACGGCATGGGCGGCATCGCGGCCGAGGTCCTGGCGAACCGCCTCGGCGTGGGACCGATGTACCAGTGCGCCACGTGCAAGTTCGAGGAGTTCTTCCTCAGCGCGTGGACGGTGGGCGATCCGGCCATGGTGGTGGACGTGCCGGCCAACCAGGGCGTCAAGTGCACCACCAGCGGCGACTGCACCGGCTCGACCCTCGGCCCGAAGGCGACCAAGGCGCTCTATCCGGACGATCCGTCGAACGTCTACCACAGCTACGTCGGCGATCACGTGATCTTCCAGATCCTCCACGCCGGCACGAACATCACGCACGTGCATCACATGCACGCGCAGCAGTGGCTGCACTCGCCGCGCAACCCGAACGGCGCGTACCGCGACAGCCAGATGATCAGCCCGGGCGCGTCGTACACGCTGAACCACGTCTACAACGGCAGCGGCAACGTCAACAAGACCGTCGGCGACTCGATCTTCCACTGCCACTTCTATCCGCACTTCGCGCAGGGCATGTGGTCGCTCTGGCGCGTGCACGACGCGCTGGAGACGGGGACGACCCTCAACAGCGACGGCACGGTGCGTACGGGATGGAACCGCGCGCTGCCGGACGGCGAGATCGCTTCCGGCACTCCGACGCCGGCGCTCGTCCCGCTGCCGACCATCCCCATGGCGCTGCCGCCGGCGCGCACGCAGATCGTCAGCGTCACCATCCCCACCGAGCAGGATCCGGTCGGCTACACCGTGCAGGTGCATCCGGACGACAAGACGCGCAACCCCGGCTACCCGTTCTACATCCCCGGCGTGGCCGGGCAGCGCGCGCCGCATCCGCCGCTCGACCTGGCGTGGGACGAGGACGCGAACGGCAACCCGCGCAAAGACTCGAGCGGCAAGACCGTCTATCTCGACGGCGGGCTGCCGCGCCACATCTCGCTCTTCGACCCCGACATCACCGAGAAGCACACGCGCTGGGACTTCACCAAGAACAACGGCGCGATCACGGCCGTGCAGCTGCCGGAAGACGGCACCGCCGGCGAAAAAGCGGCCATGGCCATCCATGAGGTCCGCAACCATCCCTCCTTCACTCCCGAGGGACGCCCCGCGCCGTTCGTGCTGAACGGCATGAAGCGCAAACACGGCGCGCCGTACGCGAACCCGAACGTCACCCTCGACGGCCGCGAGCACTGCAGGGAGGAGGAGCGTCCCCCGCTCGTCCTCGATCCGAAAGACGGCAGGCAGCCATGCCTGATCCGCTACAAGGCCGCGAACATCCAGATCGATGCGGTCTTCAACAAGAAGGGGTGGCATTACCCGCAGACGCGCATCCTCACGTTGTGGGGCGACGTGAAGGACACGATGGAGAACAAGCGCATCCCGCAGCCGTTCTTCTTCCGTGCGAACAGCGACCAGATCATCGAGTACTGGCAGGCCAATCTCGTCCCGAATTACTACGAGCTCGACGACTTCCAGGTGCGCACGCCGACCGACGTCATCGGCCAGCACATCCATCTCGTGAAGTTCGACGTGACCTCGTCCGACGGCGCCGGCAACGGCTACAACTACGAGGACGGCACGTTCAGCCCCGATGAAGTGCGCGAGACGATCGGGGCCATCAACCAGTGCCCGGGCGGACACGATTGCACGCAGTGCCCGGCCGGCCTGTTCGCCGGGCTCTCGATCACGAACAGCGGCGCGAAGCCGACCGGCAACCGCACGTGCCTCAGGCCGAAAGCGATCCCGTACTTCGGCGACGGTCCCGGCGGGCGCTGGCTCGGCGCGCAGGCGACGATCCAGCGCTGGGCCGCCGACCCGGTGTTCGGCGAGGCGCAGGACGAGGGGCTGCTGGAGTATCCGAAGGGCGAGCGCCGCATCGACCGCACGCTGCGCACGGTCTTCACGCACGATCACTTCGGCCCGTCGACGCACCAGCAGGTCGGCCTCTACGCCGGCCTGGTCGTGGAGCCGAGGGGGTCGTACTGGCTCGACGGCGAGACGGGCGAGCACTACGGCTCGAACGCGAACCGTCCCACCGGCGCGAACAACCTCCCGCCGCTGGACGGCGGCCCGACCGGATGGCACGCCAACATCATCGATCCGCGGGATCCGGACAACAGCTATCGCGAGTTCGTCCTCGAGTTCCAGGACCGCCAGCTCGCGTACACGGCGGACAGCATCGGCGCGCCCGTGCCGTACGACGGCGGCACGCCCGCCTACACCGGCTGGTCCGATCCGAAGAACGCCATCTCGCCGCCGGGAGGCACGGTCGGACCGCTGTCGCCGCGTCCGCCGTTCCCGGTGCTGGTCACGAATACGTTCGGCACCGGCTCCTACTCGGTCAACTACCGCAACGAGCCGCTGACCTTCCGCGCCTTCGGCGGCACGCCGAGCCAGACGCCGAATGCGGCGGGCTCGGATCTGTCGAATGCCTTCGCCTCCATCGTCCGGCTCGACCCGCAGCTCAACGTGCAGCCGGCGGGGGGGACGAAGATCAGCAGCACCGGGGCGAATGCGTTCACGTTCGCGCCCGCGTTCCGCGGCGCGCAACCAACCGATCCGTACACGCCGCTGCTGCGCGCGTACGGCGGGGACAACGTGCAGGTGCGCACGCTCGTCGGCGCGCACATGTCGCCACACTTCTTCAACATGCACGGCGTGAACTGGCTGTTCGAGCCGGCCGAGGAGGATTCGGGCTGGCGCTCGGCGCAGGGGATGGGCATCTCCGAGCACTACGAGATGATCTTCACCCTGCCGAAGAACAGCGGCCCGACGGCGGACTTCCTCTGGGAAGCGAGCTCCGACACGACCGGCCGCAAGAACGGCAACTGGGGGCTGCTGCGCGCCTACGACCAGAATCAGCCCGACCTGCAGCGGCTGCCGAACAACGCCTCGGGCGCCGGGGCGGCGCCGGCCGGCTGCCCCTCCGCGGACATCGCACCGGTGCGCGAGTACCGCGTGCGCGCGATGACCATCCAGCAGGCCACCGGCACGAACTGGCTCACCTACAACGCCCGCGGCCAGGCGGGTGCCAACGGCGGGCAGCAGCTCGTCGACCCGAGCGCGATCATCTATGTCGACGAGGCCGACCTGGTGAACGGGAAGCTGAGGAACCCGAACCGCGTCGAGCCGCTCATCCTCCGCGCGAAGGCGGGGGAATGCGTCACGGTGACGCTGACGAACGACCTGCCCGCCGGAACCGCGGTGGGCAACACCGTCACGACCATTCCGGCGTGGCCGGCGCAGTTCACGGTGAACGCGGCCTCGAAGACGGAAGGGGATCAGTGGATCCAGGCTTTCAGCGGTCCTTCGCCGTTCTACGCGCAGTCGTTCCAGGCGGCGTTCAACGCCCAGAACGGGCTCGGCTACGCGCTCGCGGATCCCAGCGGCAACACGGCCAACAACGGCAACCAGACCTACACCATCACCGCGAACAACACCACGGCCGTGCCGAAACAGGCCGGCACGAAGTTCATCGTCAGCCGCGCCGGCGACACCGCCTTCACGGTCGTCGCATCGCAGCCGGTCGCGATCAGCACCTCCCGCAACGTCGGCCTCCACGCCTCGCTGCTGCAGTACGACGTGCGCGACAGCGACGGCATGAACATCGGCGCGAACCCGGTGCAGACGCTCGCGGCGGGGCAGTCGAAGACGTACCGCTGGTACGCCGGCCAGTACGTCCTCGACAACAACGTCTGGACGCCACGGCCCGTCGAGTACGGATCGGTGAATCTCAATCCTTCCGACCCGCTCATGCAGCATCCGAAGGGTCTGATCGGCGCGCTGATCATCGAGCCGCGCACGACCACGAGCTGGACGGTGGACGAGAACTCGAAGGCCTCGGCGCGCGTGGTGTACACCGACGACGGCGTGACGAAGTCGTTCCGCGAGTTCGTGACCATCATCTCCGACGACATCATCGGCATGCAGACCACCGGCAACGTGCCGCCGCAGGCCGCACCGCCGGCCGGCGGCAGCGGCGGGACGAGCAATCCCGCCACCGGCGGCACCGGCACGGGCAATCCCGCCACGCCGGCGGCGCACACCATCTCCGGCGTGGTCGTGAACGGCGTCATCGCCTGGTCGCTCAACGGCACGCAGCAGCCGAACGACGCGGTCTACACCGTCGCGCCGGGGGACACGGTCATCTTCAACGTCGTCAACGGACGCCATGGCGTGGCCTTCACGCCGGGGAAGGCCGCGTTCGACGCCTTCTTCGACGTCGTCTCCGGCGGCGAGCTGCTGAAGGACAGCCCGAACGGCATCACCGGCTCGTGGGGCACCGACGCGTTCCCCGGGCCGAAGGACCTGGTCACGCTGCGCGTGAAGTCGAACGCCACCGGCACGCTGCCGTTCCTCTGCACGCAGCACAAGGCCGCCATGGCCGGCACGCTGCGCGTCAACGCCCCGGCGCCGAGCACGGTGCTGGCCGGCGACGTCGTCAACGGCCAGGTGGTGTGGGCGCTGAACGGCGTGCCGCAGGCGAACAACTCGACCTACAACGTCAAGCCGGGCGACATCATCACCGTCACCTCGCAGACCGGCCTGCACGGCATCGCTTTCCTGCAGGGGCAGGCGGCGTTCGAGGCCTTCTTCAACGTGCTCTCCGGCGGCAATCTGCTCGTCGCGAATCCGAACGGCATCGCCGGCTCCTGGGGGACGCTGCCGCAGACCGGACCGGTCACGCTGCTGACGCTGCAGGTGAAACCGACCGCCACCGGCACGCTGCCGTTCGAGTGCTCGCAGCACAAGCAGAACATGGCCGGCACGTTCCGGATCAGCACCACGCCCACGCCGACGCACACGATCACGGGCGACATCGTCAACGGCACGCCGACCTGGCTGCTCGACGGCAAGCCGATGGCGAACAACAGCAACTACAGCATCAAGCCGGGCGACGTCATCCTCTTCAACGTGAAGAGCGGCACGCACGGCGTGACGTTCACCCAGGGACAGGCCGCGTTCAACAACTTCTTCACCGTCCTGGAAGGGGCCGGCAAACTGATCGCGAACCCGAACGGCATCACCGGCGGCTGGGGCACGCCCGCCGTGGCCGGACCGGCCACGCTGATCACCATCCAGGCGAAGTCCAACGCCGCCGGCTCGCTGATCTTCTGGTGCACGCAGCACAAGCAGAACATGGCCGGCACGTTCACGGCCGGGCCGCAGACGCTGAACATCACCGGCGACAACGCGCCGGGCCCGGTGTGGAAGCTGAACGGCACGGTGCAGGCGAACAACGCCGTCTATCGCGTCAACTCCGGCGACACGGCCGTCTTCTCCGTGGCCGCGGGACGCCACGGCGTGGCGTTCATCACCGGCCGCGCCGCGTTCGAGAGCGTGTTCGAGGTCGTCTCCGCCGACAAGCCGCTGAAGAACGATCCGAACGGCATCGCCGGGTCGTGGGGCACCGACGCCTTTACCGGGCCGACGGCGCTGATCACGGTGCGGGTGAAGCCGAACGTGCAGCCGACCAACCTGCCGTTCTGGTGCACGCAGCACAAGGCCGGGATGGCCGGCACGTTCCAGGTCAACGGCGGCGTGCCGACGCTCAGTCCGGCGCCGGCGGCGTTCACGCGCGCGTTCAACTACCGCACCGAGCCGCTGCAGTACCGCTTCGTCGACCAGAGCCTGTTCCTCAGCCCGCAGGCGTTCCCGCTGGGGATCATGCGCGCGATGTCGAACCAGCTCGTGCTGGCCGATCCGCAGACGCCGGTCTTCGCGGCGGCCGCCGGCGAGCCGGTGCGCATCCGCATGCTCCACCCGGCCGGGCTGGACGAGCAGGTGCTGACGCTGCACGGCCATCACTGGCAGGAGGAGCCGTACGAGAACGGCACGGCCTCGTCGGTGATCGGCCACAACCGCTTCTCGCAGCTCCTCGGCTCGCGCGACGCGTTCGGCCCGAACGTCTCGTGGGATCTCGTGATCGACGAGGCGGGCGGCCACGCCCGGACGCAGGGCGACTATCTCTTCCGCACGTTCATCGGCACCGACTTCCTCAACGGCCTCTGGGGCATCCTGCGGGTCGGCGAGAAGGACCGCGACATCGTCACGGTCAATTACTTCCCCGCGCCGGGCGCGGGCGCGAATTTCCCCTCCGGCCTGCGCGGCACGACCACGGCCAATACCTCGAACGGCCGGATGGCCGACTTCATCGAGATCTACGCCGGCCTGGCCGGGACCGGGGCGCCCTTCGACCGCGTGCGCATCGACAAGGAGACCGGCTTCTGGTCTTCGACGAAGACGATGCCGAACCCGCCGCTGTTCGTGCAGTCGGTGAAGTGCAACGACGCGAGCTGCTCGTCGACGACGCCGTGGGGATCGCGGCTCGTGGCCGCGCACATCCCGACGACGACCGCCCCGGCCGGCGCCGCGGCGCAGCCGATGATCAACCTGCCGCCGTCCCCGGTCGATCTCTTCAAGCCGACGCGCACCGACACGATCGTGCGGCCGGAGCAGAGCACCACACCACCCACGCATTCCGATCATCCGCCGGGACACCACTGAGCCCATGACCCGTACCGCATTCGCTGCCACCCTGCTGCTCCTCGCCGCCGCCACCGCCGGCGGCGAGGAGCCCGAGCGCGCCCCCGTCGTCCGCCGCAGCGTCCAGGACGGCGTGGCGGTGAAGCTGACCATCGACCACGCCGCCCCCTCCGCCGAGCCGCGGCCCCTCCGCGGCGGTGACGACGTGGTGGTGCGCTTCGAGATCCGCGACGAGGCCACGGGCGCGCCCCTTCGCGGTGCGAAGCCCGCCGCCTGGATGGACGGCGCCCGGCACCAGCGTCCCGCCGGCTGCCGCGACCGCATCAACATCTACGCTGGCGGCGGCTTTCTCGGACGCGCGGACGTGAACCTCAATACGTTCCACGTCCTGGCCATGAACGACGACGCGACGCTCACCGTCGTCGATCCGCTCTTCGGCTTCGGCGGCACCAAGCTGCTCGCGCTGGTCGAGCTGCCCGGTCCCGCCGACGACTGGGTGCTGACCGACGACAGCAACGCGCTGTTCGTGTCGATGGGGAAGGCCAGGCAGGTGGCGCTCGTCGACACCGCCGCATGGCGCGTGGCGAAGAGCGTCTCCTTCCGCTCGTCGCCGGGCCGCCTCGTGCTGCAGCCGGACGAAGGCTATCTCTGGGTGGCCACCGAGGAGGCGCTCGTCGCGCTGCGCGCGAAGGACCTCGGCATCGCGGCGACGCTGCCGCTGCCGCGCGGAAAGCACGACGTCGCCGTCAGCCACGACAACCGCTACGTCTTCGCCACGACCGCGGAGCACGACCGCGTGACCGTCGTCGACGTGGCGAAGCTGGCGGTCGTGCACGAGGCCGAGGTGGCGCGTCCCGTGTCCATCGCCTGGTCTTCGCTCGCCGGAGCGGCGTACGTCGCCAGCGAGAAAGGGTCGATCGTCGCCGTCGGCACGCGCGGGGTGATCGCCACGATGCAGATCGCGGCCGGCGTGTCGATGGTGCGCATCACTCCCGACGCGCGGCTGGCGATGTCGATCAACCCGGTCGAGCAGTCGGTCGACGTGATCGACGTGGCCACGAACCGGCTCGTGCAGAGCGGGAGACTCCCCGGGATCCCGGACCAGATCGCGTTCTCGCGCACGCTCGCGTACGTCCTGCTGCGCGACTCCGAGCAGGTGCAGATGATCGTCCTGTCGGAGCTCGGCCGCAAAGGGACGCCGGTGGCCGTGGCGGACGTGGGCGGCGGGCGGCGGGCGTTCGGGATGGACATGCCTTCGCTCGCGCCATCGGTCGTGCAGGCCATCGGCGGCGACTCGGTGCTCTTCGCCAACGGGCCGGACCGCGTCATCTACTACTACCAGGAAGGGATGGCCGCGCCGATGGGGAACTTCAACAACTACGGCCGGCGGCCGCGCGCGGTCATGGTCGTCGACCGCAGCCTGCGCGAGCGCGGCCCCGGCGTATACGAGACGTCGGCACGCCTCGCGGACGGCGGCCAGTACGACGTCGCGTTCCTGCTCGACGTGCCGCGGGCGGTGGACTGCTTCAGCGTGGCGGTGCGCGAGTCGGAGCGCGCGGCACCGCCGCGGCCGGCCGTGCGCGCGGCGCTCGTCGACGGGGGCGCACGCCGCAGCGGCGCGAGATCGTCGCTGCGGTTCCGCCTGACCACCGAATCGGGCGCCCCCGTCGAGAGCCTCGGCGACTCGCTCGTGCTCATCTTCGCCCCCGGCGTCTGGCAGGGACGGGAGCAGCCGCGCCCGATGGGCGACGGCACGTTCGCCGTCGACTTCAGCCCGCCCGCGGCCGGCACGTACTCGATGTATCTCAACGCCGCGTCGCACGGGCTCGCGTACCAGTTCGTCGGATCGGTTCAGGTGCAGTGACGCGGGACGCCATTCAGTCGCTATGGATCGGAGGCGAGCTGTCGCCGATGGAGCGGCTCGCCATCGCCTCGTTTCTCCAGCACGGCCACCGGTTCGAGCTCTATGTGTACGACGAGGTGCGCAACGTGCCCGCCGGGACGACGCTGCGCGACGCCGGCGAGATCCTGCCGCGCGAGCGGGTCTTCCGCTATCGCGAGCACGACACGGTCTCGGGCTTCTCGAACTTCTTCCGCTACCGGCTCCTGCTCGAGCGCGGCGGGTGGTGGGTGGACACGGACGTGGTCTGCCTGCGTCCGTTCGACTTCGCGGGCGAGCACGTGTTCGCGAGCGAGCCGGCGCGCGACGGCAGCACGCCCGCATCGTGCGTGATCCGCGCGCCGCGCGGCAGCGCGGCCATGCAGCTCGCCTGGGAGCGCTGCGACGCGCGCGACGCCTCTTCCCTGCGCTGGGGAGAGACGGGGCCGCGCCTGGTGAAGGAGGTCGTCGCCGAGTGCGGCCTGGAGGAGTACGTGCAGCCCTCCGCGGTGTTCTGCCCGCTGCCGTTCCACGCGTGGCGCAGCATCATCGAAGGACCGCCGCCGCGCTTCGGCGAGCCGACGCGCGCGGTGCATCTCTGGAACGACATGTGGCGCCGCGCCGGCGCGCGCAAGGACGACGTTCCTGCCGGTACGCTCTACGCGGAGCTCATCGCACGAGCTCTGGGCGATAGAGAAACGTGTAGCGCTCCACGTCCTGCGCGTGCTTCAGCAGGGCCCCGATGACCGCGTCGATGCGCTCGTCCGTGTAGTCGCGCGCGCGCAGCATCTTCGCCGCCCCGCTCCGCCAGCGCGCGGTCTCCTCGGCGCCCTCCGGCCGCGCCTCGGCCCAGCCGCGCACGAGATCGTCCCAGTCGCGCAGCTCGCGGAGGAACCCGCGCGTGACCATCTTCCGCAGCGCCTCGTTTTTCTCGACCGCCTCCTGCGCCTGAAAGTATGCATCCCGGCACGCTTGCCGGAACACCTGCAGCCCATCCTCGGCCGTCTCCTCGCTGACGCGATAAATGGCGCGCAGCGCCGCCACTTCGCCCGGGATGCGCCGCTGCCCGGCCGTGCCGCCGAGGATGTGCACCAGGTCGTGACGCATCGCACGCACCGCGTGCTGCGCGGCCCAGCGGTCGTAGTCGCGGCCCGGCAGGGAGACGGAGTCGTGATCGTGAAAGTGCACGCGCACGCGCCACTCGCCGTTGGTGAAGACGTTGCGCAGGCCGACGTTGCGCGTCACGAACGACTCTCCTTCGCTCCAGATCCGCAGGGCCGTGAAGAAGCCGAAGTAACGGCCGACCTGCCGCAGGACGTCGATGAACGTGGCATCGGCCTCGGCGCGGTTGGCCGCGTACGCGGCCTCGAGATACGCCTGCCAGGAGCGGAACGCGCCGCCGGCCGGCGGGCGATAGTGCGGAACGATCTCGCCCATGACCGCGTCGGCGAAGCGGCGGCGATCGTCGTCCGATGCGTCGACGCCGAGGCCGCGCTCGAAGTAGGCGTCGTCGCCGTCGGGGGCAAGATACGCGGCCAGGCGCTCGAAGCGGAACGAGCTCGTGCCGACGACGAACGCCTGCTCGGGCGAGGTCACGGCCAGCCACCTGCCGAGCGTCTCGTAGCCGCCGAGGTCCGGGCCGCGGGCGTGCAGGCGGTCGTGCTCGAGGCGCGGCAGGACGCGCTTCATCGCCTCCCGCATCGCGCCGAAACCGCGGCCGTACCCCTGCGCGGTGCCGAAGTACGACACCAGCGAGACGTCGCCGCGCGGCGTCGGGATCTCGAGGATTCCCGAGAGCGCCACGGTGCGCGAGCCCTGCGTCTCGGTGCCGTAGACGAGGCGATGCATGCGCGCCAGCATGCCGCCCGACGAGAGCTCCCATTGCAGGAGCCGCCCCGTGGAGGCGCCCCAGAAATGGTGATGCACGGGGAGGGGCTGCTTCTCCCCCTCGCGCTGGTACACGCAGTCGATGGCGCGCTCGCCGCGACAGCCGGCGCGCTTGATCTGGATCTCCAGGTCGCTGCCCGGCGGCTTGATCGCGAGGACGATCGTGCCGATCGGATATTCGACGAGGGAATGGACCGTGGAGGGGGTCTCCTCCGCCACCCAGTAGATCAGCGGCTCGGCCAGCAGCAGCTCGAGGATCTCGCGCTCGTACGGCGGCAGCGATGCGATGGCACGGCGCGCCTCGCCGAGGTTGTACGGATCGGTCTTCGGCAGGTGCGGCAGGCCGGCGGTCGTCCGGACCACCGCCAGGATCTGCTCGACGACGTCGGCCGCCGGCAGGAGATAGCGCGACAGGGCCAGGCGGCATTCATGCCGCGAATGCTCGACGAAGTCGGCGGCCGCGCGCAGCGGATCGCGCGCGAACCCGTTGTGCACGTGCTCGTACCGCCCGATCCGTTTGCGCAGTTCGGCCGCGAACTGCAGCACCGTCACCGACGAGTAGCCTTCCTGCAGCACGACGCGGCGCACGTGCTCCCACGTGTCGGTGAGAAGGGCGAGCCCATCGAGGAGCGCCAGCAGGTCGTCAGGCCTCGCCACGCGCAGGAACTGCTGCTCGAGCGCGAGGCAGGCCAGGCGCCGCACCGGCCACGGGTCGCCGTGCGCGCCGCGGGCGATCTCCATCAGCTCCGCGGCGAACGCCCGGTCGTGCGCCTTGCGCGTGATGAGCGCGGCGATCAGCGCCGCGCCGCCCTGCGCGCTCTCCGCGCCCAGCGACGCGTCCACGACGCGCCGCAGGCGCTCCATGGCCGTCGCGGCCAGGAACGGCGCCGAGCGGCGCCGTTCCTTCGGTTGCGGTTGCATCGCCGGAGTGCGTCAGCGTTTGCCGCCGCGGCCCCTGCCGCCGCCGGACTTGCCGCCGCCGCGGGTCTTGCCCCCGCCGCGGCTCTTGCCACCGCGACCGTCGGACTTCTTCCCGCCCTTGCCGCCGCCCTTGCCGCCTTTGCCTTTCTTCTTGGGGCCGCTGCCGGCGAGGGCCTTCGCCAGGGCGAAGTACATCTGCTCGGCGACCGTTCGCGAGACGACCACCGTCACAGTGTTGCCGGCAGCGCCGCCGGTGTGGCTTCCAGTGTTTCCTTTTCCAGTAGCCATGATTCCTCCCTTTTCCCGGAACGGTCTTCGATGGGTCGATAAGGCCGGCGGGCGCGGATGCGGCCGGCCGTGGCGCGCATTTCCGCCAGCATCACGCGCCCGACGGCGTTGGGGTTGGCTCGGTTGTAGACCAGCAGGATCTCGGCGATGTGCCGCGCGCGGCGCGTGGTGGCCATCTCCAGCATCGGGATCATGCAGGCCTGGTCTTCGACGACGCGGAAGTAGTGGCCGTCGTCGTCGCGCAGGTCGGCGTCGTCGATGCGGTCCCACAGCCATTTCCGGAACGTGCGCACGGCCGTGCCCAGCCACGGGCCGCTCCGGAAATCGGTCGTGTCGCTCGGGTAGGGGGGCCAGGCGCCGCGCGTGTGCGGCGGATCGTTCGGCGTCAGGCCTTCCGCGATCCAGGAGCCGTACGTGAGCCAGCAATCGAAGCGGCGATACGTGTCGCCGATGATCTCCAGCGCGCGCGGCGTGGCGAAGTGGTCGTCGCCGTCGAGGACCACGATGACGTCGTCCGGGGCCGCGCCGCCGCGGGCGATGCCATCAACGAGGTTGTGCATCGCCCAGCGGCGCTCTTCGTTCAGCCGGACGTCGAAGCGCGGGTCTCCCGCGGTGGCGGCCAGCGCGCGCCCGTACGTCGCGTCGCCGCACGGATCGATCGTGATCGCGCACGTCCAGTCGTGCACCGTCTGCCCGCGCAGCGAGGCGATGCATCGCTCGATGTACGCCTCCGCCGGCCCGCAGTTGGTGACGACGCGGAACGTCACGCCACCTCCTCCCGGCGCCGCACGCGTCCCATCACTTCGCTGCCGAAGATCTGCATTTCCTCGCGCTTCGGCCAGCCGGAGAGGATGAACTGCGTGATGCCGGCGGCGTGGTACTCGAGCAGCGCGCCGGCCACGTCGTCGTACGAGCCGACGATGAGGATGGACATCGCTCCCTGCGTCTCGACGGCGCCGGTCCACAGCCACGGCGTCAGCCATTCCTTCGACGCGTTCGCGAACGCGTTGCGCAGCAGGTGCGAGTCGCTGCGCTCGACGAGCTGCGTCATCGGGCCGTGCACCCAGGCGGGGGCGCTGTCGCGGAACGCGTGCGCGGCGTCCACGGCCTCCTTCCGCGTGCGCCGCGCGATCACCGTCGCCCGGACCCCGACCTCCACCCCTTTCCGCAGGATCGGCGCGATCGAGGAGGCCACGCGCGACGGCACGTCGGCCGGGACCAGCAGACAGTCCGCGTGCCTTTCCGCCACGCCGCGTGCCCCCTCGGACGTGCCGCCGACGTAGATCTGCGGCGCGCGGCTGCCGTCGCTGGCCGTGTAGGCGGTGCGCACGCGCGCCTTCTCGACGCGGTAGAACTTCCCGTCGAAGTCGACGGTCCCGTCGTGCCAGATGCCGCGGGCGATGGCCAGAAACTCGTCGGTGCGCGCCCAGCGGTCGTCGTGCTCGAGGAAGTCGCCGTAGCTGCGCTGCTCGGCGGGGGTGCTGCCGGCGACGATGTTGAGCGAGATCCGCCCGTCGATCAGCGACGACAGGGTGTTGAGCTGCTGCACGAACGAGGTCGGCGCGAGCAGCCCGGAGCGATAGGCGATGATGAAGCGGACCTTCGAGGTGGCCACGCCGAGCGCGGTCGAGAGCACGATCGAGTCGGCCTTCTCCAGGCCGAAGTCGACCAGCAGGGAGTCGATCCCGAGCTGCTCCGCGTCGCGGCAGAAGGGGATCTGCTCCTCGAGATCGGGGCGGGAGCAATCGTCCGGACGGCCGGGACGGTCGCCGCCCTGCGGAAGACGCCAGTGAAATCGGATGTGCATGTCAGCTCGCCTTCTCCAGCAATGCGGCCGCGGCGGCCTCGCGCTCGCGCACGCGCGGCGCGACCTCGCGCGCGAAGATCTGCATCTCCTCGAGGTCCGGCCAGCCGAGGAAGAGGAACTGCGAGATGCCGGCGGCCTTGTAGTCCAGGAGCGCGCCGGCGACCTCGTCGTACGAGCCGACCAGCGCCACCGAGGAGGGGCCCATGAACGGCACGGCGCCGGTCCAGAGCGTCGGCGTCAGCCACTCCGCCTGCCGCGCCAGGCCGTACACGGTGCGGCTGGCCACGGAGTCGGTGCGCGCCAGTGCCTGTTCGTGCACGCTCCTGGCTTTGTCGTCGAACTGCTCGCGCATCTCCTCGGTCTCGGCCAGCGCCTCCTCGCGCGTGGCGCGTGCGATCACCGAGGTGATGATGCCGGTCTCTTTTCCCGCCGCGGCCAGGCGCGACGCGGTGCCGCCGACGACCGGCACGGTGTCGGGGAAACGCCACAGGCAGTCGGCGTGGCGGATGACCGTCGCCTCCGCCGTGGCCGAGTTGCCGCCGACGAAGATCTCTGGCGCGACGCGTCCGTCGGGCGAGATGTAACGGCTGCCGAGACGGCCGTTGGTCACACGGTAGTGCTTTCCCTCGAACTGTACGAGGCCCTCGCCGCGGTGCCAGAACGCGTTGCAGAGGTGGAGGAACTCGTCGGTACGGCCGTAGCGTCCCTCGTGATCGAGGAAATCGCCGAAGCACCCCAGCTCGTCCACGGTGTGCCCGTTGACGATGTTCAGGCAGACGCGCCCGTTGGTCAGCGCGGAGACGGTGTTGATCTGCTGCACGAACTGCGCGGGCGCGCTCACGCCCGAGCGGATGGCGATCATGAACTTGATTTTCGAGGTCAGCACGCCCAGGGCCGAGGCCATGGCGATGGCGTCGGGCCGGTGCGCCCCGTACGCCGTCAGCAGCGAGTCGATCCCGCACTCCTCGGCCATGCGGCAGAAGTTCAGCAGCACGGGGAAGTCCGGCACGGCCGACAGCGCGGAGCGCGCCTGCGTACGGCGCTTCGGATCGGCCGCGGCCGACATGCTCCAGTGGAATCGCAGCGGGGCCAGGTTCATGGGACGAGCTCCTTTTTCCGTGCGAAGACGCGCGCGAAGAACGACTCGGGGAGGTGATGCACGGGGGAGAGGAAGAGCAGCGCGCCGACGACCAGCGACGCGCCGGCCACGTCGGCCGCGTGCAGCGTGCCGCCGATGGCGATCGTGGCGGCGATGCCGGCCAAAACGCTCGCGCCGCGGTTCAGCGGCACGCAGAACGTGTTCTCGCGGCGGTCGAGGTAGACGCTCGTGCCGAAGAAGTAGAGGCAGCCGTACAGCACGCCGACGAGCAGGCCCGCGGGCTCGATCGAGACGATCCCCCCGCGGAGCTGCGCACCGGCCGGCGTCAGCGCGATGGCCAGCGGCAGCAGAAGCTGCACGGCCAGCGCGATCGTCATCTCGCCGAGAAACCAGCGGCGCGTGGCCAGCGGCTCCGCACCCTTCGCGCACTTCGTCATGCGCGGCAGCCGCACGGCGTACGCGGCGAGATAGGCGAGCGTGTTCAGCGCCGCCACGACGGTCATGCTCCGGTCGCGGCTGTTCAGCAGCGCCACGGCGATGCCGCCCATGCTGGCCGCGAGCGCGGCCCAGCAGAACCAGCGCACCTCCCGCCCCATGAGCGTGTCGACGACCGGCGCGAGGATCAGCACGCCGCCGCGGAGCAGCAGCAGCGTGAAGACGATCGACACGCCGTCGAACGTGTACGCGAGCGTCGTCGTCAGGATGATCACGCCCGTGGCCGCGCCGGCGACGAGCGTGTCGCGGTCGAAGCGCGGCGCCACGCGCCACCAGCCGAGGGTGGCCACGAGCAGCGGCAGCGTGAGCGCCGTGCCGAACGTCACCGCCGGCAGCAGCGTCAGCGCCGGGACGTCCGCCGCGCCGCCCGTGAGCTGCTTCACCAGCGCCGAATAGAACGCGTAGCAGACGAAATAGCCGAACGCGAAAAACCAGACGATGCGATTCGTGCGCGGAACCATGCTCGCTTCCTCACGGCTTGTAGAACGACGCGTCGAACGGCTTGCCGAGGACGGCCCGGCCGATCGTCGCCAGCACCTGGTCGTCGTTGTCGTGGCGGATGTAGAGCGCCAGATCGCGCAGGATCCGCTCGATGGGACTGGGACGGTTGAGACACCGCGCCCCGCACGCGCGCACGCAGTGCTGGACCGTCTCCTCGGCGGCATGCTCCGCCACGTGCCGCACGCGGCTGCCCGCCACCTGCGCCTCCGCGTAGCGCCCCGTCTCCCACAGCGTGGCCACGTGCCGCAGCCAGAGGTGCGCGGTGGCCACGTTCACCGTCATCTTCGCGGCGTGATGCTGGACGTACGGGTCGTCCGCCTTGTTCTGGCAGCGGATGTATTCGAGCGCGTAGTCGAGCGCTGCCTCCGCCGCGCCGGTGAAGGACGCCGCGTAGTGCGGCGCGAAGCAGGTCTGCCACCCCTCGCGCAGGTACTGGCCGGGGTACCCGATCAGGTTCGCGTCGGGGATGAACGTGCCGTCGAAGCGCACCGCATGGCTGACCGTGCCGCGCATGCCGATCGGGTCCCACCACGAGCCGTCGATCGACACCGACGGATCGCGCAGGTCGCACGCCATCAGCAGCAGGTCGTCGGCGTTGCCGCCGGCGTGACGCGCGCCGCCGGGGCCGGAGGTGTTGACCAGGAGGATGGCCCAGTCGGCACCGCCCGCGCTCGTGGCGAAGGCCTTCACGCCGGTGAGGCGCCAGCCGCCCTCGACCCGTTCGGCATACGTCCCGAAGCGCGCTTTCTCTTCCGGTGCGCGCGATTGCGGCTCGCCGCTCCACGCCACCCAGGTCTCGCCGCGCTCGACCACGCCGCGGAACCAGCGCTCTTTCTGCTCGTCGTTGCCCGCGCCGTCGATCAGGACGAGCGAGTTCATGTGCCCTTCCCAGCAGCGGGCGAGCGAGAGATCGGCCTTGGCGATCTCCTTGGTCAGCATCCAGAGCGTGAAGACGTCGCCGCGATAGGGTCCGAGCCCGAGGCCGCCGTGCGCGCGCGGCACGCACGCGGCCAGCAGGCCGGCGGCGAAGAGATCGTCGATGCTCTCGCGCGGGAACGTGGCCGTGGCGTCGTACTGCGCGGCGCGCGGGGCGAGCTTTTCCTTCGCCAGCGCCCGTGCCTGCGCGACGAGCTCCTGCTGCGCGCGGTCGAGATAGAGCCCGGCGATGCCGAGGTCTTCTCCGGGAACGACGAGCGGGTCGAGCGCGGTCATGGCCGCTCCCGGTAGAAGAACTCGCGGACGAAGCAGCCGATGCGGCCGCTGTCGTCGGTGAACTCGCTCTGCGTGCCGAAGACCATCACGCCGCGGCGCGGCATGGCCTGCACGTGCACGCGCTGGAACCCGAAGTCGTAGTCGGCGGTGAAGGCGTAGATCTCGCGCGACGAAAAGCGGTCCGCGTACGGCGTGACCTCGGTCTCGCCCCACTCGTGCTCCACCCCGTCGCGGCGCGAGAAGACGTTCAGGTACAGCCGTCCCTCCTCCGCGCGCAGGGTGAAGCGCGGGATGCCGGTCGAGCCGCGGTTCGTGCAACGCCACGTGCCGGTCACCACCGATGCGTCGAGCGCCGTGGCGCTGCCGCGTGTGATCGCTCTCTCGTCCTGGATCGCCGTCGTCATCGCCTCACCTCACGCCTGATGGAAAAACTCGCGGACGGCGCTGTCGGCGCGGCCGCTTCCGTCTTTCAGCCGCACGAACGACGCGACCACGAGCAGTCCCTGATTGAGGTTCGCCTCGAGGTCGGCGTCGCAGAAGCCGAGGTCGAACGACGCGCGCCACGCACCGCCGCTCGCGGACTGGAGCGAGCTGCCGTACAGATGCGTCGCCGGGGCGAGTCCCCACTCCTCGGGCGAGCCGTTCACGCCGCCGCGGACGCCGATCGCCAGCGATCCGTCAAGCGGCTCGACGCGCAGGCTGGTGACCCAGAGGGGGCGTTCGTTCG
Source organism: Thermoanaerobaculia bacterium (assembly GCA_035627015.1). Lineage (GTDB taxonomy): Bacteria > Acidobacteriota > Thermoanaerobaculia > Gp7-AA8 > Gp7-AA8 > QHVT01. The sequence goes on along the minus strand of DASPMO010000092.1, from coordinate 3,392 downwards.
TGTTGCGCCACGTGCCGAGCAGCGGGGTGACGTCGACCGGCGGCCGGGGCATCGGAAAGGTGTGGTTCTCGTTGTCGCGCAGGTAATCCATCTCGTCTCCCTTCACGCCGACAGCGCCACGCTGGCCGCCGGCTCGCGGCCGAGGATGCGTCGCGTCACCGCGGCCGGCATCTCCTGGCCGGTCATGAGGCGGAACTGCGTCATGGCCTGCGTCATCAGCACGTCGCGGCCGTCGATGGTCAGTTGGCCGCGCTCGCGGCTCGTCGTCACGAGCGGGGTGGCGCCCTCGCCGTACGCGAAGTCGACCACCACCGCGCTGGCGTGGAGATCGTCCATGTCGAACGGTGTGGCGGTGCCGTCGCGGCCGACGGGCGTCGCGTTGACGATCACCGAGAAGCCGCCGGCGGAGAATCCCGCCAGTGGCCGGAACGGCAGCTTGAGGAGGTGCAGCGCGAGCGTGGCGCGGTCGAAGCCGCGGTTGACCATCGTCACGTCCGCGCCGGCCTGCTGCAGCGCCGCCGCCACCGCGCGTCCCGATCCGCCGCAGCCGATCACCGCGATGCGGTGCTGTCCCGGATCGATGCCGCGCTCGCGCAGCGTCACCAGCACCCCTTCCGGATCGGTCGTGTCGGCCGTCCACTGATCGCCTTCGCGGATGAAGAAGTTGGTCGAGCGCGCACGCTCGACGATGCGCGTGCGCTGCTTCGTCGCCGCCAGCGCCACTTCCTTGTGCGGCGAGACCACGCAGAACGCGCCGGTGTCGAAGCCGAGCCCCTCGATGGCCCGCGGCTCGACGACGTTCATCCAGAACAGGTCGAAGCGGTCCGCGTGGAAGGGGAGGTAGAGCGCCGGACGGCCGATGGCCTCGAAGGCCGCGTTGTGCAGCCGCGGCGACAGCGACTGCAGCACGGGGCTGCCGACGATGCCGAAGATCTGGCGCACGTCGCGGCGATGCGGCAGGCCGTAGTCGGTGGTGAGCTGCTCGGCCGTGGGCACGCCCGCCTCGTCGGACCTGGTCAACGTACCGCGCACGAACGGCGCGCCGAGGAACGGCGAGAGGATCCGCGTCCAGAATCCCACCGCACCGGTCGCGTACGCGGCCACGTCGTCGCGGCCGCACTCGTGCAGGAGCTGCAGCGGGAAGAGCTCTTCGCCCGACTTGCGCACTTCCGCCTCGAGGCGGTACCAGCGCGCGGGGGTGAAGGTGACCTGATAGAGACGCTCGCGCATCTCGGCCAGCGAGTACACGCGGCCGCGCCAGGCGAGGATGCGCCGCTCCGGCGGAATGGCGCGCAGGACCGCGGCCGTGACGTCGCTCTTGTCGAGCATCACGAAGTCGAACTTCGCCGACGCCTCGATGAGCCGCTCGCGACGCGCCGGCCCGCGCTCGTCCGTGGTGAAGATCAGCGGCCCGCGGAAATGCGAGCGCACGAGCTCCGGATCGACTCCGTCCGGAACTTCCAGCAACCCCGTTTCCGGCGGCAGAGCAGACAACTCCTCCGTGAGGCGGGCGCGCGACAGCGCCGCCGAAAGCAACGAAGTGAACATGGTTTGTACTTCGTAGACGGCGGAGCCGCGCCCGCTGTGAATCGTTCGCGCGATCAGGGGTGCAAATTGCGCCCGGGACGCGTCGGGAGCGTGCGCTTGAGGATCTCCCGCGCGTGCTGCACGCGCTTGCGCACGTTCGCCGGCGTGATGGAGAGCTTCCGGGAGATGCTCTCGTACGGCGCCTCGTGGAGGAAGTGCATGCGCGCCACGTCGCGCAGCCGCGGCGGGAGCGCGGCGATCGCGCGCACGATGCACGCGTATCCCTCGTGCGTGATGGTCGCGTCTTCGGGGGAGAGCGCCTGTTCCTGCGGATGTTCCTGCTCGAGCTGCACGAGCTCCTCGGCGATGCCGACGCCCACCGCCATCCGCCGCTGCTCGCGATGGATGTCGCTGCAGACGTTCAGCACCAGCCGCGTGAGCCACGCCTGCACGTTGTTGATGCCCGTGGCGTACTGCGGCATCTTCGAGCAGGCCACCATCATCGAGCGGCTCATCGCATCCGCGGCGTCGCACGACAGTCCGTTCATGCGGCGCAGGCAGACGTCGTAGAGATGCCCGCGGTGGCGCAGCCACAGTTTCCAGAACGCGTCTCCGTCCCCGCCATCGAGTGCCTGCAGCAGCGCGCGTTCCGGGGTGTCGTCGTTTGCGCCGGCCGGCGTGCCGGCGCCCCACCGCTCCTGGGCCGAGATCGTTCGACCGGACATGTCCTCATCCTTTCTCTGTCGAAAGATTGAGCGCTTGCTGAATGAAGCTATGTCCTAGGAGTGCAATGAAGACTGAATTCCCTACCTATGTGATTTTTGTTCACACGGCGCCGCGCTCGCGCGTCTATAGAGGGATGAGCTTCGTCTCGCAGCGGGTCGGCCAGTTCACGTATTTCGACGCGGTCCTCGGGTCGCCCGGCTGGAGCGGCAAGCGCGTGCTCGACTTCGGCGGTAACATCGGCAACCTGCTGACGCACGGCTCGGAGATCGAGCCGCGGAACTACTGGTGCCTCGATGTGTCGCGCGATGCGGTGGAGCAGGGGAGGGAGCGCTACCCCGACGCGCACTTCATTTTCTACGACCGCTACAGCTGGGCGTTCAATCCGACCGGCGTGCGCGACTTGCCGGTGGTCGATCCGGGCGTGCGCTTCGATGTGATCGTCGCGTACTCGGTCTTTACCCACACCAGCCGCGCGGAGATGCTCGACCTCCTCGCCCAGTTGCGGCGGCTCCTCGCGCCCGGCGGTGTGATCGCCTTCACGTTCATCGATCCCGCGTACCGCCACGCCCGGAACGCGGAGGAGACGGCGCTCGGCTACTTCGACGGCACGAACCTGCAGTGGCGGCTGGAGAAGACCAGACGCCTGAATCCGGACGCGGACATCGAGTCGATGGCGCGCCGCGCGGCGACGGCGAGCTGGATCACGCTCGTGGACGACGCCACGCTCTTCACCGAGGACGATGACCCCGACCACGAAAGCAGCGCGGACAAACGCTCCTATCTCACCCTCTGCCGTCCGGAGCGCATGCTGTCGATCCTGCCGGACGCGCACGTCGTAGCGCCGCCGCGCGCCGCCTACCCGCCGCCGATCTCCTGGGAAATGCAGCACTGCGTCGTCTGCTGAGCCGCACGACACGAAGTACTCCATTCGCTAGCGAGTCCCCTCTCCCCACCGCAGTGGGGAGAGGGTCAGGGTGAGGGGTTGTGGCGCTCGGGAAAGGTGCTGCCGGGCGGAGGGGTGACAGAAAAACCGGGCGGATAGGTTACACCCTGAAGCTGAGTTGACTGAGCTGAAGGCCCAAGCGAGGGCCGTTGGTCCTGCTTGTCGTCCACTCTGTTTTGGGTCGCTAGCAGGCGCT
>DASPMO010000091.1:0-50102 GCA_035627015.1 Thermoanaerobaculia bacterium | reverse complement strand
GCTGACGCCGGCCGAGACGAAGAACGACGTGCTGCGCGTCGCGCCGGAGAAGCCATTCGAGTTCACCAGCCAGTTCTCGAAGAGGTTCGACGAGAACGAGGTGCTGATGCTGGTGAACGCCTCGGCGCCTTTCACGCCCTTGGCCGCCTCGTACATCGCCTTGGTCACGCGGCGGCCTTCATCCGCGGAGACCGCGGAGTACTTCGGGTCCTCGAGCTGCAGGTCGACCGAGGCCTGCCCCTTGTACAGCGCCGGATCGGGCAGGGCCCGGAACGGATCGCCCTGGATGGTCTTGGCGATGGCCACCGTGTCGCTGATGAAGGTCTTCAGTGCCTCGGGGCGCAGGTCGCTGGTGGATGCGGTCGAGTAACGGCCGTCGACGTAGAGCTGCAGCGAGACGCCGCGCGTGGTGGCCTCGGAGATCTTCTCCACTTTGCCGTCGCGGTGGTCGAGCGAGACGTCGCGCACGCGGTAGGCGCGCGCCGAGGTCTCCTTCGCGCCCGCGGCCTTCGCCAGCGAGATGCACGTCTCGGCGATGGCGAGCATGTCCTGATCGTTGTTGGTCTTTGACGTTGGTTTTGACATGGGCTTATCCCTTCTTCTCCGCGCGGCCACCCACCGTGATCGAGGAAACGCGGACCGTCGGCAGGCCCTGCGACACCGGCACCGACTGGCCGTCCTTGCCGCAGGTCCAGCCGCCCTCGTCGATCTTCAGGTCGTCGCCGACCATGTCGATGAGCTCGAGGACCTTCGGGCCGTTGCCGATGATGTTGACGTCCTTGATCGGGCTGGTGAGCTTGCCGTCCTCGATGAGATAGCCGTTCTTGACGTAGAAGGTGAAGTCGCCCGCGCCGATGTTGACCTGGCCGTTCGTGAAGAGCTCGCAGAAGACGCCCTTTTTGACCGAGGCCACGATCTCGTCCGGCTTGTGCGGGCCGGGGAGCATGTACGTGGAGCGCATGCGCGGCAGCGGCGCGTACTCGTAGCCCTGGCGGCGTCCGTTGCCGGTCGGCTTGACGCCGTAGTGCTTCGCGGAGATCGAGTCGTGCAGGTAGCTGGTCAGCGTGCCGTTCTCGACGAGCATCGTGCGGCCGACCGGGTTGCCCTCGTCGTCGACGTTGATGGCGCCGCGCGCCGCTTCCTGCGTCCCCTCGTCGACGATGCTGACGAACGGCTTGGCCACGGCCTTGCCGATCTTGTCGGAGAAGATGGAGGTGTTCTTGCGGTTGAAGTCCGCTTCCATGCCGTGGCCGATGGCCTCGTGCAGGAGGATGCCCGCCGCGCCGGCGGCCATGACCACCGGCATCTCGCCCGCGGGCGGCTGCACGGCGTCGAAGAGGATGACGGTCTTCTCGACCGCTTCCTTGACCATCTTGTCCATGCGCTCCGGCGTGTAGTAGCCGAAGTCGGCGCGGGAGGCGCGGTTGACGCCGTTGTTCTCGCGGCGCCCGTTCTGCTCGGCCACGACGTTGAGGTACATGGAGGTCATCGGCTGCGCGTCTTCGACGATGCGGCCGGTGGAGTCGGCCACGAGGATGACCGAGCCCTGGTCCATGTAGCCGAGGGTGACCTTCTTGACGCGCTCGTCGGCCTTGAAGGTCTTCTCATTGAGGCCGTTCAGCATGGCCAGCTTCTGCTGCGGACGGATGTCGTCCCACTTGATCTTGACGGGGTAGCGGTTCGGCTTGTTCTCCATCACCTTGAAGCGCACCGGCGCGTCCTGGGCCGGGCCCTGGGCGATGGCGGCCGCGGTGAGCGCGGCGCGCTTGAGGCCATCCGGGGTGATGTCCTCGGTGTAGCCGTAGCCGGTCTGGTCGCCCTTGACGACACGCACGCCGACGCCCAGGCCGACGTTCGCGGAGGCGCGGTTGACGGCGCCGTCTTCGAGGGCGAGGTTGTTGGTGACTCGGTGCTGGAAGAAGACATCGGCGTAGTCGCCGCCCTTCGACATCGCTGCCCCGATGGTGTCCCGGAGCAGTTTCTCGGTCACGCCGAAGCGTCCGAAGTATCCGACTCCCGTTGTCGGTCCCGTGTCGGCGAGCGCCGAGGAGATGTGGAACAGATCCGAGACGGCAACGGTCGCTAAAGCAGCAGCGCCCGCACCGATCACGGTACGGCGGGTAAGGCCCGAGTCTACGGCCATGCTTTCTTCCTCCTGACTGAATTCTGCATATTGAACGAGCGAACAGACTTGTAGTTCGTGAACGAGACGAAAAGGTTTTGTGACGGGGGTCTGGAACTTATCTGTAGTAATGTGCCGGGTAATGCTCCGGGCGCCCCTTTTTCTTTCTCTTTTCCTCGCTTTTTCGGCGTTTGGCGATGTGTCGCTGGCGCTCGTTCCCCCCGGGTCGATGGGCGATGACCTGCGCGCGGTGTGGCGGGTCTACGTCACCAACCGCGGCCCCGAGGCGGTCGGGGACTTTCCCCTGAAAATGTGGACGAGCCAGTCGATCGTGGCCATGCCCGTGGGGATCTGCACGCCGGAGGGCTCCCCTCGTGTGGACGCGCTCTGCACGCTCGATCTGCCCGCCGGCGCGACGCGCGAGCTGGCGTTCACGGCGCAGCACGACCGCCGCTTCGGGCAGTTCAGCGGCGCGGTCCGGGGCGGGCCGTTCGGGTTGCCGTACGAGAACGATGAGGCGCTGTTCGGACCGGAGTACGCGGTGACGAGCACCGCCGACAGCGGTCCCGGCTCGCTCCGCCAGGCCATCGAGGACGTGAATCGGGAGTGTAAGGACCGCGAGACGCCCTGCGTGATCGCCTTCGCGCTGGACGCTCCGCATCCGGCGACGATCCGCCTGCAGACGGCGCTGCCGGCGATCTCCGCGCCGGTAGTCCACGTCGACGGCCGGCTGCAGGCCACTCTCGACGGCTCCGCGCTGCCGGCCGGCAACGGGCTGCAGCTCGAAGGCGGCTCGGTGGCCCGCGTGAGCGGCCTGGCCATCAGCGGCTTTCCCGGCAACGGGATCGAGGTGAACGGCACGCGGGCCGTTATTCGCTACAACCTCCTGAGCGGCAACGGACTGCGCGGCGTGCAGGTGAACCGCGCCGACGCCTTCATCTTCGACAATGTCCTGGTCGGCAATCGCCGCGCGGGCGGCTTTTTCTGGACGGAGCGCGAGGTGCTGGCGCGCCGCAATGTGGTGACCGGCAACGGCGCGAGCGGGCTGTTCTTCCACAAGCCGCTCATCTCGCGCATCGCCTCGTACGCCGAGGACAACGTGATCGCGTTCAATGCACACGCGGGGATCGCGCTGTCCCTGACCGCGGACGGCAACTTTGCCCGGAACACGTTCCACGACAACGCCGGCCTGCCGATCGACGTGGGACTGGATGGCGAGACGCGCGACCCGAAGCCGGGTCTCCTGACCCAGGGCGGCCGCGTCGGCGCCCCGATCCTCACGTCGGCACGCTTCGACGGCACGGCCACGATCGTCACGGGCCGCATCGCCAATCGCCCCACGGCATCGCTCATCGGCGAGCAGGTCTATGTTTACGCCGGGCAGGAGGTGGTGGCCGTGGTGACGGGCGAGACGCGACAGCAGTTCGCGGACCTGACCTTTACCGCCCGCATCGAGCGCGACCTGCGCGGCCTGCCGGTGCGCGCCGCGTCGTTCACGTATTACGTCTACAACTGGGACGACTTCGCGCGCGGGACGTCGGAGCTCAGCGTGCCCGTGGTCGTGGAGTGAGGGGGAGGGCGTATCATCGCCCCCATGCGCGTTCTCGTTGCAGCGATCGCGTTGCTGGCTTTTGGCGCGGGCCAGGTCGAGCTCCCGGATCCGGCCACCGGATCGGTCGATGGCAAGGTGGCTCTCCTTCTCTGGCCGCAGGCGGACGACCGGCTGCTCGATCCGGCCGGATGCGTGGTGCACGTGGCCGGTGACTGGGGACGCGGTGCGGAGAGACGCCATGCCTGCGGCGAATGGTTCGTGCCCGGACCTGCCGGCGCTTATCTGACGTGGCTCGAACAGGGCGACACGATCAGCGCCGGGACCTCGCTGGTGCACTACGGCGCGGAGCCGTTTCGCGGACGCGGCGCGGTATCACTGCATCGCATGGTCCCGGCGGGATATGTGGCGCTCGCGAACGAGGCGCGCGGCGGTGCCGCGACGCTGCGCCTCTTTTCCGGCCAGCGCGAAGGGAGCCTGCAGCCGTTCGAGCGACGGGCTTCGCTGAATGAGCTGAGCGCACCACTACGCATGCCGGAAGGGCCGCTGATCGCCGCGCTCTACGACGCCGCGGACCAGCCGCTCGCGCTGGCGCGCCCGGTGCGGGTCGAGGCGGGCAAACGCGTGATCGTCGCGCCGCGTCTGCCGTCGCCCGGAGGTGCGGTGCTCTTCTCCCTGCAGAGGTCTCACCGCTCCTACCCGGCGGCGAAACTGACGCTCGAGCAGGAGGGGCGCCGAAGCGAGCCAGACGTCATGCAGGAGTCGTCCGCGCGCGTGGTGGCGATCTGGTACTCGGTGCCCGGCGGAGAAGCGACACTGCGATTCGAAGGTGACGGTCTCCCGAAGAGCCCCGCGAAAGTGAACGTCGAGCGCGGGAAGGTTGCCTTGCTTCGGGAACGACTGTAGCGAAGGAGAGTACAGATGCGACGAGCCATCCTGATTGCCTTGCTGATCGGACTGCTGCCGACCACCTCCACGCGGTCACAGCCTCCGAGCGGACGGAATTGCACGCCCACCGGATACACGATGATCTGCCGGACCACCTGTGTGTTTGCCTACGGTTTCGGCGGCCTTTGCAGCAGCGAAGGGGAAGAGCCTCCCGGGTCGTACTGCCTCCAGACGATGGGCGTGGACCCGTGGAATTCCTGCCACGATGGTTCGTCGGAGGAATGCTGCGCGGCCGCGCCGGCGCTCTGACTCGATGCTCCCCGCCGCCCTTACGCTCCTGCTCTCGACGATCGTTCCCGCGGATGGGCGTCTCGAGCGTTGCACCGCGGTCGCGGGGCCGGTAGCGGCTCCGTGCGGCCAGCCGATGGAGCTCCCGCCGGGAAAGCACGTGGCGTGGATCGAGCGGGGAGGGGAGATCACGCCGTTCCTGACCGAGGTCGAAAGCGGCAGGAAGAGCACCATCGACGGTCCGTTCGTGCCGGCGGGGGAAGTGCGGACAGGCGAACCGGTGCGGGTATTCGACGTCGAGACACGTCGCGGCGTCGGGAAGGCGTTCGAACGGCATGGCAGCGGCTCCGTGCCGGCGGGACGTGTCGTAGCGGCGATCATGGACGATCGCGGCGGAATCGTCGGGCTATCGCGTCCTGTCAGGGTGCCGGGCGGCGGGTCCGTGAACGTGACGGCGAGTGCGGGAAGTCACGTCATCGCATTTTTGAAACGTCCGCGCGCCGGCGATGAAGTGCACGTCGCGCTCGATGCGCGTCCGCCCGACGTCTTCTCCGATGCGGGCGACCGCGTGCTGGCAATCTGGTACGACATTGACGCGCCGCGGGCGCGGATCACCGCATCGTCGAAGACGCTCGAGCTCGAGCCGGTCGAGATCACGCCGCGGCCGAACCGCATTACCGATGTCCGCGGCGAGCTGCGCCTGCTGCCGTCGATCGACGTGACCATCGCGCCGCTGCCGCGCGAGGTGAAGACGCCGCTGCACGTGAGCGTGGCTCTCGCCACCGATTCCAGGGAGATCCGAAAGATCGAGGTCGCCCCCGGCCGCACGTACCGCATCGAGGCGCTGCCGCGCGACGTCTACTCGGTGGCGCTCCTCGTCGGCGGCGGAGAAGTCGAGCAGCCGGTTAATCTCACCTCGGGCGCCGACGCCGCGCTCACCTTTGCGCCGGAGCCGATCGTCGTCTCCGGAGTCGTGAAACACGGGAGCGAGCCTGCGCGCGCGAAGGTCTCGTTTCGCCTCAGCCGCAGCCGCGCCGATGCGGAGAGCGACGACCTCGGACGCTACGAGCTGCTCCTCTGGCAACCGCGCATGTACGAAGTGCTCGTCACGCTGAGCGGCGCTGGCGCCCCTCCGCCGCTCAAAGACTTCGTGAGTGTGCAGCGCGACATGACCTGGGACGTCGCCATCCCGAAGACCGACGTCCGGGTGCGCGTCGTCGATGCGCGCACGCAGCAGCCCATCGCGAAGGCCGAAGCCGGCGTGCTCAACGCCTGGGGCGGCACCATGGAGCGGCCCGCGCATCGCCAATCGCAGAATGTCACGACGGACGAGAATGGCGTGGCGCGATTCGCACCGCTGCGTCCCGGGCAGGCCACTGTCTATGTTTCCGCGAAGGGCTACTTTGCGGCCAGGCCGCGCGAGATCGTGGTCGCGGATGACACCGCGACGGTGATCGACGTCGCGCTCGAACCGGAAGGAGAGCGCCGCACGGTGACGCTGCTCCTGCCCGACAGCACGCCGGCCACCGGCGCGGAGGTCTTCGTGGAGCAGGCGTCGTGGAGTGCCACCGCCGGCGCGGACGGTAGCGTCGGCATCCCGCGCGTCCTCGGTGCCGGGCCCGTGCTCGTCCGCCATCCGAAGGCAGCGAGTGCGATTCGCCGTCTCGACTCGGAAACGGCGTGGCGCCTCGCTCCCGCCGCGCCGCCGCTGCGCCTGCAGGTCGAGCGCTGGACCGGCTGGCCCGATCCCGCATCGGTGACGATCTGGATCGACGGCCTCCCGGTGAGCGGCAACGCTCTCCGCTTCCTCACGCGCGCGCCCGCTTCGCTTCCGAGTCACGGGGACTGGGTCGCGCACCACCTGCCTGCGGCGCCGCTGCGTATCATCGCGCGGCGGGGGCAGCTCCCTGCAGCCGCGCAGGACGCGCTGGCCGCGACGATTCCGTTCCCGTGGCCCGCGAACGCGAAGATCCAGGTCGCGGACTGATCACGCCCGCAGCGCCGCGAGCCGCGACTCCACGGCCTTCCGCGCGCGGGTGATGGCCTCCTCGTCGTTGCGCAGGTAAAACGAAAAATTCGCGCCGAAGAAGAGCGCGTTCAGCTCGAAGGCGAGCTGCGACGGGTCGACGTCCGGACGCAGGTGTCCTTCGTCTTTGGCCATGCGGATGGCGCGCTCCAGCGCGCCGATCCAATCGTCCATCAGCTTGCGCACCCGGTCCTGCACCGGGCCGGGGCGGCTGTCGAACTCGAACGACGCGGCGGCGAAGAAGCAGCCGCCCGGGAAGACGCCGCGGCGGATGTACGACAGCCACGACTCGCAGATCGCCATCAGCCGCGGGAAGCCGCGCGGCTGCTGCAGCGCCGGCGTGAAGATCTCGCGGATGTAGCGCTCCGCCGCCATCTCCACCGTCGCCAACTGCAGCTCTTCCTTCGAGCCGAAGTGCGCAAAGAGGCCGCTCTTCGACATCCCCAGCTCCTCGGCCAGCCGCCCGATGGTCAGTCCCTCGAGGCCCTCCACCGATGCCAGATCGACGGCCCGCTCGAGGATGCTCTGCCTGGTGCGGCTGCCCTTCATGCGTAGGCGGGGAGATCCTTCCGGAGATCGTCGTGCGCGGCCACGAAGTCGCGGCTCCACTTCTGCGGCCGGCGCGAGGCGGGATCGAGGTTCACCACGGTCCGCTCCCCGCGGGCGAAGGGCGTCCGCCCGTCCTGGCTGGAGACCAGGAAGCCGTACGTGCAGGTGTAGTCGTCGAGATCGTTCACCCAGAGCTCCACGCGCGCGGCCGGGGCGTCGATGGCTGGCTCGAGCAGCTCGAGCGCGCAGTCGCCGCCGACGGGAGCGCGCCCGTCGAGGGCGATGATCGCATGGTCGACGTGCTCGGCGAGCTGCGAGGAGTCAGCCGCGTGGCGCATGGGGGAGAAGAAGACGAATTTCGGGTTGAGCATGAGTTGCGTCCCTCCAACGCTCGTCAAAATAGCACGAACGTTCGTAAATCGTATACTTTTTCTTTCCCGACCCCATGCGCCGCCCTCTTCTCCTCGTTCTCCTCTGCCTCCTGGCCGCCCCGACGACCTTCGCCCGCCGCCGCCCCTCTTCGCATCCGGCGCCGTTCACGATTCCGGAGCTGGAGACGATCGCCGCGGAAGCGCTGCAGGCCGGCGTCCCCGGCCTGACCATCGCCGTGCGCCAGGGGAGCTCGTCCGTCGTCCGCGCCTGGGGGAACACGCGGCGGGACTCGGTCTACCAGATCGGCTCGGTGACGAAGCAGTTCACCGCCGCGGCGATCATGCGGCTGGTCGAGGCGGGGACGGTGCGCGCGGAGGACAAGGCGCGCACGTGGCTCCCGGAGCTCGACTCGCGCTTCGACGCCATCACCATCGAGCATCTCCTCACGCACCGCTCCGGCCTGCGCGACTACAACGAGCAGCTCACCAGCGCCTGGGAGCCGAAGACGCAGCAGCAGATCCTGGCCCTCATCACCAGCGGCCCGCCGCTGTTCACGCCCGGCTCGCGCTACACGTACAGCAACTCCGGCTACTACGTGCTGGGGATGATCATCGAGCGCGCGTCATCGAAATCATACGAGCAGTTCCTGCGCGAAACGTTCTTCGAGCCGCTGGCGCTCCGCGACACGAGCTACTGCGGCACGAACGCCCCCGCGCCGGACGGCTACGTGATCGACCCGACCGGCATGCTGTTCGAGGTGGCGGCCGCGGACATGTCGCTCCCGTACGCCGCGGGTGCGCTCTGCTCGACGGGCGACGATCTCCTGCGCTGGACGGGCGCGCTCGCGAATGGCCGCGCGGTTTCCCCCGGCTCATACGCGCAGATGATCCGCAACCCCGGTTACGGCTACGCGCTGGTCGTCGACACGCTGGACGGCAACCGGCGCGTCTGGCACAACGGCGCGATCCTCGGCTTCCAGAGCCACGTCGCGCATTTCCCGGAGAAGGGACTGACCGTGGCCGTGCTGATCAACGCCCTCGACCTGACGACGCAGGACCGAGCCACGTCGATCGCGAATCAGGTGGCGCGCGCCATGCTCTGAGTTTGTTGCTGGTTGCTGGTTGCTGGTAGGTGGTGGTCTTGCGAGAAATCACCACGAACCAGCAACCAGCAACATGACAACATCAGTCCTTATAAATCTCCACGTGCGGCGTCCCGTCCGTGCCGATCCACCCCCGATACATCCCCTCGCTGTTGAACGGCATGGCGAAGTTGCCCTTGGCGTCGAGGACGATCACGCCGCCCTCGCCTTTCACCGGCGCGAGCTTCTTGTGGATCACTTCCTCCGCGGCGGCCTTCACCGGCATCCCGCGATACTTCACCAGCGCGGCGATGTCGTGGGCCACGGTCCAGCGGATGAAGAACTCCCCGTGACCGGTGGCCGACACCGCGCACGACTCGTTCTCCGCGTACGTGCCGGCGCCGATGATCGGCGCGTCGCCGACGCGGCCGTATTTCTTGTTGGTCATCCCGCCGGTCGACGTCCCCGCGGCGAGGTTGCCGCTGCGGTCGAGCGCCACGGCGCCGACGGTGCCGAACTTCTTCTCCTCCGCCCCTTCGAGCGCGGCCTGCGGCTTCTTCTCCTTCAGCAGATCCTGCTGCAGCGACTTCCAGCGCCGCTCGGTCCAGAAGTACGACGGGTCGACGATCTCCAGCCCCTGCTGCGTGGCGAAGAGCTCCGCGCCGCGGCCGACCATCATCACGTGCTCCGACTTTTCCATCACCGCGCGCGCGGCGCTGATCGGATTGCGGATGATCGTCAGGCCGGCCACGGAGCCGGCGGCTTTGGTCCGCCCGTCCATGATCGAGGCGTCGAGCTCATTGCGTCCCTCGTGCGTGAAGACGGCGCCCTTGCCGGCGTTGAAGAGCGGGTTGTCCTCCAGGACGCGGATCGTCGACTCCACGGCGTCGAGGCTCGAGCCCCCCTTGGCCAGCACGCCGTGGCCGGTGCGCAGTGCCTGCTCGAGCCCCGCGCGGTACTGCTGTTCCATCTCGGCGGACATGCTCCTGCGGGTGATCGTGCCGGCGCCGCCGTGGATGACCAGCATGATCTTGTCGGCGCCGGCCGCGGCGAGCGCGAACACGAATGTTGCAGTGACGAGGGCGAGTCGTTTGAACATGATCCGTACACTAGCATTTCTCCTCCTCCTCGCACCCGCGGCGCTGGCGCAGGGTCCGGCGCACGACTGGCGCACCATCGAGCTGCCGCACTTTCGCGTCTACTACCCGGTCGAATACGAGGCCTGGGCCATGCGCGCCGCCGAGCGCCTCGAGCCGATCCGGACGGAGGTCATCGAGGAGATCGGCTACGCCCCGCCACAGATCATCGACGTGATCGTGATGAACCCGATCGCCGAGCCGAACGGCAGCGCGTGGCCGCTCCTCGAGAGCCCGCGCATGATCTTCTTCACCGAGCCGCCGGGCCCGGACGAGCAGCTCGGCGCGTACGGCCACTGGATCGACCTCCTCTCGGTCCACGAGACCGCGCACCTCGTGCACATGCTCCGTCCCGCGCGCAACCGGTGGGAGCGGCTGCTGCCGTTCGCGCCGATCATGTTTTCTTCGCCGCGCTGGGTGCTGGAAGGCTACGCGACGGTGATCGAGGGACGCCTCACCGGCGCCGGACGTCCGAGCAGCACGATCCGCGCGCTGATCCTGCGGCGCTGGGCGGAGAACGGCCGCCTCCCCACGTACTCGCAATTGGATTCCGACCAGCGCTTCCTCGGCATGTCGATGGCGTACCTCATGGGCTCCGCGTATCTCGAGTGGCTGGAGCGCCGCGCGGGCGAGGGGTCGCTGCAGAAGCTCTGGGCGCGGCTCACCGCGCGGCAGCGGCGCTCGTTCGACGAGGCTTTCATCGGCGTGTTCGGCGAATCGCCGGAGCGCCTCTACGGGCGCTTCACCGCGGAGCTGACCGTGTCCGCGATGACGCTGAAGCGCTCGCCGGTCCGGGAGGGGGCGCTCTTTCAGGAAACGCCGCGCGCCTCGGGCGATCCCGCGGTCTCGCCCGACGGCACGCGGCTCGCGGTGGTGGTGCGCGGCAGGGACGAGCCGGAGAAGCTCGTGATCTGGTCCACCGGCCCGGCCACGGAGGAAGAGAAGAAGGACCAGGAGCGCATCGCGAAGATGCTCGAGCGCGATCCCGAGGACGTCGGGCCGCTGCGCACGAAGCCACTGCCGCGCAAGGCGGTGCACGAGCTGGCCCTGCCCGACGGCGGCGACATCAGCACGCCGCGCTGGACGCGCGACGGCAAGGCCCTGCTCTTCGCGCACCGCGTGCCCGATGCCGAGGGCGTGCTGCACTTCGATCTGTACCGGTGGGATTTCCAGCACCTCACGCGGCTCACACGGCTGGCCGACGTGCGCGACGCCGATCCGCTCGACGAGCGCAGCGCGATCGCGGTGCGCAGCCGCTTCGGCGCCTCACAGCTCGTGAGCGTCGACCTCACCACCGGCGCCGTGACGCCGCGCGGCGAGGCCTCGATCGACCACGTGATCTCGCATCCGCGCGTCAGTCCCGACGGCCGCCGCATCGCTCACGTCGCCCATCGCGGCGGACGCTGGACGCTCCTCGTCGACGACACGCCGGTCGAGCTCCCCGGCGATCCCGCCTCGCCCGAATGGCTCTCGAACGACGAACTGCTCGTCACCGTCTTCTCCCGCGGCTTCGCCGAGCTGCACCGCGTGCGCCTCGATGGCACCTCCACGCCGGTCACGCGCACCTCCGGCGGTGCGTTCCAGCCCGCGCCCACGAGAGACGGCCGCGCGTTCTTCATGTCGCTCGAGCCCGACGGCTACGTCGTGCGCGAGCTGGAAGAGCTGGCCGAGGCCCCGGCACCGCCGCCTTACGACGAGACCCTCGTCCCCGCGATGCCGCCGGTTGAACGTAGGACGGGCTTCAGCCCGTCCACCCCCGGGGGAGGCGGGCTGAAGCCCGCCCTACGTTATGGGATCGGGCGGCAGGAGCTGACGTGGCTCGCCTCCCAGAGCTGGGCCGCCGACCAGCGCTCCCTCGAAATCGGCGCGCGCCTCGGCGATGTCCTCGGCCGCCTCGACACGCTCCTCCTCGCCTCCTTCGCCACCGACAACATGCCGCAAGGCTTCGCGCTGATGAGCGCGTGGCGCGGCTGGCCCGTCGAGCTCCACGGCCACGCGTACCACGCCGAGGACGAGACCGGCGGCGAGCTCCGCGCGCGATGGACGCGCCGCTTCCCGCTTGCGCGTCTCACCCTCGAAGCCGGCGCCTCCGACGATCTCGCCTTCGCCACGGGGATGTTCTCCACGCGCCAGCAGCTCGGCAGCACGCGCTTCGAAGAGACGCTGCGCCTGGACGTCGACGACGAGCATTACCGCGCCATCGTCGGTGCCGGTGTCCGCGCCGGCTCGCTGCGTCTCGCCGCGCGCTACCAGCGCGACGGCGGTGCCAACGTTATCCTCGGCGGCGTGGCCTCGTCGATCCTGCCGCGCTCCGCCTACGCGCTGCGCATCCTCGATCCCGCATTGCCCGTGGCCATCGCGGGCGGCGATGAGTACGATGGCTGGCGGATCGAGACGACTTTGCCGGGAGTGCCACTGACCGCCTTCTATCAGCGCCACGAGCTGGGCGACACGCGTGTGTCGCTGGCCGGCGCCGAGGCGACCCTGGCGTTCGAGCCGTTCCCCATCCTGAAATTGCCGGCGCTCGACTTCAGCGCCGGCGTGGCGCGTGTGCTCGGCGCCCCCGAGGCGCTCGAACTGCGCGGAGAAACGAAATGGTGGCTGACCATGCGGTGGCGTCCATGATCCACATTCACAACGGCGACGTCGTCGCGTCGCTCGCATCGAAGAGCGGCATCCCCGGCGAGCACGTCGCGTATCGCGAGTCGCTCGTCACCGGCGCGGTCACACCCGGCGACGCGTGGATCGAGACGCGGGCGCGCGCGCTGGCCGAACGCTACAGCGAAGACCTGCTGCGCACGCGCACGTCGCTGCTGGAGCAGGAACAGTTCCTCGACGCCGCGCCGTCGAAAGGAGAGATCGTGCTCTGGTTCGAGCACGACCTCTTCTGCCTGATGCACCTCGTGCACCTGCTGCAGCGCTTCGGCGCCGCGCGCGTGACGCTGGTGTGGTGTCCGGTGCCGATCTCCGAGAACGACGAGCGCGGGCTGCACCTCCTCTTCGAGTCGCGCACGGCGGTCACGCCGGCCATGGCGCGCATCGCGGGCGAGGTGTGGCGCGCGTACACGTCGCCCGAGGCCGGCGCGCTGAACGCGTGGCTGGAGCGCGACACGCCGGAGTTCCCCTTCCTCCGCGAAGGGCTGACGCTGCACGCCTCGCGGTTCCCCTCGACGCGCAACGGCCTCGGCGCGCTGGAGCAGCACGCGCTGGAGCTGGTGGCCACCGGCACGAACGACTTCGCGTCGCTTTTCGACGCCGTCAGCGCGCGCGTGCCGCGATACGGGTTCGGCGACACCGAGGTGTGGCAGATCCTGCAGGGCATCTCGTGGTGTGCCGTGCCGCTGCTCACGCTGAACGGGACGCCGCCGAAGGCGATCCTCACGGTGACGCCGGCGGGGATGAACGTGCTGAGCGCGGAGGTGGACAATCTCGCGGTCAACGATCCCGACACGTGGCTGGGCGGCGTGCATCTCACGAAGGAGAACGTGTGGCGATACGACGGAGCGCGGCTGAGCCGCCAGCCCGCCTCCTGAGGTTCGAGGCCACCGACGGCGCACCGCTGTCCGGCCTGCTGTTCGAGCCGCGTCGCGCGTCGTCGCGCGTCGCGCTGTTCCTGCACGGCAGCGGCGGAGCGTCCGTCTTCACCTCGCGCCGCACGAACCTGCTGGCGGAGGTCTTCACGAAGGCGGGCCTCGCCTTCTTTCCCTTCGACAATCGCGGCTCGCACCTCGTGCGCCGCCTCGGCGGCGGCTTCGGCGGCAGCGGCCACGAGAAGATCCGCGACTGCGTCTTCGACATCGACGGCGCGCTGCGCGAGCTCCGCGCCCGCGGCTACCGCGACGTCACGCTCATCGGACACTCCACCGGTGCGAACAAGGTGGCGGTGTACGACTCGGTCAAGCCGCGCAACCGCGTGCAGCGCTACGTCCTCCTCGCCGGCGGCGACGACACGGGCCTCCTCTACGCGCAGCTCGGCCCGCGCCGCTTCGCCGCCGCGCTGGCGAAGGCGCGCACGCTGCAGCGTTCTTCGGAGCTCGTCCCGTCCGCTCTCTCCCCATTACCCATGAGCTGGCGCGCCTTCTACGACATGGCCAACCCCAACGGCGACTACAACGTCTTCCCGTTCCTCGAAGTCATGCGCGGCATCCGCCTCTCCCGCCGCCCGCGCTTCCGCCACATCCGCGCCATCCGCAAACCGTCGCTCTACCTCTACGGCGAGCACGACGAGTACTGCCACGGCGACGTCCCCCGCTGCGTATCGATTCTCTCGGAGGTGGTAGGGCCGAAGGCCGAGCTCGCGATCATGGCCGACGCGGACCACGGGTTCGGGGGGAGGGAAAGGGAGCTGGCAGAGTTGATCGTGCGGTGGGTGTCGTAATCAGTGGACCGCCGGCCGTCTCGCCCCCCCCCGGAGCGCAGGCGAGACGCCTGCGCGGACAGCCGGCGGGACGCCGGCGGTCCACTGGGGGGTCAGGTCCCTCCCAGCACGCTGGCCAGCACCTCGAACGACTTCAGCTCGTACCCGAGAAAATTACGTCGCACGGTCCCCGCGAGGGAGCGGATCTCGAGGAGCACCTGCGTCGGCGCGGAGAACTCGCGGACGGGGCGTTGCAGGAGCTGGATGGTGTCGGCGACGTCGTTGGAGAGGATGTAGGCGTCGCGGGTGGCGCAGTTGGGGCAGACGAAGCCTTCCAGTTTGTCGTCGAAGCGAAGGGGGCGCGACAAGGGCTCGCCGCACCGCATGCACTCGCGCACGGAGGGGAAGATGCCGGCCAGGCGGAGGATCCAGATCTCGGCGTAGGTGACGATGGCCAGTGGCGGTCCGCCATCGAGGAGCGCCTCGCACGAGCGGTCGAGGAGGCGGTAGATCAGCTCCGCGGGGTCGTCCGCAGGCGCGAACGTGTCGACGAGCTCGGCGATGTACGTCGCGGCCACGCTGCTGACGAGGTTTTGCTGCGCGGGGAAGAGCGAGCGCACGAGGTCCACCGACTCGATGCGCACCACCTCGTCGTTCTCGCGCTCGCTGTAGCCGATGCGCACCTTGGCCAGCGGCTCGAGCGCCGCGCCGAAGCGGCTGCGGATCGCGCGTGCACCGTAGGCCCACCCCTTGCGCTTGCCGTGCTCGGGCGTGAGGAAGATGACCATCTTGTCGCGCTCGCGCGCGGCGAAGGTGTGCAGGACGATGGCCTCGGTGCGCTCGATTTTCATGCTGTTAGTTCTTAGCTGTTAGGAGGACGAGGACAGCTCGCGGGCGGTAGCTCCTAAGAGCTAACAGCTAACAACTGCCCCGAAGGGTACACTGCGAATCCACTCATGCTCATTCATCCAGCCGAGGCCCGGCGACAGTTCATCGAGTTCGCCGATGGGGAGATCACCACAGAGAACCTTGCCCGCGGCGCGCTGCTGATCGCGCTCGAGGACTACCCGCGGCTCGATCTCGACGCGGCGCTCGCCGAGCTGGATGCGCTGGCAGCGCGCGTGGAAAAGCGTTGCACGCGCGGCGAGCCGGCGGCGTTCCGCCTCGGCCACCTGCACGATGAGATGTTCGACGCCGACGGCTATCGCGGCGACACGCAGAGTTACTACGACCCGCGCAACGCCTACCTCAACGAGGTCATCGAGCGGAAGCTCGGGATTCCCATCACGCTTTCCATCGTCTTCCTGCACGTGGCGGCGAAGATCGGCCTCAGCGCGCACGGCGTCGGGCTGCCGGGGCACTACCTCGTCAAGGTGCAGTTCGAGCTGAACGAGGTCTACGTCGACCCGTTCCACTCCGGGCAGACGCTGACCATCCCGGAGATCGGCGCGCTGCTGCAGCAGCTCAGCGGCGGCAATACCCAGCTGGCCAGCGAGCACCTGCGCGCGTGGAGCGGGCGGGAGACGCTGCACCGCGTGCTGGCCAACCTGGTGAGCATGTGGTCGCGCGCGGGCGACACGCGCCGCGCGCACTCCGCGCACGAGCGGATGGAGCTCCTCGCGGAATGAAGCTGGTGGTCACGGTCTACGAGGAGACGTGCTCCGCGGCGATCGAGGCGATTCGCGCCATCGCGTTGCCGCACGACATGGTCGAAGTGCGGGCGGAGCGGTTTCCGTCGCTCGACTGCGCGGCGCTGCGGGGGGCGACGGAGAAGCCGATCCTTCTCACCTTTCGCGGCGGGCAGACTCCCGTGTCGGCGCTGGAGGCCGGCATCGACTTCATCGACGTCGAGTGGCCGCAGGCGCCCGAGGTGCCGGAGCGGACCGTTTACTCCCACCACGACTATGAGGGGATGCGGGACGTCGAGACGATCATGAGCGGGATGTGGGGGCGGGGGTGCGCGCATACGAAGCTGGCCGCCACGCCGCGGACGTTCGCCGAGAACGAGCGGTTGTTGGCGCTGATGGGGCGGGCTGAAGCCCGCCCTACGTTTACGACCGTCATCGGGATGGGGGAGGGGGGGCTTTACTCGCGAATTCTGGCGCCGTTTCTTGGCTCGGAGCTGGCGTTCGTCGCCGCGTCGAACGTGGCGGCGCCGGGGCAGCTCACGCTGGCGCGGGCACATGAGATTTACGGCGTGCCTCGCGCGGAGAAGGTCTTCGCCATCGTGGGCAATCCCGCGGGGCACAGCCTTTCGCCGGTCATCCACAACGCGCTCTTTCGCGAAAAGAAAGTGCCGGCGGCGTACACCATCGCCTCGTTCGAGTCGTTCGACGAGATCAAAGACGCCTTCCTGCGCGGCAAGCCGTGCGGTCTCAGCGTGACCACGCCCTTCAAGGAAGAGGCGTTCCGCGTCCAGGCGGAGATGGGCGAGAACGCGAAACGCGCCAGGGCCGTAAACACGCTCGTGAACGTGAACGGCACGATTCTCAGCGACAACACCGACGTGGACGGCTTCCGCGCGCTCATTCCTCACGCGAGCGAAGCGGCGGTCCTCGGACGCGGCCCCACCGCGCGCGCGGCCCTCGTCGCGCTGGAGGACGCGAACATCCCGGCGACGATGTTCACGCGCGAGAACATGCACGCGCTGCGATCGTTCGAGCTGATCGTCAACACGCTGCCGCCCGAGGCGGAGGTGGAGATCCCGCCCTGCCGCACGTACATCG
The DNA here is from genome assembly GCA_035627015.1 of Thermoanaerobaculia bacterium. Lineage (GTDB taxonomy): Bacteria > Acidobacteriota > Thermoanaerobaculia > Gp7-AA8 > Gp7-AA8 > QHVT01. The sequence goes on along the minus strand of DASPMO010000091.1, from coordinate 33,008 downwards.
AGGCGGCGTATTCAGGCGCGCCGAGAAACGTAGACGCACAAAAAAGAATCGGCGGTCTGGAGTTGCTGCACGCCCAGGCGGTGCGGCAGCATGAGCTCTTCATGAAGGTCTTCGATGGAAGCTGACGTCATCCCGGTCGTGCGCACGCTGAGCGCCGACACGCTCACGCCGCTGGTCGCCTTCGCGGCGCTCTCCGATCCCGGCACCGAGGCCTTCCTGTTCGAGAGCGTCGAACGGGGAGAAAACCTCGGGCGCTACTCCTTCGTCGGCTTCGAGCCGCGGCGCAACCTGACCTTCGATGCGACGGTGAGCGATCCCGTGCGCGTGCTCAACGAAGAGCTGGTGCCGCTGCACGTGGAGGGAGAAGAGAAACTGCCCCCCTTCTTCGGCGGCGCGGTCGGCTACTTCGGCTATGGGATCTCCGGATGGAGCGAGCGCATCCCCGACACGCACGCGAACGAGCTCGGCGTCCCCGACGCGAAGCTGCTCTTCTTCGACAACGTGGTCGTCTTCGATCACGTGCAGCAGCGGATGCACGTCGTGGCCAACGTGTTCAAGGGCGGCACGATCGAGGAGGCGAACGCGCGCCTCGACCGGGCCATCGGGAAGCTGAGGAACGCCAGCGTCGCGCCGCTCGAGTTTGCGGCAGGCGAGGCGGCGCGCTTCACCGCGAACCACACGCGCGAGTCGTTCATGCAGATGGTCCGCGACGGAAAAGAGGAGATCGCGGCGGGGGAGATCTTCCAGATCGTCCTCTCGCAGCGGTGGGAGACCGACTATCCGACGTCCGAGGCGCTGACGCTCTACCGCGCGCTGCGCTCCATCAACCCGTCGCCGTACATGTTCCTGCTGCGGACGAACGAGTGCACGCTCGTCGGCGCGTCGCCGGAGATGCTCGTGCGCGTCACGGGACGCAGAGTCGAGACGCGGCCCATCGCGGGCACGCGTCCGCGCGGCGCGACGCACGACGAAGACCGCGAGCACGAGGCCTCGCTCCTGGCCGACCCGAAAGAGCGCGCCGAGCACCTCATGCTCGTCGACCTCGGGCGCAACGACGTCGGCCGCGTCTGCGAGAGCGGCAGCGTGGCCGTCGAGGACTTCTGCCACGTCGAGCGCTACAGCCACGTCATGCACCTCGTGACGGACGTCCACGGCACCCTGCGCGACGACTGCACGCCCGTCGACGCCTTCCTGTCGTGCTTTCCCGCCGGCACCGTCAGCGGCGCGCCGAAGATCCGGGCCATGGAGCTCATCGACCGCTTCGAGCAGACGCGCCGCGGGCCGTACGCCGGCGCGGTGGCCTACTTCAGCTTCAACGGCAACCTCGATTCCTGCATCACCATCCGCACCGTCACGCTGGCGAACGACCGCGCGTACGTGCAGGCCGGCGCGGGGGTCGTCTTCGACTCCGATCCCGCCACCGAGTACGTGGAGACGGAGAACAAATCGATGGCGCTGCGGCGGGCGATCTCGGTGGCGAAAACTGCCCTCCTGTCATCCTGAGCCGCGTAGACGGCGAAGGACCCCCCTGCCTACGGAGCGAGCACGGGGTTCCAGCAGGGGATCCTTCGCCGTCTGCGCGGCTCAGGATGACAGGCGGGGGGTGCGGTCGCGCACGAAGCGCACCTTCTCCGCGCCGAACATCTGCAGCAGCTCCGCCAGCTTCTTCTCGCCGTTGTCCGCCGCCAGCTTCAGGATGCCGCGTTTGAGCGCCTCGGCGCGGATGTTCTCCTCGGCGTGCTGGCGCGCGCGCGTCTCCAGGTCGACGTCGGCGCGCCGGAGCATGCCCGTCTTGCGCGTCAGCACGCGCGACTGCTCGTTGTCCACGCGCGTCACCAGCACCTGCGACGGGGGGAGGCGCAGGTTGATCGTGCCGTCGGGGGAGCGCCACACGTCCTCCTGCCGGAGCTGCGCGAGGTCGATGCCGGCGATGACGTCCCCCGTGGCCAGGAACGTGATCTCGTCCGCCGCCAGCGCCTTCGGCACCATCTTGTAGGTCTGCGAGATCGTGCCGACGTGCATCACGCGCATGGAGGCCGTCTCGAGGCGATTCAGCTCGCGCACCTGCGTCACGAGCGTGGCGATATCGACCGTTTTCTCCTCGGGCGTGAGGACGGCTTCCACCACCGTCTTTTTGGCCATCCTCCAGACGACGTATGCGGTTGTGACCGCCACGGCGACCAGGATCAGGAACCCGCCCAAAAAAACGAGAAGAGTTTTCCTTTGCATGTTTGTTACCAGTAGTGGCGCTTCCACTAAGGGTTGTGGTAGGCTATTCGCCTCCCGGTCAGGTTCAAGGAAGCGTCCAAGCGGCCCAATAGTTCAAGGACCCTCCGGGCTTCGCCCTCCTCAAACCTCCAATTCCTCTCCCGTGAGCTGCCGGTACGCCTCCAGATACTTCGCACGCGTATGCTCCACCACGTCCGCGGGTAACTCGGGGGCCGGGGGATTCTTATCCCACCCGGTGGTCTCCAGCCAGTCGCGCACGAACTGCTTGTCGTAGGACGGCGGATTGCTGCCGACCTTGTATTGCTCCGCGGGCCAGAAGCGCGAAGAGTCGGGCGTGAGCGCCTCGTCGATCCAGATGATGCGGCCGTCCTTCAGGCCGAACTCGAACTTCGTGTCGGCGATGATGATCCCGCGCGTGAGCGCGTACTCCGCGGCCGTGCCGTAGAGCGAGAGCGTGAGGTCGCGCAGTTGCGAGGCGAGGTCGTGGCCGACGATCTCCGCCATCCGCTCGAAGGAGATGTTGATGTCGTGGCCGGTGTCTTCCTTCGTGGCCGGCGTGAAGATCGGCTCCGGCAGCTTGCTGGCGGTGGTCAGTCCCGCGGGCAGCTTGATGCCGCACACTTCGCCGGTCTGCTGATACTCCTTCAGTCCCGAGCCGACCAGGTAGCCGCGCGCGACGCACTCCACCGGCACGACCTCGCACTTTTTCACGAGCACCGAGCGGCCGCGCAGCTCTTCGTGCGCGCGGATGTCGTCGGGGAAGCTCTCGAAGTCGGTCTCGAGCAGATGGTTCTCGAGCTGCGTGAAGCGGCGGAACCAGAAGTTCGAGATCTGCGTGAGGATGCTCCCCTTGTCGGGGATGCCGGGGGAGAGGACGACGTCGAACGCGGAGATGCGGTCGGTGGCGACGAAGAGGTAGCGGTCGCCGAGGTCGTAGACGTCGCGGACCTTGCCGCGGCGGGCGAGGCGGAAGGGGAGGTTCGTTTCAGTGACTGCAGGCATGGTGGCGGGCATTCTACCCGCCACCATCACCCACGTTTTACTTCTCCACTCCCCAGCCGCGCTCTCCGCGCACCAGAGTGATCTTGCCGAGGCGGTTTGCCTTCGCGACGACGTTCCGCGCGTAGGCGTTGCTGATCTTCTTCCCCAGCTGGGTCGGGTCGGCCAGCGCCTGCGCCTTCTTGCCGAAGAGCTCACCGGGCAGCGCGAGCAGCATCGGCGTCTGGTAGCGCGGATCGCCGGAGCGGTCGTCGATGGTCGAGGTGTACGGCAGCACGACCGCGTAGTCCTCGTCGTCGTTGGCGCACGGGTCCTGGACGAAGAACTCGACCGAGCCCCCCTCGAGCGCCACCGGCAGGCGATCCTGCATGTGCGCGTACGGCGGCACGCCGAGCGGCGCGGCGTCGAGCACCCGGCGGCCGTCGGCGTCGTAGGCGGTCACGAAGACCGTCACGCTGCACGCGCCGAGGTTCACCGCGCCGACGTTCGTGCGGAACTGCAGGCGCGAGCTGTTGTCGATGCCGTGCGCGATGGCGGTGATGTCGTCCGTGTCGACGTCGAGCAGACCCGTCCACATGCCGGGGATGGTCTGGCCGAACGTCCCGCTCGACGAGTTGTTGTACGTGTTGCTGGTGACCAGGAAGGCGCGGCCGATGGTGGTGTTCGGCACTCCCGGGTTGTCCTCGGGGAAGGTGGCCAGGAGCAGCGCGCCGCTGCCGGAGAGATTGAAGACGTCGCGCATCACGTCGTCGGTGATGAACGTCGAGTTCGCCGGGATCGTGATCAGCTTCTCCGGACCCGTCGCACCGCCGGTCGGCAGCAGCGTCACGCTGACGTTCAGCTCGTAGTCGAAGTGCGGGTTGAAGATGCTGAGCTGCGTCAGCCAGCGCGTGTTGTTGCCGCCGGCCACGTTGGCGGCCGCGGTGATCACATACGTGTCGCTGAGCTGCGCGAACACCGGGGTTGCGGCGAGGCAAAGGATTGCGGCGAGGAGCAGTTTCTTCGTGTTCACGGTTCCGCTCGACTGCAACCGCACTGCCGACTATTCCGCACTGAAAACAAACAACTTACGCCCGCCAACCGTCAACCGCCAACCGCCAACCGCACTCGCGAGGCTACACTACCGTCCATGAATCAGATCAGCGACCGCCTGCGCGGCCTGGTGCAGTCCGACATCCGCCGCATGTCGCGCGAGTGCGAGCGCGTCGGCGGCATCAACCTCGGCCAGGGCATCTGCGACCTCCCCACCATTCCCGAGCTCGTCGACGGCGCGTGCGACGCCATCCAGCAGTCGAAGGCGACGTACTCGAAGTTCGAAGGCATCGACCTCCTGCGGGAGCGCATCGCCGCGAAATGCGAGCGCTTCAACGGCTTTCGCGTCGATCCCGCCTCCGAGGTCGTGGTCACGGTCGGCTCGACGGGAGGCTTCGCCGCCGCGGCGATGGCCACCCTGAACGCCGGCGACGAGGTGATCCTCTTCGAGCCGTACTACGGCTACCACCTCAACACGCTGAAAGTCCTCGGCATCGCGACGAAGTTCGTGCCGCTGCAGCTCCCCGACTGGTCGATCGACTTCGACGCCCTGCGCGCCGCGTTCGGACCGAAGACGCGGGGCATCGTCGTCTGCACGCCGTCGAACCCGTGCGGGAAGGTCTTCACGCGCGAGGAGCTTGAAAAGATCGCCGCGCTCTGCCACGAGTTCAACACCTGGTGCTTCACCGACGAGATCTACGAGTACATCGTCTATGACGACCGCCGGCACCTCTCGATGGCCGCGGTGGACCGCGACATCGCCGTGACCATCAGCGGCTTCTCGAAGACGTTCTCCGTCACGGGATGGCGCATCGGCTACGTGGCCGCGGACCGGCGCGTGACGGCGCCGATCGGACTGGTGAACGATCTCTTTTATGTCTGCGCCCCGACGCCGCTGCAGTGGGGCATCGCCCGCGCGCTGGAGATCGGCGAGGAGTACTACCGCAACCTCTCCGCCGACTATCAGAAGAAACGCGACCTGCTGGCCGAGGCGCTGACCGAGGGGGGCTTCCGGCCGTACGTCCCGCAGGGGGCGTACTACATGCTGGCGGAGATCCCGTCGTCGTTCTCCTCGGCGTCCGAAGCTGCTGCCACGCTGATCGAGGAAGCACGCGTGGCCTCGGTGCCGGGACCGTCGTTCTACGCCAGCGGCGCGGGCGACCGGCTGCTGCGCTTCTGCTTCGCGAAGGATTTTTCCTCGTTGAACGAGGCGTGCCGCCGGTTGCGCGAGCTGCGCGTCACTTCACGAACGTAGGGGCGGGCTTCAGCCCGCCCATGGACGGGCTGAAGCCCGTCCTACGTTTACTTCACGTACGTCGCCAGCGCCTTCTGCACCTCGAAGATCGAGTCGCCGCGCTTGAACGTGCGGGTCAGCGGATCGGGGTACGACGTGATCCAGATCTTCAGCTCCGACTCGAGATCGAAGTGGCCGGCGGTCTCGATCGAATAGTGCGTGATGGCGCGGTAGGGGATGGAGTGGAACTCCGTCTTCTTCGCCGTGATGCCCTGCTTGTCGACGAGGATCAGCCGCGTGCGCGTGAAGATCATCAGATCGCGGATGAGCTGAAACGCGCGCTCGACCGTCTCGCCGGGCGCGATCATCCGTTCGAGATCGCTCTCGATGTCCGCGAGGTCGACTTCGGAAGCGTTGCCGAGAAGTCCTGAGAGCAGTCCCATTTATTTTTTCCTCGAGGCGCGCAGGTCTTCCAGGATGTCCTCCGCGTGCCTGGCCGTATCCACTTTCTTGTAGATCTTCTTCACCCGGCCGTCCGGGCCGATCCAGAACGTCGTGCGGCCGACTCCCCAGGTGCGGCGGCCGTAGAGGTTCTTCTCCTTCCAGACACCGTACATCTTAGCCACGTCCGCGGTCTGGTCGGACAGCAGGGGGAAGTTGAGCTGGTGCTTGTCGGTGAACTTCTCGTGGCTCTCGAGCGGGTCGGTGGAGACGCCGAGGACCACCGCGTGCTCCTTGGTCAGCTCCGCCTCGTGATCGCGGAACGAGCAGGCCTCGGCGGTGCAGCCGGGCGTGTCGTCCTTCGGATAGAAGTAGAGGATCACGTCCTTCCCCTTGAACTGGCGCAGCGTCACTTCCTTGCCGCCGCGCGTGGAGGGGAGACGGAAGTCGGGGGCCACGTCGCCCACCTTCGGTTCGTAGAAATCCTGCATCAATGCCTCCGGCATTTGTTGTCGGTGATCGGTTGTCGGTTGTCTGCAATTTCTCGCACCGAGGCACAGACAACCGACAACCGACAACAACTAGTGCACGCCCGTGCCGAACAATACCTTCTCCGCGACCAGCACGGCGTTCAGCGCCGAGCTGCGGCGGAGATTATCGCAAACGGCCCACACCCAGAATCCGCCCCGCACGCCCGGGTCGCGGCGCACTTCGGCGATCAGCACCTCGTCCTTCCCCGCCGCGTCGATGGTGCCGAACTGCTGATCGCCCTCGGGGAAGACGAGCGCCGGATTGCCGCGCAGCGCCTCGGTGACCTGCTCCTCGCTCAGCTCGTCCTTCGTCTTCAGGAAGAGCGAGAACGTGTAGCTGTGAAAGATCGTCCCCTGCGTGATCAGCATGGCGATCTGCGTGCGCGGATCGCCGATGCCGCGGATCTGCGAGACGATGAACTCCTCGTTTCGCTCCAGCGCCGGGAAGAGATTGAACGCGAGCTGGCGGTCGAACACCGTCTTCGGCACCGACTGGATGTTCAGCACGCTGATCGTCTGCGCCGCCAGCTCCTCGACCCCTTCCTGCTCGAACTCCGAGGCCGGCTGCACCACGGTCGCGGTACAGAGCTCGACGGCGCTGAGTGTGCTCACCTGCCGGAGGATGAGCGCGATCGGGATGGCCACCGGATGCGGCGAGATGAGCACCTCGTCGCCGGCCCCCAGCTCCTCGAGATTCACGCCGGCGATGGCCAGCGTTCCCTCCTCCGCCGTGGTCGGCTGGGAGAGGTCGATGGCGATGAAGTTGTCGCTGATGTGGCGGGCGATCCACTCGCGGTTCGGTTCCGCGGGACCGCAGAAGAAGACGAGGTCGAGGTCGTCGAGCCCTTCCTGCGCCACCGGCGCCACCATGGCCGGCTCGTCGTCGACCTCGGTCAGCGCACCGTGCGCGGTGCCGCTGGCGTCGAGCAGCGCGACCTTCGCGTACGGAAAGGCGCGCTCGCGGAGGATGGTCTTGATCTCGTTGCCGACGAGCGTCAGCGGATTGACGATGCCGAGGCGATAGCCGGCCGGGTTCTTGGGATGCGGCATGGTGGGGCGCGTTGTATCACGGTGGAGCGGCGGGCTTCAGCCCGCCGGGGGTTTTGGTCGCCGCAAGCTGGCGTTAGGTAGATACGACGGGATCGTTGATCGCTTTGAGATTCGTTCGCCGGATTCCACGCTGTTTTTTGAATGGTCAGAGCTGATGTCGAGCAGGTTCGAGGTTTCGTTGCCTGGCTCGATGCTGTTGTTTACTCGGTTCGCGCTGTGAATTGTCAGGCGGGTGGTTTACTGTGATGAGGCCGCGGTAAATTTTACTTTTCGGGCGGCCAGTCGTGGCTCGGAATCGACAACCGCCAGCATCAGCTGAGCAAAACTTCGGCTCGGCAGAGCAAAAATCAGTGCGCTCCGAACAAACATCAGCGCGGACTGAACAAACATCAGCGCGAACCGGGCAAAAATCAGCGCGAGCTGAGCAGACATCAGCGCGAACCGGACAAAAATCTCCATCAACCGAACAAATGGAAGGTTCGACCTGGCAAATCGCAGCGTCGACAGACTCAATGGAATCGTCGAGCGCGAAAAAATTACCGTCGGTGGAGCGGCGGGCTTCAGCCCGCCGGGGGTGTTTCGGGCGCGGTGGGGGCTTCCGGCGGGGTGAAGCCCGCCGTTCCAGCCGGGGGCGGGAAGGCGATCGACCACAGCTTCATCAGCGGCCCCGAGATGAGGTAGCAGATCGCCAGCACGAACCAGAACTCGCGCGGCCAGCGGAACGCCAGCCCGAGGATCAGCGCCAGGATCACGAAGTACATCAGCGAGCGCTCTTTCTGCAGCGCCAGCCCCTTCTGGCTCCGCCAGCGGATCGGGGAGACCATCGCGAACGCGGTGAAGATCGTCACCAGCATGACGATGATGGCGAAGCGGCGGTCCTGCACCGGCGCGGGCGCATAGAAGATCATGGCTGCCAGCGTCAGCGCGCCGGCCGGGCTGGGCAGCCCGACGAAGTAGCGGTAGTCGCTCTTCCCGGTGATCACATTGAAGCGCGCCAGGCGCAGCGAGACCGCGGCCGTGAACAGGAAGGCGATGCCGCCGCCGAGCTTCTCGAAGACGTGCAGCCCCCAGGCGTAGACCAGCACCCCCGGGGCCACGCCGAACGTGACCATGTCGGCCAGCGAGTCGTACTCCTTGCCGAACTCGCTCGTGGCGTTGAGCTGGCGGGCGATCATCCCGTCGAACGTGTCGAAGACCGCGGCCACGAGGAGCGAGAGGCAGGCCGTCTCGAAGAAATCGATGGCCGCCTCGTTGCGGCCGAGGGTGATGGCCTCGATGGCCCGCGTGGCGTAGACGATGGCCCGGAAGCCGAAGAAGAGATTGAGGATCGACAGCGACGTCGGGATCACATAGACGCCGCGGCGGAAGTTCGGACGCAGGCGTTTCGGCTCGGCCGCGCTCATTCCGGGATCTCCGCGATCGCGGTCAGACCGACCTCGTCGCCTTCCGCGATCTGTTTGAAGGCCAGCGTCACGCCGCGATTATCGGTCATGACGACGAGATTCTGCTCGCGATCGAGCGAAGACTTCGGGGGCGAGCCGCCAGGACCGGCGGCGCTCGGAGTCCGGAGTGCCGCCGGTACGAGGCATGGGTTCTAGGGATCAGGCCACCGCGTGGTTGGACTCGTAGGAACGAATCCGCTCGGCCATCTGGTCCTTCAGGTGGAGCTTCCGCTTCTTCAACGTTTTCTCTTCGAACTCTTCGTCCGTGGTGATCTCGTGCTTGCTGGTGAGCTCCTGGAGCCGGTGCTCGCAGCGGTGGTGCTCTTCAGCCCACTGACGGAACTCGGGGTCGGCGTCGCTGAGAATGCGTTGAATGTCTGCGGTATTCGACATCGATCGTCCTCCTTCGAAGTACCTTCTTCGCGACACGATTCTAGCACTCCGCCTGCCAGCGGGCGGGTGTTTTGAATCACTGTGTAAGTAGCGGCGACTCAGTCCGTTACAATGCGCCGGCCATGCGTCCTGCGCCCGCGGTGGCTGTCGCCATCGTCATCGTTTCGGTCCTTTTGTCGCCCTTCGGGCGCGAGCTGTTCGTCGGCGACGAGACCAAGTACAGCCAGGTCGTGCGCGAGATGCGCGCCGGATCGTTCCTCGTCCCCACCCTCGAAGGGACTCCCTTCACCCACAAGCCGCCGCTGCACTTCTGGTTCATGGCCTCGCTGACGTATGTCTTCGGCGTCTATTCGATCTGGCCGTTCGTGCTGCCGTCGCTCGTGGCCTTCTTCCTCCTGCTGACGCTGCTGTACCGCGCCTGGGGGCCGGTGGCGGCGTTCGTCTGCGGGACGTCGATCCTGATGTGGGGCGCGGCGCAGACGGCGCGGATGGACGTGGCCTTCGCCGGACTGCTGGCGCTGGCGGCGTACCGGATCTATCGCGCGCGCGGGTCGCTCACGCTGCTGGCCGGAGTGGTCACGGGCGCGGCGTTCCTGATCAAGGGGCCGATGGCGCCGGTGATCACGCTGGCGCTCTTCGCCTTCGAGGCCATCCGCCTCCGGCGGCGTCCCGTGCCGCGCGATCTGCTCGGCGTGCTGCCGATGCTCGCGATTCCGCTGCTGTGGCTCGTGCCCGCCATCGTCGTCGGCGGCGAGGCGTTCTGGCGGGAGATCTTTTTCAAGCAGACCGTCGGGCGCGCGGTGAACGCCTGGGTGCACAAGGCGCCGCCGTGGTTCTACCTCATGCGTGCGCCGGCTACGCTGGCGCCGTGGTTCTTCGTCTTCGTGGCCGCGCTCCGCTGCCGCGATGAAAAGGCGCGGTTCGCCCTGAACTGCGTGCTGTCGGTGCTCGTGCCGTACACGCTGCTCTCGTCGAAGCTCGACGTCTACATGATCACGCTGCTGCCCGGCGTGGCGGTGCTGATCGCGCGCTTCGTCGAGACGTCGGAGGATGTGTGGGGCAGGCGTGCGGCCCTGTTCACGGTGGCGCTGTTCGGCGCGATCGGCGTGGCCGGCTTCTTCGTGAAGATCAAAGGTGAAGACGCGGCGCTGCTGACGCTCCCCGCGGTGCGCGGGCTGTTCGTCGTGCTGATCGCCGCGTCGCTGGCCGGACTCTTCTTCGGGCGCAGGAGCCTGCGGCATGCGGTGCTGGCGGTGGGGCTCGTGCCGGTGATCGCGCTCTCGTATGTGATGACGGTGCTGATGCCGCTGGCGAACGAGCAGGCCTCGGGACGCCCGCTGGTCCGCGCGCTGGTCGCGCAGCAGGTGCCGGCCGGGGAGATCGGGCTGTACGTCTGCCCGCACCTGTGGGTGCGCGGGATGCCGCCGGAGCTCGCCGCCGCGCGGCACTACGACGCCGCGGAGCTGAACGCCGCGTCGCCGCGACTCATCGTCGCGCGGCGGAAGAACGCGCACGAGATCGACCTGAACGGCTACCGCAAGGTCGACGAGCTGCGGATGATCGGGAAATGGTTCGATGTCTACAGACGCTAAGCGCCGCTACGCCGCCGCGGCGTTCGTGACGCTGCTGCTGCTCTCGGTCTTCTGGCCGTCGCCGGTCGTCTCGAGCAACCGTCTCTGGTTCGACCAGCGGCTCTCCGTCGACGAGCTGTCGTTCCTCGGGCGCGAGGCGCCGTCGTGGGACGTCGTCTTCTGGTTCTTTGCCGGACTGCTGCTCTTGTTCATCCTGCACAGCGCCGACTCGTACGACTTCCGCGTCGTGCGCTTCCAGCGGCCGCCACTCGGCCGCGCGCTGATCGCTCTGGGGACGGGCGCCGTGTTGACGGCGTGCGTCTGGCTGCTCGTCGACCGGCCGGTGCTGGCCTGGGCGGAGGGAGTGCAGTCGGAGTGGACCGAGTCCGCCATCCGCATCGTCAATCGCTTCGGGGGCGGGGTGAACCCGGGGCTGATCGTGCTCTTCTTCCTCTTCGCCGGCGCCTGCTATCGCGAGCGGCGCTGGGTCGGCTACGCCGTGGCCATGGGCATCGCCGGTCTCGGCGCGGGTCTCTCCGCGCAGATCGTGAAGCACCTCGTCGGCCGCGCGCGTCCGGAGCTGTGGCTCGGCCCCGCGCACTACGCGCCGGGCTCGTCGACGTCGTTCCCGAGCGGACACACCGTCGGCGCGTTCGCGCTGGCGGGAGTGCTCGTCTTCGCGTCGAAGAGCCGGCCGCTGCGGATCGTCGCGTTCCTGCTCGCGGCGGCGGTCGGGCTGTCGCGCATCATGGCCTTCCGTCACTGGACCTCCGACGTCACGGCGTCGGCCGTCCTCGGACTCGTGGCCGCGTACCTCGTGACGGCAGCCGTGATCCCGCTCACAGACGGGGCTGCCGAGCGCCCGTAGAATCCGCGCGGGGTTTCGGGGGAAGAATGTCTGCATCGAATCGTGTGTCGCTGATCCATTACGACCTGCTTCGCGAGCTGTGCGAGCACTGCCGCAAGGAGCGTTTCCACTTCGTGCCCATCGGCGCGGACGCGGCCACCGGCACCTGCCGCAACTGCGGCTCCGACTCCAGGCTGGCCGACCTGAGCGACACGGCGATCTGGCGCCTCATGACCAAGCCCGATGGGGAAGTGGTCGTGGTGCCGTTCGCGGCGAACTGAGAACAGCGGACCGCTGTACTGCGCAGAACAGTCCCCTCTCCCCACCGCAGTGGGGAGAGGGCTAAGCAGGACGCACTGGCTTGGCCAACGGAAACACAGCGGACCGCCGGCGAGGACGCCGGCGGTCCGCATCCGTTGGCGAACCCATTGCGATCTGCTTAGGGTGAGGGTTCCCTTTTCCGCGCGCCACGACCCCTCACCCTGACCCTCTCCCCACTGCGGTGGGGAGAGGGGACCTAACCGCGCGCTCCGTTACCTCAGGGCAACAGCAGTCGCGTCATCGCTTCCGGGTTTTGGATCCCCTGGAGCTCCATCCACTCCGTTCCGCTCGGATCGCCGAGGCGACGGCGGGCGGCGGCGGCGTGGAGGTGCATGTCCAGCTTCTGCAGGAGGGGCTCCGCGGCGCGCAGGCCGCGCACTCCTTCTTCCTGATTGCCGCGAGCGAAGGACTGGCCGGCGCGGAGCAGCATCGCCAGCGCGGTTCCCCAGGGGGCCTTCTCGGCGTCGAGGCGCTTCGCGGCGCGGCCGGCCAGGTCGATCAGGCGGTTTCGCTCCCGTTCCGTTCCCGCCTCGGCGGCGCCGCCAAGGGCGGCCCGGCCGCGCACGTCCTCGAGCACCATGCGCGTGAACTGCACGCGGGCCACGAGCGACGTGCGCGCCGCCTGCCAGCTCTGCGCGAGCTTCGTCCAGGCCAGCGTGCCGCGATTCTCGTACAACGCAATCTCGACCGCGGCGCGGAGATGCCATATGTGCTGGACGTGGAATCCGGCATGCGACCATCCGCGGATCGCGTTCTCGATCTGCTCGCTCGCCCGCACCGGCTGGTCGTCCATGAGATAGACGTAGTGCGAGAAGAGCACGACGTTCGTCGCGAAGTAGCGGTCGCCGCGGTCTTCCGCGTCGCGCAGCAGGTGCGGGAAACGCCCGGCCATGACGCGCATGTCGCCGAGGAACTGGCGGCAGCGGAGTCCGAACAGGCGCGCGGTGCTGAGCTCCCAGGCGACGCCGGTGCAATGCTCGACGAACGCCTGCTCGGCGCTTTCGAGAGACCGCGCGCCGTCGCGCCAGCGGCCCTGCAACGCCGCCGTGACTCCTTCCGCCAGGTCGGCGAATGCTTTCGCGTACGGCGTATCGATGCGGCGCGCAAGCTGGTGCATCTTCGCGGTCAGCTTCCTCGTGCGCCGCTGGGTGCGAGACCCTGGAACGGCGGAGTAGCCGCACTCCATCATCAGCGCCTGCGCGATGCGCTCGGGGTCGCCCGCGGCCAGTGCGTACAGCAGGTAGCGGGTCTGGAAGACCGCCCCGCGCATCGTGTCGATGGAGCTGAGCCCGAGGGCCACCGCCCGGCATGTGTCGACGCGCAGCAGGACCTCGGCGGGGATCTCGGAAGGGGCGCGCTCGCGGAAGCGGATGCCGCGGAGCTTCAGCGCCAGCCGCGCTTTCAGGAACGCGAGCATCGTTTCCCGCCGCGTCTCGGGAAAGGGCTCATCGATCGAGGAAAGGATCGTCCGCACGACCGCGAGCCCTTCGTCGACATGCCCGCTGAAGAGCAATTGCTGCGCGGCGTTGCGCCGGAGCTGCAGCTCGTCGGCGAGATCGGCCGGCGGGACTTCGAGGAACATCGCCGCGGCCTCGGCGCCGCGCCCCGCGTTCGCCAGCACTTCGCCGAGGCGGCGGCGGATCGCGTCGCGGTCGCCGAAGGAAAGGTCCATGGCGCGCCGGTACAGACGGGCCGCGCGATCGAACGCCACCGCGGCGGCGGCGTGATCCGCGGCGAGCAGGACGTACTTCGCTGCCCGCTCCTCCATCCCCGCCGCCAGGAAGTGATCGGCGAGCAGTTCGGCATCCGCACCGGCGAACCCCTCCAGCACCATCGCCAGCAGGGCGTGCATATCGCGCAACTCGTCCTCTGCGAGCAGCGCCACGGCAGCTTCGGCGATGCGGTCGTGGTAGGTCTCGACCGCCTCACCCTCGGCCGTATCGCGCGTGCGGATCAACCGCTGCGCGGCCAGCATCGCCAGCGTCTCTTCGAAGTCCTCCGTGCGGAACACGCGGCGCAGCGCGGGGATGAGAATGGGGCGGGCGTTGATGGCGACGTACTGCAGCATGCGCGCGGCACCCGACTCCAGCCGGCGGAGCCGCGACTGCAGCACTTCGCGAACATCGACTGCGCCGCGCCCGGCGGCGGCCTCGCGAATCGTGTCGCCGGCGAGCGCGAACGAGCGCGCCAGCTCGTCGATGAAGAACGGATTGCCGCCCGACTCGTCGGCGATCATGGTCGCGACTTCGCTCGAATCGCCGAGCAGTTCCGCCGCGAGCTGCCGCGACTCCTCGAGGCTCAGCCGCCCGACTTCGATGTCGACCGTCGGGAACTCCCGGCGCAGCGCGCGGACGAACGGGCTCGCGGACGCCTCGTCGGGGCGGTAGGCGGTGATGAACAGCAGCGGCGGCGCGTCGGGCGGCCGCAGGATGTCGGCGATCAGCTCGAAGCTGTCGACGTCTCCCCACTGCACGTCATCGATGACGAGGACCAATGCGGTGCGGTCGGAAAGGCGCAGGAACAGCTCGCGAATGGCCGCAAATGCGCGGCGGCGGAGCTCCTGCTGATCGAGGACGGCTGCCGTGCCGCCACGGCGCCGCGCATTGACGATGTCGGCCACGTCGCCCAGGACCGGGAAGAGCTGCTCGGCCGCGGCGATGTCGCGCGGCAGCAGCACGTCCAGCTCCTGCGGCATCAGCCGCGACAGATAGCGATGCAGGGCATCGACGAGACTGTCCACGCCTTTGTAGGGCACCGACTCGCGCTGATAACAGCGGCCGGTGAGCACGAGGAACTCGGGGATCTCGTCGCGAAGCCGCTCCAGGAACGCACGGATCAGCGACGTCTTGCCCGCGCCGGAAATGCCTTCCACGCACACCGTCGTCTGCGTGCCGCGCATGCTCGCCACGAATGCCTCGCGCAACGCGCGCAGTTGCCGCTCGCGGCCGATGAACGGCATCGATGGCGTGCGAAGCACGGCCGCCGGCGCCGTGCGGCCGAGGCGCTGCAGGATCTCGTTGGAGGCCGGGCGCTCGCGCGGATCGCGGCGCAGCAGATCCGCACAGAGCGTGTCGATGTCCTCGGGAATCCCGGGTACGATCGTGCTCGGCGGCGGCACGTCGGTGGAGCGTTTCTCGTTGATGACGTCGACGTAGCTGCCGCGAAACGGCACCGTACCGGTGAGCGTCTCGTAGAGCATGACCCCGACGCTGTACCAGTCGCTGGCGGGGCCGAGGGGCTGTCCGCCGCCCTGCTCGGGCGACATGTACGCGGGCGTGCCCGAGGTGCTGGTGCTCTCCTCGCTGGCGCGGGTGTCGGTGTCCATGACCAGGCCGAAGTCGAGCAGGACCACGCGCCGGTCGTCGGCGACGAGCACGTTCGACGGCTTGATGTCGCGATGGAGCTTGCCGGCGTCGTGCAGGGCGATCACGCCGCTGGCCAGTTGCGCCAGCGCGGTGCGCAGCCTGCCGATGTCGGCGCCCGCCGGCGTCCGGACGTGGTCGATGAAGGTCGTGCCCCGGATGAGCTCCATCGACACCAGCCACTGCTCCCCCTCGGCGATCAGCTCGTAGAGCCGGACGAGATTGCGATGGGAGATGTCCGTGAGCGAACGGAACTCGCGCTTGAAGCGATAGAGCGCCTCCGGCGTGGCCCGGCGCAGCGCCTTGACGGCGACGATCTCATTGCGGACGGGATCGAAGGCCTCGTACACGACGCCGAACGCGCCGGAGCCGATGCGCCTCCGCATGTGAAAGCGGCCGCTGCCGATGGATTCGCTGGACATTGGGACCCGGCACGATGATAGACCGTCTGGGGGCGGGTGCCGAGGTATGCTCGTGACGTGAGCGATGTGCTGCTGTTTCCGCCGCTCCCGCCGATGCCCGAGCCGCCAACTGTGCCTCTCGATGAGAGGCAGCAAACCTTCTATCGGATCACGGGCAAAATCGTCGAACAGCTCGCGCAGCACGACGGAGAGGTGACGTATACGGACACGACGCGTGGGTTCCGTGCGTCAGCCGTCGATCTCGGCGTCCTCCAGGAAATCCTCGAAGAGGCACTGGCACGGTTCGACATGAGCCAGCTCCGGCAGCGTTGGGACGTGGATGTACGCGTGCGGGTCGGGCACACCATCGTGAGTTGGATTCAGCGATGCAAGTACGTGCACTTCGATGTCGCGGAAAACGGCGTGCACATCACCATCGAGACGCAGGACGATCGCGGCTACTACCAGTACGAGCTGGACGTGTTCCCCGGGCGCATGCGGGCGGGCTGAAGCCCGCCCTACGTTCAGCAGGCGTTGCGGTGAACGTGCGCATCCTGTTGTACAGTGAACCGTGCCTTCAGCAGAGGGTCTGCGCAGGCCGATCCGGCCGGTGATGATCAGCAGCACCACGCTCGATCTGCCGGAGCATCGCAAGCAGGCGGAGCTCGCCTGCGAGGCACAGGGCTTCTCTCCTCTGATGATGGAGCAGCTCGGCGCCGACCGTGCTTCAGGGCTCACGCGCTCGCTGGAGATGGTCGACTCCTGCGAGGTCTACCTGCTCATTCTCGGTGCCCGCTACGGCGAGGTGCCGGATGGTAGTGCGATCTCGATCACCGAGGCGGAGTACGAACGTGCGATGGCGCGCGATATCCCTCTGCTAACGTTCGTCGCCGGCGAGGATCATCCCTTTCCGCTCGGCCACGTCGAGACTGGAGCCGGGGCCGAAAAGCTGGCGCGATTTCGCGAGCGAGTGCGCAAAACGCACTCTGTGAACTTCTTCACGAACGTCGACGAATTTCGCGACTGCATCATCAACTCACTCACACAGCTTCGCGATAGCTGGCGCGTCTCCGACTTTCACTACGTCGTCGAGATCCCCGCCGCGCCTGCCAAATACGCGGCCCACCCATACTCGCTGCTGGAGAGCCAGTGCGTCGTCGGCCGGTCAGCGGAGCTGGAGCAGCTCGATCAATGGATCCGCAACGAGTCTTCGGACGCTGGCGTTACGGTCATCACCGCGGTGGGCGGTATGGGCAAGAGCGCGCTGACGTGGAAGTGGTTTTCGGAGATGCCGCCCGAGGACGCGGCGCGTTTCGCGGGACGGATGTGGTGGAGCTTCTACGAGAGCGACGCGACGTACGAGAACTTCACCGCGCGCGCTCTCGCGTACGTCATGGCCATGCCCCTCGACGAAGCGTTGACAGTGCCGGTCGCGCGGCGTGAACAGCGCCTGCTCGAAGCGTTCCGTACGCGCCCCTTCCTCCTCTGCCTCGACGGTGTCGAGCGGATACTCGTTGCCTACGCGCGCCTCGATCCGCAGCGCGTCGACGAAGACGAACTGGAGAACGTGAAAGAGAGCGAGGCCACGCGGCTGCGGCGAACGGCCAACCCGGACGTGGGTAAGTTTCTGCGGAAGCTCCGCCGCGACAGCGCGTCTCGCGTGCTGATCACATCGCGGCTCTATCCCAGTGACCTCGAAAGTCCGGCCGGCCTGCTGCCCGGTTGTCAGGACATCAAGCTGGGCGGGCTGACAGACGAAGACGGCATCGAGCTGTGGCGGGAGCTCGGCATCACGGGCGACGACGAGGCACTCCTCGACGCCGTCCGCGCTGTCCAGAGCTACCCGCTGCTCATGAGCGTCCTGGCGGGGCAGATCGCCAACTTCCCGGCCGCCCCTGGCGACTACGCGAAGTGGCGCCAGAACAATCCGTCGTTTGACCCGTTTGCCGTGCACCTTAAGGAGGTGCGCGACAAGGTGCTGCGGCAGGCGCTGGCGGATCTTCCTCCCGAGGCACATCTGGTGCTGATGATCCTCGCGGCATTCCGCATGCCCGTGGCCTACGACATTCTGCAGCCGCTGTGCGTCGGCGGCGCCGGGGTGTTCGCGCTCGACTCGGAGCTGTTCGATGCCCTCGCCGAGCTCCGCGGCCGTGGCCTCATCGGCTGGGATCGCCCCGCGAACCGCTACGACCTCCACCCGGTGGTGCGGCGTATCGTCTGGAACGGTCTGCAGGAGCCGGGACGGGAGATCGTGTTCGAGATGCTGGAGAGCTACTTCGATGCATCGCCGATGGTGTCGGCGGTGGGCGCGAGCTCGGCCGACGCGCTCACGCCCGTCGAGATGCTCTACTCGACGCGTCTCTCCCTGGGCCGTCATGCCGAGGCTTTCGCGCTGTTCCGCGACCGGATCATGGAGCCGCTCGTGCACCGCATGAACCACTATCGCCTCGGTGTGCAGTTGCTCGAGCCGCTGTTCCCCGACGGGATTGCAAATGCGCCGCGACTCGCCGATCCCGAGGATGCGCATACCGCCACGTGGGTGCTGGCCTATGCGTATGACTACATGGGAGAACCGTCGCGCGCGATTGACGTGTGGCGCCGTCTCGCCGGCGTACCCGGCCTCCATCGGACGAGCGCGATGTTCAATTACGCCACATCGCTCTGGACAGTCGGTCGGCTGCGCGAGGCGGAGAAGGTGCTGGAGGAGTGCGTGCAGGTCGCCAGGTCGCCCGATAAGCGTTCGTACGCGGTCTACCGCGCTGCCCTTGGGTATCTCGCCTCGACGCGAGGCGCGGACGACCGTGCGGACGAGTTGTTGCTCGATGCGTTCAATGCCTTCGGGCAGTCCCGGCCGATCAATCAGCCGAGCGATGCGTCGCCGCTGCTGGAGCGCGCGTGGCACCTGTTGAAGCAGAAGCGGACCGGCGAAGCGGATGCGCTCGCGCGGCGCGTGCTTGGCACGGAGACCGATGTGGCCCAGGTCCATCTCGATGCCCTGCATCTGCAGGGCTGTGTGCTCATGGAGGAGGGGCGATACGACGAAGCACAGAAGTCTCTCGCAAAGGCCCTCTCCATCGCCTGCTCGCTCGGCAGCGAGGTCGAGACCGGCGTCACCATCCGTCTGGCCGAGCTCTACGCGCGCCTCGGCTGGCTGGACGAAGCGCGGGAACTGCTCGAGGACGTGTGGGAGCCGCTCGAGCGTGGCCCGTTGCGCATCTGGCATGCTGATGCGCGAAACACGCTCGCCGAGATCGAGCTCGCTGCCGGGCGCAAGACGGAAGCCGTCGAGGCCGCGCGCGAAGCCTATCGGCTGGCATGGTGCGACGCGCCTCCGTATGCTTATGCGAAAGGCCTCGAGTGCGCCTGGGCGGTGCTGGCCGCCTGTAACGCTCCCAAGCCGCTGGTGATCGTCGAGGACTCTCCATGAGCAAACCGTCCAGAAACACGAAAACGGGGAGCAGCGGCGACGTCCTGCGCTGTAGCTTCTGCAACAAGAGCCAGCGCGACGTGAAGAAGCTCATCGCCGGCCCAACGGTGTACATCTGCGACGAGTGTGTCGAGATCTGCGTTGAGATCCTGGCCGAAGACGGAATCCCGTTGCACAAGCTGATCGAGACCCCGGTTCCCGAGGCCCTCGTCGAAGCGGCGGAGCAGGTCACGCCCGGCTATGACGAGCCGAAGCGTCTGATTGCCGCAGCGCTGATCCAGCATGCGGTGCGCGTCGCCGAGAACGACCGGCAGGCGGGACTCGCGCCCGTGTTCATCGTCGGGGGGGCCGGCGCGGGCAAGAGCCTGCTCGTGAAAGCAATGGTGATGAAAGCGGGGCTGGCGATGGCGGTAGTCGAAGTGCCGCTGCTGTTCACCGACGCGCTGTTCAAGCCGCAGATCGACTTCACGGATTTTGTGCAGAAACCGGGCGTGATCATCCTCAATCACATCGAAGCGGTGGCTATGCGCGGCAACCGCGCCGAGGAATGCAGGCGCGTGCAGCAGTCGCTGATCTCGCTGATCGACGGCTCTCTGCTACCGGTTGCGAACGAGGCGCGCCACGGCCGCACCAACTTCGACACGGCGCGAACGCTGTTCATCGCGCTCGCGGCGCTTCCCGAACTGCAGCACGCCGACGCCGAGTCGCTGGCCATGCAAGGCTACCTGCCGGAGCTCGTATCACGCTTCGGCACGTTCATCGCCCTCCCCCCGCTGAACGAGGAGCACCTGGCGCGCCTGCTGACGCGCGAGGGCGGCCTCGTCACCGCGTGCACCGAACGCTTCATGAAGTACGGAATGCGGGTGAAGATCGAAGACTCGGCGGTTCAGGAGCTCGTGCAACTCGGCATCCGCCGCAAGGCTGGCGTCCGCGGCCTGAAGGCCCTGGTCGACCGGCTCGGGATCGCGCTCGCGTGCGAGCAGATTCCGGCGGGGCAGGAGCTGTGCGTCGACAGCGCCTACGTCCGCCGCAACCTGCAGTGACTCCTCTACGGTTCCGCGGTCAGCTGCGCCAGCACCTCGGCCAGCGTGCCGCGCACGTGGACGCTCTCGCCGCTGACGAGCTTGAGCGTCGTGTGGGGGCCGGCCTGCCCGGCGTTGTATTCCTGGGCCTGGACCACGTACTGCGGATTGATCGCGATGACCGTGCCGGCGGCGCCGATCAGGGTGAGTTGGACGAAGCGCTTCATCCTTCCATCTCCGCGAAGTTGACGCTCACCAGGCGCGAGCAGCCTGCTTCCTCCATCGTCACGCCGTAGAGGATGTCGGCGGCTTCCATGGTGCGGCGCGAGTGGGTGATGACGATGAACTGCGTGTCGCGCGAGAAGTCGCGCACCAGGCGCACGAAGCGCTCCGTGTTCACCTCGTCTAGCGGCGCGTCGACCTCGTCGAGGATGCAGAACGGCGACGGCTTGTACTTGAAGATCGCGAACAGCAGCGCGATCGCGGTCAGCGCGCGCTCGCCGCCCGAGAGCAGGGCGATGGACTGGTTCTTCTTGCCGGGCGGCTGGGCCACCAGCTCGATGCCCGACTCCAGCACATCTTCCTCGTCGAGGAGCTGCATGCGCGCCGTGCCGCCGCCGAACAGCGAGGTGAAGATCTCGCTGAAGGACTGGTTGACCTCCGTGAAGGCCTCGCGGAACAGCTCGCGCGAGGTGAGGTTGATCTTGCGGATGGTCTGGCGCAGCGACTCGATCGACTGCACGAGGTCGTCGCGCTGCGTGCGCAGGAACGACTCGCGCGTCTCCAGCTCCTGATGCTCCTCGATGGCCAGCACGTTCACCGGCCCGATCTTCTCGAGCTGGTCGGACAGCTTGGCCACTTCCGATTCCAGCGTGGCGCGCGACTCCTCGTCGGCGGGCGGCTCCACGTCCGCGAGCGCGTCGATGCCGGCGTGCAGGTCGAGGGAGATCTGCTCGCGCAGCAGGTCGATGGCCGACTTGGCGCGGTCGAGGCGGCGCTCCCCCTCGAACAGCGTGTCCTTGGCGGTGTTCCACTGATCCCGCGACGTCACCGCGCGCGACTGCAGCTCCTGCACGCGCACGTCGAGGTCCGCGACCTCGGCCTCCAGCGACACGCGCATCTCGGAGAGCTCGTGCAGCTTGCCGAGGGAGACCTCGAGCTGGCCGCGGGCCTCCTCGGAGGCCACGCTGGTCTCCTGCTGGCGGCGGGCGAGCGTCTCGATCTCCTGCGTGAGCTGCGTGGCGCGCGCGCCGAGGGAGACCACGATGCGCGACAGATTCTCGTGCTCGCGCTGCACCGCGTTCACGTTGCCGGACGCGCTCTCCACGTCCACGCGCGCCTTCGAGGCCACCTCGGTGACCTGTTCGAAGTCGACGCGCGACGCGGCCAGGCGCTCCTCGTTCGCGCGAATGAGCTCGTGCAGCTCCGCCTCGCGCGCCTGCAGTCCGTCGACCTCGGCGATCGCGGCGTTCTTGCGGGCGATGAGCTGTTCCTTCTCCTCGGCGTACAGCGTCTGCTCTTCCGAGGCCACGGCCAGGTCCTTCTCGTAGCGCTGCAGCTCCGCGCCGGCGCGCTCGCGCTGGCTCCTCCGCTCGCGCAGCTCCTGCTCCGCGCCGCGGGCACGCTCGTCGGCGATGATGCGGGCGTCGTCGGCGGCGCGCAGCTCGTCCTCGAGCGCCTGCAGCTCGGCGGCGATCCCGCTGGCGCGCGACTCCTCGGATCCGAGGAGCGCCTCGAGATCGGCGATCTCGCGCTTGATGGAGAAGACGCCGGGCGTCGCTCCCTCGGTCTTGCCGCCGATGACCAGCGGCCCGCGCACGACGTCCCCTTCGAGCGTGACGAAGGTCGCGTTCGGGCGCTCCTGGGCGCGGTCGAACGCCTCGGCCAGCGAGCCGACGATGTAGGCCTCGGGGATGGCGTGGCGGATGGCATCGGCTACCGGCCCTTCGCCGAGGACCGAGTGCGCGGCGTCGCCGCGTCGCGAGCCTTCGCCGCGCGGGGTGAAATCGAGCGTGATGAACGCGCCGCGGCCGGCGCCGCGCTCGCGGAGGCGGCGGATGGCCTCGTACGCGGTGGCGCTCGACTCGACCACGGTGGCCTTCGACACGTCGCGCAGCAGCGTGTCGAGCGCCGCTTCGAAGCCCTGCGCCGCGCGCACCGCTTCCGCCGCGGCCAGCGCGTTCGGGATCAGCTCCATCACGGCGCGGCGGACGTCTTCATCCTGCGCCTCGAGGGAGAGCAGCAGCGTGCGCAGGGAGTCGACCTTGTAGGTCGTCTGCGAGATCGTGTCGCGGGCCTTGCCGAGCGACTGGCGCATCGACTCGCGGCGCGCGGTCAGCTCGTCGCGGCGGGCCACCGCCTCGCGCGCGGTCTGCTGCGTGACCACCAGGTTCTGCTCCGCGTCGCGGACCGACTGCTCCCACTCGTACATCTGCGCGAGCGCGCCGTCGCGGCTCTCGGCCGCCTTGCGGGCCGACTCGGTGAGCTTGGACAGGTAGAACTCGCACTTTTCGACGGCGATCTCGATCTGGTGCACCTGGTTGCGCGCCTCGGAGATCTTGGCGATGGTGCGCATGAGCGACTCGCGCGCCTCGGCCAGCGCCTTCTCGTGCTGGCGGACGGCGTCGCCCTTCTCCTGGCGGTCGCGCTCGACCTGGTCGGCGATCTCGCGGAAGCGGTTGCGCTCCGCGCGCGCCGCCTCGAGCTGCTGGGTCTTCTCGTCGAGCGCGGCCTGCTGCTCGGTGGCCTCGGTCTCGAACGTGGCGATCTGGGCGCGGCCGTTCTCGATGCGCTGCATCAGGTCGCCGAGGTTCGTCTCGGACTGCTGCAGGAACGAGCGCAGGCGCTCCACCTCGCCGGAGAGTCCGGCGATCTCCTCACGCACGCGGGAGGCGCGGTGGGCGCGGTCGGTGTGCACTTTGCGCGTCTCGGCCAGCTCGGCTTCCGCCGCGCCGAGCTGCGCGGCCAGCTCGCTCTCGCGGTTCTGCGCCTCGGCCAGGCCGGCCGTCGCCGCTTCCTCTTCGACCTGCGCGGCCAGGATGCGGCCGCGGTACAGCGAGCGCTTGGCCAGCGAGAGCTGGTCCGCGAGCTCCTTGTGCCGCCGGGCCTTGGAGGCCTGGCGCTTGAGCGAGTTCAGGTTGCGCGTGACCTCGGAGAGCGTGTCGTCGATGCGCAGGAGGTTCTGCTGCGTCTCCTCGAGCTTCAGCTCCGCGGCGCGGCGCTTGGTCTTGTACTTGGTGATGCCGGCCGCTTCCTCGATCAGCTTGCGGCGGTCCTGCGGCTTGTTGGAGAGGATCAGGTCGATCTTCCCCTGCTCCATCACGCTGTAGTTGCGGATGCCGAGGCCCGTGTCCATGAGGATGTCGGAGATGTCCTTCATCCGGACGCGCTTGCCGTTGAGGCGGAACTCCGACTGGCCGTCGCGGAAGACGCGGCGGTTGATCGTGATCTTGCCGTCGTCGGCCATGGGGTGGTTGCTGTCGCCGTTGAACGTGCCGAGGGTCAGCGTGACCTCGCCCATGGAGAGGGCGCGGCGGCGCGCGGAGCCCTGGAAGATGACGTCTTCCATCGTCTCGCCGCGGATGTGCGAGGCGCGGTTCTCCCCGAGGACCCAGATCAGGGCGTCGCAGATGTTCGACTTGCCGCAGCCGTTCGGACCGACCACGGCCGTCATGGCCGCGGGGAAGGTCAGGCGGGCGGGGTCGTAGAAAGACTTGAAGCCGTGAATTTCGAGCTGTTCGAGACGAAACATGTTTTTTTGTGGGTGAGGCCGATTTGCGGGCGATCCTACATGGCGCGGGACGCGCGATGGCAGCGCATCTTGTGCATACTCCCCGCGTGCTCGATTCATTCCTCGCAAGCGGACCGCCGGCGTCCCGCCGGCTGTCTGCGCAGGCGTCCCGCCTGCGCTCCCGGGTGGGTGGCGGCGGGACGCCGCCACAGACAGCCGGCGGGGACGCCGGCGGTCCGCTGGTGTGACTTCGGCATACTGCGCGGCGGTGCTCGATTCATTCCTCAGGCGCGAGATCGACCTCGGGTCGTTTCCTTCCGCCAGCTACGCCATCGGAACGGTCGACGGCATCGTCCACGCGAATGCCCTCGGGAACGCGGTGGCCGTGCCGCTGCGGATTCCGGCCACCACGGAGACGATCTACGACTGCGCCTCGACGACCAAGGTGCTGGTCACGACCGTCCTGATCCTGCAGGCGGTGGCGGAGGGGCGGCTCTCGCTGGACGATGAGTATCGCGGCTACACGTTTCGCGAGCTGCTCACGCATACCTCGGGGCTGCGGGCCTGGCTGCCGACGTTCACCTATCCGAGCGTGCTCGAGGCCATCGAGCGGGACGGGCCGGAGCATCCGCGCGGGTCGCGGGTCACGTACTCGGACCTCAATTTCTACCTGCTCTACTTTGCGCTGAACGAGGTCTTCGGCGATTACCGCCGCGCGGCGCGCGAGCGGATCTTCGAGCCGCTGGGCATCCAGGCCTGCTTCGATCCGCCGGAGTCGCTGCGTCCGCGCATCGCGGCCACGGAGTGGGGGCAGCGCTTCGAGCCGCGGACGTTCTCGGTCGCCTTCGCGGGGTTCCGCCAGGGACTGATGTGGGGCGACGTGAACGACGGCAACTCGTACCACGCCGGCGGCACGCTCGGAAACGCGGGGCTGTTCGCGACGGCGGCGGAGGCCTTCCGCATCGCGCAGGCGTACGCGCGGGGCGAGCTGGTGCCGCGCGAGCTGGTGGAGGAGGCCGCGCGCGCGCACGCGCCGGGGCGGGGCCTCGGGTGGGCGGTGGAAGGACCGGGGCTCTCGCCGCGGTCCTTCGGGCACATGGGCTTTACCGGGACTTCCGTGTGGATTGACGGGCCGGGGATTTACGTGCTGCTGACGAACCGCGTCCACCCGTGCGCTGCGCCGATCGCGATGCAGCCGGTCCGGAGCGAGTTCCACCGGCTTTCTTCGCGGGTGCTTTCTTCGAGGTCTTCTTTGAGGACGAAGTAGCTTTTTTCGAGGAAGAGGGGGCTTTCTTCGAGGAAGCAGCTTTCTTCGAGGAAGAGGAGGCCTTCTTCGAGGAGGAGGCCTTCTTCGAGGACGCAGCTTTCTTCGAGGGTCGGGCTGAAGCCCGACCTACGTTCAGGACTTCGAGGTCGGTTTCGTCGGCGTCGCGGACCGTCACCTTGCCCTTCGCCTTCGTGCGGGGGGTGGTCGTCTTCGACGACTTGCCGACGTTGAACAGCGCCAGCTCGACGTCCTCCTCGTCCTCCGCGATGACCACGTCGCGCTTCCGGCGGCGCGTGGCCGCCACTGCCGCCACCGCGGCGGCGGCGAGCGCGGTGCCGGCGGCGACCGCCGTCGCGCGCTGGCGCGAGACGCCGTAGGTGAGCTTCAGCGGCACGGTGGCGGTGTGCAGGTGCTCCGTCCCGGTGTAGGCGACGTCGATCTCGAGGATGAGGATGTCGATGCGCGCGTTGCGGTCGACCACCAGCTGCCACGGCAGCAGCACGTCGCGCTGCTCTCCCTCGTTGAACGCCTCGGTGACCGAGATGCTCTGCCCGCCGGTCAGGAAGCTCACGCCCGGCACGGTGATGCGGAACGTGACGTCGACCTGCTCGTGGCGCTCGCTCAGCACCACCGGGCCGGAGCGGCGGAGGGGGCCGATGAACTGGTTGCCTTTACGCGAGAGACGGAGGGTCTCCGGAAATCGGATGAGGCGAACGATCGTCGGTGCGTTGTCCATGCTGACCTCGCTTGCGAAAGTCGGTCCAACCCCATTGCTCCGCCTCGCGCCACAACGAGTCGGCGCGCGCTTCCTCGCCGTTCGCCTCGGCCAGCACGCCGTACAGGTAGAGCGTCTCGGCGAGGAGCGGATCGGGATCGGTGTAGTCGTCGCGGAAGCGCGTCTCGAGGAGCTCCACATTGTCGCGGTAGAGGCGCAGCGCGCCCTCCCGGTCGCCCGCCTGCAGCAGCACGTAGGCGAGGACGAGCGACTGGAACTCCTGGATCTGCGGGAACTGCGCGAGCTGCGTCTCCATGAGCTGCCGCGCCTCGTCCAGCTCGCGGCCGAGGTGGGCCAGGCAGAGGGCGATCCCCTCGCGGGCGGAGGGATCGGTGGATTGGCGGTACGCCTCGATGGCCTCTTCGTAGCGCCCGAGGAGCTTGAGGGCCTCGGCGCGATGGAGGGCGTCGCCGGTGCGGTTGGCCTCCATCACCGCGTCCTCGTAGCGGCGCATCTGGATGAGCTGCTGCGCCGTGGTGATCGGCTTCTGCGAGAGCATGTAGGCCACGAGCCATCCCATCAGCGCGATGGCGATGAGGAGGACCCAGAACCAGATACTCATCAGCGCTGGGGTCGGGGAGCGGGTGGCTGTGGAGCGGCGGGTGCTTGCGTCGTCGTTGTCGTCGTCGCGGGAGGCGCCGGCGGTGCGGGCGCCACGGCCCCGCGCTCGACGATGAACGTGCGCAGCTTCTGCGGGCGTCCCTCGAACGGGAAGTCGAGCTCCGGCATCGGCGTGGGAGTATTGGGGCGCGTCTGGTTGGCCATGTCCGTGATCTCGGTCAGCGGCACGGCCGGGGAGTCCCTGTCCGCGGCCGCGGTGCGGCGCTGCATGATCTGCTGGACCCCGGCCAGGAGGAGGAACACCAGCAGGATGGCGCCGATGATGAAGAAGCCCTGCCGCTGCCGTGCGAACTCGAGCACGCTCTCCGAGGTCGAGATCTCCCGCGGATGGAAGACCTCCTGGAGGACGGCCTGCGTGTCGACGACCTTTTCACCCGTGGCGGGATCGGACCCGCAGTAGGGGCAGATTTTGGCCGCCGCATCGATGGTGCGGCGGCAGCTTGCACACGTCCCGTTCATCACTGCTTGAATGATATTTCAACGGTGTACGGAGCGGTCACGGCACGGCCGTTCTCCGTCGCCGGCTTGAAGCGCCACGTCTGCACGGCGCCGACGAGCTGCGCGGCGTTGCCGCCGGTCAGCATGCGCTCGATGTTGATGTCCTTCACGCGGCCGTCGGGGCCGACCATCAGCGTGAGACGCGCCGTGCCGTTGCCTCCGACGCGCGGGAGCGGCTGATACTGCGGAATCGGGCGCGTGCGCACCGAGGCGTCGCGGATCACGCGCGGGGAGTCGGGCTCGCGCTGCTGCTGCGGCGGCAGCGTGCTCGAGAGCGGACGGCGCGCCAGCGACGCGGTGCGCTGCACCGGCGCGCGCTGCCCCTGGGCGTACGCTGGTCCGGTCAGCGAGCGCGGATCGACGAGCACGGTCATCTTCTTCTTTCTCTCCGCTTCCGCCCGTTTCGCGATCTGCGCGTATTCGTCGGCGGAGACGGCGGTGGCGTCGGTGCGGGCGTAATCGTTCGGGGTCTGACCCGGCGCCGCGGCCACGGGGGCGGTGGTGACGGGGTGCTGCTCGATGCCGCCCTGGCCCGCGGGGACGAGCGGCGTGTCGGCGCGCTTCGGCTTGAGGTTCTCGACGTTGTGCTCCTGCGCCTGCTCCTCGAGCGACTCCGGTGCGCGCTCGGGGGCGCCGTCGCTGTTGATCACCATCCCGATGAGGAAGGCGCAGACGAGCATCAGCGCGATGCCGCCGGCGACGGCGATCATCTTGCGGATGTTCATCTCCTCGGGCGGCTTGTAGTTCGCGACCTCGGCCGGTACGGCGGCGGCCTGGTCGGGCGGCGGCGGGACGTGGGCCTGGTCCCAGTTGCAGAACGGGCATCGGCCGGCCATCGTGTCGATGGAGCGCCCGCATTTCCGGCAAGGTGTGCGATCAGTCATCGGAGGCTCTTTTGTGCAACCGACGTACCGTTCCACCAGGCCACGCCGTTTTCCGTGAGGGCGAAAGCGTGCGGGGGGACGTTGCGGGCCAGGAGCGTGCTCTGCCGCGGCGTGACGTGGTAAAGGGTGCCGCTGCTGGAGTCGTACGCGATCCAGACTCTGCCGCGCGTCTCGACCCGGTCGACGCCGGTGGGGAGCGCGGCGTCGCGGCGTCCTCCGGAGAGGCCGAGGAATCCGCGCAGGAACCCGCGCGCCAAGGCCTCGGCCACCGACTGCCGCGCCTCGGTGACCCAGACGCGCTTGGACGACGGATCGGCCACGGCCAGCCGGTTGCCGGCGATGGCCAGGTCGACCGGCACCGCGCCGACGCGCACGGTCGCGATCTCGCCGTTCCGCACGCTGCGGACCAGCGCCTCGCGCGGGTAGGTGAGGTAGACCGTGTCGCCGTCGACCTCGAGGTCGGAGGCGAAGGGGGGCAGCTGCATCGGTTTGCCGCCGATCTTCTGCAGGGTGCCGGTGGCGCGGGAGTAGAGGTACTCGCCCTTCAGCAGGTCGGCCGCGACGCTCGTGTCTTCGCCGCCGACGCGGTGGAGGATGCCGGCGTCACGGGCCAGGAGGTACAGCTCCTTGCCGACGAAGCTCGCGGCGGTTGGGGTTTCCTTCGTCTGGATGCGCTGCGCGGCGCCGCTGGCGAGGGTGACGATCACGGCCTCGTTGTTGAGCGCATCGAGGACGACCACGCGCTCGTCGCTCGCGGCGATGGCGGTGGCGTGCTGGACGCCCTCCACGTTCCACCGGCCGGCGAGCTCGATGCGGTGGTCGTGGGCGGTGACGATGCCTTTTGGCGTGTCGGTGAGAACCTGCGCGAAGCACGGCAGCGCCATATGGAGTGCGGCGGCCATAGCCGCCGCTTTCCACCGCGGCAGCGATAGCTGCCAGGCGCCGCGGCTTTGCCGCGGCGTACCAAAGCGGCGGCTAAGGCTGCCGCACTCCATAGTCATCGCGCTTCCTCCAGGAGCAACACCCCCCCTTCCACCACCCCGAGGATCCGGTACGTCACCGTGCCGTCCCCCACCCCCCGCACGGGGACGCCGGCGATGGTGCCGTTCGCGACCTCGCTCGTGAACGTCGCGGCGTCGAGGGCGGCGCGCTGGCCGGGGGTGAGGCGCTCGAAGGCGTCGATGAGGGCGCGGAGCTCCGGGGCGGTCGGCGAGGGCGACGGGAGCGTGAACGCTCCCGCTTCCGCCTCGCGGCGGAGGCGCAGCAGGGTCTCGTTGGCGGGGAACTGCACCAGCATGGCGTCGAGCAGCGCGCGCGCCTCGCGGCGGTCGCCGCGCACCAGCGCGGCCAGCGCGCGCTGCATGTCGGTCGCGGGTGCCACGGGGTTCTTCCGGTACTCGCGGATCAGGGCGGGGGAGAAGGGATTGGCCTCGAACGCCTCCGCGTACAGGCGCGCGCGCTCGTCGTCCGAGGAGGCCAGCCGCGCCAGGGCGGAGAGGGCGGTCACGTCGTCGCTCCGTCCTTCGAGCACGCGGCGGTACTCGGCCCGCGCGAGATCCACCGCGCCGCGTTTCTCGTACAGCGACGCCAGGCGGAGCTGCGCGCGGTTGAGCAGCGACACGTACGCCGCCACGTCGCCGCGGGCGGAACTGTAGACCTCGAACGCCTCCTCGCGCGCGGCCTGCTCGCGCAGCGGTGCGAACGCGTCCGAGCGCAGCGCCGCGGTCAGCGTCGCCAGCAGGCGCTCCGCCTCGGCCGCGTCGCCGGTGTCGACGAGCGCCGTGGCCAGCGCGTGCTGATACACCGCCGCGTCGAGCGGCTCCTTCGCCACCGCCACCGCGTTGCGCGCGGCGCTGACGGCCTTGCGCGGATGCCCCAGCACGCGCATGGCCGAGGCGTAGAGATTCCACGACTCGGCATCGTCGCTGGCGTAGCGGGCCGCTTCCTCGAGCAGCGTGAAGGCGCGGGCCTCGTCGCCGAGCTTCGCCTGCGCCAGCGCGGCGTACGACGTCGCTGTCGCGTAGCGGGTCAGGGCCGAGTCGCGGCGGGCCTCGAGGCGCTCGCGCTCGGCCAGCTCGGAGGCGCGCACGTACTCCGCGCGGGCCAGCGACGGCTCATTGCGGGCGGCGCGGACGTCGCCAAGGTTCAGGCGGCCGGAGAGCTGCGCCTCGAAGTCGCGGGAGCGGGCCAGCTGCTTCTCCATCTGCGCGATCTCGAAGTCGGAGGCGAGGCGCGCCTGCGCCAGCACGAGCACTAAGCAGAACGCACCCATTCGACCCACAGTCCCCTCTCCCCACCGCGCGGGGAGAGGGGACCGTGGGCGGAACCATTGCGTTCTGCTCAGCAGCGCGGTCATTCGGCGAAATAGCCTTTCCGCGCGTTGACCACGTCCACGCGCGACGACCGCACCTCGATCGTCCGCCAGCCGCGCTTCGTCCCCTGGCTCTGGTAGACGACCAGGTAGCGGCTGTTGATGTCCTCCAGCACGCGCCGCAGCTCCGTGCCCACCGAGGAGGTCGAGGCGCGCACCACGCGCCCCCCGGTGTTCTCCGCGGCGCGGTCGAGGAAGCGGGCGTGCGAGTCGCCGAGGACCAGCGCGTGGACGATCGTCTTCGTGCCGCTGATCTTCCGCAGCGCCTCCTCGTCGGAGAGGACGCTGGTGCGGTCGCCGCCGTCGGAGATCACGATCGCGTACGTGCGCTGCTTCGCGGAGACCGAGGCCAGCGCGTCGCGCAGGGAGGTCCCTCCCGAGGGGGTGGCAGTGGCGGCGGGGACCGCGACAGGCTTCGCCACCTGATGGTTGAAGAGCACGACCGACGACGTATCGCCGGGGCGCAGCTGGCGCAGCTCGGCGCGGATGGCCCGCAGCGCGGCCTCGAGCTTCCCCCCGCCCATGCTCAGCGAGCGGTCGACGACGAAGGCAAAGTGCGCGGGGGGGCGCTCCTGGCGCACGTCGCGCACCGTCTGCTCGACGCCGTTCTCGCGCACCCGCAGGTCGGAGGGCCTCACCGTGCGGGCGGCGCGGACGCGCAGCGGCACCTCGACCAGGTCGACGTCGAGCGTGTCGTTGGCCGTCATCGCGGCGGTGGTGACGGTGGCCGACTCGCTCCCCTTGAAGCCGTTCGTCCAGACCGTGGCCGTCACCTTCCGGGCGGCCAGCGACGTCCCGAAGTCGTACGGGACGCGGTACGGCGCCTTGCGGGCCACCCCGGCCAGGACGCCGTCGACGGCGAAGTCGACCCGGTCCACCGCGGCGGCGTCCGTGGTGATCTCGAGGGTCTGCGGCCCGAAGGCCTGCGAGCCGTCGAGCGGCGCGACGAAGGTCACGCGCGCTTCGGCAGCCGCGGCCAGGAGCAGCACGAGGATGAAAACGATCCGTTGCACCTTCCGCAAAACGACGGTCGGGCGCCTATAATGCCGTTCACGTGAACCCCCGATACGGAATCGAGGTCTGTGACCACTGCTCCGGCTGCAAGTGGCGGACGGACAGCTTCTTCTGCCAGTTCGACCCCAAGACGCTGGCGGCGTTCGACGCCATCAGCTTCGCCAACGTCTACGCCGCCGGCACGGTGCTGTACGCCGAGAACGAGCAGCCCCGCGGCCTGTTCGTGCTCTGCTCCGGCCAGGTGAAGCTGAGCATCTCCTCCGGCAGCGGCAAGACGCTGATCACGCGCATGGTCTCCTCGGGCGAGGTCCTCGGCCTCCCCAGCGTCATGTCGGGCAAGCCGTACCGCAACACCGCCGAGACGGTGACGCCGTCGCAGCTCAAGTTCGTGAAGCGCGAGGACTTCAAGCGTTTCATGGAGGAGCACCGCGAGGTGTCGTTCAACATCGCCCGGCAGCTGATCGAGGAGTGCGAGTCGGATGCGACGCAGATCCGCTCCCTCGGCCTGGCCAACTCCGCGGCCGAGCGGCTGGCCAACCTCCTCCTCTCCTGGTGCGAGGAGAGCGGGTCGCCCTCCGCCAGCGGCATGCGCTTCCCGGTCATGATGACCCACGAGGAGATCTCGCAGCTCATCGGCACCTCCCGCGAGACCGTGACCCGCCTGCTCAAGAACTTCCGCGAGAAGAAGATCCTCACCGTCCGCCGCTCTTCGATGACCCTTCACAAGAAGGACGCTCTCGAAGAGCTGCTCGATTTGTGACGTTGGTCACAAACGCCCCGTTCACCGCCCACAACTGACTGGGCCAACCGTCCTTTCTGGATTTCCCCCCCGAGCGCAAATTGGCAATGCAGACGGAGGGAATCATGAACAGCAAGAACACGGTCCAGACCATCATTCGTACTATCGTTGCGGTCACCTTGACCGCGTTGTGCACCTCGGCGGCGGTGGCCGGCGAGCGGAACCCCCACAACCCGTACACCTACCTCGGCATGCAGCTCCGGACGCACCTGCTGCCGACCACCCCGGGCGCGAACGGCGAGTCGCTCGGACCGCTGGTGTTCCAGGAAATCGTCCCGTGCCGCTTCGTGAGCACGCTCAAGGCCGACGAGTACGACGCGCCGTGGGGCGGCGAAGAGTTCAAGGCGCACGAGAGCCGCACCTACTTCCCGAAGGGCTACCTGGTGTCGGCCAAAGGGTGGGAGAACCCGTGCTCGCTGCGCGTCCCGACCGACGCGGTGGCCGTGGCCGTGCGCCTGATGGCCCACACTCCCGACAACGACGGCACGGTGTACCTGGCCCCCTCGACCTACAACGCGGCCGGCCAGGCGGCCCTCGAGTTCGCCGCCAAGGCCAACGAGATGGAAGAAGTCTCGGTCGTCCTGCGCAATGACGGTTTCGCACTCTCCACCGACCAGGCGGCCCACCTGACGATCGACATCACCGGCTACTACCTGCGCGACGACGTCAATGCGTACGGCGGCAAAGGCGAGAAGGGCGACCGCGGCGAGAAGGGCGAGCAGGGTCTCCAGGGCGAGAAGGGCGAGCG
>DASPMO010000090.1:0-2754 GCA_035627015.1 Thermoanaerobaculia bacterium | reverse complement strand
CCTCAACCGGATTGGCGCTCGAACCGTTCCGAAGCTCGTCCGCGCGGTCCGGACGGCGATCGGGTCCGTGACCGGAAAAGACGGCGCCGGGTGGTTCGCCCACTCCGGGTACCCTCAACCCGGCTGATCACCGCTGTGAGTAGCGGCGACGAATCATCGCGCCGTTACCTGAAGCCCGAACGACGCGGCAGACGTCATAGGCGGTTTCACTTTGATGGTGTAAGTGCCCGCCAGTGGGAGCTGCGGGAGCTGCCATGTCGTGGAGCTCGAAGCCGTTCGAGAGGTCAACGTGCCCCCGTCTGGCTTGAGAACGGAGAGAAAAATCCCGGTCGGCGTCACCAGGAGCGAGCTCAACGCGAGATTCCGGAGCTCGCCTGCCGCTCCCGAGAACGTGAATGCCCCGTGCTGCGCCGCGGCCAGCTGGACGCTGACGGGAGGGGCTCCCACCGTCAACGTTTCCGTCTTCTCCGGGATGAGCAGCAGGTCCACGGAGCCACTGTCGATGATCGCCGGCGAGATCTTGAGCGTGTAGGTCCCCGTCGAGGGAAGCCGACCCAGGTCGATCTTCGCCGAGCTCGCCCGTGCGACGTTGCCCGAGACGAGGCTGGTCCCGCTCGGCTGCGTGACGGCGATCGTGATGGAGCTCGTGAAGGTCGTACCGGCGGTTGCGAGCAGCGTGAAGGCGGACCCGGCCGCCCCGACACCCACGAGTCCACGACCGATCCGGAATCGAAGCTCTACCGGAAGGGCCACAACCACGAGGCGAAACTCAGCTACTGCGGCAACGTCCTGATGGAGAACCGGAACGGTCTCATCGTGGATCTCCTGGTAGAGCCGGCGACCGGATACGCCGAACGGGACGGGGCTCTGGCGATGCTCGACCAGCACCTGTCCGCTCCGGGCGCGACGCTGGGCGCCGATGCCGGGTACGACGTCGCGTCCTTCGTGGCGGCGCTACGCGAACGCGGGATCACGCCGCACATCGCACAAACACGCGACAAACGCCGCCGCTCGGCGGTGGACGGTCGGACGACACGCCACGACGGCTACGCGGTGAGCCAACGCATCCGGAAACGAATCGAGGAGATCTTCGGCTGGGCCAAGACGGTCGCCTGCTTCCGGAAGACACGCTTCAGGGGCCAGCGTCGCACGCAGCTCGCCGGCATTTCGTCGCCGCCGCGTACAACCTGCTCAGGATCTCGAAGCTGCTGCCCGCCTGAAACGAGCGAGGCCCCGCCCGGCCTTCGACTCCGCGCCGCCTGCGGCGGCGCTACGCTCAGGGCGAACGGGGCTGTGGGTGCCCGTTCTTCAACAGCCTGCTAGCACGCAACGGTTCTCCGTCCCCTGGCACATCGGCGCGACCTCCTGAGAGCTTCCTCCGGTTTTCTGTGGCCGAGGCCCGTTCAGGCCACGGTGCTTCGCCCTTGTCAAACGATAGGGGAAACTGACCCCCAAACGACAGAACTTCTGACCCCTCTCCGCCGGGGTTAGTTCGGCGTCTTCTCGGACCTGCCGAGCAGGCCCGCCTTCCGCTTCTGCTTCAGCCTGTAGCTCTCGCCTTGGATCATCAGCGTAAAGCTGTGGTGGAGGAGCCGGTCGAGGATGGCCGCGGCGAGCACTTCGTCCCCGAACACGGCGCCCCACTGCGTCACGACCTGGTTCGTCGTGATCACCATCGCGCCCTTCTCGTAGCGCCGCGCTACGAGCTGGAAGAACAGGTGCGCGCTGCGCTTCTCGAACGGCAGGTGACCGAGCTCGTCCACGACGAGGAGCTTCGGCTTGGCGAAGAACGCGAGCCGCTCCGCGAGCTGGCCCTCCGTCTCGGCCTTCGAGAGCGCGCCGAGCAGCGCCGTCGCGCTGGTGAAGAGCACGGTGTACCCGGCCTCCACCGCCGCGCGGCCGAGCCCGATCGCGAGGTGCGTCTTTCCAACGCGTGGCGGCCCGAAGATGAGCACGTTCTCCGCGTTCGCGACGTAGCGGCTGACCGCGAGCTCCCGGACGAGCTTCTGGTCCACGCTCGGCTGGAACTTGAACTCGAAGTCGTCCAGTGTCTTCACGGCGGGGAAGTGCGCGATCTGGATACCCATCGCGATCCGCTTCCGCTGCTTCGCCCCGACCTCCTCGCGCAGGATCGAGTCGAGGAAGTCGAGGTAAGTCGGCTCTCCACGCGCTGCATCGGAAAGCAGCGCGTCGAGCTGATCGACGATGCGACCGAGCCGCAGCCGGCCGAGGTTCTCGAGCACGCGGGCGCGCACGAGTTCGGCGCTCACGCGGCACCTCCGATCACCGCTGCGTAGTCCTCGAGCGTACGCCCAAGCGCCGCGAGCGGCTGCGCGAGCGCAACCACGTTCTCGGTGGGCTTGCGCCAGAGGCCATCGAGGTGCGCGGGATCGACGACGCGCGCGTGCGGCTCGAACGAGCGGGCGTGGACCGCTACGAGATCGTGGCCGTGAAAGACGCGGACCTCGACGTCGCTCACGAGCGCCTCGACGTGATCGCGGACGAGCCGGTGCGGGACGCTGTATCGGACGGTGTCGATGTCGACGAACGCGTCGTTCGCGACGCGGCGCCGGAGACGCCGCCCGTGCGTCGGCAGCGGACGGGCCGGCAGCGGCCGAAGCGCGTCCCGCTCCTCGCGCTCGAACCGCGCCATCGGCACCTCGTGCGTCGTGCCGTGGACGCGGTGATCGGCGCGGAGTTGCCACTCGGCGAGATGGGCCCGCAGGTGCTCGAACGAGTCGAACCGCCGGCCCG
>DASPMO010000089.1:0-10322 GCA_035627015.1 Thermoanaerobaculia bacterium | reverse complement strand
GGCGCGGTCGGCGTCGGCGCGGCTGGCGATCTCGCTGGAGGCCAGTTTCTGAGCCCGGTCGAAGTCGAGCTGTGCCTCGCGGATGCGCACGCGCGTCTCTTCGAGCGCACTCTGCGCCGCCTGCGCCTCGGCCTGCGCCAGGGCCAGTCCGCGCGCGGCGTACTCGGCGTCGAGCCGCGCCAGCACCTGTCCGGCCCGGACCTGCATCCCCTCCTCGATGAAGATCTCCGTCACCTTGCCGGTGACTTTCGAGGAGACGGTAGCCCGCCGCCGGGCGGTGACGTAGCCGCTGGCGTTGAGCACCGCGCCACGCGCCTGCCCGGCCACGACCCGCGCCGGCGCCACGCGCACTTCTTTCGCGCTGCCGCGGGTCAAGGCCCACGCGCCGGCGGCGATCAGGACGAGCGCGACCGGAAGGATGACCAGCCACGGCGTGCGCCGCCGCGTCTCCACCTCCGTCCGCGCAATGCGAAGACCATCGAGAGTTGCTTTGTCGACCATTGGACGGCCGTCATTATCTCTTCGGGATGGCAGTTTGTCAGTTGACGAATGTCAGGACCGAGGAGTGACGAGGTACGAGGTACGAGGTACGAGTCCCGCCCCCCAGGGTGGGTGGGACTCGTACCTCGTACCTCGTACCTCGTACCTCCCTCTTGTTAAATGTTGTAACAATCGCCCGCCCCCCAGAACCCCCATGCCACAATCGCGTTCAATCTCGCAATGCATCGTGTCTTCCGCCGTTCGCTCTGGTTCGTGCCCGTGGTCATTCTGCCCGTGGGTGCGCTGCTCGTGATGCAGTACCGCTTCCTGCGGACGCTGGAGCAGAAGAGCGTCTCGGCGGAGCGGAACTGGCAGCGGGGGGCGATCGAGATGGTGGCCCAGGACATCGACGACCAGCTGCGCCGTTCCGCGCAGGCGGCCGTGTCGCTGACGCACGTGCAGCTCCTCAGCACGAAAACGCACGGCAAGCACTTCCGCGAGTCGCAGGTGCCGGGGGCGCGGCTCTACTTCGCCACGCGCTTCACCGAGGAGGGAAAGATCGACACGCGGTTCTACGACCCGAAAGGGGGAGAGCTGCACGGGTGGTGGCATAGCGATGCCGAGGCGGTGAAGATGGCCTCGATGCCCTGGCACTCGGCGCACAAATGGCGGCGGGTGGCCGAGCCGGCCCTGCAGGTCGACGAGCGCGATCCGCGCAGCCGCATCATCCAGCGGCCGGTGGTCGACGAGTCGTGGCACGTGGTCGGCGTGGCGGGCGTGGTCCTCGACCCGAAGCTGGCCAGGACGAAGATCCGGGCCATGGCCACGGATCTGTGGAAGGCGCGCTATCCGAAACGGGCCATGAACGTGCGCGTGGGCGACGACATCCCGCGCCGCGATTACATCAGCCACTCGCTGGCCTTCGTCTTCACCAACTGGCGCATCGGCATCCGCGACGCCTGTACCAGCCCCGAGCAGCTGGCCGCGCAGCAGTTCCGCCACAACATGATGTGGACCGGCGGCGCGTTCTTCGTGCTCTTCGGCGCCATCGGGCTGGCCGGAGGGGCGGTGGCGCGGCAGATGCGCCTGTCGCAAATGAAGAGCGACTTCGTCTCCAACGTCTCCCATGAGCTGCGCACGCCGCTCTCCTCGATCCGCGTGTTCGGCGAGTACATGCGCCTCGGCCGCGTGACGAAGGACGAGAAGATCCGCGAGTACGGCGAGTACATCGAGGCCGAGAGCCGCCGCCTGACGGCGCTCATCAACAACATCCTCGACTTCTCGAAGATCGAGTCGGCGGAGAAGAAGTACCACTTCTGCGCCACCGACATCGTCGAGCTGGTGGAGCAGACCGTGGAAGGCTTCGAGATGCCGCTGCGCGATGCCGGCGTGTCGATCGCCTTCGCCTTCGAGGGGACGCCGCCGCCGCTGCTGCTGCTCGACAAGGACGCCATCGCGCAGGTGCTCGTCAACCTGCTCGACAACGCGGTCAAGTATTCGAACGGCAACAAGAACATCGGCGTGACCGTGCTGGGCGGCCGCGACGAGGTGCACGTCCGCGTGCGCGACCACGGCATCGGCATCGCCGCCGCGGAGCGGAAGAAGATCTTCGAGAAGTTCTACCGCGTCGGCAGCGGCCTCGTTCACGACGTGAAAGGCAGCGGCCTCGGTCTCTCGATCGTCCAGCACGTGGTGCAGGCGCATGGCGGGCGGGTGGAGGTGGAGAGCGAGGTCGGCGCCGGCAGCACGTTCACGCTCGTCCTTCCCATCCGTACCGCAACCGAGAACGTTCCCATGACACAGGAGCTCGCATGAAGAACCGCATCCTCATCGTCGAAGACGACCCCGCGATGTCCGTCGCCCTGCGCGACGGCTTCGAGTTCGAACAGTACGCCGTGGAGATGGCCCCGGACGGCGAGGAGGGGCTGCGCCTGGCGAACCGCGGCGATCACGACCTGATGATCCTCGACGTCATGCTGCCGAAGAAGAGCGGCCTGGACGTCTGCAAGGAGCTGCGCAAGAACGGCAGCAGGACTCCGATCATCATGCTCACCGCGCGCGGCCAGGAGATCGACAAGATCGTCGGCCTCAAGCTCGGCGCGGACGACTACGTGACCAAGCCGTTCAGCTTCCTGGAGCTGCTGGCGCGCGTCGAGGCGGTGCTGCGCCGCACGATCAAGGCGAACGTGCCGGAGGAGTACGTGTTCGGCGACGTGACGCTCGACTTCCGCACCTATCAGGCCACCAAGTCGACCGCGCCGATCGAGCTCACGCCGCGCGAGTTCCGCATCCTCCGCTTCTTCATCGACCACGCCGAGGAAGTGGTGACGCGCGAGTCGCTGCTCAACCACGTCTGGGGCTACGACAGCGCCGCCTTCACGCGCACCGTGGATACGCACATGGCCCGCCTGCGGCAGAAGATCGAGAACGTCCCGGGCGAGCCGCGGCACCTGATCACCGTGCACCGCGTGGGCTACAAGTTCGTGCCGTAGCGCGTCTTCTGCACAGTGCTGAACTTCAGATTTTGTCTCTAGCTTCGGGCGCGGCGTCCGGCCATATTGCCGCCCCGAAAGGAGATGGAATGACTCGAAAGGTTCGCATTCTGCTGCTGTTCGTGCTGCTGGTCGTCGGGGGTACCTCGCTCTTCGCGGCGCCCGATCACGAGATCTGGTGGGAGTATTACGAGGATCCGGCGAAGACGATCCTGTGCGGCGAGAAGTGGAACATCTGCGGCTCGATCGGCGGCTATGGCTGCCGGACGGCCTACTACATCATCTACAACGGCGGGCCGTGCTGATGACCGTCACGACGATGGAAGCGCGCGGGCGCGCCGGGATTCTCCGTTCTCTGCTCGAAGTGGCGGTGGTGATCGTCTTCGCGCTCCTCGTCTGGAACAACTACACGCTGCGGCGGCAGCAGTCCCGTGCCGCCGCAGTCACCAAGAGCGAGCGGGCTTTCGTGGCCCGCGACCAGCTCGAGGTGATCCCGGCCACGGGACTCGACGGCCGCCGCCGCGATCTCGACTTCCGCAAGGGGCGCGCGGTCGTGGCCATCGTCGACCCGCGCTGCGAGTCGTGCCGCGAAGTCCTGGCCGCGGCGCGCAACGTACCGGACCTCCGCATCCTCTCCGTGGCGCCGCTCGCGGAGACGCGCGCCGGCAATGTGCCGCCATCGACGAGCGTCGTGGTGCAGCCGCTGCCCGGCCCGACCGGCGCGCGCCTCTCGATCTTCCCGCAGCTGTTCGTCGTCGACCGCGGACAGGTGGTGCGGACGTGCGCGAATGTGGGGGAGTGCCGCTAGGCGGGAAAGGGCGCCCCTGCTCAGGCGCGAAAGCCGGCGTACAGCGCCTGCAGCAGCCGCAGGTTGATTTCGGCCCTGCCGCCCATGTCGCTGGCCAGGCGCAGCGCGTCGGGTGATGTTTCGCGATCGAGAATCTCGCGAGCCCGTGCGGCGGTGGCGGATTCGGCGATGGCGGCGGCGTCACGCCCGAGCAGTGCCGCCGCCGCCAGCTCGTTGTCGTAGCCGAAATGGTCGAGCAGGTCGTTTGCCTCCGCGTAGAGCCGATCCTGATTCCACTCGGCCGCGTACGCGTGGATCAGCGTACGGATGTCGCGTGCATCGCGATCATCAACGCGCCAATGGCGATCGGACCAGGCGATCACTTTCATGAGGAACA
Organism: Thermoanaerobaculia bacterium; assembly: GCA_035627015.1. Classification (GTDB taxonomy): domain Bacteria; phylum Acidobacteriota; class Thermoanaerobaculia; order Gp7-AA8; family Gp7-AA8; genus QHVT01. The sequence goes on along the minus strand of DASPMO010000089.1, from coordinate 6,166 downwards.
GGGCCGGAAGCGAGGCGACGAACGCCCGCGTGCCGCCGGGGAGTCCGACCTCGAAGGCGTGACGGTGCGCTTCAGCGAATCCGAGGACAGTCATCTGGATCTCACGGTCAGGCGGCCACGCGATCACCCCGTTCACTTCGACACCTCCGAACGGGACGATGTCGATTTGCCGGTCGTACAGGATGACCCTGTGTGGCATCTCCGCAATCGGCGTGGCACCCTCATCCACCAGTCGCTGGCGAAGGGTCTCGAAGTCGGCCCATGATGCGATCGGGACTGCCACATCCAGATCGACCGTCAGGCGCGCGACCGGGAGGCCATAAATGTGCCGCAGGATCAGATCGCGCGCGGTTGCGCCGATGATGAGCGGTCTTCCGGCCACTCCGCGCCCACTCTCGTTCAGCGCGTGAACCGTCCTGGCGAGTGGCTGCAGCTCATCGAGGTCAAACGAGGTATTCATCGCGAATCTGCCTCGCGGCCTCCAGCGACCGCGCGTCGCCCGCCGCCAGGAGATCGGCGTAGACCAGGAGCGGCGGAACGACGTCCGCGCGGACCGTGGGTGTTTCGAAGTTCCAGAACCGCTGCCGCAGGACCACGCGGCCGTCCGGATCGGCTTGCAGGCGGTGCTGTGCCCACATTCCGGAGGGGAGCTTTTCCGCGTAGACGATGGTTTCTTCGGGAATCAGCCCGCTCTGCAGGATCGCCGCGGCGGTTTCGCCGCCCCATTGAGCGCCGTATGCCGTGGGGTCGGCCTGTTTCCACCAGTTCCGCGCAGGCTCGACAAACCGCCCGAGTGTCAGGGTGGGGTGCAGCAACCGTACATATGCTTCAGCCCACTGATCCACCAGCCGTTCGGTGCGCAGCAGACGCCGTGTTCCTTCCACTTCCGCCACGAAGCCGAGCTCGCGAAGCCCGTCGATGATCTTGGCCACGCTCCCCAGGGCCACGCCGGCCGCGCGTGCAATCTCGCGTTGTGGCGCTCGAGCGAGGTCTGGCACGGACAGAAGCGCGAAGATCGTTTTGATTCCGCTGGGCCGAAAGACGCGGAGCGGCCGTATGGCCGCGCGATGAGTTACTGGCCGCCGGCCTGTGCTGACGACCAGCAGACCGTGATTCTTCAGAAAGACATTGCCGGCAGTGTCGGCGAACTGGATGCCATTTCGGCGGAGCTCATCGGCCATGGGAGGGGTAACGTAATCCGTGATGAGCAGTCGATCGCCGGATGTGCGTGAGAACGCCAGCATCAGACCGATGACTTCGCGGCGAATGCTGCGCTTCACCTCGATCTGGTAACGAAGTGTCCGCCCCTCGTGGGTGATGATGAGGACTGCATCAGAGTCCTGGTCCGGTTCGAGCCGGGCGGTGAGACCGAGCTCGCTCAACGCGGAAATCGCCGGTGCGAGAAGTGCTTCCTCGGAGCTCTTGTTCACTTTTATCTCGTGTTCACTGTACGTGAACGCTGGCGAAAAGTGAACGTATCAGGTCCCACGCGTGCGGGCGGCCATGCTAAAGGGCACGGCGGGGTGTACCGAGGAGAGAAATGTCCGCGTGAGTGGACGTTTTCGGGTGCTACGAGGCGATGGTGCGGTGTGCCGAGGCGATGGTGCGGTGCACCGAAGGCGACGTCGCGGTGTACCGAAGGCAACGTCGCGGGGTAGCGAGGGGCGCTACGCCTGACCCATCCGCTCGATCACGCCCAGCACCAGCTCCGTGAACTCCTTCTGCACGCGCGCGGTGGTTTCTATGACCTCCGTGTGCGTGAGTTTCTGCTTGAGGATGCCGGCGGCCATGTTGGTGATGCAGGAGATGCCGAGGGCGGGGATGTGCATGTGCGAGGCGGCGATGACCTCCGGGATGGTGGACATGCCTACCGCGTCGGCGCCGAGGACGCGGAAGGCGCGGATCTCGGCCGGGGTCTCGTACGTGGGGCCGGAGAGGCCGAGGTAGACGCCTTCCTGGAGCTTCAGCCCCTGCGCCGCGGCCACTTCCCTGGCCATGGCGCGCAGCGCCTCGGCGTAGGCGTCGCTCATGTCCGGGAAGCGCACGCCCAGCTCATCGATGTTCTTCCCGCGCAGCGGGTTCACGCCCATGAAGTTGATGTGATCGGAGATCAGCATCAGGTCGCCGGGGGCGAAGGAGGTGTTGATGCCGCCGGCGGCATTGGTGACGATCAGCTTTTTGATGCCGAGGCGGCCGAGGACGCGGGTGAGGAACATCACCTCGTCCATCTCGTAGCCTTCGTAGAAATGCACCCGGCCCTGCATCACCACCACGTTGGTGCCGTGGGCTCGGCCGAGGATCATGCGTCCCTGGTGGCCGACCACCGTCGAGGCGCGGGCGCCGGGGATGTCGCCGTAGGGGATGGCGGTCTCGATCTCGACGGCATCGACCACATTGCCGAGGCCCGAGCCGAGGATGACGCCGATCTCCGGCTGGAGCGAGCTCTTCCCGCGAACGAAAGACACGGCTTCTTCAATGGCGCTGATCATGGGCGCGGAGTATAAAAGAGAGATGCGTCGACTGCAGATGCTGTTCTGCATGCTTCTGCTCGCGACGCCGGTGCGCGCGTTTCAGGAGACCCCGGCTTCGGAGCTCACCTTCGCCGAGGCAGCGGGCTTCCAGCGCTGGCCCGACCTGGCCACGGACAACGACACGCACTTTTTCGCCGTCTGGACCGATGACCGCGAAGGGGCGCCGGTGATCTACGGCGCGCGGGTGAACGGCACGCGGCACCAGGTGACGGATCTGGTCGGCGTGCGGCTTTTCGAAAGCGGCGGGCGCGCGGCGGTGGCCTACGGCGGGCTGCGCTTCCTCGTCGTCGACTCGCTCCTCCAGTACGCCGTCGTCGACCGCGACGCGAGAGTGCTCGCGCGCGGCCGGATCCCGGGCCAGCCGGCGGGGAAGCCGTCCATCGTCTACAACGGCCGCGAGTTCCTGGTCTTTCATGGCCGCGACGAGGTGCGCGTGGCGACGGTCGACACGGACGGCCGGCTCCTCGCCGAGCCGGTGACGCTCGTGCCGGCGAACGGCGTCGAGACGCAGATCCACGACGCCTCGACGTACTTTCAGCGCCAGCGCATCGTGCTGCTCTACTCGCGGGGCGGAGAGCTGTTCGGCCTCGCGACCTCGAGGACGGGCGCTCCGCTGGAGACCGTCTCCCTCGGCGGCGGCATCCTGACGACGACCGGCGGCCCGGCGAAAGCGACCATCGCCGCGGTCAACTCCTCCTCGCCGACCGGCTTCCTCGTGGCGTGGCACCGCGACGCCGCGAACGACGTCATGGTCCTGCGCCTCGACGTGAACGGCCTGCCCCTCGGCAGCGCGCAGCGAGTGGCCGGTCCCGCGGGCGCGCCGGAGCTGGCCGAGAACAATGGGGAGCTCCTGCTCTTCACCATCGAGGGGGAAGCGGTCGTCAGCCGCCGCATCGGCATTCTCAACGGCATCGGCGTGGGCGTGCCCTCGATCGAGATCGGCAACGACGCGGTGGCCGTCGCGGCCGCGTACGGGCCGGGCGGCGTCCTTGCGGTCGTGAATGTCGAGGAGCCGTTCAGTAATGCGCTGCGCATCGCCGGCGACTTCTCGACGGTGACGCTCTCCGTCACCGGACGCGAGCAGCCGCGGCCCGCGATCGCGAGCGGCCGCGACGGCCAGATGGTGGTCTGGGCGAGCCGCCGCGAGGAAGACCCGCCGTCGATCGCGGTGGTGGGTGGGACGTATCTGGCGGTCTATGGCTCGGGCAAAGTCTGGTTTCAGCTCTACCGGGGCGGCGGTCCGGTGGGGCTGCCGGTGACGCTCGACGCGGATGGGCGCTGGCCCGTGGTTGCGGCCGTCGCCGGCGATTTCATCGTGGCCTGGACGCATTTCTCGGAGGTGCGATTCGCCCGCGTGTCGACCGCGGGCGTGGTGATGGCCACCGGCACGGTGCCGTCCACGCCGCCGTCGGCGCCGGTCGCGGGCCTGGCCTGCGACGCCGGCGAGTGCATCCTGGCCTGGCACGAGGCGACGATCCGGCGGACCTGTCCGCTCTTCTCCTGCACCGTGATCGACGAGCAGGTGAAGGCCATCCGCTTCGACGACGACCTGGTGATCCGCGACACGCTGGTGCTCACCCCCGAGGCGACGACGCAGCGCGAGCGCCGCGGGCGGGTCGTCGCCGCGGCGCACGACGGCGAGTACGCGGTGGCGTGGGAGGAAAGGCTCGACATTCGCGCGGTGACGGTCGATCGCACCGGCGCGGTGGAGTCGTCCACGCGCGTGGCCGGCACGAGTCCGGCGGTGGCGCGGCAGAAGGATTCCTGGCTGCTCGTCCGCGAAGTCGGCGACCAGCTCGTGGCGCGGTGGCTGCCGGGCAATTACGAGCGCGCGCTCACGCCGAATGACGGCCAGGCGCGGCGCGCGCCGTCGCTCTTCTCCCTCGGCGACCGGGTGCTGATGGTCTACGAGCGCACGACGCGGAACGAGGCCGCGGGAGGCGTGCCGCGCGCGTATGTCACGACGGTCGACCTGCCGCCGCCGCGGCGGCGCGCCGCTTCTTTTCGTTGACACCGCGCGAGCGGCTCTGTTACTAGCTCATCGGTTCAATTTCACCGACGAGAGAACGGAGCCTGCACGATGGAGCGATTTACCGCGCTGATCGGATTTGTGGCCATTCTGGCGATCGCCTGGGCAATCTCGACCAACCGCCGCGCCATCAACTGGCGGCCCGTGATCTGGGGCCTGGTGATGCAGATCATCGTGGCCATCTTCGTCCTCAAGGGCGTGCAGATCGCGGCGTTCTTCGACACCTTCGCGCCGCCGCTCGAGCAGTGGGGCGCGGCGCTGATCCTCATCGGCGCGGCCATCGTGGCCTGGCTGCTGGCCAGGGTCGTCGCGCCCGGCGCGCGGCGGATCCTCTGGACGATCTTCGGCGTCCTGGCGCTCTTCCTCTTCCTCGCCTACAACCTGCTGCGCTACCTGTTCGAGACGATGAAGCACGTCGTGAACAGCCTGATCGGCTACACCGAGGAAGGATCGAAGTTCGTCTTCGGCGCGCTCGGCGCACAGAACGGCAACCTCGGCTTCATCTTCGCCACGCAGGTGCTGCCGACCATCATCTTCATCGCCTCGATCTTTGCCATCCTCTATTACCTGGGCGTGATGCAGCTGGTGGTGAAGTTCTTCGCCAGGATCATGTCGCGCTTCATGGGCGCGTCGGGCGCCGAGTCGACTTCCGTGGCGGCGTCGATCTTCATGGGACAGACCGAGGCGCCGCTGACCATCCGTCCGTTCCTGCCGGAGATGACCCGCTCCGAGCTGATGACCATCATGACCGCCGGCATGGCCCACATCTCGGGCGGGATCATGGCCGCGTACGTGCTCGTGGCCAAGGTGGACGTCATCCACCTGCTCACGGCCGTGATCATGACCGCCCCGGGCGCGATCATGATGGCCAAGATGATCGTGCCGGAGACGGAGAAGCCCGCCACCGGCGGCGACGTCGAGGTGGTGGTGCCGAAGCAGGACGTGAACGTCATCGACGCGGCCGGCCGCGGCGCGATCGAGGGACTGCATCTCTCGCTGAACGTGGCCGGCATGCTCATCGCCTTCATCGCCCTGGTGGCGCTGGTGAACGGCATCTTCGGCTGGGTGCATGGGCAGTGGGCCTGGTTCCCGGCCAGCCTGGACATCGTCCTCGGCTACATCTTCCGTCCCATCGCCTGGGCCATGGGCGTGTCGTGGAAGGACAGCCTCGTGGTCGGCAATCTCCTCGGCACGCGCATGGTGCTGAACGAGTTCGTGGCCTTCGTGAGGCTGGGCGAGCCGGCCATCGCCAACACGCTCGATCACCGCAGCTTCGTCATCACCACGTACGCGCTGTGCGGCTTCGCGAACTTTTCGTCGATCGCCATCCAGATCGGCGGCATCGGCTCGCTCGCCCCCAGCCGCCGCGGCGACCTGGCGCGCCTCGGACTGCGGGCCATGATCGCGGGCACGCTGGCGAACTTCCTCACGGCGACCATCGCGGGCGTGCTGCTGTAGGGGAACGGAACGTAGGGCGGGCTTCAGCCCATATGCACTAACTTACGCCTCCACAGACAAAGCGCGCGTCGGCGCGCTGATATCTGCGCCTGCGTTTTGGAAGGAGCAGGTGGCGCGATTTCGCTCGACAAGCGCGCTCAATCGCGGT
>DASPMO010000088.1:0-25089 GCA_035627015.1 Thermoanaerobaculia bacterium | reverse complement strand
TCGCTTCCCACTGGCGGCCAACCTTATTGGGACAGGACTCTCACCTGCTGGGTTGCTTCAGGAGGTTTCCACTCTGTGCCTCAACTCACATCGTTTCCCCCTCCTCGTGGCTTTCCTGGCGCACCAACCGCCGTGACGCCGTCACGCTGGCGACGACGCAGGCAGCTCGGCTGCCGGGCCGAAGCCGGGCCGCACCAGCTTCAGCGTGAAGTTAGGCGCCGGGCTTCGTCGCTTACGTGACAGTCGACGGTTTCTTGAGAGCTTCCGCGCGCTGCGGGACGATGTATACACCGGCAAGCAAGTGCTCGACGACTTCAAGCGCAAGACGGAGCTCTTGTGCGGTATGCGCCTTAACTTCGTGAGCCGCAGCATTTCCCATAAACCGGAGGTTATGAAGAACTTGCGCGCCCGCCGGAGTGATCAAGGACTTTGTCTGGAGATCATCAATACGGTTCTGAAGGTTGCGGCCCGCCGCGTTCTCCTCATTGCACACGGCTTCGACTATCGCTCGGATACCGATTCCTGCCAAAATCGGCTGATTATTACTGACCGCTTGATAAGTCTCATCGTAGATGCGTCGAACACCATGAGGAAGGCGCCAATCATCTTCGAGCTTCTTTAGCCCTTCGACCACAGCGGGATAGACTTCAGTCGTAATGACCTGTTCCTCGCCACCCTCAGTTTCGATCGTATCCTCCGTCGACCGAGACTGACGACAAAAACTGAGGTGGTTGCAACCTTGACACTGAATGATCAAGTGATCGGTCCACCACATCATGCCTTCGCCGCGCACTTCGTCAAACGCTTCCACCGCGACAAGAGCGCGATGTCTCGTAACACGGCGGCAGTCGCCGCAAACGACCCAGATGTCCGCATTTTGCGGCGGCTGGACTGTGTAGACGGTAGATGGTTTCTCCGAGTCCATGTCGCTGGTGAAACGCAACTTACGTGAAACCGCTTCCCTGATGGGCTCGGATCAAAACGGGGTTCGAGATGGACTTCTTACCGGCGGGCTACGTACCGCGCGTACCAGAGTTCGACGCGCAGATGGCGTTGATTGTCTGACGACGTGTGACCTCAGGGCCTTGCATCCCAAGTTTTCGCGTGGGTTTCGTGCGCCGTATCTGTTTACCGACCGAGGCTGTGAGCGACAGGCGTGGGACTGCGTAGGATTTGCGTAAACACGGACATGGCGCGGAGCGAACGTTGTTTGCAGGTTCTGAGAATGCTCATCAGGATGGCCTGAGCGTTGGCTCCGTGGTCCGTTCGATTTCCGCCTGATGTCTTGCGGTTGATGACCGCGGGGCGGATCGCTTGCTCGGCGCGGAAGTTGGTTGCCTCCACGTCCGGACGTTTTAGGAAGAGCAGGATCGCGTCGCGATTCTTGAGTAAGTGCATCGCAAAGCGAATGCTCTCGTCATGCAGGTCCGGTTCATCGAGTAGCCGGTCGAGTTTCGCTTCCAGCTGGCCCCTTCTGACGCGCAATCCATGAGTGGAAATACGGTCCTCGTCCCGTCGATCGCGCAACGCGAGTGCCTTCTGAAGCACCGCCTTGATCTCACGAATGTAGTTCGCACAGCCTTCCGTCGGCGGCACCTCGAGCAGTTCCTTGCATCGGCGGAGCAGATGCGCGAGGCACAGTTGCCGCTCGGCGTTGCTGAACCGTCGATACGGAGCCCAGCCATCGGCTCCGATGACTCCAGCAAAGGCTTCTCCCAGGATCTTCGCTGCCTCCGGAAAACCTCGGCCGCGTTCGATCAGGTAGACCGTTGCCGTCAGCGTCGTCACGGCCCAAAGCCATGCTTTGTCGCCGCCGATCCTCCACCCCGTCTCATCGGGGTACACGACCGGCGAACCGCGGATCGTCTCGATCAGACCGCGATAAGTCGCCTCTGCCCGATCGGCCAGGCGTAGCAGCGCACGTGCAATCGTCGAGCGCTCGAGCTCGAGCCCAAAGACCTGACCGAACATCTCCGCGATCCGCTCGTATGACACACCGCACACCTTGTTCAGATGCGCCGCCAGCGCGATCGCGTGCGGTCCGATCTGCACGCCGCCCACCGCTCCTGTCGCGTCCGAAATCTGCTCCGGGTGACGAGCTTGCACCCGCCGGCCACATTGCGTGCAGAACCCGTAGTGGATCTCGAATGCGGTGGTCATCGGCTCGATGGGCGGCAGATCCGTCTGGTACTGGTACCCGACTCCACCCAGTCGAACGGCACCGGAGCAGTGGGGGCAGATCAACAACGGCGGAACGACGATCGTTCGGTCGATCCTCGTCGGAATCGAACGGCGTGATCGTGGTCCGCCGGGCTTTCGTCCGGGCTTCTTTGGGTTCGCCTTCCGAATACCACGCGAAAACGGCGACGCTTGCCGCTTGCCTGCGCGCCGCTCCTCTTCCAGAGCGTTGCGGAGTGCTGTGTTCTCGGCGCGCAGTGCCGCGTTCTCGGTCCGTAAAGCGGCATTCTCCGCCTCCAGATCCGTCACGCGCTTCTCAAGCGCCTCGACCCGTTGCCGCATCGCCTTCATCTCAGCGAGCAGCCCCTCCACCCCTTGCACGCTCTCAGTAAACTACGACTTCACCCGCCGATCAAGCCGGTAAACAGATACAACGCGCCTTTCTCTCCTCCAGACCTGCCTGAGCCCGTCCAGCTCGCCCTCCCATGACTTGGACAGCCGCTCGAGGTTCATCACGTGGACGCGCTCGAAACACGGACCCTCAATCTGGACAGCAGATCTGACAAGACGTGAGCTGAGCCTGGGGTCTGTTCCAACATCCCGCCGCCCACCCCATCAGATCAGGCGAGTTCTCCGTCATCTGCTGCCGTCGAACGCCTAATTTGGACAGCAGTGGAGGTGACCATCGATCATGCGTTCCTCCTACGATCGGTTTTCGATGTTTAGTCGGACGCAGAAGGTTGATTTATTCGCGCGGAGACACTTTTTGTGACAGGAAGCGCGGAGGACGGACGCGCACAGCCTATTTCAGCGATCTCCGTCGCGCGAACGAAGCGCGAAAAACTCGGCACATCCCGTCCGTCTATCCCCCGCGAACCCACATTCGCTCTACGGAGGACACTATGGTTTATCGTGCGACTTGGATACGCCGTGTCGGTACCTTTGTTCTGATTTGTGCAGCAATCACCGTGACAGTGCCTGCGTACGCGCAATTCAATTTCGATGCCGGCATCATGAAGGCGTATTTCAAAATCAGCGAGGCCGAGATCATCAAGAAAGAGTTCCGCGATCCACTCGGTCACGTTTCCTATTTCGACGTGTTGAGCTTTACTGTGGAGTCCATTCGGGAGTTCATGGGTCCCGCGATGTTTTTTGCATACTTTTATGACAACGACGGTATAGAAATCGACAACATGTCACCAGTCGAGTTCGCGCCTAATGCCATGCAGTGGCGTGAGGGGACGCGGAGCCGCGTAAGCATTTTGCTTCCACTCGGAGAACGGCGCAGGCAACTACGCGTGATTCAGGTCCGAGATCTCTACGGCGGCTGAGCGAACGACCGAACGACGGGCACGGCCCACGGTGAAGGTGAGGGCGAGTGTGAGGAGCCAAAAATGCTAATGCGGACGTCATTATCGGACGTGAGCAATCTGATGACGGTTCTCAAACTCGTTGCCGCGGCATCCGCGTTCAGCGCCGCAGCCACGTTCGTCCTCGATCTCCGCGCAAAGGATCTCGGCGGGCTCCCCCACCGCGTGCTCCTGCCGAGCGCGATCGGGCTGCTGATGCTCTCACTGGTCGCGGGCGTCGTGAATTACACGACGACGCGGTCGGACGCGGTGCAGAACATCACGGTGAAAACCGGAGACATTTACGCGAACGGGCCGGTCACGGTCGTGGGCATGCAGATCCAGCAAGGTGACAGCGAGGAGGAGCGCAAGCGCAAGATTGCAACGGCGCGAAGCCTGCTGGCGAACGAGATCGTGCACAACCTCCACTCGCTCGACTCGCGCATCGGCCTGGCCCGTGCCGCGGCCACCCCCGATGAATTCGGAGCGCAGTTGCGCGCCGGAATGGGCAACGTCGCCCCGGTAGTGGCGGAGATCAATGCGAATACCTACGCGCAGCTGCTGTCGCAGCAGGCCGCGGCGTCACTGCGGCAAGCGTTCAACAGCGCGCCGCTGCACGCCGACGTCACGGATCTCATCCGCCAGGCCGTGACGACGGCAAACGCTTCCCCGGAGCGCGTGCACGAGTTTTACAAACAGTTGAAGGAGGCCGCCTACCGCTCCGACGTCGTACTGGAGACGCTCGACGCGGGCGCGCGAAAACCCGATGCCCTCGCGGCGCAGCGGCTGTCGCTCGCGGTGCGCGGGCTCGAGCTGCAGAGCCGCCTCGCGTTCCTGTACGCCCTGCGCGTGCTCGATGTCATCCCCGGGAAAAAGCCCGGCCTCGACACGCTGCAGATCCTGCGACGTCCACGGTCGGTCGATGCCGACATGGTCGAGGTCGCCCGCGGCCTCGGAGAGCTGCTGCGTGAGAAGGCGGCGCTCGGCGCCGAGCTCGCACAGGCGCGCGACTCTGAGCTCACCCGTGGCATCGCCGATCTCCAGTCGAAGCTGACCATCCACCCGACCGACAAGTGGAACGAGGTCGTGGGCAAGCCCATCTCGCTGCGGCAGCTCGGGCGGGTGCAGGACGCGGAACAGGCGTTCGTGAAATACGAGGAGATGTTCGGCGCGAAAGACCCGACCGCGCGGCTCTACGCGACGACCGCGCAAGCGCTCACGCGACAGGCTGGCGAGCTGCACGTTCACGGCGGGGTCTATCTCTTCCAGGTGAATGACGGCGCGGCCGCCGCGGCCGGGCTGCGCCGCGGCGACATCATCACCACGTACGGCCTCCTCCCCGTGACGAATCCGAACGACCTCACCGCGGCGATGACGAAGCACGCGCGCGATCCGAAGGTTCCGCTGCACGTGCTGCGCTATCGAGAGGATACGAAGCAGTTCGACCGGCTCTCGATCCATGTGCCGACCGGAAACCTCGGCGCCGGGTTCATGCCGATCTGAAAATCCGGCACCTCGCCTCCGTCTATCACGGCAACACAGAAGGACGGAGGGGATATGGCAATGCGCTTGTTCGCGGTTGCGGGCTGTCTGGCGCTGATGGCTATCGAGACCCGGGCTGCTGGTACCACCCCGCGAACGGACACGGCGGAGCAGCACGCTGCCGAGGCTGCAAAGAAAGCCGAGGCGGAGCTGCGACGCGACGCTGCCGAGCGGCTGATCACGCTGCGGCGGCTGATCTGGACGGAAGAGAGAGGCACGGCTACCGAGCGGCTCGCGGACCGCACCGACGAACTGCTGCTCGACCTCGTCACCGGCAAAACGCCTACATCCGAATTCAACAGCCAGATCGAAACGATCGACCGCAACCTTGTGTCCGTCCGCCGGAAAGCGCTGCATGCAAGCGTGGCGGGAGCGGTGCCGCAAGGCGCGTCTCCCGGCGAGGGACGCTCTTTCGGCGCCGGCTTCGCGGTTCTGCTGTCGCTCGGCTCCCTCGCCCTCTCCCTCTTTCTCTACCTCAGGCGACGACACGTCGTTCAGCAAACGCTCAGGGATGCAGGACTACTTTGAGAAAGGACCACGTATGGCTACGCAACGACTGACCACGAAGAAAGCGAATTCCGAGTCTCCGCAGATCGTCACGCTCGTCGTCGACGACAGCGGCAGCATGTCCGCGGACTTCAAGTCCACCCAGGCCACAGAGGCGCTGAAGCAGATGGTGATGGAGATCCAGGGCGGCAATATGGGCGCGGGCGGCTACAGGTATCTCGTCAACATCGCCAAGTTCGGAGACGAGGTGACCGCGCTCGCCGAGTGTGCCGCGCCGAACACGATCGACATCGATACGCTCAACTTCACCGGCGACAGTGGCGGAACGGAGATGGCGCCGGCGCTCGAATGGGCAGCCGCGGTCACCGACCGTTCGCTCAAGCAGCTCCGGTCGCTGCCGAAGTTCAAGGAGGAAGCCGCGCCGAATCCGATCGTCGTCTTCTTCAGCGACGGCGAGAACACCGGACCCGACGTGACTGCACCGGCGCAGAAGCTCAAGAGTCTCAAGATGGTGGGGGGCAGCATCGATGTCGTCGCCTGCGGCATCGGCATGACTCAGGAGGCTTTCGAGAACGTGATGAAGGTGATCGCGTCGAAGGAGGAGCTGGCGGTGAACATCGAGCCCTCCGAGCTCGGCAACTTCATCGCCGAAGTGCGGAAGACCGTCGTCCAGGGCGGGTCGGCGCAGGATCTCGTTCAACAGTTCGACAATCCATGATCGCCGCGCATGATCCTTCGCCGGACCGGCTGAGTGTGAAGTACGGCACTCGCCTGGATCGTTCTCCGCGGGTCGTCCAGCTGCTCGCGGCGCTCCTGTACGACGAGCTCCGGGGCAGCGTGGATGGGGCGCGGGATCGGGTGAAGGTCGGCGCTCTCTTTCTGCTGGCGGCAAAGAAGCCGGCCCTTGCCGACGTGCGCGATGCGATGCAGCAGAGACTCGCGCCACAGCACTGGCCGGCACCATCCACCCGCAACATCAATGAGCCGGGCTCGCCGTTCTGGCCGCTGCTGGACGGGGCGCTCCAGTTCATCGATTGCCTCGAGATCGATGATGGCGGAACGGTCATTCATGCCACGGCACTCGTGCTGCAGACCGTCGCCTCGCAGGTGCCCCAGCGCCGCGCGGAGAACAGCGCTTACCTCCGGAAGATCGTGCCCGAAGCACGCGGCGCGCTGCGGACAAAGTCTGACCCCGAGCCGGTGCAAACGCGCAAGCCGGCGCCCGGGCGCGACCCCGCCCATGGCAGTGAGCCCGGGAAGCACACCCCCGCCTTCGACGTTCATCGCGCCTTCGCCTCCGCCGGATTGCGTGCCGACGAATCGACCGGTGTCTTTCGCCGCACGTCGAGCGGCATCCTGGAGATTCGTCTGGCCACGCACCGCGGCCCGTCGTACGCAACCCTGCGCGAGAATCAGGACGCCGCCGCGGCGGACCTCGGCGATGGCCGTGTGGTCTTCGCGCTCGCCGATGGCGTCACTACCTCGTACGGCTCGCGCTTCGCTGCATGGACGGCGGTGCAGGCCGCGGTCGCTCATCTGGTCGAGCACATGCCGCCGGACGGCAGCGAGACCGTGATGCGTGCCGTGTTGCGCGATGCTGCCGACGCCGCGCGGCGGCTCGTCGGGGAATGTCTCACCCACGCGCTGGCGAACCTCGACGAGGAGACGTGGAGCCTCATCCGCGGCGCCGAGCCGCTACCACTCAGCAATGCCCGGCGGTTCATGGAGAACACCTTGACGCGCAAGATGGGACCGATCGGCCCGGCGTTCGCGTCGACGCTCGTCGCGGGCGTCGTCACCGAGCCGCGCGACGGCCGCCAGGCCCGGGCCGGCGTGATTCGCATCGGCGACGGAGCGGTGGAAGTCTGGCGCAGCGCCGACCTGTCGGCGCGCAGCCTGTTCACCGTCGACAATACCGAGACCGTCATCTCGGCGGCGATCTGTCCCGGCCCGGTGGGCGACCAGTCGATCGGCAGCGCGCAGTTCGCACTCACCGATCTCGAGCCCGGCGACGATCTCATCGCTTCCTCCGACGGCCTCACTCGCGGCCATTCCGATCCCGTCATCACCACCCTGCGCAACCTGATCCCCGATGTTTTCTCGAAGTTCGACCAGAGATGCTCCGCCCTCGATGTCCTCACCGCCGCCGCGGCGAGAGCCGACGAGCTCCACCGGCAGGACGGCGAGAGCCGCCTTTTCGAAGACAACCTCGCCCTGGTGCGAATCACCGTACGGAGACGATGACCGCCAATGACACGTTACGAGCTGATGGAAGAAGCGAGATTACGGCAGGGGACCAGTCTGGTCGCCTCGAACCGGCGCACGTACCGGATCAGCGGCACGTCCCGACAGGTCGCTTACCGCCCCGGCGGTGAAGGGCTCGTGCAGTTCGCCTTCGATGCAATGGCGAACACGGAGTGTTGCATCAAGTGCTTCTGGGATCCGAACACCGCCCGCCGCAAGCGATCGGAGCTGCTGGTGCAGCAGCGTCTCGCCAACCGCAACAAACCCATCGCCGACGCGCTCGCCGGCGCCCCTTACGAGATCATCGAGCGGGTCGGCCGCCACACGCCGTTCGCCATCCTGATGAAGAGAGTCAGCGGCGAGAGCTGGGCCGATCTGAAGGAGCGCGTGAAGGCGGGGAGCTATCCGCCGACCGGGTGGCCCGACGTCAAAATCCGGGCAACGTGGGCCTACGGACTGGCCACGGCCATCCAGACGCTCGAGAAGAATCACTTCATCCACGCCGATCTGTCCGAAGGCAATGTGATGCTGACCGTTGCCGAGCCGCACGCCGGCGACATGGCCCTCGTCGACTTCGACGCCTTCGTGCATCCCGCGCACCCGCAGCTCGATTTGCAGATCAAGGGCTCGCCGGGCTATGCCGCGCCGGAGATCTGGAACCAGCGGTCCGTCAGTATCGGCAGCGACCGGCTCGGCATGGCCATCCTGATCCAGGAGTTTCTCGTCGTCGGCGACCCGGCCGTCGCTCGCGACGACGCCCTCGGCTGGGTCTACGACCAGGAGGCAGAGCTCTGCCGCCGCGCAGGCGAGCCGCATCCGTACCTCTTGAAGAAGTACCCGAAGGTCGCGGAGCTCGTCCGCAGCGCGATCAAGGCCGTGCGGCCGCTCGACCGCCCGTCACCCAATGACTGGCGCGAGGTGCTCCGGGAGATCGCGACCGGCCGTCCGCCCCGCAAGAAGATGACGGATGTCGTCCTCTCGGCCGTCCCTCCCGCGCCCACGCATCAGGTCGCGTTCGCCGACGCAAGCACCATTCTCGACCTCGCCCGCACGACGTTTCAGATTCGCGCGACGATCGAGCGCAATCGCGACGGCTCCGTGGACGTCGTCGTACCGAGCGGCGCACAGGTCAACGCCAGGAGCATCGAGGTCGCCAACATCTGGAAATCCTTCCCCGGCCCCGCGCGTATCCCGCTGCGGCCGGGGGTCGTGATGTTCGATCCACAAGGCCGCTGCCGGGTCAAAATCGACGGAAAGGAGGCATGAGCCGAACGGCTCGGGACTTCACATGCCGGTCACACCCGACGATTTCGACAGGCAACCACCCTCCGCCCCCGAGCCGCCGGTGACGCTGGACGGAATCCCGATTTACCAGCCGCCAGTCCGCGTCTCGCCAGCGGCTCCGGCAAAGAGAGGAACGCCGGGTTGGGTGACGCTGCTGGTCATTCTCGCGATCCTCTTCATCCTCTTCGCGCTCGCGTCGAACGGCGCGCAGCGACGGGAAGTGCCGACGACAGACACCGCCGACATCGACACGACGGTCACGTCGATGTCGCGTCTGCGCCTCCAGCGCGGCGTCCGGCGGTACAAGCTCGCTCCCTTCCACCCGCTCACTTGGCCGTCCGGCCCCGGAGCGGTTGCGTGCGTGGACACGTGATCGGATTCGAATCCCGTATGCGCTACCAACTTTCGACTTTCCTTGCGGCCGGCTGGAAAGCCGGCCGTTCTCTTTCGATTGCTCACGAGAGCAGTGCCGGATTCCGCTGCCACAGCGTCCAGTTCAGCATGGCTGCGAACGTCACCGCAGCGCCGCAATCCCATCATCAGATACAGCACCGTCCATACCGGACCGAAGAGCCACGGCGGCGGAGCCCACTCCGGCTTCACGAGTTGCGCGTAGAACGCCGGTGCGCTCCGCGACGCGATTCCGCCGATGGCCCCCGCGAGGAGCGGCAGCGCCACGCAAACGATCGAGCCGAGCACCTTCACGCCCGGCAGTGTAGGCCGCGATGATCAAGGGCAACCTGTAGGCGATTGCCGCGAGCGCGGTCGCGGATGCCGCGCGACATCGTTACCGCCGATCGCCGTTTGACCCCGAGGTCCACTCCGGCCGCAGTTCCAGCGAAAGGTCCAGCGCCGGCTGGTCCATCAGCTCGCCGACGGCCGCATGGTCGATCCCCTCGTCTTCGAGAGCCCGCCGCAGCGCCTTGAGCAAGTGTTCGAGGCGCGTGAAGACCTTCCTCTGATCGAGGCGCAGGATCCGCGCGATCTCCGGCACCTTCATCCGTTTCCAGAACCGCAACTGCAGAATGAGCCGGTCGTCCGGGCTGAAGCCACCGAGCGCACGATCGAGACCGGCGGCAGCGGAGTGCAATGCGATCTCGCGCTCGCCAGCGCGCACCCGTTCCTCCGCCGAGCCTTCGCCGGGAAGCTCCGCCAGGACGGTCTCGTCCGAGATGAGCACCGGCCGAGGTTTGCGGAGCGGGAGTCGGACGTAGATGGCTTCGAGCTCTTCGACGGAATACTGCGAATGGCGCGTCGTGAGCATCGTCACGGCCTCCGGGAGCGTGAAGCCGTCGCGACTCATCAGGCGTTCGAGAGCGATGGCCGTCTCCCCCAGCGCTCTCGCTGCGGCGGACGGCCGCCATTCCCCCCATTGCTCGACGCGCCACTGGTGGAACAGACGCGCGATCACGGTGGTGAGATAGGTGGTGAAGCTGCTGCGGCTCTCGAATTTGTGGATGATCTCGTAGTCGTTTTCGAACAGTTTCACGCGCACGACCTGGCTGAACTCCGCGGTCTCGTCAGCGGCCAAATGGTTTCGGTGCGCGATGAACGCAGCGATTCGCTCGATCGATGCCAGGTGCTCGAGGTACATCGTCTCGAGATCGAGCGCCGGCACGCGCGGAGTCCGCTCGTCGATCAGGACTCGCACCGGCGATCGCCGGCTCCACGCGCACGTCGTAGCGCTCCAGCTCTCGACGGATCTCGTCGATCGGAGCCGTTGCGTAGTCACGTTCATCGTCGTCGAGCTCGCGGTATGGGCGATGTTCAGTTCGGTCGTTCATCGGTCGGTCTCGTTTTCCCGTCTCTGCCGGTCGCGGTAGCGCGCCAGGCGACGGTTCATGTTGTGAATCTCAGCGACAGTGACACCGAGAGCGCAGGCATATTCGGCGGCGTTCCGGCACTGACCCTCGAGTCGCAGGTGGATGTAATCCGTCATCAATTTGTCCGGCGCGAAGTCCCGGAGCACGCGCGCGACATCCGCGGCTGCCGCGAGCTCCGCCTCCCGCGGCGTGTGCTTCCAATCCATCAACAGGCTCGCGCTTTCTTCAATCGGCGTGTGGACGCAGCGGTTCTCCTCTTTTTCGGCGAGATGGCTGATGAGGCTCCTCACCACCATCACGAAGAAGACGTAGAGGTCGACGTCTTCCTTCGGAAACTTGCGGACGCCACGCCGCTCAGCGCCTGATGGAACGCCTTCTGGACGACGTCTTCCGGCGTCTCGCCGGACGGCGGTACGCCCTTCCAGCGGCGGCACATACCCTTACCCGTCATTTTCGTCCGGCGACCCAGCCACTGATGGCCTACAGTGGTCCCGCCGCGATGCTCTACAAAGGCTTCGTTTCCTACAGCCATGCCGCGGACGATCGGCTCGCTCCGGCGGTGCAGTCGGCGCTGCATCGGTTTGCGAAGCCGTGGTACCGGTTGCGGGCGATGCGCATTTTTCGCGACAAGACCAGTCTGTCAGCGAATCCGGCACTGTGGCTCACGATCGAGAAGGCACTGGCCGAATCGGAGTGGTTCCTGCTGATGGCCTCGCCGCGCGCGGCCGCGTCGCAGTGGGTCGGGCAGGAGATCGCGTGGTGGCTGCAGCATCGCTCGGCCGCAAACCTGTTGATCCTGCTCACGGAGGGAGAGCTGGCGTGGAACCAGGCGGCAGGAGACTTCGACTGGTCGCGCACGACCGCGCTTTCGAACATCCTGCAGGGACGCTTCAGCGGTGAGCCGCTGTACGTCGATCTCCGCTGGGCGAAAAGCGTGGAGACGTTGAGCCTGAGGCACTCGCAGTTTCGCGCAGCGATGCTCGACATTGCCGCGCCGTTGCTCGGGCGCGCGAAGGACGAGCTGGACGGAGAAGACGTGCGCCAGCACAGGCGCACACGGCGCGTGGCCTGGGGCGCCGCGGTCGCCTTGCTCGCGCTGACGATTTCCTCGGTCGCCGCCGCATACCTGGCCATCCAACAGAGCCGCGTCTCCCGCTCGCACGAGCTGGCCACGAGCGCGACCGCGCAACTGGCGCTCGATCCGGAACTGAGCGTGCTGCTCGCTTCCGAAGGGGCCAGGGTCTCCCGAACCAGCCACGCCGAAAGTGCGTTGCGGCTCGCGCTGGTGCAATCTCACGTACGCGCCGCCATGCGCGGACACACCGCCGGCGCCTGGAGCGCGGCCTTCAGTCCCGACGGCCGGCGCGTCGCCACCGCCAGCGAAGACCGGACGGTGCGATTGTGGGATGCGGCAACCGGCGCCGCGATCGCCGAGTTGCGCGGACACACGGAGCGCGTCCACAGCCTCGCCTTCAGCCGCGACGGGCGATTCCTCATCAGCTCGGGCGATGACCAGGGTGCCCGGTTGTGGGACGTCGCGGCCGCGAAAAGCGTGACGCGGTTCGACGGACATCACGTTCTCGTCACCGCGGACACGTTCAGTCCCGACTCACGGCTGTTGGTCCTGCCCCGAGGAGACGCGGCGGTGATCTGGGACATCGCCGCGCGCAAGACGATCGCGGAGCTCCGCGGCCACGCCGGCGCGGTCCGCTCGGCGGCATTCAGCCCCGACGGCGCGTCGATCCTCACCGGCGGTGCCGATGCAACGGCGCGCGTGTGGGATGTGAAAACCGGCTCGACGACGGCAGAGTTGAAAAAGGCGTCGACGCCAGTCGGCAAGGTCGTGTTCAGTCCCGACGGCAAGCTGGCCGCCACGCTTCCGGACGAGAGCCTCGTGCAACTCTGGCAGACCGCGACGTGGACGGCCGGCCCGACGCTGACTACCACCTGGCCGGCGGACGAGGCGGTCTTCAGCCCCGACGGCCGGCGCATCGCGGCCGTCGAGAAATTCGGCAATCGCGTTCTTCTCTGGGACACCACGTCGGGCGAAGTGGTGTTCGAGCTCACCGGTCACGCGGGACGAATCTTCGACGTCGCATTCAGCACCGACGGCACCCACGCCGTCACCGCCAGCGAAGACAAGACCGCGCGCGTATGGGACGTGGCGACAGGCGCGCTGGTGGCCGCACTGCGCGGACACCGGAACGTCGTCACCAGCGCGCAGTTCAGTGCGCACGGCAACCGTGTCGCGACGGCGAGCCTCGACGCGACCGCGCGGGTCTGGGAAGGGATTCAGCTCTCGCGCTCCACCGGGCTCGAGATCCCTCGGCGCGGCATCAGAAAGGCCGTCCTTTCCCGGGACGGCGCGATGATCGCCATCGCGAGCTCGGACGGGCGTGTATCGATCCGAGGCACGCGCAACGTGGAGCTCGCCGAACGCTCGGCATTCGATGTGGCGTTCAGCCCGGACGCGCGGCTCCTCGCGACCGCGAGCAACAAGGGGATCGCGCGACTGTGGGATGTCAGCACCGGAAAACCACTCGTCGAATTGCGCGGGCATGGGGACGAGGATGCGGTCGTGAGCGCGGTCTTCAGTCCGGACGGCACGCTGCTGGCCACCTCCGACGCGGAGCAGAGCACGTGCATCTGGGACGTCTCCTCGTGACGCTGGGGCAGGACAGTACGGCGCGCGTGTGGGAAGTGGCGACAGGTCACCAGATCACCGAACTGCGCGGCGACCGGGACCGCTGGGCCACCGCTTCCTTCAACCCGAAGGGGACGCTCGTCATCACGGGCGGTGGCCACAATCGCGCAACGGTGTGGGATGCGCGCACAAGGGCCAGACTGATCGAGCTTCCGGGCGAGTCATTGGATGCGGTGACGGCGACGTTCACTCCCGACGGAAAGCGCTTACTCGTCGCCGGCGATACGGCGCGAATCTACGATTGTGACGAGTGCGGGCCGGTCGATGCTCTCATCGCCCTGGCCCGATCGCGTGCCACGCGGGAATTGACCGCGGGGGAGCGCGAGGAGTTTCTGCACGAATCGCGTCAGTGAGCGTGCCCATGACGTTACTATCGACGCGTGGCCGACTTCGTCGAGCGAAGCTCCGTCGTGCGCAGGATCTGGGGCAATGGAGACATGGTGCTCCTGGTCTTCGCCGGCTCCGCGGCCGAGTTCGCGCTCAACCGCGCCGTCGACTGGCTGTTCTTCACCGGCGAGTTACCGCGCGATCCCATCGGACGGCTCTTCTCCACCGCCAGCTATGGGCAGCAGATCGTCTTCGCCGACGAAAGGACGGCCTCGCGCACGTGCGCTCGCATCCGGGCGGCGCACCAGGCGGTCGAGCGCGAGCGAGGGCAGCACATCCCCGACTGGGCCCACCGCGACGTGCTCTACATGCTCATCGACTACTCCGAGAGAGCTCATGAGCTGCTCGCGCGCCCCCTGAGCGCGGACGAGCAGCGCGAGCTCTACGACGTGTTTTACCGGGTGGGTACCGGCCTGCAGATCCCCGGCCTCCCGCCGACGTACGCCGAGTGGAAAACCGATCGCGAGCGGCACCTGCACCGCGACCTGCTGCATGGCGATGCCACGGACGCGCTGTATGCCGAGTACCGGAATCACCTCGGCCCCTGGCGGTATCAGCTCCTCCTCCGGATCCAGGCCATCCTCGCTCCCGGGCACGTGCGCGGCCTGCTGCGGTTGAAGCGTGCGGAGTGGCTGCGGCTTCTCGTGCGGCTCTATCCCCTGCTCGTCCGCACCGGATTGCACTCGATCGCCCGGCAGTTGCTCATCCCGGCGAGGTATCGCTCCGCGGTGCGGACCCTGGATCACCCCGCGCCGGCGCCGCTCAGCTGATCCATCACCAGCTCCAGCCGCATCGCCGCGGTTGCCCAGGCGTCCGCGGCGCGGCGCCACGACTCCGGCTCCCCATTCGACTGCGCCTCCGCGCACGCGTTCGACAACGCGCGCAGGCGCTCCGCGCTGGTCGTGAGACCGGCCGACTCGAGCCGCGCCATGGCCGTCCGGACCCGTTCGTGGATCGCGGAGGAGGCGTAGCGGAGCCCGTGATGCGCGAGCGCCTCGAGGACGGACACGGCGGCGGAGGCGGCATCGGAGAGCCCGTCCGCGTTGCCTGCCGCACGTCCCGTGGGCACCTCGGCGGCCGGGCACTCTTTCTCCAGCTCCGGCACGAGGAAGCGATCGGCGACCGCGGCGAGAGGCGAGACCTCGAAGCCGTGCGGTCCGCGCTGAATCTCGCCGCTGAGGTATCGCACCCTTCCGTAACGGCCGAGGAGCAGGGCGCCCCACACGTCGAGTGCGCGCGGGGCCACGGCGCGCCAGGCTTTCGACAGCTCCAGCGTGTCCCCGTCGTCATCGACCAGCGTTGCCACGAGCGACTGGCTGCCGGGGAGATAGGCGACGTCCGTCACCGCTGCGACCTCCAGGATGTGGACGTCCTCCGCCACGATGCGCGGCCGCAGAAAGCGCGGCGCGCGCGCGCTCCAGGACGCCTTCAGCTCCGCGAAGCGCGACACGCGGAGCGGCGCGGGGATCTGCTCCCATTCGCCCGCCTGCGGCACGACGGACGTCGCCCCGCCGCGCGACTCGCCGAGGACGACCACGCGGCTGGCCATCCTTCGCGCCACGCGCGTCACGATCTGCCCCGTCGCCGCGCCGGACAGCGTCACGCCCGAGGCCACGCGCCGCGAGGCCAGCGCGGCCGCGTCGGGAGGCGTCTCGCTTTCCGGAATCGCGAAGCGCTTGCGCAGGACGAGCACCGCGGCCGTCTGCGGATCGGCGAGATACACCTCCGCGTGACGGTCGCGTCCATCGGCCTCCACGCGCACGCCGAGGCCGACCAGACGGGCAAGATCGAGCCGCGTCTCGAGCGCCTCCCCTTCGCCGAGGATCGCGCGGGCAGGGACTTCACCGCCCCGGCGTACTGCATCGCGCCGCGCGTAGAGCTCCGCGAGCACTTCCGCGACGTCCGACGGATGAAAGCGGCTGCTGCGCGACCGGTACGCGGCGAGGCTCTCCTCGAGGTCCTTGATGGCGGTGAGCGGCCAGGTCAATCCTCGGGCGGCAAGACTCCGCTTCGCCAGCGCGAATCGCTGCGCCATCGACTCGGTCGTGTTGACCACGCCGGTCACGATCACGTCGGCCGCCAGCGACACCGCCTCGTCGAGCGCTTCGCCCGGTCCCTGCACGGAGGCGCCGGAGGAAGGAAGCTCCACGATCAGCGAGCGCGCATCGGGAGCCTTCGCATCGGCCTCGCGAAACGCCCAGACCGCGAGCGCGAGATGCTCGCAATCGTGTCTCGCCTCGCAGTCGCACGACGCGTGCGCGAGATCACCGGCGACGAGAAACCGCACCGTGCACGTCGAGAGATGGGCGGACGGAACCGCGTCGCGCCGGATCTCGATCACGCCCGCCGCGCGCTTCTGCAGCGCCCGGTCGAACGTGCGCGCGCCGAGGCGTGCGCGCAGCGAATCGTCGGCGATGGCACCGGGCGACCAGGGAGCTGCCGGCGCGGCCGCGCTCCCGTTCGCCGCCTGATAGGCGAGCGCGGTCGCGACGCGATGCCGGCAGGTGCCCGTCGCCCCGCAACTGCAGGGACAGTCGCGCAGCGGCACGCCGGGCAGCAGCCGCGCCACCGCGCCGTCCTCGAACGTCCCGGTCACGGCGCCGCCGCCGTCTTCGGCGATCGCCGGCGCCTTTCCCTGCTGCAGTTCCTTCTGCGCGCGCTTCACGAGGCCCGCGTTCGCCAGGGCCGCGAGACTCTCCGGCGTCAGCGCGAGCAGGTCGGCCCTCATGCGCGCACCTTCTCCGCGATCCACCCCGCGAGCTCCCCGGGAGTCATGGCGCCGACCTGTGCGCCGGCGGCCACGAGACGTGCCGCGAGATCGCGGTCGTAAGAAGGATTGGCCTGCTCGTCGAGTGCCGCCAGGCCGAGGACGCTCGTCCCCTGCTCGTGCAGCGCGCGCACGCGGCTGACGAGCTGCGCGGGCGAGCCCCCTTCGAAGAAGTCGGTGATGAGCACGACGATCGCGCGGCGCGGCGCCTCGATGAGACTCTCCGCGTACGCCACCGCCTGCGCGATGTCCGTCCCGCCCCCGAGCTGCACTTTCATCAGCAGCTCGACCGGATCGGTCACGTCCCGCGTCAGGTCGACGACCGCGGTGTCGAACGCGACGAGGTGCGTGCGCATCCCCGGCAGGCCCCACAGACAGGCGGCCGTGATCGCGGAATGGATGACCGAGCTGACCATGCTGCCGCTCTGGTCGACGAGCAGGATGATCTGCCACTGCTCGGAGAAGCGGCGCGTGCGGGAGAAGAAATGCGCGCGCTCGATGAGCAGCCGGCGCCGTTCGGGCGACCAGTGCCTCAGGTTCGTGCGCAGCGTCGTGCGAAAGTCGAAGTTGCGCGCGGAGGCGAGCGGCGAGCGGCGTCGGCGGTCGAGCGCGCCGGAGAACGTCTGCCGCACTTCGCGCGCGAGCTTCTCCATCAGCCGCCGCACCACTTCTTCCACGAGCTTCCGCGCCATGGCCAGCACCTCGGGATTCATCAGGTGCTTCGTCTTGAGCACGGCGGCGAGCAGCACTTCGTTCGGCTCGACCCTGGCCAGCACGTCGGGATTCGTCACCACCTCGTCGATCCGGAATCGTTCGACGGCATCCTGCTCCAGGCGTTCGATGGTCTCCTTCGGAAAGAGACGATGCACTTCGCTGATCCAGTCGGGAACGCTGAGCGCCGACGGCTCGCTGCCGCCCGAGCGCCCGCGGATGTCGCGATCGGCCAGCGCGGCATCGCGCCCGTACAGCCACGCCAGCGCGGCATCCATGGCGGCCAGGTCGCCGCCGAGCCTCGTCATCTCGTCCGCGGCTTCGCCCAGGACCAGCCGCCAGCGCTGCAGAGGAGCGATCTGGTTCATGCCAGGCCGTACCTCTCCGCCCGCCGCGACACGGCCTCTTCGACGGCAAGACCGCGCACGACGATGTCCGCGGCGACCTCCGCGCGCACCAGCGAGCGCGCGCTCACCGAGGCCCCATGCAGATCAACGATGCGCTGCGCCACGTGCTCGCGCTCCCGCGGCGGAAAGAACGAGAACGCCAGGCGCAGCGCGGGAAGTGACACGAGAAAATCGTGGGCCTCGAGCGCGTTCAAGGCGGCATCGATGGCGGCGACGAGCCCGTCCGAGCCCATGACCTCCTCACGCGCGACGCTGAAGAGCCCCGCCAGGAAATCGCCGATCGCCAGGGGACGCGCCATGCCGGCCAGTCCACGCGAGGCATCGTCCACCGTCCCGCGGCCGGTGCTCCAGAGGAAGCCGATCGCCGCGCCTCGAATGGCGGGCGGCGCCTGCCGGTCTTCCCCTCGCCGGCGCATGACGGACTCGCCGTGCACGGGATCGGCGACGAGTGCGCCCGACGCGAAGCGCACGAGATCCCGCAGCAGCGCGACGGCGCGGAGCTCCGCCTCGTTCGCCGGCGCGGTCTCTCCCTGCAGCCCTTCCACCAGCCACAGCCCGCGCGTGTAGATCGCCGAGAGCACCGTGCCAACCGCGGTCGCGCCTTCCACGCCGAGGAGCGCCCCGTGGCGAAACAGCGCGAGGAGATGCCTCCCCGCCTCCCCCAGCTCCGCGAACGACGGCTCCTGCTGCGCCCCGGCGGCCACATGGCCGAGCACCTGCGCGGACAAGCTGTCGATCCCGGTGAAGACGGCCTCGCCGAGCAAGGCCGCGAGACGGGAGAGCTTCCCCGCGGACTGCTCCAGCGCCTCCGACAACCGGGCCGCGGCCGCGGTCTCGAGCGTGGCGCCCCACGCAGCGGCTTCGATCAGCGCCGACTCCGTCTCGAAGAGCTGGCGGACTTCCCACACCTCCGCCGTCTCGACGTCGGTCGCCCATTGCGGCCCCCTTACCCTGCGAAACCCGGGGATCTCCAGCACGCGCAGGCGGTGCAGGATGCGGCTGCGGGCGAGGTCCTTCGTCAGGTCGATCGTGACCGTGAACGCGTCCCTGCGCGGCGTCAGGTCGTTCGCCTCCAGCCGTTCGAGCACCTCGGCCAGCAGCGGCGGCCGCGGGGTCCCCTCCGCGAGACGCCCCTCCTGCTCCCCGGAGAACGCCGCCATCACTTCGACGAGCAGCGGGTCCGTTTTCGGATGCAGCGTGCCGCGATAGCTCCAGGGCAGCGGCGCGTCGAGGGCGTCCTTGACGAGCGCCCCGGCGATGCCGTCGAGGACGTCCGTGCGCGACAGCGTGGCGTGGCCGCGCGTCCGGGCCAGGCCGCGCGCGAGCGAGAGCGAAGCGATGAAGTCCGCGGGCGAGACCGGCTGCTTCTTCGCGCGCAGGCGCAGCGTGGCCTCGCCGAGGAGCTTCTCGGCAGCGCCCGCGGGATCGTCCCAGAGCGCGTCGTAGAAGGCGGGCGACGGCAGCCCCGACTCGTACCCGACGAAGCTGTCCAGACGCTTGAAGGAGTACGGCACGAGGTACGTCCCGTGGCGCGTGCCGGCCTCCGGTTCCGCGACGCGCGGCAGCTCCGCGGGACCGTCCGCTGCCACGCGCGCCAGCACCGGCGCGTGATAGCCGCCGCAGACCACGAGCACGTCGCCGCCATCGGCGAGCGCCCAGCGGATGAAGCGCGCCATGAACGCCTCCCGGGTAACGTCGCGCTCCTCGGCGTCGTCATCCGCGCGCAGCGATTCGAAGTAGACCGTCAGCCTCTCCGCGAGCTCCGCCACCGGCATCGGCTGCTCGAACAGGTGATCCCAGAGCGTGTCGCTGTCGTCGAATCCGAACTTTACGCAGAGCGCGTGGACGTACTCCGCCGCGCGATCCTTCCGGTCGCGATAGCGGTTCCGCACGCCCGCGAATGCGTCGTCCCAGGCGGGAAGATCGATGAACCGCACCTGCGCGCCGGCGGCATGCCCCTCCTGCAGCGCGACCCACTCCGGCGCGTGACGGCAGAACGGCGTCCAGGAGGCGTGCGTGCGATCGTCTCCATGGAAATACGTGAAGAGCGCGACCGGCAGCTGGTGCGGAAGCAGGAGCTCGGCGATGCGGCCGTTCATGTCGGCCGGCCCTTCGATGAGCACGTGGCGCGGCCGCAGCGTGCGGATCGCCTCCGCCACCACTCGCGCGCACGCGGGACTGTGATGACGGACGCCGACGACGTGCAGAGTCATCCCGGCAGGAGATGGCGCGCCTCGTAGAAGGCCCGCCACGCGTCGCCTTTCCGTTTCGACACGCGCTGCTCGAAGTAGCGGCGCAGCTTCTTGAGGTCTTCCGGATTGTCCTTGGCCGCCGTACCGGCCAGGCACTCGACCACGTCGCCGGGAACAGCCTCGCCGCCGCGCAGGAAGTGTCCGCGCACGCCCACCGCGTGAGCCACCGACACCGCCTCGGCCGTCGACAGCACGGCGCTGAGACGCTCCATGGCCTGGCCTTCGCCCGTCTCGCCCGAGCGCAGCTCGCGGAAGGTCGTGACCAGGATCTCCAGCACCGGCTCGGGCACCGCGGTCGGCACTCCCGAGCGCAGCAGCAGCCGCTCCGTCTCGTCGCGCACGAGCGCGAGCTCGGTCTGGTAGTCGGCGATCGGGAAGATCGTCTCGAAGTTGAAGCGGCGCTTGAGCGCGCTCGACATCTCGTTCACGCCGCGATCGCGCGTATTCGCCGTGGCGATCACGTTGAACCCGTCGCGCGCGAAGAGCATCGCCTCCTCGCCGCTCAGCTCGGGAACCGACAGCACGCGGTCCGACAGCGTGGAGAGCAGCGCGTCCTGCACCTCCAGCGGGCAGCGCGTGATCTCTTCGAAGCGGACGATCTGCCCCGACTTCATCCCCGAGTAAAGCGGTGCCGGCACGAGGGCGCGCGGCGACGGCCCGTCGGCGACGAGCAGCGCGTAGTTCCAGGAGTACTTCATCTGGTCTTCGGTGATCGAGGCGCCGCCCTGGATGGTCAGCGTCGAGCAGCCGGAGATGGCCGCCGCCAGCAGCTCCGAGAGCAGCGACTTCGCCGTCCCCGGCTCGCCGACCAGCATCAGGCCGCGATTCGTGGCCAGGCTGACCATGGCCCGGTCGACGAGCGCGGAGTTACCGACGAACTTCCTGCGGATCTTCAGCGCATCGTCGCCGACGATGAAGCGCCTCACGGCGTGCAGCGACAGCCGCCAGCCGGGAGGCCGCGGCTGACGGTCGTCTTTGGCGAGACGCTCCAGCTCGTCCGCGTAGAGGATCTCCGCGGGCGGACGCTGGATCGTCGATTCGGTCGGGGTCTTCACCGGCTTGGCCATCAGTTCCTCAGCGCCTCCAGGTCGCGCACGATTTCGGAGAAGAGAATCGGATCGAGCTCGCCGAAGGCCATCACCGGTGCCGGCTGCCAGCTGTCGCCGGCGCTGGTGATCATCACCTCGCCCAGGGTCTGCTCTTCCTCCTGCAGCACGGCGCCGGCGTCGATTCCGGGCTCGAGCTCCAGCCGCACCTCATGTCCCGACGGCAGCGGTTTGCAATAGCACGTCGCGTATCCACCGTCGCCCGCGGGGCCGCGCCGCCATCCGCGCTGATTGAGCCTGAGGACGCTGGTCGTCGGCAGGTCGATCCCGTCCCAGCGTGTGAGGATCTTCGCCCCACGCTCGTCGTCCTCGATCCCGTAAACCTCGCGACCGAGCTGCTCCCACGGCTGCAGGATCTCGTAGTCGCCGAAGAGTTGTCCCCACGCCTGCGCGACGTCGTCCGCCAGCTCGTACGGGTGCACGACCCCGACCCGCGCGCCCTCGGGAAGCTCGTACGCATCGTCGTGAGCATCGGCGTACGTGCGGTCTTCCGACACGCGGAAGGTGGAGAGCAGCGTGTCCGTCTCGTCGTAAGCGCCCCAGACGACGCGGCGCACCAGATGCTGCACGAGCGGATGCTCGACGAAGAACTGGCGGAAGACCGCGGCGTCGAAGCGCCGCCGCGAGCACATGGCCAGCTCCAGCCGCAGGATCTGCTGGGCGGCGAGCGTCTTGGCGTCTTTCTTCAACGCCTTCCAGCGCTCGGTGGCCTCTCTCCCCTTTTCGGCGTCGTCGCTCTTGCCCGGCCTGGGAAGGTCGGGGAGCTCCTTCCCTTCCGCGTCCCTGACGTAGGGGCGGAGATGCTCGTCGAAGCCGACGCGGAAGGAGCGGGGGCCGAAGTCGAGCGTCATCGAGCCGTCGTCCTCGAGCCCGAGGTCGGGGACGAGCCGGTCCGCCAGCTCTTCCGCCGTCAGGCCGCGGCGCTCGGCAAGGTCGCCGATCTTCTCGCGGGCCCGTTCCTGCAGCCCTTTGAACTTCACTTTCTGGGCGATGCCGTTGAGGTGCATGAGCGCGACGTCACTGCCGATCGCGGCCAGCACGTCGAGCCCCGCCACGGCGCGCGCGTGCGCGGTCTCGCCGGGCCACTCGCGGATCAGCGGCGCGAGCCTGCGCGCGCAGGCGTCGTCGCCGAGGTGGCCGAGGGCGTCGAGGGCCCAGGCTTCTTTTGCAGGTGCACCCGCATCGAGCCACGCGGAGAACACATCCCACGCGAATGCGCCGAGCGAAGCCGGTTCGCAGGCCTCTTTCACGTCGGCGATGCCGGCGTACGGTTCCTCGAGCGATGAGAACGCGAGCATGGTGGCCAGCGCGTTCATGGCACTGGACGGAAGCGCCTTGCCGCTCCCGCGCAGCAGCGGCCGCGCGAACGTGCCGTGCTGCCAGAAGTTCGGAAGGGCCGGGAGTTTCGGCGGGAAGAGGAGCAGCGGATCGAAGTCGAGCACCTCGCGCACCGCGGCCTCTGCCTCGGCGCCGTAGCGCGCGGCGGTGGCCATCACGATCTCTTCCTGGCCGTTCGCGGCGAGAAAGCGAAGCGCGTTCGCGGCGGCATCGCGTGCCGCTCCGCGCGGTCCGACCGCGGGCGGGATGAGTCCGATCGCGGCGGCCTCCGCGTGCCGCAGCAGCCAGCGCCGTGCGACCGGCCGCGCGGTCTTCAGTTTCGCGAGCGCGTCCGCGACGAGCGGGGCGGCGGCCGGCGCACGGAAGGGGATCAACAGCTCCAGCCGCCTGGCGGGACTGGCGGCGACGTAGCGGAGCAGGGTCGGCAGCGCCCGGACTTCGAATTTCGCGAGAAACGGCGTCGGATCGTCGTATTGCGACCAGCGGTCGAGCGGCATGGCATCCCACACGGCGAGCGCCAGCCGCTCCGGCATTGAGACGAGCGACTGCGTGTAGGGGTGCTCGTAAAGATGCCTGAACCTGACCACGGCTTCCGCGATGCGGGCGCGCAGCGCGGCATCATCGAGGCCCGAGTGTTCCCGCCAGAGGTCGTAGATGTCGAGGTAGGGAGCGTACGGCGAGGTTCTGGCCCACTCGTCCTTCCACCCCGCAGGCCAGATGGCCTCGACCGGTGCGTCGAGCATCGTGAGCTCGAGCGGCTCCGATGTCGCGGTGCGTTTTCTCTTCTCGTTCCACGGAGGACTGCCGAGGACGCGCGGCAGTGCGTCCAGGCCCGCCTCGTCCGCGGAAGGTGCGGACCTGGCGCGGAGCTTCTCGACGACCGCGCGCGCGGGACCCGCGAGCGTCGGGACGATCTCGTCCACGACTGCTTCGTTCGCGGCCACCACGCCGGCCAGGATGGCCTCGGCCTGCTCGCCGCCGAGCGAGGCCAGGATGGGAATCGCGCGGCGGGGAAAGCGATGCGCTGCCTCGGTGGCCGCGGGAACGAGCGTGTGGACGTCCAGCCGCGACACCAGCGCGTGGAACGCTTCGTCGCTCGGAAGGAGCGCGAGGGCCGTGGCCACGCCCTGACGCCATTCGCCGAAGTCGGACGCCTTGTCGAACAACTTCAGGAGGGCAGGTAACGCGCGCACACCGTGTACCGCGACCATCGAGCAGGCCGCCCCCTCGATCCCGGGAGCGCCGCCCGCGACGAGGCGCGGGATTTCCAGGGCCGGGTGCGTGATGAAGTCGAGGAGGCGCATGGCGAGCGCGACGTCCACGCCCGTCATCAGGAGTGCACCGGACCAGAGCTCGTCGATCCCCTGCTCCAGGACCTGCGTCGCGTCCTCATTCGCCCATTCGGCGATGTCGGGAAAGAGATACGCGATCACGACGCGCATGGACAACGGTGCGGTCGTCCGTGCGTTGCGGGCGAGCTCGCGCGCGGCCGTCCATTCCCGCTCGGGCGCCGATGCGAGATGGCGCCGCAGCCGGTACAGCGAGCCGATCTCGCCACTGGCGAGCTTCTCCGGCTCGGACGTGCGCTCGATGCGCACCGGCGGACTCTTGGCGGCGAGACCCTGCGCCGCGATCGCCGCCTCGACCGCGAACGGCACGCCTCCGAGGGCCACCCAGCGATCGATGACGTCATCGTCGACGAAATTCGCGTCCCACTTGCGGAAGCTGAGGACCGCGGCGATCGCCGCCTCCTCTTCGATCGTGCCGAGCACCGGGGAGGTGCCGGTCAGCTGCTCCCGCACGCGCGCCAGCAGCGGCGCCATCGCGGCGTCCCGCATCCTCGCGGCCTCCCAGATGTCCGCGTGCTGGCGATAGTGCTCGCGCAGCCGCTCGAAGATCCGGCCGGCGTCGAGGTCCAGGCGTTTCAGCCCGAGGCTCCGGAAGGGATGCGCCTTGCGTCCGAGACTGCTGCGCGGGATCGCCTCGTCGCTCTTCGGCTCCTCGCGTTTCGCCGCGACCGGCGGCGGAGGCGCCGCCGGCGCCGCCGGCGTTGCGGCAGCGGCTTCGTGATATCCCTTCGCCAGCTTCTCGCGAATGAGATCGTCGTGCTCTTTCCGCGCGGCCGCCGGGGTGGCGAAGGCCTTGGTCTTCGACTGACCGGCGGTTCCGATGCGGCCCCAGCGCGTGGTGACGTCGCTGCCGGAGATCTCGACTTCCCAGAATTTGTTCGACGCCCCCTCGACGAGCTCGAACCGTCTCATCCGTCCTCCGTGAATCCTCCTCATCTTAGTGGAGCTCCCCGGAAGTGAGTGTGCACGTGGGACCGATGTTGTCGGTTGTCGGTTGTCAGTTGTCTGCGCCTCTTCGCGCTGCTGCGCAGACAACCGACAACCGACAACAGCTCCGGACACTCTTCTCCGGGGAGCTGTACTTAGTACTCCATTCGCTAAATTCGAGCACGGATCGCGAGGCACGCGACACCGGTGCCAA
>DASPMO010000087.1:0-40400 GCA_035627015.1 Thermoanaerobaculia bacterium | reverse complement strand
TGGACCTGCACATCCTGCAAGCCAACGCCGCCATCGGCCTGCACCGCCACCGCGACAACCAGGAGGTCTTCTTCCTCCTCGACGGCCGCGGGATCATGGTGGTCGGCGACTGGGCCAAGCTGCCGCAGCGCGAGCGCTGCTTCGAGGTCCGCACCCTGCGCCCCGGCCACTTCGCCATGCTCAAGGGGGGCAACCTGCACGGGCTGGTGAATCCGACCGACAGCGAGTCGTCGCTGTTCATGTTCGGCGGGTACGACTGATGGCCGCGGTCGTCGCGAGCGCCGGCGGGCTGAAGCCCGCCCTACGTTCGGCTCACGCGCTGCTGCTGCCAGACGTAGGGCGGGCTTCAGCCCGCCCCGGTCTTGCGAGGAGTGACGACTGATGGCGGCGTCGAACCGCGGCGGCATGGGCGCGGTGGTCTTCGACGACGGCGTGAGCTTCCGCGTCTGGGCGCCGAACGCGCGGAGCGTGGCCGTGGCGGGCGACTTCAATCAGTGGTCGAAGGATGCCGATCACCTGACGCACGAGGGGGGCGGCTACTGGTCGACGTTCGCCGGCTTCGCCCGCGTCCGGCACCGCTACAAGTTCGTCATCGACGGCTGGATCTGGAAGAACGATCCGTACGCGCGCGAGGTGCACGAGGAAGGGGAACAGACCAACAGCATCATCGCCGAGGGGTGGTTCGAGTGGCAGTCGGGCGAGTTCCAGATCGCGCCGTGGAACGAGCTGCTGATCTACGAGCTGCACATCGGCACGTTCAACGCCGAGCTCGGGCCGGGCACGTTCCGGACGGCCATCGACAAGCTCGATCACGTGCGGGACCTCGGCTTCAACGCGGTGGAGATCATGGCCGCGGGGGAGTTTCCGTACGACCGCTCGTGGGGGTACAACCCGGCCTACATCTTCGCCATCGAGAGCTCGTTCGGCGGGCCGAACGCCTTCCGCGCCTTCGTCGACGCGGCCCACGCGCGCGGCATCGCCGTGATCATGGACGTGGTCTACAACCACTTCGCGGACAAGAAGCTCGACCTGTGGCAATTCGACGGCTGGCGCATCGACCCGGAAAAAGGGGGCATCTACTTCTACAACGACTGGCGCTCGCACACGCCGTGGGGAGAGTCGCGTCCCGACTACGGGCGCTGCGAGGTGCAGCAGTATTTCCGCGACAACGCCATGCGCTGGGTAGTGCAGCGCGGCTGCGACGGGCTGCGCTGGGATGCCACGAATTACATCCGCGACGTGGATGGCAACAACGACAACGCCGGCACGCGCCTGGACGACGGCTGGTCGATGATGCGCTGGATCAACCAGGAGATCACCTGGGCCAAGCCGGGGAAGATCAGCATCGCCGAGGACATGCAGGGGAACGAGGACGTGACCGGCGAGAAAGGCGGCTTCGACGCGCAGTGGGACTCCGGCTTCCTGCACCCGCTGCGCGAGGAGCTGAAGAAGAGCGACGACGCGTCGCGCGACATGGGACGCATCCGCGCCCTCATCGAGCGCACGTACAACGGCGACCGCTTCCGCCGCGTGATCTACACGGAATCGCACGACGAGGTGGCCTTCACGAATGGCAAGCTGCGCGTGCCCGAGGACATCTGGTTCGGCAACGGCACGCAGTGGGCGGCGCGCAAGCGCTCGACTCTCGGCGCGGCGCTGGTCTTCACCGCCCCCGGCATCCCGATGATCTTCCAGGGACAGGAGCTGCTGGCCACCGAGCAGTTCCACGACGACCGTCCGGTGCGCTGGTCGCAGGCGAACTGGCAGATCGCCGCGCTCTATCGCGACCTGGCGCGGCTGCGCCGCTCGCTGCGCGGCCTGTGCGGACAGGGACTGCACGTCCTGCCGCCGCACGACGCCACGAAGGTGATCGCCTTCCACCGCTGGATGCAGGGCGGCGACGACGTGCTGGTGGTGCTGAACTTCTCGTCCGTGGCCTACCCCTCGTACCGCATCGGCTTCCCGCGCGAAGGGTGGTGGCACGTGCGCTTCAACAGCGACGCCCGCGCCTACAGCGACGTCTTCGGCGACTTTCCCTCGGGGTCGGTGTTCGCGAGCGCGCCGGGACAGGACGAATGCGAGTTCGCGGCGGAGATCAGCATCGGGGCGTACACCGCGCTCATCTTCACGCAATAGCGGACAGCCGGCGGGACGCCGGCGCTCCACCTCTGGTAATCTTCGCACTCCCCCGGCACGACAGAGAGAACAAGGAGGTCCTCCCCATGAGCGACTCCCCCAACTGGACCCGGCGCGGGTTCCTGCACGCCGTCGGGCGCGCGGGCGGCGCGGCGGCTGTTTACGAGACCATGGTGGCCCTGGGGATGCTGCGCGTCCCCGCCGCGTTCGCCGGGCCGCCGCAACTGCGGCCCAATCACGGCGCCGGGAAGCGCGTGGTGATCCTCGGCGCCGGGATCGCCGGACTCACGGCCGCGTACGAGCTGAACCGGGGCGGCTTCGAGGTGATCCTGCTCGAGGCCAAGGACCGCGCCGGCGGGCGCAGCTACACCGTCCGCCGCGGCTATACGATCGAGGAGAACACCGGCACCGTGCAGACCTGCCGCTTCGACGAAGGCGCCGACTTTTACCTCAACGCCGGGCCGGGACGCCTCCCCTACCACCACACCGCCATCCTGCACTACTGCACGCTGTTTGACGTGAAGCTCGAGGTCTACACCATGATGACGCGCGCGAACTTCTACCAGCGCGACGGCTCGTGGGGCGACGTCTCGATGGTCAACCGGCGCATCGCCAACGACACGCGCGGCTGGATCTCCGAGCTGCTGGCCAAGACGGTCAAGAAAGGGCAGCTCGACGCGGAGCTGCGGCTGAAGTCCGTCGACAAGGCGCAGTTCCTCGAGCTCCTGACCGCCTTCGGCGACATCGACCCGGACGACAACTACGACTACCTCGGCTCTTCGCGCTCCGGCTACCTCGTGCAGCCGGGCATCGAGTCGTGTGGCACGCTGCTCCGCCCGCTCACGCTGTCGGACCTGGTCACGTCCGAGTTCTGGAAGCACCGCTTCTATCAGGCCGAGGAGTACGAGTGGCAGCCGACGCTCTTCCAGCCCGTCGGCGGCATGGACATGATCTGGCGGGAGGGCTTCCTCAAGCGCTCGCCGGTCGGGAAGTTCATCCGCTACAAGCGCGAGGTGACGGGCGTCCACAACGTCGACGGGAAGGTGAAGGTCACGCACCGGCCGTCGGGCAGCAGCGAGGAGGGAGAGACGATCACCGCGGACTGGTGCATCTCCACGATCCCGCTGCCGATCCTGGCGAAGGTGAAGAACAACTTCAGCGACGAGTACGCGAAGGCGGTGGCGGCGGTGAATTTCGCCGACACGTGCAAGGTGGGATGGCAGACCAACAGCCGCTTCTGGGAAACGCGGGACCAGATGTACGGCGGCATCTCGTACACGACCGACCCGATCACGCAGATGTGGTACCCGTCGTGGGCGTACTTCAAGAAGAAGGGCATCCTCACGGGCGCGTACAACTACGACGACGACGCGAAGCGCTTCGGCCAGATGGGGCTGAAAGAGCGGCTGCGCGAGGCGATCAAGGGCGGGCAGAAGCTGCATCCCGACTTCGCCGACCACGTGCCGATCGAGCTCGGCCTTTCCATCGCCTGGCAGAACGTCCCCTACCAGCTCGGCGGCTGGGCCGACGACTGGACGTGCCGGAACACGGACGCGAACTACGAGCGCCTGCTCGAGCCGGAGGGGAAGTTCTACGTGGCCGGCGACCAGGTGTCGTACCTGTCGGGGTGGCAGGAAGGCGCCGTGCGCTCCGCGCACCACGTCATCCGCGGCATCGCCGACCTGCCGGTGCTCGAGGCGCCGCCGATGTCGCCGGGCGCAGGCTCGTCGAGGAAGGCGCCGGATGTGCGTCGGAGGACGAGAGGACTACCGTAAGGTATGGAGTGCGCGAGCGCCAGCTCGCGCTCTCCATGCGGCAGCGCCAGCTGCGGCGGCGGGCGGGAGGCTGGCGCCTCCCGCATGGAGAGCGGCAGCTGGCGCTGCCGCACTCCAGATCAGAGAAGCCCGCGTAACCGCTCGTATCCAGCGCGGCTCACGGGCACCTTCGTGCCGTCCTTGAGCACCGCCACGCGGCTGTCCTTGGCGTAGGGCTCCACCTTGGCCAGGCTCTCCAGGTTCACGATGTAGCTGCGGTGGACGCGGATGAAGCGGGTGGGGTCGAGCAGCCCTTCGAGCTCGCCGAGGGTCTGCTGCTTCACGCGGCGCTCCCCGCGGGCGTAGACGTGCACGTAGTCGTCCTGTGCCTCGATGTAGTCGATGCGCTGCACGGGAACGACGTCGATGGCGGCGCCGTCGCGGAAGGCGAGGCGCTGCAGCGGCTTCTTCACCGCCGCCATGGCGTTGATCGTGGCCGGGGCACCGCGCCGCACCATCGCCTCCGCGTGCGCCACGACCTCGGCGAACCGCGCCGGCGTGTACGGCTTGAGGAGATAGTCGATGGCGTGGACCTGGAAGGCGCGGATGGCGTATTCGTCGTACGCCGTGACGAAGACCACCTGCGGCCTGCGGTCGAGCAGCTCCAGCACCTCGAAGCCGTCCAGCTTCGGCATCTGGATGTCGAGGAAGAGGAGGTCGGGGTGGTGCTCGGCCACGGCCTTGACGGCCTCGTAGCCGTTCGCGCACTCGGCCACGATGGTGAACCGCGGGTAGTCGGCCAGGTACTCGCGCAGGATGGCGCGGGCCGGCTCTTCGTCGTCCACGAGGATGACCGAAATCATGGCAGCCACAGTGTGACGCGAAACCGCGCCGGCTCGTCGACGACGTCCATTCGCCCGTCGAACATCTCCACCCGGCGGCGCGTGTTGGCCAGGCCGATGTTCTCGCCGCGCTGCGGCGGGCGGTCGGGGTCGCACGCGTTCTCGACGGCGATGCGCACGCCGCCGCGCTCCCGCGCGGCCGCGATCTGCACGACCCCGCCCTCGAGGAGATGGGCGATGCCGTGCTTGATCGCGTTCTCGACCAGCGGCTGCAGGAGCAGCGGCGGCACGCGATGTCCGCGCGTCCCTTCCTCGACGTCCTGCAGCAGCTCCAGCCGCGGCCCGAAGCGGATGCGCTCGATGGCCAGGTAGCTGGACACGAGCTCCAGCTCCTCGGAGAGGGTGACGGTCTCCGCGCTCCCGGTGCGCAGGCTCTTGCGCAGGTACTCGGCGAGGAGCGTGGTGAGCGTCCGCGCCGAGGCGGGATTCGAGCCGCAGAGGGAGCTGATCGAATTGAGACTGTTGAAGAGAAAGTGCGGGTCGAGCTGCGCCTTCAACGCCTTCAGCTCGGCGTCGCGGGCCAGCATGCGCACCTCGAGCTCGCGCTCCAGTCCCGCCAGCAGGTAGTGGAAGGCGACCGAGAGGAGGTAGAGCAGCATCCCGGTGACGAAGAAGGCGGCGATGCGCGCCTTGCCGAAGTCCGCCTCCAGCCAGCGCGCCCACGTCGTCAGCGCCATGACCCAGACGCCGCTGAGCGCCGCCGCGGCCAGGGCGTGTGTGGCCAGGAGCGGCGCGGTCCCGGTGCGCTGCAGCGGCATCGCGCGCACCGGGTACCACGCCGCCAGGCAGACGAACGCGTACGCGAGCGTCGGCGGCACGACCTGCGCCAGCGCCGCCGCCACCCCGCTCCGCTCCGGCTCCATCACCAGCAGCGCGAGCAGCACCGCCAGCACGGCCCAGCCGAAGAGGTAGAGCAGGAGGCGGGCGCGGTTGGCGAGGAGGGGGTGCATGCGGTGTCAATCGTTACCGGTGTTTGTTGCTGGTTGCTGGTTGCTGGTTCGTTGCGGTGCAGCGCCTGACGGCCATGAACCGCAACGAACCAGCAACACAGCAACCAGCAACATCAATCAGTTCTTCACCTCAATCCCCCCCATGAGCACCGTCCCGCGCACCTGCAGCCGCGGGCCGGCCGTGCCCGTGGCGGGGGTGGTCTTGTCGACGAACGCGCCCATGATGGGGAGGACGTTTCCGACCACGCGCCAGTGCGGCGGGACGAAGATCTCGACCGCGCCCCACATGGCGAAGGCGTCGATGATCACTTCCTCGCCGTCGTTGATGTGCGCGTTGCGGAGGTCGAGCTCCACGCCGCCCATGATCGCATTGGCGTCGCCGCCGCGGAACTCGCGGGCGGTGCTCTGCCGCTTGACGCCGCCCATCATGGCGAAGGCGTGGATCTCCGAGTCCGGGTCCTCGTGCGAGGCGGGCTTGCGCGAGCGCCGCGCCAGCGCGTCCCAGATCAGCTTCGCGCCGAGCGCGGCCAGCAACAGCGGCACCAGGTCGCCGAGGTCGAGATAGACCCAGTGCAGGCGCCGCAGCACGAGCACCGTCCCGATGACGATCAGGACCACCGGCCCGCCTTTGTTCGAGCGGCGGTCGAGGAGCTGCACGCCGCCGATGACGATGAGCAGCACCGGCCACCAGCGCGTGATCGGCTCGGACTCCAGGATGTCGAGGTTGTCGAGCGTCCAGAGCAGACCCAGGACGAGGATGCCGAAGCCGACGATCAGCCGCGGCGTGATGCGGAACGTATTCTCACTGCTGTTCACGAGGGTTCTCCTTTTTGTCGCTGATGCCGAGCACCGCGTGCAGGACGAGGCCGAGGCCGACCACCATCACGCCGATCGGAAAGGACTCGCCGTAGTCGAGGCCGAAGAGGCGCAGCGACCCGCAGAGCATCCAGACGCCGACGGCGATCATGAAGATCCCGCCGCTGTCGCGGCGCGTGCGCACGGCATCCGTTTCCTGCCCGAGGCCGATGACGATGAGCAGCAGCGGCCAGTACCGCCACAGCTCGCGTGCATTGACGAGAGCGGCGACGCCGATGGCGACCAGCACCATTCCCGCGGCCAGCTTGCCTGTCGAGATTCGTTGTGTGTCGTCGTTCATGCCCCGAAGGTACGGCCGCGGGGCACGGGAGTCTCGCGCGCGTCGGCGAACGGCGGAGGGGAACCGGTGAATGGATCTGGAGTGCGGCAGCGCCAGCTGCCGCTCTCAATGCGGAGGCGCCAGCCTCCGCCCCCGCCGCAGCTGGCGCTGCGGCATGGAGAGCGGCAGCTGGCGCTGCCGCACTCCAGATCAGATCCACGGCTCGTCCGCCGTCGGTCCGTAGATCGACGGCAGTTTGCCTCCCGCCATGCGCAGGTAGACCGAGAACTGGCCGCGATGGTGGATCTGGTCGTGGAGCAGGAACCAGACCCAGTCGAGACGGGAGATCGGGCCCATGGTCTTCGGGGCGGTGAAGAAGTGCACGGTCTCGTGCAGCTCTTCGTCGGAGGCGGAGGCGATGAGGGCGCGGAACTCCTGGTGCGCCTTTTCCAGCGTGTCCAGGAGGTCGCTCCATTGCTCGGGGGGCGAGGGCGGCTTGCCGCTGACCTGCCCTTTCGCGAACTCGTCGTTCCAGACTTTGTGACCGAGGCCGCGCTCGAGGACGAAGATCCAGGCCAGGTCGCGGGCGCTGTTCGACTTCGGCGACGGCTTGAGATCGAGCTGGTCTTCGGGATACGCGCGGAGGACGTTCATCGTGACCGCGTGCTCGCGGTCGTAGTTCTCGAGGAAGGTCTCTTTTGCTGATTTCGCCATGCGGCGAAATGTACTACGGCTCGAGCGTGGCGCGCGCCGTGGTCGACGCCGCCTTGACCGCCGGCGCGGGCACGTGCGCCACCCGCCCGTCCGCCATCTGCGCGCTCGGGTCGTTCACGCGCGACGGGGTCGCGGCGATCCACCATTCGAGCTGCTGCGGCGTCAGGTCGGGGCGCTCGGCGAGCATGCGCGCGGCGATGCCGGCGATGATCGGCGAGGCGAACGACGTGCCGCTGCGGAGGTTCGGGCGGCGTCCGCGGTAGTGGTCGGATGCGGTGATGGTGGCGCTGAAGATCCCCTGCGCCGGCGCCAGCACTTCCACGCCGCCGCGGCAACTGCCGCTCCAGGTGTGGTTGTCCGCGGTCATGCCGCCGACGGTGATCAGGCCGTCCATCTTCACGCCGAGGAGCGCGGGGAAGCGGTCGATCGTCCCGGCGGGACCGCAGCCGCCGTCGGTGTTGTTCGCCGCCACGACGAAGAGGAACCGCTTGCCGTTCGGGTCGGGACGCCCGTTCGCGTCGACGCCGCCGATCATCTCGCGGATCTTCTGCTCGACGGCCGCGTACGGCACGATCTCGCGCGAGTGCATCCCGTTCAGGCGCTCCAGCACCCAGCCGCTGATGTTCACGATGGCGGTGCGGAAGGGCGGCGCAGCCGGGTCCCAGGCGTGGGCGACGATGGCGTTCAGGCCGTCGAGGTACGTGCGGGTCGTGGCCAGGCCGCGCTCGTTCATCACGCGCACGCTGACCACCATCGCCTCCGGCGCGACGCCGACGTTCTTCCCCGCGGCGATCGAGGCGACGCCCGTGCCGTGCGACGCCGAGGCCAGCTCCTCGATGTCCTCGAAGCAGGGGGCGGTGGCCTTGTTGCCGCTCGTGCAGCGGGAGCGGCCGATGGTCACGGCCTGGGTGGCGTCGAAGCCCGCGATGACGCGACTGCCGGAGGTGGCGGCGAACTCGCCGTGCGCGGCCAGGATCCCCGTGTCCATCACGTAGATCACCGAGCCGGCGCCGCCGTTGCGGCGGTCGAACTGCCCGTCCAGCTCCGCCTCGACCTGGTCGATCCGGTCGAGGTGCCAGAGGAGCGGTGCGCTGAGGTCAGCGCCGCAGCGATCGAGCTTGGCCACGGTGGTCTGTCCGTCCAGGGGAACCTCCGTCTCCGCGCAGTGCGTCGACGAAACCTGAGCGTCTGCGCCGAAGGCGCAACCAACGAGCACAACAGCGATTGCGAACCGCACGATGGACCGTGGCAACCGGGGCTTCCTCACTTTTTGGACCTGTCCCGTTGGACGGCGGGACGACGTCACTCACGGTGCGGCAAAAGGAGCGGCAAGGCAAGAAAATTCTTATTGTCGGTTCGGAAACAGGAGTATGAGAAGAGACATCCATGAATCACCTCGCACATCTCTTCCTGGCCGGCACCACCCCCGAGTCGCTGATCGGGAACCTGGCCGGCGATTTCGTGAAAGGGCCGCTGCGCGACCGCTTCGCGCCCGGCATTCACGACGGCATCATGCACCATCGCCGCATCGACGCCTTCACCGACGCCCACCCCGCCGTGGCCGCCTTCCGCCGCGTGCTGATCCCCGAGCACGGCCACTACGCGCGCGTCATCGCCGACATGTTCCTCGACCACTTCCTGGCCTGCCGCTTCGACGAGTACGGCGGCGAGCCGCTGGAGGCGTTCCTCTCCCGCACGTACGCGACCATCGACCCGCACGAGGAGCTGCTCCCGGGCATGCTGCGCTGGGTCTACCCGCGCATGCGCGACGAGGGATGGCTGGAGTCGTACCGCGACGTCGACGGCATCCACCTCGCGCTGACGAACATGTCACGGCGCTTCTCGCGCCGGCCGCGGCTGGAGACAGCCACGCGGCATCTCACCGACTCGCGCGCGGAGCTGGAGCGGCGGTTCGAGGAGTTCTTTCCGGAGGTCATGGAGTTTTCGTCACGAACGGCGGATGCGTCGTGTTCCTGACGCAGCCCGTCTGTTGTCAGTTGTCAGTTGTTTGCGAGGCATGGCCTGAAACCCATGCCTCGCAGACAACTGACAACCGACAACCGACAACAAACCACCAACAGCGCTAGCATTCAGCCCTGATGAAAAGCCTTCAGGAAACGTTCGCACCGAACAACCGCTGCTTCGGCTGCGGACCGGCCAACGAGCAGGGGCTGCGCATCCGCAGCTTCGAGGAGGGGGACGCGCTGGTGTGCGACTGGACGCCGCAGCCGCACCATGTCGCCTTCGAGGGGATCGTCAACGGCGGCATCATCGGCTCGCTCCTCGACTGCCACAGCAACTGGACCGCGGCCGTGCATCTCATGAAGAAGCGCGGCGCCGCCGAGCTTCCCGCCACGGTGACCTCCGACTTTCACGTGACGCTCAAGCGCCCCACGCCGATGGGCGTGCCGCTGCACCTGCGCGCGCACGTGGTCGAGTCGTCCGACGACCGCGCGGTCATCGACGCCACCGTCGAGGCGAACGGAAAAGTGACGGCCACGTGCCGCGGCACGTTCGTGGCCGTGAGAGAAGGACACCCCGCCTACTTCCGGTGGTAAACGTAGGGCGGGCTTCAGCCCGCCTCCCCCGTGGGGGGACGGGCTGAAGCCCGTCCTACGTTTTCAGAGCTTCATCAGGATCACCGGCCGGTCGATCTCCCGCTCGCACCATTCCAGCTTCTCCTTCACCTTCCGGGGGACGCCGTCCGCCTCGATGCGGCGAAAGCCGGTCGAGGCGTAGAACGCCTCCAGGTCGGCGAAGGGAATGCAGTAAACGTCGCGTCCGCCGGCGCGGCGGATCAGCTCCTCGACGATGGCCCGCGCGATGCCGCTGCCGCGGTAGCCGTCGAGCACGTACATCCCGCCGAGCTCGTACGCTCCCTCCCCCACGTCCACCAGCCGCCCGATCCCGGCCCGCACGCTGTCGGCCTCGGCCACGACGATCTGGTCGTGCGTGGGGTCCGACGGGATGAAGTGGACCTTCGCGTACTGTTCATTGATCCAGCCGGTCTCCTCCGGCCTCGCGGTTCGCAATACCAACACAGCCCCAGTTTAATGAAACGAGCCGCCCTCCTCCTGCTCCTTCTGGCCGCCCTGCCGCTGTCCGCGCGCATGCGCGCCGTGCGCTCGAGCACGGTGGAGACGCCGGCGTCGTGGCTGCGCGCGCGCGCCGTGCCGGCGCTCGATCCGGGCGACGCGCAGGTGGTGGCCCTCGGCGATGTCACGCACGCCACGCACGAGATCTACGCGGCGAAACAGGTCATCGTCCCGCAGCTCGTCGCGCGCGGCTTCCGCGTGCTCGCCTTCGAGGCGCCGTACACGGAGTACAAGGCGCTGGACGACTACGTCCTGCACGGCACCGGCGATCCCGCGGCCGCGCTGAACCTCCCCCTCTACTGGTTCTGGGACACGAACGAGATCCTGGAGCTGGTGCAGTGGGCGCGCGCCCAGAACGCGGCCGGGCTCACGCCGCCGATCCGCATCGAAGGAGTCGACCCGACCTCCCCGCGCGTCACCGCGGCCGAGGTCGTCGCGTACCTGCGGCGCGTCGATCCTGCTTTTGCTGCCTCGGCCGAGGCGACCTATCGCTGCATCCGTGAGGGGTACGGCGGCGCGGAATGGTGCCGTCGCGACATCGCCGCGATCCGTACGGTCATGGAGGCGCGTCGCGCTCAGTACGAGCTCGCGTCTTCAGCCGAAGAATTCGAGGAGATGCTGCACGCCGCCCGC
This sequence comes from Thermoanaerobaculia bacterium, assembly GCA_035627015.1. Classification (GTDB taxonomy): domain Bacteria; phylum Acidobacteriota; class Thermoanaerobaculia; order Gp7-AA8; family Gp7-AA8; genus QHVT01. The sequence continues at coordinate 29,081 of DASPMO010000087.1, read as the reverse complement.
GTCGTCGAGCAGGGAGAGCGCGTGCTGGCCGAGGGGTTCAACGTGCGCGACGAGCCGATGGCGGAGAACATCCTCCGCCGCGTCGCCCGCGGCGAGAAGGTGATCGTCATCGGACACAACGAGCACTGGGGCAGGACGCCGTACGTACTCGACGATCCCCATTCGTTCATCCGCAGCGCCGGCTCGATCCTCGGCGAACGGCTCGGCGACCGCTACTTCGTCCTCGGGTCGCTGCTGCTCGAGGGGACGTTCCTGGCCGTCGAGTACACGCCGGGCGTCCGCAGCGGCGAGATCCGGCTGCAGACGATGACCGCGCCATCTCACGACGATTTCGCGCTCCTGCTGTCGCAGTCGCGGCTCGACTCGATGATCCTGCCGCTGCGCGGGGTCCTGCCCGCGTGGCTGGCCGGCACGCACCGCCTCCGCTTCGCCGGCTCCACGGTTCCCTCGCGTGACCGCGCCACGCTGGACGTGCCCGCGGACCTGGGGAAGAAGTTCGATGCGGTGCTGTACGTGAAGACGTCGACCCCGACGCAATTGCGCCACTGGCCGCGGTTCTGATCTGGAGTGCGGCAGCGATCAGCTGCCGCTCTCAATGCCGCAGCGCCAGCTGCGGCTGGCGCATCGAGAGCGGCAGCTGGCGCTGCCGCACTCCAGAGTTACCTCCGCTTCTTCTTCTTCGCAACCTCGGCCGTGGCGGGATCGCGGAACACCCACCAGAGTGCAAAGGCGATGGCGTACATCAGCACCAGGCGGTAGAAGTGGTTGGCCACGCCCCAGACGTTCCGCTCGACGTTCGAGTAGTGCACCGTGCTCCACATGCCGAGCTTGGCCACGTAAATCGACATCACCTCGACCACCAGGCCGAGGACGTGCGTGAGGGCGAGGATGGCCGCGGCGGCCAGGAAGCCGCCGATGTTGCGGTCGGAGAAGGGGCGCTTCGACGCGGCGAAGAGCGCGGTCAGCAGGATGATGTTGAAGGTGAGGTCGTGCAGGGCGATGCCGGGACGCTTCGAGCGCGGGTCGAAGTCCCGGCGGTCGACGGTGACGTAGTTGTCCTCGGCGGGCCGGAGCTGCGTCACCGCGGGGCGCTCGAAGAGGCGCAGCGTCTTTTCGGCGGCCGCCGCGATGGCGCGGTTGTACAGCGGCGAGAGGAAGACCCATACCGCGAGACCGGCCAGGAAGCCGGCGAACGCTCTAACCGCGAGTCGCCAGTCGAGGCGGGGCAACGCGTGCGCTCCAGATCAGGAAGAAGGCGATCGCCGACAGGATCACCAGGATCTGCCAGACGGCGGTGTGGAACATGTCGAAGAGCCGCGGCTGGTACGCGCCGAGGAGATACAGCGTGACGATGCGGATCGCGTTCAGGAGCTGCACGCAGACCGCGCCGAGGGCCAGCCCGATCGCGCGCGCCTTCAGCGAGGCGGGGAAGGCCACGATGGAGGCCAGGAGGATCAGCATCGCCTCGACCCCATTGCAGCCGTTGTTGATGTTCACCCCGAAGCGCGAGGAGCGGATGACCGTGCCGGTGACGTTCACCGGCTGCCCGATCCCCTGCAGCAGCGCACCCGAGACGCGCGCCACCCCTTCCGTGAACGGCACGATGACGTGGTCATTGACCGGATTCCAGGCGATGAGCAGATACGCGGCGACGAGAATGGCGAAGAACTTGACGAGGAACAGAACCTGAGTTCGCTGCATGGGCATGATCGGACCGCGCGGATGGTAGCACTTGTGGAGTGCGCGAGCGCCAGCTCGCGCTCTCCATGCGGGAGGCGCCAGCCTCCCGCCCCCCCGCCGCAGCTGGCGCTGCGGCATGGAGAGCGGCAGCTGGCGCTGCCGCACTCCAGATTAAAAGAGGCGGGAGAGGAGGGCGGGGACGGCGGTTTCGACGCGCAGGATGCGGGGGCCGAGGGAGACGGGGGTGAAGCCGGCGCGCTGGAAGGAGTCGATCTCCTGGGCGATGAAGCCGCCCTCGGGGCCGATGGCCAGGGTGACTTCGCCATGGACGGAACGGGGGCATGCGAGCGAAGCGAGGGGGTGCGCGACGAGGGGGCGGCCCGAGGGGGCGAACGACTCGATGAAGGGGCGGAAGAGGCGGTGGAGGGTGATGGTCGGGAGGATGGTATCGCGCGCCTGCTCCAGGCCGAGGATGCACTGCTCTTCGAGCGACGCGAGGCGCGGCGATTTCCAGTAGCTCTTCTCGACGCGCCAGGCGTTGATGAGGTGGATCTGCTTCACGCCGAGGGATGTCGCGCCGGCGATGACGCGGTTGAGGACCTTCGGGCGCGGCAGGGCGAGGATGAGCGTCAAAGGGAGAGGTGGAGGCGGCTGGCGGTCGAGCGTCACGCGCAGCTCGAGCGGGTCGAGAGAGGTCACCACGCCCGAGCCGAGCAGACCGCCGGCGAGGCCGACCACCAGCGTGTCCCCCACCGCCGCCCGGTGCACGGAGGTCACATGCGCGAGACGGCGGCCGGTCAGGCGCACGCGATCGGGCGCGAGGAAGTCGGACTCGAACAGCAGGATCAGGTTCATGGCAGGGCGATGACGAACGCGGGGCGTTCATACCAGATCCGGCCGCCGTGCAGCTCGACGAGCTGCCTGGCGATGGCCAGGCCGAGGCCCGCGCCGCCGGTTGTGCGCGAGCGGGAGGCGTCGACGCGGTAGAAACGGTCGAAGATCCGCTCCGCGTGCTCGTCGGGGACGCCGGGTCCATCGTCGATGACCCGGATCTCGACCTTGTCGCCGACGCGCGCCGCGCGCACCTCGACGCGGGACGCCGCGTGCGCCAGCGCGTTCACCACCAGATTGCGCACCACCTGCACCAGCCGCAGCGCATCGCCGCGCACCACGAGATCGTCGGGGACCGAGCGAATCACGGAAGCGGGCGCGGCGCGCTCCACGATCTCCGCCACGCGCACCTCCGCCAGCTCCAGCCGCAACTGCCCCGCCTCGGCCAGCGACAACTGCTGCAGGTCGTCGACGAGGCGCGCCAGCGTGGCCGCCTCCTCTTCGATCGAGGAGAGGAAGCGCGCGTCGGCGGGGAGGAGCCCGTCCTGCGCCGCCTCGATCTGCACGCGCATGTTCGTCAGCGGCGTGCGCAGCTCGTGCGCGACGTCGGAGACCATGTTCCGCCGCGCGCGCTCGTTGCGCTCCAGCGAGTCGGCCATCGAATTGAAGGCGCGGCCGAGCTCCGCCACCTCGTCGTCGCCGCGCACCGGCACCCGCGCGTCGAGCCGTCCGCCGGCGAGCGAGCGCGCCCCCGCGGTGAGGGCCTCCACCGGCGCGAAGACGCGGCGGAAGATGGTCAGCATCACCAGCATGGCCAGCAGCGCCGCGGCGGCCAGGCCGGCGATCAGCAGGCGATGCCCCGTCGGCCGCAGCGTCAGCTTCTCGCGCTCCCCCCGCTTCGGCAGAAAGTAGACGTCGCCGAGACCGGCCACCGGCGACGGCCGGATCCGCAGCATGAGCGACTCGGAGCGCCCCGACTCCAGGCGCGAGAGTGTGAGCACGCCGTCGCCGCGGAAGCCGACGTCATAGGAGGTCAGCTCCGGCGGATAGCGCGCGACCACCTTCTTCGAGGCATCCACGACCAGGATCGGCGAGCCCGACACCTCGTGCGCGCGGCGCAGGGCATCGGGTCCGCCCGCCCGCAGCACGCGCAGCGCGGCTCCCGTTTCGGCGCGGCGCTGCTCCATCAGCATCTCGTTCAGCTCGCGCGTCACGCGCAGCGTCGAGAAGACGCCGACGGCGGCGACGACGGTGGCGATGATCAGCACCATCGACGCGGCCAGCCTCCAGCGTAGCGAGCGGATGATCATGACGAGAGCTTGTACCCGACGCCGAACACGGTGGCGATGGCGTTCCCCGCCTCACCGAGCTTGCGGCGCAAATTCTTCACGTGCACGTCGACCGTGCGATCGAGCCCGTCGTAATCGTCGCCGAACGCGCGCTCGACGAGCTCCTGCCGCGTGAAGGTGCGTCCCGGCGCGCGCACGAGCGCCTCGAGCAGGCGGTATTCGGTGGGAGTCAGGGTGATGAGCGCGTCGTGAACGCGCACCTCCCGGCGCACGCGGTCGACCGCGATCGCGCCGGCGGTGAGCACATCCTCCTCGGACGCCCGGCGCAGCACGGCGCGCACGCGCGCCATCAGCTCGCGCGGGCTGAACGGCTTGGTCACATAGTCGTCCGCGCCGAGGTCGAGGCCGGTGAGCTTGTCGTCCTCGGTCGTGCGCGCCGTGACCATGATGATGGCTGGGCGGGCTGAAGCCCGCCCCACATCGCGCAGCGCGCGGCAGACCGCGAGCCCATCCATTCTCGGCAGCATCAGGTCGAGCACGACCAGGTGCGGCTCGTGCTCGTGCGCGGCCTCGAGCGCGCGCACGCCGTCCTCGGCCGTGACCACTTCATGCCCTTCGCGGCGCAGGTAGAGCGCGACCGTCTCCCGCGTTTTGGGATCGTCCTCCACGAGCAGGATGCGGCGGCGCACCGTCCGATGGTATCGGGACTCGTGAAGATTTCATGAAGGTTGGATATGATCGGGACGCAATGGACATCACCACACGGAAAGTCGGAGACGTGACCATCGTCGATTTCGTCGGCCGCCTGGCCATCGGCGTGAGCGACTCGGTCCTGCCGCGCATCATCGGCGAGATCCTGGAGGATGGATCGAAGAAGATCCTGCTCAACCTCTCCGACATGGATTACATCGACAGCAACGGCCTCGGCGAGCTGGTGCAGGTGTTCCGCGAGTCGAAGCGCGGCGGCGCGTCGCTCCGCCTCCTCAAGCCGCACGACCGTGTGGCCAAGACCCTGCGCCTGACCAATCTCCTCCCGATGTTCACCGTGTACGACTCGGAGGAGGACGCGCTCAAGGCCTTCGCCACCTGATGCGCGACGCCTGGGACGCGTTCGCGGCGCGCGAGCCGTACTTCGCCGTCCTGACCGAACCGCGGTTCCTGCGCGAGCGCTTCGATGGCATGGCCGAGGCGGAGTTCTTCCAGAGCGGGGACGAGTACGTCTCCGACCTGTACGGGACGGTGCTGGAGAGCGTGGCGCCGCACTTCGCGCCGCTGACGGTGCTCGAATACGGATGCGGCGTGGGACGGCTGGTCCTGCCGTTCGCGCGGCGCGCGGAGAAAGTGACGGGCGTCGACATCTCCCCGGCCATGCTGGAGACGGCCTGGCGGCACGTGAAGCGCTCCGGCGTGCGCAACGTCGAGCTGCGGACGGCGGCCGAGCTCGAGCACGACAGGCGCACGTTCGATCTCGTCAATTGCTTTCTCGTCCTCCAGCGCCTGCGCCGGAAGGAAGGGCTGGCGTTGCTGCGGAAGCTCGCGGCGCGCGTGCGGGAGGGGGGCGTGGGGGTGTTTCATGTCCCCTATCGCGCGCACACTCCGCCGCTCGTGCGCGTGGCTCGCGATGCACGGGCGCGCGTGCCGGGCGTGAACGCGCTGGTGAACGTGGCCCGGCGCAAGCCGGCGTCGACGCCGCTGATCGAGAGCAACACCTACGACCTCAACGAAGTGCTGGCCATCCTGCAGGAGCACAACTTCCACGCGCCGCACCTCGTGTTCACGCGGCACGGCGACCTCGACGGCGTGATCGTGCACGCGCTCCGGAAGTGGAGCGGCGGGCTGCAGCCCGACGAAGTAGACACCGCCGAGATGCCCCTCGTGGCGCCGCCGTCGGACTTCATCGACGTGAGGAAGCTGATCGCCGAGACGCCGATGGAGCAGCTCAATCGCACGGCCGAGGCGTACTTTTCGTCGCTGGCGTCGTGGGAGCATCACCTGGCCAAGCCGTTCGCGCGCGTCGACGACTCGCCGCAGCTCCTGATCAGCCTGGGCACGGTGCTGCAGGGACTCGCGCTCGCGCCGGGGATGACGGTGCTGGAGTTCGGGGCGGGCACGGGATGGCTGTCGCGCTTCCTCACGCAGCTCGGCTGCCGGATGATCCTGCTCGACGTGGCGCCGACGGCGCTGGAGATCGCGAAGGACCTGTACCGGCGCCAGCCGGCGATCGGCGACCGTCCGGAGCCGCGCTTCCTCGTCTTCGACGGTCAACACATTGACCTTCCTGATGCGAGCGTCGACCGCATCCTCTGCTTCGACTCGTTCCACCACGCGCCGAACCCGAACGACGTGCTGCGCGAGTTCGGGCGCGTGCTCCGGCCGCGCGGCATCGCCGCCTTCGCCGAGCCGGGCCCGCACCACTCCACGACGCCTCAGTCGCAGTACGAGATGCGCACCTACGGGGTGGTGGAGGCGGACATCGACATCCACGCGATCTGGGACACGGCCAAGCGCCTCGGCTTCGTCGACCTGAAGCTGGCGGCGTTCAACGTGCCGCCGTTCCACATGTCGCTGCAGGAGTACGACGACCTGCTGGCCTCGGGCGAGACGTTCGGCAAATGGGCCGAGCAGACGCGCTCGTTCCTCCACGATGCGCGTACGTTTTTCCTGACCAAGGCCGGCACCGAGGAAATGGACAGCCGCCGCACGGACGGCCTGCGCGCGGCGATCGAGGCGCGGCTGGAGGGGATGACCGTGCACGTGACGGTGCGCAACACCGGCAAGGCGAAGTGGCTCGACTCGCACGAGCCGCACGGCGGCGTGGCCCTGGGCGTTCACCTGCACGATGCGGCCGGCCAGCTCGTGGACCTCGATTACGCGCGCACTGTCCTCCCCCGTGCGTTGGCACCCGGGGAGGAAGTGACGTTCGATTTCGTCCTGCCGCCGCTGCAGCCGGGGCGGTGGATCGTGGAGCTGGACTGCGTGGCGGAAAAGGTGGCGTGGTTCGCCCAGGTGGGGTCGACGCCGACGAGACTCGCAATCGAGGCCTGATCGCACACAGTGGACCGCCGGCGTCCCGCCGGCTGTCTGTGGCGGCGTCCCGCCGCCACGGTGCGGGCGGGACGCCCGCACAGACAGCCGGCGAGGACGCCGGCGGTCCACTGACTGATTGCTTCGGCGATGGGATCGATGCCATCGGCGGTGAAATAGAATGCATGTGTATCGGCGCGGATCGCACCGATGATGCATTCAATTGCATCCATCGTCGTTTGAGAGCGGCAGCTGGCGCTGCCGCACTCCGGATCAGATGACGTGGCGTTCGCGGGCTTCGGCGGGGGCGGGGACGCGCGGCACGTCCTCGTTGGTTCCGCGGAGCTTCCGGAACAGGGCCCAGTAGACGCTCACGCTGCGCTCGAAGACCCAGAGGGGGGCGAAGAGGCAGGCGCGGAGGGGGAAGTGCATGGCGGCGGCGCCGAGGCGGCCGCGCGCGGCCAGGCCCACCGAGGCGAAGGCGATGGCGCCCGCGTAGTAGCCGGCCAGCGGCACGTGGACGAATGCGAGCAGCAGCAGCAGCGGCAGCAGGGAGAAGAAGAAGGCGGTCTTGAAGGGGAAGCTGAAGTCGTCGCCGGCGTAGCGCGGGCGGGACGAGAGCCACTCTGCGAGCGGACTCGGCTCGCGGCGCACGAACACGTCCGCGGCCGGGAACACCTCCGCGCCGACCGCGCCGAGGCGGCGCGCCTGCGTCTCGGTGGACGGCGTCAGCGTGCGCAGTCCGCGGACGGCGCTGCGGCGGAAGCCGAACGTCGCGCCGTGATCGGGCTGCGGCTCGATGCCGCGATGGATGAGCATCCGTCCGGCCTCGATCCCGCCCCACCACGGCATCGGATCGAGATAGTCCTGCGGCTCGACGACTTCATGGACGTCGAGGAGATCGCAGAGCTGCCCGACGGCCTCGGGCGTATAGCGGACGTCCTCGGCGGCAACGATCACTTTCTCGCACGCCGCATACGTCTCGGCGGCACGGACGACGTCGATCGCGCCGGGGCGGACGGCCACATGGCGTCCTACCCAGCGGAGGACGCGGCCATTGAGCTCGAACTGGAGACGGGGAGAGGGGTCGAGGATCACCACGTCGCAGCCGGCGACGCCGAGGGTCGAAAAGTACGAAGCGAGCTCGCGGAGCCCGCTCGTCGACACCATTGCGCTCTGCACGAGAACCACGTAACTGCAGCGGCGATCCGGGGGTCGGTTGTTGCGCATCTTGAGAGCCGGATCAGAGCGAGCGGCGTGCCACGATTCGGCGGGCTTCAGCACGTCCCGACAGGCGGGCTGAAGCCCGCCCTACGTGGCACCCTGCTTGTAGAGAACCGGCCGATGCGTATCTGGCCAGGCAAACCCTATCCCCTCGGCGCCACATGGGACGGCGTCGGGACCAACTTCTCCGTATTTTCCGAGGTCGCGACGAAGGTGGAGCTCTGTCTCTTCGACGCAAACGGCAACCAGACCCTGATTGCACTCCCCGAGGTCACCGCCTTCATCTGGCACGGCTACCTGCCCAACGTCGGGCCGGGACAGCGCTACGGCTACCGCATTCACGGGCCGTGGGAGCCGAAGAACGGGCATCGCTGCAACCCGAGCAAGCTCCTCCTCGACCCGTACGGCAAGGCGGTCGACGGGCAGGTGCAGTGGGACGAGGCAGTTTTTCCCTACCACTTCAACGATCCGGAAAACTCGAAGAACGACGCCGACAGCGCGCCGTTCATGCCGAAATCGGTGGTCGTCAACCCGTACTTCGCCTGGGACGACGACCAGCCTCCGAAGACGCCGTGGCACCGGACGATCATTTACGAGGTGCACGCGAAGGGCTTCACCATGAAGCACCCGGGCGTGCCGGAGAACCTGCGCGGCACGTATGCGGGCCTCGCCCACCCCGCCGCGATCAAGTACCTCAAGCAGCTCGGCGTGACGGCGGTGGAGCTGCTGCCGGTGCACCAGTTCATCCACGCCAATCACCTGCTCGAGAAAGGGCTGCGCAATTACTGGGGCTACGACTCGATCTCCTTCCTCGCGCCGCACAACGAGTACGCGGCCAGCGGCCAGCTCGGGCAGCAGGTGATGGAGTTCAAGCAGATGGTGAAGGCGCTGCACCGCGCCGGCATCGAGGTGATCCTCGACGTCGTGTACAACCACACGGCCGAGGGAAATCACATGGGTCCCGTGCTGTCGATGAAAGGCATCGACAACGTGGCCTACTACCGCACCGTGGCCGACAACCCGCGCTACTACATGGATTACACGGGCACGGGGAACAGCATGAACATGCGGCACCCGCACGTGCTGCAGCTGATGATGGACTCGCTGCGCTACTGGCATCTGGAGATGCACGTGGACGGCTTCCGCTTCGACCTGGCCTCGACGCTCGCGCGCGAGCTGCACGACGTCGACCGCCTCTCGGCGTTCTTCGACGTCATCCAGCAGGACCCGGTCATCTCGCAGGTGAAGCTGATCGCGGAGCCGTGGGACGTCGGCGAAGGGGGCTATCAGGTGGGCAACTTCCCCTCGCTCTGGTCGGAGTGGAACGGCAAGTACCGCGACGTGGTGCGCGACTACTGGCGCGGCACGGACCAGACGCTGCAGGAGTTCAGCGCCCGCCTCACCGGCAGCTCGGACCTGTACGAGACGAGCGGGCGCCGCCCATACGCGAGCATCAACTTCATCACCGCGCACGACGGCTTCACGCTGCGCGACCTGGTGTCGTACAACGAGAAGCACAACGAGGCCAACGGCGAGAACAACACCGACGGCGCGGACGACAACCGCTCCTGGAATTGCGGTGTCGAGGGGCCGAGCGACGACCCGAACGTGCAGGCGCTGCGCGCGCGGCAGCAGCGCAACTTCCTGACGACGCTGCTGCTCTCCCAGGGCGTGCCGATGCTCGTCGGCGGCGACGAGGTCGGCCGCACGCAGGGGGGCAACAACAACGCGTACTGCCAGGACAACGACATCTCCTGGTTCGACTGGCAGCAGATGGACGACGGGCTGCGCGCCTTCGTGGCGCGGGTGATCCAGTTCCGCAAGGACCACCCGGTGTTCCAGCGGCGCCGCTGGTTCCACGGGCGTCACGTGCGCGGGACGGGGGTGAGCGACATCGGCTGGTTCAAGGCGGACGGCGGCGAGATGAGCGACGAGGACTGGCAGGCCGGCTTCGCCCGCACGGTGGGGGTGTTCGTGAACGGCAAGGGGATCCCGACGCCGGACGAGCGCGGCGAGCCGATCGTGGACGACTCGTTTTATCTCCTCTTCAATGCCCACCACGAGCCGATGGAGTTCACGCTGCCGACGTGTCCCTGGGGCGACCGCTGGGAGAAGGTGATCGATACGGACGAGCCCGTCCCCGACCTCCGCGAGCATCATGAGTGGAGGGCGGGGGAGCAGGTGAAGGTACAGGCGTACGCGGTGATGGTGCTGCGGCGCTCGGACGAGGATTGAGCCCCCCAAGTGGACCGCCGGCGTCCCGCCGGCTGTCTGTGCGGGCGTCCCGCCCGCACACCGGTGGCGGCGGGACGCCGCCACAGACAGCCGGCGAGGACGCCGGCGGTCCGCTTTAGTGCGTTACCATCCATGCGCCGGATCGTCTCAACATCCGGCCGCACTTATGAGAGCTCGAAATCCGTTCCTGCAGGCTCTGCTGCTCATCGTTCTGGCGTCGGTGATCGCGGTGGTGGCGAATGCGTTCGCCTCGCGCACCCGGCGCCTGGTCCTTCCCGGGTTCTACCCGAACGCGCTGCGCGTCCCGCCGCGCGTGCCGGAGCGGGTGCTGCCGACGCCGGTGGCTCCCGCGCAACCCGCGCCCGTCACGCAGACCGTGACCGACGTAGGTCGGGCTTCAGCCCGACCCGACGTTACGACGACCGCGCCTGTCGTCGCACCGCCGGTGGTTACGGGCACCACTGCAACCGCCACCACCACCAGCGCCCCGCCCGTGGGGCGGGCTGAAGCCCGCCCTACGTTGGGCGACGACCTGGCGAGATTCCAGCCGCATCCCGACAAGGCGTACGTCGAGATCAGCGGGGAGGATGCGGCGGCGCTTTATGCGAAGGGGGTTCTTTTCCTCGACGCGCGCCGCAGCGCGGCGTACGAGGAAGGGCACATCGCCGGCGCGCGCCCCTTCTCGGTGTGGGAGGCGGACGTCGATGACAAGGTGAACGCCCTCTTCGAGGAGCGGCAGGACCCGGCCGAGCAGAACAAGCCGATCGTCATCTACTGCACCGGCGGCGCCTGCGAGGACTCGCACATGCTGGCGCAGAAGCTGTGGGGGGTGCAGTTCAACAACGTCTACGTCTACAAGGACGGCTTCCCCGACTGGCAAAAGCGCGGCGGCGCGGTGCGGACGGGAGCGACTCCGTGACGGCCCGCGAAGCGCTCACCCACCCCTGGCTCACGGTCCGGGTCCAGATCGCCCTCGGCATCATCTTCATCGTGGCGGCGTGGCCGAAGATCGTCGATCCGCCGTCCTTCGCCCACATGATCTACAACTACCGCATCCTGCCGGCCGGGCTGATCAACATCAGCGCGCTGGTGATGCCGTGGGTGGAGCTCGTGATCGGCCTCTGCCTCATCCTCGGCGTCTGGGTGAAGCCGGCGCGGTGGATCGTGGCGGCCATGCTGGTCGTCTTCATGATCGCCATCAGCATCAACCTCGCGCGCGGCAACGCCATCGACTGCGGCTGCTTCGACACCTCGGCGGCGAACCTGACCTACGAGGAGCGCATCCGCGACATGTGGATGGTCCTGCTCCGCGACGCCGGCATGCTGCTGATGATCGCCCAGCTCGCGTGGGCGGAGCGGAAGAACCGCCTCGCCGCATGAAGCGCACCTGCGTCGTCGTCGCCACGGATCCGGAGGCCACCGCCGCCTCCATCCCGCGCGAGCTGTACGACGTCACCACCGACCGCGCCGCCATCCCGGCGGCGGACGTCCTCGTGATCGACGGTGTGTGGTTCTCCCGGCTGCGCCCGCTGGAAGGGATGTCCGACGACGAGGCCATCCTGCTGCATCTCCGCGAGCGCGGCATCCTCGAGACTTCCGACCTCGGCCGGCTGAACCTGGACGAGCTCGCCGCCGCCCCCGGCGTCACGCGCCAGCCGCTGCACCGCTTCATCCGCGACCTCTCCCGCAGCGGGCGGTATCCCGACACAAACCGGCTACAGGAATTCATCATTCGCCGCGGCATCTTCGTCTGACGGGTACAATCCCGCGCGATCTCACCGGGAGGAGACCTCATGCGCAGACTCGCGCTGATGCTCTGTTTCATGCTCATCACCACCGCCGCCACCGCCGCCGTGCAACTCGACACTCTCAAGAAGGACGACACCGTCGAAGGGTTCCGCGTCGAGTCGCTCTACCTCAACGACGCCGGCAAGCCGATCGGCGGACGTTTCATCCACGCCCGCAGCGGCTTCATCCTCGACTACCTGCAGATCGAGTCCGTGCCGCAGGGCTACACGTGGGTGAACTCGATCCCCGTCGGCGACCAGGGCGAGCCGCATACGCAGGAGCACCTGCTCCTCGGCAAGGGCACCACGGGCCGCGCCTTCTCCGGCCTCGACACGATGTGGCTCTCCGGCTCCACCGCCTTCACCCAGCAGTGGCGGACGAGCTATCACTTCAACACCAACGCCGGCAAAGACGTCTTCTTCGACCTCTTCGCGGCCGAGCTGAACGCGCTGCTCCATCCGAACTACACGGATGAAGAGATCCGCCGCGAGGTGCGCAGCTTCGGCGTGACCGAGAACCCCGACAAGACGCTGCGCCTCGAGGAGAAGGGGTCGGTCTACAACGAGATGACCAGCTCCAGCGCCAACCCGTTCCGCGTGCTCTTCCGCGAGACCGGCCATCTCGTCTACGGCAAGAACCACCCGCTCGCCTACAACTCCGGCGGCGAGCCGTCCGGCATCCGCACCATGAAGCCGGAGGACATCCGCAACTTCCACAAGGCGAATTACTACCTCGGCAACATGGGGACGATGGTCTCGTTCCCGAAGAGCGTCCCGCTCGAGGAAGTGCTGGACCGCACCGACGCCATCCTGACCAAGGTCGAGCCGGAGCCGTCGAAGCGTCCCTCGACCACGGCCAAGCCGTTCCCGCCGCCGCAGGGCGCCGCGCCGGCCACGATCGCCATCGGCGAGTACCCGCACCGCAACGACCAGCAGCCGAGCCCCATCGCCCTGGCCTGGCCGGCCACGCGCAACAACCTCTCGGCCGAGGAAGTGATCCTGCTGGAGCTGTTCGGCGAGACCTTCGCCGGCGACGCCACCACGAACCTCTACAAGCTCTTCATCGACAGCAAGACGCGGGTGATGGACATCGGCGCCACCGTGGTCTTCAGCAACATCGACCGCGACCTCGGGCACCCGGTGGCGGTGATCTTCCAGAACGTCGCCCCCGCGAACCTGACCAACGAGAAGCTCGCCGAGATCCGCAAGAGAGTGATGGACGAGCTGGCGCGCGTGGCCGCCTTCCCCGACGGCTCCGCGGAGCTGAAGGAGCTCAACAAGCGCGTGCTGAGCCGGGTCAGCGAGACCGAGCGCCAGCTCGCGAACTTCGTCAACACGCCGCCGTCGTGGGGCGGGCGCGGCACCGGCTCGGGATGGATGGACCAGCTCCTCCTCCTGGAGCGCACCAGCGATTTCAGGAAATCGGTGACCCTCGGGCCGCAGCTCGCCGCCGTCCGCAAGCTGCTGGCCTCGGACAAGAACATCTGGCGCGAGCGTCTCGCGCAGTGGCAGCTCACCGGCGTCACGCCGTACGCCGTGGCCGTCCGCCCCAGCCCCGCGCTGCTGCAGCGGGAAGAGGCGGAGCGCGTCGCCCGCGCCGACGCCGAGACGAAGCGGCTCGTCCAGCAGTACTCCCTGCAGGACGCGCAGGAAGCGCTCAAGCGCTACCAGAAAGAACAGGACGAGGCGGCGCTGCGCATCGAGGAAGAGGCGAAGTCGGTCACCCCTCCCCCGTTCGTGAAGAACCCGCCGATGTCGCTCGACGAGCTGCTGCAGTACAAGCAGTCGAAGCTCGGCCCCGGCGTGCCCATCGTCACGTCGACGTTCGACAACATGTCCAGCGCCACCGTCGGCGTGGCCGTGCGCGCCGACTACGTGCAGGGCGAGCAGCTCCGCTACCTCTCGCTGCTCCCGCTGCTGATGACCCGCGTGGGCGTGATCGAGAACGGCAAGCCGGTCTCGTTCGAGGAGATGAGCGAGCGCCTGCGCACCGAGATCCTCAACCTCAACGCCAGCTTCTCCACGAACCCGCGCACGGAGCGCGTGGAGCTGGTGGTCCGCGGCTCGGGCCTCGGCGCGACGGAAGCGAAGCGCGCCCTCGAGTGGATGTCGCTCGTGATGCATCACCCCGACTGGAGAGTCGAGAACCTGCCGCGCATCCGCGACGTCGTCGACCAGGCGCTGAGCGGCCTGCGCAACAGCATGCAGGGCTCCGAGGAGTCGTGGGTCAACAACCCCCAGGCCGCCTATCGCCTGCAGAGCAATCCCGCCTACCTCGCCGCCGACTCGTTCCTGACCCGCTCGCACAACGCGCTGCGCCTGCGCTGGCTGCTGAAGGACGTGCCGGCAGGCGCGGACCGCGAGGCCATCGAGCAATGGCTCACCACGCTGGCCGCGGCCAAGGGGACGCGCGCGGAGCTCAAGGCCATGATGGCCAAACCGGAGACGGTGGCCGGACTCTCCGCCGGCGCCGCCGCGATCGCCAAGGACGTGCTGAAGGACCTCGACCTGACGCTGATCGAGATCCCCGACAGCAGCCTCGCCGCCGACTGGGCGTATCTCGTCGGCGCCATCCGCAGCGACCTCTTCACGCCGCCGGCGAACGCGCTGGCCTCGCTCGACGCGCTGCGCAAGCGTCTCCTGAACCGCCTCGACGCGCGCGTGTGGCAGGTGTCGTCGACGGAGCTGCAGAAGGCCATCGCGCCGTCCGTGGAGTCGCTGTCGGCCTCGCTCGAAGACGTGAAGATCTCCGTGACCGGCGCGCGCTCGCGGCCGATCGTCGACGGACGCGTGGCCGCGCGCACGGGCAATGACGCGAAGCCGGTGTACGTCGGCCTGGTCGCGCCGAACATGAAGGGCGGGGTGATCATCACTTCCGTCCCGTCCGTGCATTACGCCGACTACGACAACAAGGAGAAGCAGCTCGATTACCTGGCCGGCAAGCTGCACTCGGGCGCCGGCGCGCACGGCATCTTCCTCAAGACGCTGGCGGCGGGTCTGGCGTACAGCAACGGCCTGCGCTCGAACGTGTCCAGCGCCCGCACGGGCTACTACGCCGAGCGCACGCCGGAGATCCCGCAGACGGTGAAGTTCGTCGTGGACACGCTGAAGTCGGCCGAGCGCGATCCACGCCTCGCCGATTACACGATCGCGCAGGTGTTCGGCGAGACGCGCGGCGCGGGGACGTACGAGTTCCGCGCCGAGGGGATGGCCAACGATCTCGCGGACGGGCAGACGCCCGATCAGGTGCGCAGGTTCCGCACGTCGATCCTCGAGCTGCGCAAGGACCCGACCCTCGGGGACAAGCTCTTCGACCGCAAGGACAAGGTGTACGGACGCGTGCTCCCCGGCTACAACGTGAAGGGGAAGGACGTGCCGGACGCGGTCTACTTCGCGATCGGCCCCGACAAGCAGCTCGACGCCTGGGAGGCGTACCTGAAGAACGCCGAGGGAGCGGAGACGGCGCTGGTGCGTCTCTACCCGCGCGATTTCTGGATGCCTTGAGCGACGGTCTGGACTGCGGCAGCACCAGCTGCCTTGCCGCCGCAGTCCAGACGCTAACGCGTTCGCCGCACGCGCGACTGCGTCCCCGACCACTCCAGCACCCACACTTCGCCGCGCGGCGATACGGCCACGCCGCTCGGCGCCCACGGGGCGGTGCTCCGCGCGATGACCTGCTTCGTGCCGTTCGGCGCGATGCGCACGACCTCGCGGCTCGCGTGCGCGGCGACGTAGACGTTCCCCGCGGCGTCGCGCGCCAGTCCCATGAGCTGCTCGCCGATCGCGGCCACGCGCTCGACCTTGGTGCCGTTCGCGCGTCGCAGCTCGGTGCCTTCGACGTAGTAGACCTCGCCTGCTTTTCCGCCGAGCAGCGAGTGGATACGCCCGCTGGTGACGACGTCCGTCACGCGCCCGGCGCGGTCGCGCTTGCGGATCGTGCAGCGCCGCGCTGGTGAGTCACTCCCGCAGTCGACCCAGTAGCGCGCGCCCGCGGCGTCGCGCACCAGGCCGTACTGCTGCCAGAAGCCGTTCGTCCACGGCACGACATCCGTCACGCGGCCGTCCGGGGCGCGTTTGAAGATGCGGTGGCGATAGCGGTTGCCGCCCAGCCATTCGCTGTCCTCGCCGAGGACCGCACCGTCTTCGAGCGCGAGCTCGTGCGCGTGCACGTCGGGGACGGCCACGATCTTCTGCCCGTTCGGCGTCACGCGCCAGACGCGCTCGAGGTCGGAGTAGAAGACGTCGCCGTTCGGGGTGATGACCAGGCCGACGCTCGGATGCGCGGACGCGGAGAGCGTCCAGACGAAAAGGGCGGCCCGAAGGCCGCCCCACTTGCTCACTTGGTGCAGGCGCCCAGCCATTTGCCGGAGTACTTCGTCTTCATCTACTGCTCGCCGACGGTCATGTCCATGCCGCCGGAGTAGCTGTCATCCGTGTAGGTGATCTCGCCGGTGCCCTTCATGTTCTGCTTCGGGCATTCGACGGTCCAGGAGACGGTCTTGCCGTCGATCTCGTAGTCGCCGACCTTGCAGTCGCTCTTCGGATCGTTGGGCACGGCCTTCTGCGGGTTCTTCAGATCTTCCTCGGTCAGGCAGATCTCCATGTTCACGGGCGGCATCTTGATCGGCATGCCCGGGATCTCCATCTGCATCGTCACTTTCCACTTGCCGGGCTTCTGCGGATTCTCCGCGGCACCGGCAGGGGCGACAGCGACGAACGCGGCTACCGCAGCAAACACGTACGGCACGAACTTGCGCATCAGGGAACTCTCCTCCGAATAATTGGTGATGGGGCAGTATAAGGCAAATTTGGAACGCCGGTATTCGTCGGGACACGGGTACCGCTCTACAACCTCTTCGACTACCTGGAGCGTGCGATTCGCTGGAGAAGTTCCTCGCGTCGTTCCCGTCCGTGAGCCGCGAACAGGCCATCGCCGTCCTGGAGCTCGCGAGCTCTCATCGATGAATCGGCCTCGTCCCCAGTCCCCTCTCCCCACCGCAGTGGGGAGAGGGCTAGGGTGAGGGGCTTTCCTTTCCCGGGCGCCACAACCCCTCACCCTGACCCTCTCCCCACCGCAGTGGGGAGAGGGGACTGGCCCGAACTACGGCTCCACCCACCCCGCAAAGTTCATCTGGCCGTTCTCGATCTTGATCATGGCCACCGGCTTGATGGGGTTGCGGTCCGGGCCCATGGTGATGGTGCCGGAGACGCCCTGGTAGTCGCGTGTCGCGGCGATCTGGTCGCGGATGGCTTTGCGGTCGAGCGCGTTCGCGCGGCGCACGGCCTCGGCGAAGATCTTCAGCGCGTCGTAGCCGAGGGCGGCCGTGGCCTCGGGGTTCTTGCCGTGGCGCTTGCGGTACTCGTTCACGAACGTCTGCACCACGGGACGCGTGTCGCCGACGAAGTAGTGGTCCGAAAAGTACGACCCCTCGATCGACTTGCCGCCGATCTGGATGACTGTCGGCGAATCCCAACCGTCGCCGCCCACGAGCGGCACGTTCAACCCGAGGTCGCGCGCCTGAATGGCGATCTGCCCCACCTCGGTGTAGAAGCCGGGGATGAACAGCGCCTGCGGCGACGCGGCGCGGATCGTCGTGAGCTGCGGGCGGAACTCGGAGTCGCCGCCGCTGTAGCTCTGCTCGGCGACGATCCTGCCGCCGTTCGCCTCGAACTCGCGGCGGAACACGCCGGCCAGGCCGACGGAGTAGTCGTTCTTCTTGTCGACGAGGATCGCCGCCGTGTCGAGCTTCAACTGCTTGCGCACGAACGAGGCGAGCGCCTTCCCCTGGTAGGGATCGGTGAAGCAGACGCGGAAGATGTACTCCCCCTTCTCCGTGACCGCGGGGTTGGTCGACGACGGCGAGATCATCGGCACGCCGTTCGACTGCGCGATCGGCGCGGCCGCGAGCGACTGGTTGGAGGAGTTCTCGCCGATCAGGGCGATCACGTTCGCGCTGGTGACGAGCTTCGTCACCACCGAGGCGGCCTCCTCGGCGCGCCCCTGATCGTCCTCGACCACCAGGCGGATCTTGCGGCCGAGGACGCCTCCGGCAGCGTTGATCTCGTCGGCGGCGAGCTTCACGCCGTTCACCGTGGATGTGCCGAAGGCGGCCTGGTCGCCGGTGAGCGCGCCGTACACCCCAACTGGAATATCGCCTGTCGTGTCCGCCGTTTGGGCTTCGCGGCCGGGGCTACAGGCTGTCAGGATCAGTGTGCCTGCGATCAGGATGCGTAGTAGTTTCACGTTCTTCTCCTGGCCCGAGTCTATCGGAATCGAAAGGATTCAAAGTGAACGCAAACGACATCCGTAAAGGGATGGTCATCATGTTCGAAGGTGACCTCTGCAAAGTCATGGACTTCCGCCACCACACGCCGGGAAACCTGCGGGCCATGGTCCAGGCCAAGCTGCGCAACCTGCGCACGGGCAACCAGTTCGAGCACCGCTTCCGCTCGAACGACGACATCGAGCAGGCCTACATCAGCCAGCACGAGATGGAGTACATGTACTCCGACGGCCACGCCCACCACTTCATGAACACCGAGAGCTTCGAGCAGATCGAGATCAGCGAAGAGGATCTCGGCGACGCGGCGGCGTGGCTGGAGCCGGGGGTGAAGCTGCAGGTGCAGTTCCACGACGTGAAGCCGATCGGCGTGGAGCTGCCGAAGACGATCCGCGCGCGCATCAAAGAGACGCAGCCGATGGTCAAGGGCGCGACGCAGTCGGCGTCGTACAAGCCGGCCACGCTCGAGAACGGCGTCGTCGTGCAGGTCCCGCCGTTCGTCACCGACGGCGAAGAGATCATCGTCGACCCGACCGAGAACCGCTACATCGAGCGCGCGCGTTAAACTGCGCGGCGCCCATGGCGTCCGTCCACTTCCTCTGCACGAAATGCGAGCAGCGGCTCGCCCGCACCGCGGGTGAGCCGCCGCGTGCGTGCGAGCACTGCGGCGCCGCGTCACCCGTCACCGCGCCGGCGTCATTCGTCGAGCGCTGCGCCGCCTGCGATCACGACGAGCTCTATTTCCAGAAGGACTTCAACCGCACGACGGGCGTCGCCCTGGTGGCCGTCGGCGCGGTGTTCGTCCCGTGGACGTGGGGACTCTCCCTCCTCGCGGTGACGATCCTCGACTACATCGTCTGGCGCGTGGTGAAGGACGTGATCGTCTGCTACCGCTGCCAGGCCGTGCATCGCGGCTACCCGCCGAATCCCGCCATCAAGCCGTTCGATCTCGTCACGCACGACCGCCACGTCTACGGCGCCGCCCCTCCCGGCGCGGAAGAGGGGCATCACCACTAATCAGGCCGCAACAGCGGACCGCCGGCGTCCTCGCCGGCTGTCTGTGGCGGCGTCCCGCCGCCACGGTGCGGGCGAGACGCCCGCACAGACAGCCGGCGGGACGCCGGCGGTCCGCTTAGCGCCCTTCGAAGACGAAGCGCAATCCGTTGGACAGGGCGCGCGGGAAGATCGAGTTGTGCGTCTCGTCCGCGAGCACGTCGGCGTCGAGGGCCTGCGTCTTGATCCGTGCCGCGAGCTTGCGCAGGTCCGCGGCCATGACCGGGTCCTCGCTGCTCCCCGCGGCCAGGTAGACACGCGCGCTCAGCGTCTTCGCCGGGAGCTGCGTGAAGATCCAGCCGCCGTCGTACCAGAGCGACGGGCTGACGATGACGTAGCGGTCGAAGAGCGGCGACTGCGTGGCGAGCATCCAGGTGGCGAACAGGCCGCCGTACGAGTGCCCGACCAGGCAGCGCTCCTTCGGGAGCGTCGCGTAGGAGCTGTCGATGAACGGAACCAGCTCTTTCTCCAGAAAGGCGCGGAACTTCGGTCCGCCGCCGGAGACCTTCTGGGATTCCGGACCGTATCCGCCCGTGGGGCTGAACTTCGGCGTGTAGTCGCGCGTGCGGTTCAGCCGGTATTGCGGCGGCCCGTCGTAGGCGATGCCGACGACGATCAGCTCGCGCAGGTGATCCCGCTCGGCCAGATGATCGGCGATGTTGCGTGCGATCAGGAACGAGTAATCGGCGTCGAGGACGTAGACGACGGGATAGCGCTTCTTCCCGTAGTCGTGCGGCAGGGCGACGTACACCTTGTACGCCACCCCGTTCTCCTTCGACACCATCCGCCGCACCTCGGCGCGATCGACGACGAACGGCTTCGCATCGGGCGCCGTGAGCGCGAGCAGGAGGGCGAAGAGCACTACCCGACCCGCAGCTCCGTCGCCGCGTCGAAGAGATGCAGTTTCTCCGTCTGGAGCTGCAGCTCGATGGTGTCGCCGGTGCGGGGCATGCGGTGGACGTCGTACGTGGCGACGAGGAGGTCGTTGCCGGCGCGGGTGTGCACGACCGCCTCGTGGCCGATCGGCTCGACCAGCTCGACGACGGTCTGCACGGGGGCATTGCCGCGGGTGAGGTGCTCGGGGCGGATGCCGGCGCGGAGTTTCTGGCCGTGGGGAAGGGCGTATGGCAGGGGAAGGGAGAAGGAGGCGGCTTCGAGGCGGTCGCCGTTCACGGTGGCGTCGAAGAAGTTCATGGGCGGGGTGCCGATGAACTGGGCGACGAAGACGTTGGCCGGGCGGTCGTAGACCTCGAGCGGCGTGCCGACCTGCTGGATGCGACCCTCTTTCATCACCGAGATGCGGTGGCCCATGGTCATGGCCTCGATCTGGTCATGGGTGACGTAGACGCAGGTCGTGCCGAGGCGCTGCTGGAGGCGGGTGATCTCGGCGCGCATCTGCACGCGCAGCTTGGCGTCGAGGTTCGAGAGCGGCTCGTCGAAGAGGAAGACCTTCGGGTCGCGGACGATGGCCCGGGCTACGGCCACGCGCTGGCGCTGGCCGCCGGAGAGCTGCTTCGGCTTGCGCTCCAGGAGCGTGGCGATGCCGAGCGTCTGCGCGGCCTCGTCGACCTTGCGGCGCATCTCCTCGCGCGGCGTCTTGCGGATCTTCAGGCCGAACTCGATGTTCTCGCGCACGCTCATGTGCGGGTAGAGGGCGTAGTTCTGGAAGACCATGGCCACGTCGCGGTCTTTGGGCTGGAGGTCGTTGACGACGCGGTTGCCGATGAGCACGCGGCCGCCGGAGATCTCCTCGAGCCCGGCGATCATGCGCAGCGCGGTGGACTTGCCGCAGCCGGACGGGCCGACCAGGACCATGAACTCGTGGTCTTCGATGTCGAGGTCGAGCCCCTCGATGACGGACACTCCGTTGAAGCGCTTCGCCACGTTGTCGAAGGTCACGCCTGCCATGGGCGGCGATGTTACACCGGCAGGTGCGCGAGCGCGGAGAGCCAGCCGCCGAGGACCTCGCCGATGATCACGGCCACGACGTCGACGTAGAGGATGCCCGTGGCGGCCATGGTGGAGCGGATCTTCACGGTGCCCCACACCATCGGGAAGAGCGCCAGCGGCCCGAGGAGTCCCCAGCCGGCGCGCATCCAGAAGAAGATGTCCTTCAGCACCGGCGGCGGCCAGGCCACGGCGATGACGATGACGACGACGAGCACTTTGACGATGGCCGCGGCCAGCGTCGCGATGGTCAGCCGCTTGAGGGGGTCGATGGACATGCCGCGCACGACGAGATACCAGTGGCCGAGGAGCATGGCCAGGTTGACGCTGCCGAGCAGGGCGATCGAGGCCAGCGCGCCGGCGATGCTCCAGGCGACGTGCGGCGGGCGCACGGCGGAGTGATACGCGAGGACCGCCGCCACGAGGTACGCCGCGCCGAGGAGCGCGGCGGAGGCGCGGAAGATCAGCCGCTTCGGATAGCGCAGGACGAGGTAGACGAGGATCGTCAGCGCGACGACGGCGGCGTCGGCGTACGCGAGGTCGCGGCGCGCGGCCATGGCGTGCGCGAGCGCGGCGCAGAGCGCCAGCACGCCGCCGATGATGAGGATCATCCGGTAGAACTTCACGCCGGCGTTGCGGCGTCCGACGAGGGGGAGAAAGAGGTAGAGGCCGGCGGCGGCGTCGATCAGGAAGAGGGCGAGGAGCATGCGACGGGGCGCATGGTAACGCGGGGAGGCGGGCTGAAGCCCGCCCTACGTTGCGCTCACGCCTGGCGGGTGCCAGACGTAGGGCGGGCTTCAGCCCGCCGGGTGATGGCGAGGTCGAGGCGCAGGTCCATGAGCTCGTCGAGCAGCGCGGAGGCGGTCTGCGTGCGGTCGTAGATGCTCTTGCGCATGGCGCGCTCGACGATGCCGCACAGCTCGGGCGGCACGTGGGACGGCAGCGGCGGCACGGCGCCCTCGACGATGAGCGCCAGGATGTCCATGGCCGTGGCGCCGTCGAAGGGGGGATAGCCGGCCAGCATCTCGTAGAGGACCACGCCGAGGGAGTAGATGTCGGAGCGCGTGTCGATGATCTGTTCGCCGCGCACCTGCTCGGGCGAGAAGTAGTAGACCGTGCCGATGCGCGGGCGGCGGAGCGGGTCGGTGCCGTCGCCGCCGCCGGCCATGGTGGCCACGCCGAAGTCGAGGATCTTCACCCCGCGGTCGCGGCGCAGCATGATGTTCTCGGGCTTGATGTCGCGGTGGACGATCCACGCCTCGTGCGCGGCGGTGAGTGCGCCGGCCACGCCGATGGCCACGTCCAGCGCCTCCGCGACCTCCATCGGGCCGCGGCTCATGCGCTGGCGGAGCGTCTCCCCTTCCACGTACTCGCTGGCGATGTACTGGATCTCGTCATGGACGCCGACGTCGAGCACGGTGACGATGTTCGGATGGTTGATCATCGAGGCGCAGCGGATCTCGCGCTCGAAGTGGCGGAGGTCGCGCTCGTCGGCGTGCAGGCGCCGGAGGACTTTCAGCGCGACTTTGCGATGCATGACGGTGTCCTCGGCCAGATAGACCTCGGAGGAGCCTCCCCCGCCGAGGTGCTGCAGCACGCGATAACGTCCGACCCGGAGTACGTTCATGAACGGCGCTACATCATCACGTTGCGTGCCGTGCAAGCGTGACGCGGCTCACGTCAGCGTACGACTTCGCTGGCACGGACCAGACGAAAGCCACGCGCGCGCAGCTCCGGCAGCTCTTCCGCGAGGACGCGCATGGTCACGGGATAGGGGTGGCCGATGCCGATGGCCACGCCTCGTTTCTCCGCCGCCTCGGCCAGCTCGCGCAGTTGCTTGCGCACGGCGCCCTCGGTGGCGACGTCGTCGAGGAAGACGTGCCGCGCCGCCGTGGGCACGTTCAGCTCGCGCGCGACGTCCTCGGCCACCGAGCCGGCGGCGGTGCGCGAGTCGATGAAGTAGAGCTCCTCGGGCAGGGCCCGGAGGACGCTGGTCATCACGCGGCGGTCCGAGGTCGCGCGCGAGCCCATGTGGTTGTTCACGCCGACCGCGTGCGGGACGGCCTGGATGTTCTCGCGCGTGACGCGGGCGATCTCGTCGTCGGACATCGAGGTGAGGATGGCGTTGCGGCCCGGCGTCTCGCCGCCGCGCGGCTCCATCGGGAGGTGGCAGAGGATCTCGAAGCCGCGCGCGTTGAGCCGGCGCGCGAACTCGGCGGTACGCGTGCCGTTGGGGAGGATCGAGGCGTTGATGTTCGGGTCGAGCGCCATGAGGCGGTCGAGCGGCTGGCCGTCGAAGCCGAGGTCGTCGATGATCAGGACGATGTCGCCGCTGCCGGAGGCGCGCTTGCGCTTGGGGGTGACTTTCGGGAGTGGCGTGGCTTCTGACGTAGGACGGGCTTCAGCCCGTCCCCCACGGGAGGGGCGGGCTGAAGCCCGCCCTACGTTTACTGCCTCCTCGTAGGTTTCCTTCGGGAGCTCTCCCCCGTTCCACCACTGCCACAAAAAGAAAGCGGCCAGCCCTGCGATCGGGATGGCCGCCAGAATTGCAATCGTCTTGAACGAGCTACGCAAGCCCGACCATTATGCCGCCTTCTTCTCCGGGACGCGCGCCTGCTGCACGCCGTAGAGCTCGAGTGCTTTCTCGAGGATCAGGTCCTCGTCGCTCTTTTTCGCGCTCTTGTCGTTGGGGTCGCGGATGGCCTGCGCGGAGAGATCGACCATCACGTCGGGGCGGATGCCGGTCTCGCCGATGGCCTTAAGGTCGGGCGTGGTGTAGTGCGCGACGGTCATCTGCACGCCGCCGCCGCTCGGAAGCGGGATGAACTTCTGGACGATGGCCTTGCCGTACGTGGTCAGGCCGATGACCTTGCCGCGGTTGTTGCCGCGGATCGCGGCGGCGAACACTTCCGCGCCGCCGGCGGTGGAGGGATCGGTCAGCACCTGGATCTCGCCGTCGTAGGCGGTGTCGCGGTTGGCCTGCCAGCGCTTCGCCTCGACCTTGCGTCCTTCGAGCGCGGTAATGAGTCCGCTGGTGAGCAGCTCGTCGGCGGCGGTGATGGCTTCCTCGACCGAGCCGCCGGCGTTGCCGCGGAGGTCGACGATGAGCTTGCGGACGTTGCGCTTGCGCACGTCCTCCAGGTCGGCGCGGAACTTCGCGGCCGAGCCCTGCTCGAAGTACGGGATCTTGATGTAGGCGACGCCGTGCATGGTCTCGTTCTGCGCGGCCACCGGGTGGAACGTGGCCGGAGTGATGGTCACGGTCTCGCGCTTGGTCTCGCCGCCGCGGAGGATCTGCAGCTTGACGGGCTTGTTCCGGTTGAGCGCGCTGCGGATCTGCCAGACGGCCATCTTCTGCGTCGACTGGCCGTCGACGGCCTCGATGAAGTCGCCGCGCTCGAGGCCCGATTTCTCGGCCGGCGAGCCGGCCACCGGCGCGATGACGAACGCGTAGCCGAAGCGCTTGGTGACGATCAGGCCGAGGCCGTTGTCCTCGACGTCCTGAAAGCCCTTGTAGGCGTTCATCTGCTGCGGCGGGACGTAGTAGCTGAACTCGTCGATGGCGTCGGTGACGCCGCTGAACGCGCCTTCGATCAGCGCGTCGGACGACACCGGCTCGACGTAGTTCGTCCGCACCAGGTCGAACACTTCCGAGAAGATGCTGAGGTAGCGGTAGACGTTGGTCTTGGGAGCCTGCTGGCCGAACAGGGCGCCGGCGAGCAGCGTGACCATGAGGGCCACGGAGAGGGAGAGAAAAGCGATTCGTTTTTTTGTCATCATCGCAGCCACTTCTGGGGATCGTCGGGCTGATTGTTCGTTCGGATCTCGAAATACAGATGGCCTGAGCCCGTTTCCTCGCTCTCGCCCACTCCTGCAATCGGCTGGCCGGTGGCGATCTTGTCGCCTACCGCGACCGCCGGCGCCTTGAGATTGCCGTACAACGAGAAAACGCGATTGCCGTGATCGAGAATGATCAGATTTCCATAACCTTTGAACCACTGGGAAAAAAGAACTGTTCCCTGGAACACCGCGCGCACCTGGGTGCCCGCAACCGCTTCGATTTTCAGGCCGTTATTGACCGTATAGGTTGAAAACTTCGGGTTACGTTGCCGCCCGAAGCGCTCGAAGACCTTTCCCCTGGCCGGCCACTCGAGCGCCCCCTGCACGCTGCGGATGTCGAGCGCGGTGGGCATGCCGCGCTGCTGCTGGGAGAGGACGTCGACGAGCCGCTGGAGCCTGCGGGCTTTCTCTTCGAGCGCCGCGAGCTGCTGCGCCGCGCCGCTCTCCTCGGTCCTGAGACGCGCCAGGACGCGCTCCTGTTCCGTGCGCGCGGCGATGACGGCCACGCGTCTCTGCTCGACGATGAGCCGCGTCTGCCGCAGGCGCGACTGCCGGTCGGCGAGCTGCTGCCGCTGCGACGCGAGCTGCTGCCGCGCGCCCTGGAACTGCGAGACCAGCCGCGCGTCGCGCGTGACGAGATAGCTCAGCATGGACATGGCCTCGAGCGGGTTCTGCTCGTCGTCGAGCGCGAGGAACAGGCGCACGTAACTGAGGCTGCCGAGGCGGTAGAGGACGACCAGGCGCTTCCGGAGATCGCGCTTCTGCTGCTCGATGCGCGGCAGGAGCGCGGCGATCTGTCCCTCGATGGCCTGCTGTTCGCCGGTCAGCTTCGCTTCCGCGGCGTTGGCGAGGTCGAGCTCGCGCGTGCGGATGTTCAGCTCGAGATCGACTTCCTCGATCTCGCGCGCCACCGACTGCGCCTGCCGCCGCACTTCTTCGAGACGGTTGCGGAGGCGGGTGATGTCGGTGCGGATGCGGTCGAGGTCGGTGCGCTGGGCGTAGGCCGTGGGGATCAGCAATAACAGGACGAGGGCAACGCGCTTCATCCGTACCTTTCCGCGAATTCCCCCAGCGCCTGCTTCGCCGCCTGCTGCTGCGCCTCTTTCTTCGACGACCCTTCCCCGCGCGCGACGAGGCTGCCGATCTTCACTTCCACGATGAAGGTCTTGTCGTGGTCGGGGCCGACCTGGTCGACGACGTGGTACTCGGGAAGCTGCAGACCGCGTCCCTGGGCGATCTCCTGCAGGGCGGTCTTGAAGTCGCGGAAGAGGAGGTCCTGCTGGTCGATCTTCTCGATGTCTTCGCGGAACGAGCGCTCGATCAGCTCGCGCGCCGGCTCGATGCCGCCGTCGAGATAGACCGCCGCGATCATGGCCTCGAAGAGGTTGGCCAGCAGCGAGTCCTTCTTCCGCCCCCCCGTCTTCTCTTCCCCCACGCCGAGGAGGATGACCTCCCCCATGCCGTAGTGGCGGGCCTTGGCGGCCAGGCTGGGGGCGCTGACGAGGAAGGCCTTCATCTTCGAGAGCGCCCCCTCGTCGAGGTGCGGGAAGTGGTGGAAGAGGAAGTCGCCGATGACGAAGCCGAGGACCGAGTCGCCGAGGAACTCGAAGGTCTCGTTGTGGCGGACGTCGAGCTCCTTGGCCTCGTGGGAGTAGGACTTGTGCGTGAGCGCGCGGCGGAGCATCTCGCGCTTCTGGAACGTATAGCCGATGCGCTGCTCGAATTCAGAGACGCCGTTCTGCAATCGACGAAAGTATAAGCGGACCGCCGGCGTCCCCGCCGGCTGTCTGTGGCGCCGTCTCGGCGCCACTCCGGGTGGCGGGCGGCGGGACGCCGCCTGAGACAGCCGGCGGGACGCCGGCGGTCCACCTCATAGACGTCATTCGATGCGGAACGGCAGGGCGGCACCTTCGAGCAGGAGCGTATATTCGCCTGCCTTCAGGCCGGACGCATCCAACTCCAGCAGCACGCGATCCTCGGCGGACTCGAGCAAACGTAGGACGGGCTTCAGCCCGTCCATGGGTGGCGCGAACGACGGGCTGAAGCCCGTCCTACGTTCAGCACCGAACAGCGCGAGAGCCATGTTGGAACGCACGATGGGGCGAACCACCGGCACGTAGCGCTGCTCCGGCGTGCTGAACGCCATCACCGCCACCTCGCTCCTGCCCGGTGCGGCCACGTTGACGCCGTTTTGCACAGGGTGCAAAAAAGTTGCGGATATCTTCGCCGACGGCACGTCCACCACGCGGCGCGTCAACCCGATGCGTCCGCTTTCGTCCACACGCACCAGCGCCTTGAGCACGTACTGTCCCGGGGGGAGGTCGAGCGAGGAGACGTAGCGCAGGCCGCCGTCGCGCAGGCGCTGGCCGTTTTTGGTGAGGTCGACGCCGAGGCGCTGCTGCAGGAAGTCGCGGATATGGTTCTGGCTGTCAAAGGCGTACACGTAGAGGTCGGCCGTGACGACGTTCTCGTCCCCATCCTTCAGCAGCCCCTCGGCCGGGACCTCGATCACCACCGGCACCTTTCCCTGCGACGGAAGCGGCGAGGCGGTGATGGTCAGTGGGACCTCCGTGCGCTCGCTTTCGGTCATGAGCAGGCCGGCCAGCGAGAGTGTCTGCTCGAACTCCGAGGGGGGATACGGCGAGGTCTCGTAATAGCCGGCGCGGTGCGTGACCTGCACGCCGCGCGCGGACGGCACTTTCACCCTGATCTCGTGGAACGCGCCGGGAGTGAAGGTGCGCTTCGTCTCGAAGGCGAGGACGTAGACGAGCTCCTGCTGCCGCATCAGCTCTTCGAAGTTGCGGCGCAGGTCGGTGGCGTTCTTGAACACCTGCCCGCCGGTGGGACGGGTGATGAGGTGCAGTCCCTCGCTCGTGCTCAGGGCCTGCTGCACGCCGGAGAAGGCGTCGACCTCGCCGCGCAGCCCTTTGATGTCGATGGCGTGCAGGCGGACGTCGGAGCGCTTGAAGAGCTCGGCCATCTGGCGGATCTCGGTGGCGGCGGCGTTGCTGCCGAAGCGCTGCTCGGTGGTGACTTTCCAGATCTCGCCGCGATCGATCCGCTCGTTCTCTTCCTGCGTGGCTTTCTCGGAGAGGTTGCCCCTCCCCTGCACCAGCGCGGGATCGAACCCCTCGGAGAGGAAGATGATCTGTTTCTGCCCCGGGAGGCGGTCGAGCAGCCGCGCCAGCGAGCCGAGGTCGCGGAACTCGGTGCTCAGCCGCCCGCGCTGCTCGTCTTCCCAGGCACGCTGCGCCGCGAGGTTGTGGCGCTCGATGATGGCGCGCACCGCCTCGTTCTTCTCCGCCTGGCGCGCGCGGGCCTTGTCGTTTTTCGGGTCGACGTCGTACCTCGGCGGCGCGGCGAGCTTGAGCGGGTCCTGGACCTTGATGTAGGTCGGCTCGAGGACGTTCTCGATCACGTGCTGCAGGAGGTCGCGGTCGGAGGTGAAGCTGGTCAGGATCTGCAGCCCCTGCTCGATGCTGAACGTGGCCACCGCGCAGAGATCGCGGCGTTTCAGCTGCGTCGACACGAACTCGCTGGCCGCGCCCTGCGCCCGGGCGATGGTGCCGGGCGTGGAGCCGGAGAAATCGAAGAGGAGCAGGAAATTGCGGTACGCGGCGGCAGGGAGCGGCGCCGCGGGCGCGGCCTGGCTGCGCTCGTCGATGGTGCGCATGTCGATCGTGTCGAAGCCGGTGACCGCGACCTTCTTGCCGTCGACGCTGACCTCGAACTGATCCTTGGTCAGGCCGCGGACCGGATTGCCGGCGCGGTCGACGACGGTGACCGGCACCTCGACCACGGTGACGTTGATGGTCTCGCGGAGCTGCCCGTGCAGCGGCAGAGAGAGAGCGAGGAGGAGGAGGAGGAGAGCTCTCATCATTGCACCGAGA
>DASPMO010000086.1:0-32446 GCA_035627015.1 Thermoanaerobaculia bacterium | reverse complement strand
GTCGGCGTCGGCGACATGTCGGGCGACGTGTTCGGCAACGCCATGCTCCTCTCGCCGCACATCCGCCTGCAGGCGGCCTTCAACCACTCGCACATCTTCGTCGACCCGAATCCCGACGCGGCCAGGAGCTTCGCCGAGCGCCGGCGGATGTTCGACAACCGCCTGAACTGGAACGGCTACAACCCGGAGCTGCTGTCGAAGGGCGGCGCGGTGTTCGAGCGCAGCGCGAAGACACTGACCGTCTCTCCCGAGGTGCAGGAGCTCTTCGAGCTGCCGAAGAAGAGCGTCACGCCGCAGGAGCTGATGCGGGCCATCCTCCTCGCGCGTGCCGACCTGCTCTGGCTGGGCGGCATCGGCACGTACGTCAAGGCCTCGACGGAAGACCACGCCGCCGCGCGCGACCGCGCCAACGACGCCATCCGCATCGACGGCAACGAGCTGCGCGTGCGCGTGGTGGGGGAGGGGGCGAACCTCGGCTTCACGCAGCGCGGCCGCATCGAGTACGCGCTTACCGGCGGTCACATCAACACGGACGCGATCGACAACTCCGCCGGCGTCGACACCTCCGACCACGAGGTGAACATCAAGATCGCGCTCTACGACGCGATCGAGCGCGGCGAGCTGGCCGGCATCGAGGAGCGCAACCGCATCCTGGCCGAGATGACCGACGACGTGGCCGCCCTCGTCCTGCGCGACAACTACGAGCAGACGCAGGCCATCTCCGTCACCCACGCCCTCGGCGAGACGATCCTCGACACGCAGGCCCGCTTCATGCGCGGCATGGAGAAGGCCGGAAAGCTCGACCGCGCGCTGGAAGGGCTGCCCGACGACGAGACCATCGCCGACCGCCACACGCAGGGCCTCGGCCTGACCCGTCCCGAGATCGCCGTGCTGCTCGCCTACGCCAAGCTCGTCCTGTACGAGGACCTGCTCAAGTCCGACTTGCCCGACGATCCGCAGCTCGTCGACGATCTGGTGCTGTACTTTCCCGACGAGCTGCGCGTCCGCTTCCGCGCCGCCATCGACCGCCACCGCCTGCGCCGCGAGATCATCGCCACGGTGGTCACCAACGCCATGATCAACCGCGTGCGGCCGACGTTCGCCTGGCAGATGTGCGACGAGACGTCGAAGCCGCCGGCGGACATCGCTCGCGCCTTCATCATCATGCGCGACTCGTTCGACCTGCGCACGATCTGGGCGGACATCGAGGCGCTCGACAACAAGCTACCCGCCAGCGTCCAGATCGAGATGATGATCTCCGTGGCGCGCCTGCTCGAGCGGGCCATCCTCTGGCTGCTCCGCAGCGGGTACGAGAAACTCGACATCGCCGCGCACGTGAGCGAGTTCAAGCCGCGCATCGCCGCGATGCAGGACCGCCTCACGGACATTCTCCCCGCGTCGATCCTCGGCACCGTGCGCGTCCGGCAGGCGGAGCTGATGGAAGACGGCATCCCCGAGGCGCTGGCGCGCCGCGTGGCCAGCCTCGACGTGATGAGCTCGGCCATGGACATCATCCGCATCGCCCGCACCGACGCCGCGCACGACGTGGAGGATGTAGCCCGCGTCTACTTCGACGTCGGCGCGCGCTTCTCCCTCGACCGCCTGCGCAGCGCCACCAACAGCGTCTCCGCGGAGACGCCGTGGCAGAAGACCGCGCTGGCGACGCTGGTCGAGGACCTCTTCAACTACCAGAGCGTCCTCGCCTCCCGCGTCATCGTCGAGGCCGACGGCGCGCCGAGCCCGGTCGATGCCTGGCTGGCCCGGCGCCCCCGCGTCGTCGAGCGCGTCGACCAGACCATGCACGACTTCCGCGCCGCGACGACCGTGGACCTGGCCATGCTGACCGTCGCCTCGCGCCAGTTCCGGATGCTGGTGGAGAGCTGATTCTGGAGTGCGGCAGCGCCAGCTGCCGCTCTCCATTGCGCCAGCCGCAGCTGGCGCTGCGGCGAAAGGAGAGCGCGAGCTGGCGCTCGCGCACTCCAGACGCTACGCGTTGACCGAGCGAAGCTCTGGAGTGCGGCAGCGCCAGCTGCCGCTTTCAACGGCCGCAGCGAAGCTGCGGCCCGCGGCGGCTTCGCCGCCGCGTTGGAAAGCGGCGGCCGTGCCGCCGCACTCCAGACGCTGCGCGTTGACCGAGCGAAGCTCTGGAGTGCGGCAGCGCCAGCTGCCGCTCTCAATGCCGCAGCGCCAGCTGCGGCGAACCTGTCGCTCTGAACAGCCAACAGTTGGCTGTTGAAAGCGAACCTGCGGCCGTGTCACTCCACCGCGTTGGCGATCACTCTCGCGAACGCTTCCGCCGCGGAGTCGCCCACGCGGTAATCCTCGGGCGGGAGCTCGTAGCGGAAGATGACCCGGCCGCCCTTGCTGACCGTGGCGGTGGCGAAGCGGCGTTTGCGGCCGATGCGGCCGGCGCGCTCGGTGGCCCCTTCGAAGCGGACGATCACGTCGGCCTCGCCGTCGAACTCCATGTCCGGGAGCTGGTCGCGCATGGCGCGATAGAGCTCGTCGCGCATGGTGCCGCCGCGGAGGGACATGCTCTTCGTGCCGCGCAAGTTGCGGCGCAGGCTCTCCATGGCGCGCTCGTTCGCCTCCTCGTCGTTGCCGCCGTCGACGTAGCGTGGCGCGGAGCTGAGGCCCGCGCGCCCGTCGTCCTCTTCGTCCCGCGTGGGCGGCTGCGGCACGGGGGTCGGCGGCACATATTCAGCCACTGTCTCCGTGCGCTGCGGCGGCGTGCGCGGAGTCTCGCGCGGCGTGACCACGGGGGGCGGCGGCGCCACGGTCTGCGTGACCGGGGGGGCGATGGTGGCGCTGAGCGGCAGGTCCGCGGTCCCGCTCGTCACCGTGACCGAGGCCTCGGCGATCTGCGGCTGCAGCGTCGTGGTCGTGCCCGTGACGGCCGGCGGCGGCGCCACGGTGGCCGTGCCGGTAGTCGTCGTCTCGGCCACCTGCGGCTCCTTCTTGCCGGGCCAGAACATCACCGCGCCGACGGCGGCGACCACGAGGAAGAGGATCACCCCGATGATCAGCAGCGGCAGCATCGAGCCCTGCTTCGGCTGCTGATGCGGAAAGACCGCCTGCTGCGTCGGCGCGAGCGGCTCCTGCGGCGGCAGCGGCGTGAGCACCGTCGGTGCGGAATTCGGCGGCGGCAGGGGCGGCGGTGTGTGCTGCGCCGTCTGTTCCGAGGTGAACGCCGTGGCGCGTTTCGTCTGCTCGCCCGGAGTCGTGCGCGACAGCCGCATCGTCGAATCGCCGTCCACCGGCAGCGACACCGTCAGCTCGTCCACTTCCGTCGGCAGCCGCAGCTCCACCACTTCCAGCGCCGACGAGAACTCGCGCGCCGTGTTGTAGCGGTTGTTGCGATCGCGCGAGAGCGCCTTCTCCAGCACTTCCTGGATCGCCGCGGCGCCCAGCATGTTCGGCGGCAGCGCCACGGTCGGCGCCTCCTGCGGCCGCGCGTGGAGCATGAAGTACTCGTGCGGCGACTTGGCCTCGTACGGCGGCCGTCCGGTCAGCAGCTCGAACAGCACCATGGCCATGGCGTAGATATCGGCGCGCCCGTCGATCTTCTCCCCCTCGGGGATGAAGCCGAGCTGCTCGGGCGCCGCGTAGCGCAGCTTGCCGACGAAGATGCCCGTGCGCGTCTGCGACACCGCGCCCGCGTCCTCCACCTTGGCCACGCCCATGTCGATGATCTTCACCGTATCGTCGGCGGTGATCATCAGGTTCTCGGGGCTGATGTCGCGGTGGACGATGCCCGCGCGATGGATGGCGTCCAGGCCGGCCAGCGCCTGCTGGATGATGTGGATGGCCTGCCGCGGCGGCAGCGTACCGCGCGCCCGCAGCCGCTGGGCGAGGTTCTCGCCGTCGATGTACTCCCAGACCATGTAATGCGAGCCGTCGGGGAGGGAGGAGAAATCGTGCAGCGTGGCCACGTTCGGGTGGTGCACCTTCGTGGCCGTGCGCGCCTCGCGGAGGAAGCGGTCCTTCGCGTCGGCGCTGCCGGAGATGTTCGCGTGGATGACCTTGATCACGCGCGGGGCGCCGAGGTGCGTGTGCACGGCCTTGTAGACCGCGCCCATGCCGCCCGCTCCGAGCGGCCCCACGATTTCATATCGATTGTCGAGAATGTCGCCGGGATTCACGGGTCCATTTTACCTGCTCGCGAAACGGGTCACCGCCTCGTAGTACCGCGCCGGCTCGAAGAGCGGGATCTCGCAGTGCCCCGCGTGCGAGGTGAACATCTCCTTCGGCACGGACAGGCCGTCGTAGAGTTTCTTCCCCAGGGCGTACGGAATGACGTTGTCGCGCTGCCCGTGCAGGACGAGCACGGGGACGCCGGCCTCGTTGAGCCAGGCGGTGGTGCGCATGGCGAACGGCGCCGTCCAGCCGAGCGGCAGCGGGCGATAGAGCGCGTTGCCCAGGTCTTTCAGCGACGGGAAGGAGTTCTCGATGATGACCGCCCGCACGTGCTTCCGTTCCTTCGCCACGTACGCCGCGTACGGTCCGCCGATCGACTCGCCGTACAGCACGATCCGGCTGGCCCCCTTTGCGCGCACGTAGTCGTACGCGGCCAGCGAGTCGCGGAAGCTGCCGGACTCCGAGGTGCGTCCCTCGCTGCGGCCGAACCCGCGGTAGTCGAAGACGAAGACGGAGACGCCGCGTTTGGCCAGCTCCGCGGCCATGTCGGCGCGGTCGGTGAGGTTGCCGGCGTTGCCGTGGAACCAGATCAGCACCGGCGCCTCGGGCTTCGGCGCGCGGAACCACCAGGCGTGCAGGCGCACGCCGTCCGAGGCCGTGAACCAGTGGTCGTCGCCCCCCACGTCCCAGCGGCCCGTGGGATAGCGGTCGGGGAAGAACATCCCCGTGCGGCGGAGGAACTGGGCGAAGAGCAGGATGGCCACCAGCAGGACGAGGAGGAAGACGAGGACGCGGGTCATCTCCTTCTACGGCGCTCCCATCACCACGAACGGCGCCCAGTAGAACATGTGCCCGTAACGCGGGTCGCGCCGGAGGCGCAGTTGCGCGGCGCGGAGAGCCTCCGCCTTGGAGCGGCCGCGCGCGAGCTGGCGATGGAACTCGATCATGAGCATGGACGTCGCCGTCGACTCCGCGGACCAGAGACTCACGGCCGTGGTCGGACAGCCGGCCGCGAGAAAAGCCCACGACAGTCCCATGACGCCGCGGCTCGGGGAGTTGGAGGAGCGGCCCGTGTCGCACGCGGAGAGCACGGTCAGCTCCGCGTCGAGCTCGAGGCCGACGATCTCGCGGGCCTCGAGCAGGCCGTCTTCCGCTTCCTCGCCCGTCGCGGCCAGCACGATCGACGAGAACATCGGCGCGCTCTTGTGGACCAGGCCGTGCGAGGCGATGTGCAGCACGTTGTAGCGTCCCGCCTCGCGCTTCAGCGTCGACTCCCGCGCCTCCTGGCCGATGTGCACGCGGCTCTTTTCCCGCCCATAGATTCGCGCGATCGCGCGCACCTCGGTCTCGGTTTCCGGGAGAGCGCCGAGGGGAGTGGTGGGGTCGAACACGCGATACCGGGCCTCCGTCTCCGCGCTGACCGTCGGGTTCGCGAACGCGAGGAGGACGTGGTCCCGGGCGGGCGCACGCTCCTGCCGCCGCGATTCCGCGGCCGCAAGGACGCTGATCGAGGAGGCATAGAACACCGCCGTGCGATCGATGACGGCCTTGCCGTCGCGCGAGGAGAGGGCGTGGAACGGCACGTTCCACAGGTCATGATCGGGGACGATGCAGAGCGCCCGCGCATTCACGACCGCATGCTCCACCGGCGCGATGAGGAGCTCGTACAGCTCCGTCGCCAGCGAGCCGGCGCGGAGATTCCGCTGCTCGACGAGCTCCGAGAGGCGCTGCACCTTGCGGCGGAGATCCTGCCTGCGGATCGGGGCGATGTGCAGCTCGACCCGCCGCCGGCCGCCCTGCTTCGGCGAGACGGCGAAGATCAGCGTCTGCGCGGGCAGCTCGACATAGCTGACGATCGTCACGTGGTCGAGCGACGGCGGGAGGGCGGCCAGGTCGAAGGTCCACGGATGCCGCGCCCGCAGCGCCGGGCGGGTGGCGAACGCGCGGTGGCGGAAGTCGACCAGGTCCGCGCGCGCCGCGGTGAGCTGCTCGAACAGCGCCGACGCCTCGTTGGTGTGCCCTCCCGCCAGGACGGCGAGATTCAGCCCGCGGATGCGCTCCTCGAGCGCCTGCTCCTGCCGGCGCTCCGCCGCTCCGGCGGTCTTCGCCGGGTCGAGGCCGCTGCGGCGCAGCACGTCGCGGAGGAGCGTGGCCTTGGCCATCTCCGAGACTTCGAGCGCGCGGTGGATGTGTCCCTGCTCGGCCAGCAGCTCGGCCAGGAGATCGTGATGGCCGTTGCTGCTGCCGACGAACGGCTCGTTCTGCGGATCGATCGGCGTCTTCGGGGTCTCGTCCGCGTTCTCGTACGCCATGACCAGCTCCTCCAGGCGCTCGATGGCCTCCTGGGGACGGCCGAGGCAGCGGAGGGCCGCGGCCTCGGCCAGGCTGGCGTGGAAGTCGATGGCCTCGGTTCCTCCGCGCGAGCGCCGGGCGTGCTCGAGAGCCGACGGATACTGGCCCTGCAGCAGCCGCAGCCAGGCGAAATGCGACTCGATCTGCTTCTCCGTGTCGGCCTGCGGCGGATCGAGCTCGATCCGCCGCAGCAGGTCGGCCTCTCCTGCCGCGTAGCGTCCCGCGGTGATGTGCATTCCCATCCGGCTCTCCAGCAGCGGGACGCCTTCCGCGCCGGGGAATCGCCGCAGCCCTTCCTCGATCATCTGCAGCGCCTCGGCGTCGCGCTCGAGGATGCCCAGGGCGTTGGAGATGGTCGCGTACGTGAATGCGACGACACCGGGGAAGCCTGCCTTCTCCGCCTGCTCCGCCGCCTGGCGGAAATAGCGGATGGCGATCTCGTGCTCCGAGTGCCACATGTACGCGCCGCCGAGCATCAGCGCGGCACTGATGCGCGCCCCGGCGTCATCGCTCTGCTCGGCGAAGCGCATGGCCATGGCCGCGTAACGAAACGCTTCGCGCCCGTTCCCGCGCGTTTCCATCGAGCGGCCGAGGTGAATCGCGGCATGCGCGGCGGCGGAGGGGTCTTCGAGGCGGTCGGCGAGGGCCAACGCGCGCTCGAGTGCCGCCGTATCGAGCTTGCCGCGCACACTCTCGGCCGCGCGTCCCTGGCGCACCAGCGCACGCGCCAGCATGTCGGCGTCTCCCGCGCTCTCGGCGAAGAGGGCCGCCTCCCGTGCGAGATCCTCCGCCAGGTCGTTCCTGCGCGGCCTGGCGTACCGCGCGACGATGCTCCGCGCGCTCAGCGCCTCGGCCAGGGAGCGCGGATCGCCGAGCCGTTCGGCGGCCTCCATGGCGTAGCCGGCCATCGCGGCCGCCTCGTCGATGCGGCTCTGGTTGACGAAGCGCGTCGTCGCTTCGGCCGCGCGGCCGATGAAGGTCTCCGTGTGCAATTCCGGCGACGCGGCGAACAGGCGGTCGCGCTCCTCCGCCGTGGCCGCGGAGAGACGCTCGACGAGCTCCCCCTCGAGCGCCTCGTGTTTCACGATCGCCCACCCGGAAGCCGTGCGCTCGAGCGTGAGGCGCGAGTGCGCGGTGCTGCGCCGGCTGATGCCGCCGTCGAGCGTGCCGGCCAGGAGCCAGGTGTGGCTCGCTTCGACGACCGCGCCGTGCTCGTCCTGCGCGCGAACCTCGACCGTCGCCGACACGAGCCGCGCGCATTTCGCCGCGGCGTCGGTGGCCAGCCGCTCCCGCGCCACTGCCGCGGGATCGCGCGCCGGTTGGAGGTCGAGAGCCATGGCCAGCCAGAGGATGGGGAAGGGCATCGGGGTCATTCCAGTTGGTCGAGGAGCTTGCGTGCCGCCGGATCCGACGCCGCCGCGCGCCGCAGTGCGTCGCCGGCTTCGTCCAGCATGCCAGCGCGCGCGTAGAGGATGCCGAGGAGCAGGTCGTCGCCGGGATGCGCTTCGCGCGCGCGCACCACGTCGCGCCACTCCTCTTCGCGCGCGATGCGGAACACGGCGGGCGGCGCAGGAGGACGCGGCAGCGTCTCGATGCTCTCGCCGCGCGCCGCCTCGACCTGCCACGTCAGCAGCCGTCCACGGGGAAGCGCACGCGGCGGCGTCCACCGCGTCTCCCGCAGCGTCCCGCTCCGTGCGATCTCCCGCTCGCCGTCGTACACGTACACGATGTACGTCGCGGAGTCGCGCGCCGTCCATGAGAGCTCCGGCCGCACCTCGGCGATGACCCGTCCGGCCGGCTGCAGCGTCTCGACCGGACGGCGCACCCCGCGCGCGACGTCGGGCCCGCGCCGCAGCGCGCCGAGATCGGAGGGCAACGGCAGCCGCCCGCTCTCTTTCGCCTCGCGCACGAGAGCGTCCCACCCGGCGTCCGCATACTGCGCGGCCGGCGCCACCGCACGTGGCGGCGTGACCACCGCGGTCCTCGGCGGATCGGCGATGACAACAGCCGCCGGCGCCGCAGGCCGCCGCAACATGAGCACCGTGAGGATCGCCACCAACACCGCCGCCGCCGCGATCCATGCATAACGTAGGGCGGGCTTCAGCCCGCCCACCGCGCCCGCGCACTCCCCGCACTCCTCCAGATGCGACGCAATCAACTCGCTCTGCACCCGGTCCGCGCGCCCTCGCGCGTACAGCACCAGTTCCTCGCGATCCGGATGCTCGAGCGGCGCCGGAACCTCGGCCTCCACTCCCCGGCGCAACCCTCCGAGCGAGGCGCGGGCGCGGTCGCGCGCGAGCACCGCGCACGCGCTGCAGGCGCGCAGGTGGTCCTGGATCGCGCGGATCTCTTCGGCCGACAGCTCCCGCGCCGCGAAGCGTTCCAGTTGCGCGGGCTCGACATGAGGCGCGGGCACGAGCTCGAGTCTCATCGCGACAACCTCCGCGACAGCCGCTCGCGCGCGGACTTCCGCAAATTGATCACCTGCTGCCGCGTCACGCCGAGGATCTCCGCGATGCGCAGGTCCGGCAGCGGCAGCTCCTTCCAGAGCGAGACCAGCTCTTCCTCCGGCAGCTCCAGCGCCGCGGCGAGCTCGGCGAGCGTGGTCACGCCGCAGAGGATCAGCACGGGCAGCACATCGAGGTCGCCCTCGTAGCGCAGGTTGAGCAGCAGCGCCTTGCGCTGCAGCGGCCGCAGCTCGCGGATCTCGCGCCACAGCGCGCGGGCGAAGTCGAGGTCCTGCACCTGCTGGCCGCGGTCGGGCACCACGGCATCGGCGACGGCGGCCATCGGCTCTTCGCGCAGCTCACTCGGCAGGTCCCACGCGCGCTGCAGAAAATCGACCAGCGCTTCCACCAGCACGGGACGCTGCACGCCGGCGAAGATCTCCATCAGCACGTCCGCGTGCGAGCGGCCGGCCACGGCGGAATCGACCGCGATCTCCGCGGCCACTGCGTCGAGCGCCGCGGCCTGTCCCTTCCATTCGCGGATGCCGCCCGCCGGACCGCCGTCCGCCATCCACATGGCCATGCGCGCGTCGCTGGTGAGTGCATAGCGCACGCGGTTCTTCAGGCGCGCGCGCTCCGGATACTTCCTGCGCAGAAACGTGCCGATCGCGTTGTACGTCAGCGTCGCGCTGTAGCCGCGGAGGTCGTGAATGACCTCGTGCCGCTCGTGCACGGCACGCAGGATCTCCAGCATGCGCAGGTCGAGGCCGGCCGCGAGATCGTCCGCGTCGGCATCGGTGAGCAGCGTGCCCGAGCGCCGGTAACGCGCGAGGATCAGCATCATCAGCGGACGCACCTCCTCGACGATCAGGCGCCCGATCTCCCGGTCGGCGTCCGCCCCCTGCGCGGCCAGCAAACGATGCAGTGCGCGATCGCAGGATGCCGCGACGTCTTCCTCCTGCGAGATCACCATTGGAGCCTTCACGGTTCATCGATCCTACCGGCAGGAACCCATTCCGGCAATCGAAACGAAGTGTTGGTAATACGCGCTCCGTTTCGGACATCGGTCCGAGATGAATGAACCTGTCGAAGAGCATTTTCGCCCTCCTCGTCATCGTCTTCGCGATCGTACTGCGCGCCGATGAGCCGCCGGCATTCAAAGGCCTCGAGAAACTACCCGACCCTGCCACGGGAGAGATCGACGGCCAGCCCGCCATCGTGGTCTGGCCCGTGGACAAAGAGAGCATCACGCTGCTCGATCCCAAGGACTGCCGGGTCATTCTCGAGCGCCACGACACGGCGGAGTTCCGCTATCTCACCTATCCGTGCGGGCAATGGTTCGTGCCCGACATCGCCCGTTACGACATGTGGGTCGAAGGGCCCGGCTATGTCAGCGACACCGCGAGTGTTTATGCATTCGGCGGCGGGAAGTTCCAGGGGAACGGAGCGCGGTCGCTGCACACGGTCGTGCCGGCGGGGACGGTCCGGTTGAAGGCCGGCGCGGCCGTCCCGCCGGGGGCGGAGACCTTTCGCCTCCTCTCCCTGCGGGATCAGTGGGTCACGTTCCAGCGCGTCGTGGCGCCGGGCGAGGCGGCGAAGGGAGTACGCGCGCCGGCGGGCCGCCTCGTGGCCGGATTCTTCGACAAGGCCGGACATGCGCTGACGCTCACGCGTCCATTCGAGGTGAAGGCGGGTGCCATTACGGATTTCTCGCCCGCGCCGGCGAACGGCAACGACCTGCTCATGGTCGTCGCAAAACACGGCCCGTCGGAAAAGGCGCCTCGCCCCGGCTTGAAAGTGTCGGCGCACAGCGGAGGAAAGGATCGTGCGCCCGATGTCCTGCTCGATGGCCGCGACCAGTTGATCGCCGTCTGGTACGGCCTGACGGGCGCGCGCGCCACGGTCACCGCGTCCCCTTATTTCGTGCAACCCCAGGCCGTGGCCCTGCGATCCCACGCCCCCGTTACGTTGAGAAGGACTTACGACCCGCCCCCGATCAAGAAGTAACTACTGTGAAAGGAGTCGTTATGAAGATGAAGAGATGGATGCTGGCCCTGCTGGTGGTGGTGATGGCCGCCGGCTGGTCGACGTCGAGCTTCGCCATCGGCAACTGTATCCCGGATGCTTACGGCCACATCGAATGCGCCAAGCAGTGCTATTACACCAACATCTGCTACTCGAACAATTTCCCGCGCTACTACTACTGCTACGTCTACGACGTGCCGCCTTTCGGCTGCTGGCACGACGGCACGTACGAGGAGTGCTGCGTGCTGAAGCGGACGTTCTGACACTCGGGTGAAGCATGCGCCGGACTCGAATTCCTCCCTTTCCGGCGCTGCTGCTGGCGGTCGTCTTCGCCAGTGACGCCGCGGGATCGCAAGCCGCGGTCACGGTTGCTCCGCCGGGCCGCACGTTCGAAGGCGATTGCACGGCATTCCTCCGCGCCCTTGCGGATGGAAAGGTTACGACCACTCCGTGCAATGTGCCGGTGAATGTGCGGCCCGGCGATTACGAGGCCTGGGTCGAGTCGGCGACGCGCATTTCCCCGGCCACGACCGTGCTGCACGTTTCGGCGAAACCGCTGCGCGCCGAGCTGCCGTGGAGCGAAGCGGGGAGCATCGCCGTCAGCGCGCCGCCCGCGTCGGCCGCCGTGCGCCTGTACGCGCTCGACGCGCTGTTCTGGCGCGAGGGATCGGAACGACCGGTGCCGTTCCCGCCGGGACGGAGCGTGGCCATCGCCTTCGACAAAGACGGCCACGCCATCGCTCTGTCGAGCATCATCGAGGTCGCTGCCGGAGCCGCCGTGACGCGGAAGCTCGAGCCGCCGTCCGCCGCGGATCTCCTGGTGATCGTGGAGAAGGAGAGCGCCGGCGAGATCCGCATGACGCTCACCGGCGAGCGCCGCGCGGAACCGGATGCGCTCTTCGCCACGGCCAGGTCGTGGATGGCGCTCTGGTACGGCCGCGCCGCACGCTCGGCCGAGCTGCAGGTCCTGACCGCCACGTCGCACGTCCCCCGCACCGAGATCCGGTTGCGGCCGCGCGGCGTGACTGTGTTCGAGACCCGCCTTCGGCCGCTGCCATCCATCGACGTCACGGTCCTGCTCGAAGGGAAGGTGCCGGCGACTCAGGAGATTGCGTTCACCGTCAAGCCCGTGGGGCTGCCCGAGCCGGTGCTCACCGCTGCCGGCGCGCCCTCCATGACCACGCGGTTCGAGCGGCTCGTTCCCCGCTCGTATCGCGTGACCGCGGAGATCGGCGCCTTCGAGTTCTCCCGTACGGTCGACCTGACCGCGGGAGACGACGCGAACGTGCTGTTCTCGCTCGAGCCGGTCGTGCTCACCGGCAACGTGACCCTCGGCGGCGAGGAGGCGCGAGCGGTGCTCCGCTTCGTCCTCGGGAAGAAGCTCGAGGTCGAGACGGACGAGCATGGGCGGTTCGAGATCCTGCTGTGGCAGAAAGGGCGCTACGGACTGCAGGTCACGCTGCCGGATCATCCCGGCCAGCCGCCGTTCCACGATCTCATCCGCGTCCCCGGGGACACCCACCTCGACCTCGACATCCCGAAGAACGCGTTCCGCCTGCTGGTGCGCGATTCCTCGACCCGGAAGCCGATCGCCGGCGTGAAGGTCGATGGACGGAACCGGTTCGAGAGCGCGGACGAAGAGCGCGGCACCGCGATTCGCGTGGAGACGGGGGAGGATGGCGAAGCGGCACTTCCCCCGATCCGCCCGGGCACGCTCGAGATCTACGCGAGCGCGGCCGGCTACGCGAAGAGTGAGCTCACCCGCCCCGTCGGGAAGGGAGACCTGAAGGAGACGATCGAGATCGCGCTCACGCCGCTGGGCAGCGAGAACAGCGTGGCCGTGCTCCTGCCCGATGGCTCTCCCGCCGCCGGCGCCGCGGTGACGATCGTCGACCGCCACGGACGATTTACATTCACCGGGGAGACGGGACGCGACGGCTTGGCGATCCTGCCGCCGGACCTGGGAGGCACGCTCGTGGTCAAGCACCCTCAGGCCGGAACGGAAGTGCGCGAGCACGCGCCCGGCCGGACGCCGCCGCCGATCCGCATGCGGCCGCTGGCGCCGCCGCTGCGGATCAGCTTCGTGGATGAAGCCGGCCAGCCGGTGCCGTCCGCCGAAGTGCTGGTGGTGGTGGATGGCCTGCGCCTGAGCGGCAACGCCCTCGCCGCCTGGTCGGGATTCTCCAGCGCGACGTCGACCCGCGGCATCTGGTTCGCGTTCACCCCCCCGGCCGCCCCGATCCGGATCGTGGCCGCCCGCTCGGCCACCATCGCGACCATCGCCGCCGGCGCCTACGACCAGCAGGCACAGGACGTGGCCTTTCCCTGGGGTCCGGAGCTCATCCTGAAAGCGGCGCAGTAAGCGCGCCCACGTGCGTGCTGATGTTGCTAGTTGCTGGTTGCTGGTTCGTTGCGCTGCAGCGCCCGAAGCCCATGCAGCACCACGAACCAGCAACCAGCAACATCAGCACGCACGTGGGGAGAGGGGACTGTTGGCGCTTATGCCGTCAGCCGCTCCCAGTCCCCCTCGGGCGCATCCGCCGCGAGGGCCAGTCCGCCGTCGGAGCCGATGAACACCGGGTCCTGCATGAATCTCACTTTGCCGCCGCCGACGGTGCGCAGCACCTTCTCCAGCGCCTCCGGCAGCCCGCGAATCAGGCCGCCGCCGCCGGAGAGAATGATGTTGTTGCGCACGCGGTCCTGGAACTCCGGCTCCACGCGCGAGAGCAGGTCGAGCATCGTCTCCGCCACCGGCGGCACGATGGCCTCGCAGGCGGTCTTCAGCTCCGCCGTGATATCGAGATCCGTCGGCACGCCGCGCACCGGCGCCTGCACGACGACGTTCCGCC
Source organism: Thermoanaerobaculia bacterium (assembly GCA_035627015.1). Lineage (GTDB taxonomy): Bacteria > Acidobacteriota > Thermoanaerobaculia > Gp7-AA8 > Gp7-AA8 > QHVT01. The sequence continues at coordinate 18,636 of DASPMO010000086.1, read as the reverse complement.
GCGCGTCGCCGACGAAGCTGTACTTCTCCTTCCACTCGCGGACCATGAACACCGTCACGTTCGCGGCGGGGTAGCGCTCCTGGATGAGCTTGAGCAGTTGCGTATCGATCGAGTCGCCGGCCACGGTCAGCGTGCGCTGGTCTTCCTCGGTCGGGTAGCGCCCCTTCATCACGCAGAAGTCCGTCGTGCCGGCGCCGATGTCGATGATCATCGTGTGCAGCAGCGCGTCCAGCCCGTAGGCCACGGCGAACGGCTCCGAGACGATGAGCAGGCTGTCCACGATTCCCTTCATCGCGTTGCGGAGGTACTGCTTGTTCGTGCGCAGCGCCGCGGCCGGGACGCCGACCACCGCGCGCACGCTGGTCGCCGCCTGATGCCCGTTCACGCCGACCAGGCGCAGGAGATGGCGGAGCAGCTCGCGCACGGCCTCCACATCCTTGTCCGACCCTTCCTTCAGCAGGCCGCGCTCGAGGGGACGGTGCAGGTCGAGCATCGTCCGGTTGGCCACGGCCTCGTGGCCGATCAGGACGTCGCGCTTCAGGACCTTCTTCGCCACCATGTCCAGCGGCCAGCCGACGAAGCTGTCGACGACGAAGCGCTCGCCGTTCGACGCCGAGATGGCGCTGCGTGACGTCCCGAGATCGATCCCGACGTGGAGGACCTCATCCATTGTTCTCGCTCCCTTTCTTCGCGTAACCGCGGATCCCCGCGAACAGCGCGTCCGCGATCTGCTGCCGGTACTCCGGGCGGCGCAGCATGGCCGCCTCTTTTTCGTTCGAGATGCAGCCCACCTCGGCCAGCACGGCCGGCATGTCGGTGGCCACCAGGACCAGGAACGGCGCGCGCTTGACGCCCCAGTTCTCCAGCCCCGGATCGGCCTTGCGCAGCGTGGTGAAGAGCTCGCGCTGCACCGCGCCGGCCAGCGCCATCGACTCATCGCGGCGCGCGTCGGCGTAGACGCCGTCCAGCAGCGCGCGCATGTCGGCGATCGAGTAGCCGCTGACCCGGTTCTCCGCCGCGGCCAGCTGCGTCAGCTTCGGATCGGTCGTCGCGCCGAGGTAATACGTCTCGATCCCGCGCGCATCGGTGTGCTTGAGCAGCGCGTTGACGTGGATGGAGACGAAGATGTCGCTGCGCGAGTCGTTGGCCAGCCGCGCGCGCTCCCGCAGGGCGATGGTCTTGTCGCTGTCGCGCGTGACCACCACCTCGAAGCCGTCGCCCTCGAGCTTCGTGCGCAGGCGGCGGCCGATGTCGAGGGTGATCTCTTTCTCCAGCAGCTCCGCGGCCGTGGCGCCGGGATCGGTCCCGCCGTGGCCGGCGTCGAGGACGACGCGCCGCACCGCGAGCGGGAAGGCGGTGGCCGTGACGCGCTCCACCTGCGGCGTGGCCTCGGCCGCCTGGAACACGGGACGCACGACCGCGGCCGCGGCCCGGATCGGCGCGGGCGCCTGCGCCTGGTCGGTCGTCATCATGTACGCCGTGCCGGCCAGCATCAGCGGCAGCAGCACGAACGGCGTGCGCTTCAGCCACAGCCGCAGCGCCCGCGGCGCCGGCCGGACGGCACGCGGCGGCAGACCTCGAATCGTGTCGAGGTTCTCCGCCACCGCCTCCTGGAGGACGCGGCGCTTCACACGGTCATGGCTGGCCGATCGCACTGGACCGCCCATTCTACAGTGCTACAGATCGACCGCGGCCGGCTCCGGCTTCTCCCGCAGCAGCTCCACTCCTTCCGACCGCGCGATGTACGTGGCGATGGTGAGATCGCCCGTCACGTTGAGCGTCGTGCGGCACATGTCGAGGATACGGTCCACGCCGAGGATGATGGCGATGAACGCCGGCGGCACGTTGACCTGCGCCAGCACGATGATGATGAACGGGATCGATCCCGACGGGACGCCCGCGGTGCCGACACCGCCGAGGATGGCCAGGTAGACGACCATCAACTGCTGCGCGAGCGACAGGTCGACGCCCGCGAGCTGCGCCAGGAACAGCACCGTCACGCCCTCGTACAGCGCCGTGCCGTTCTGGTTCGCGGTGGCGCCGACGGTGAGCACGAAGGAGTTGATGTCGCGCGGCACGCCGAGGTTCTCCTCGGAGACCCGCAGCGCGGTCGGGAGCGTGGCGTTCGACGACGAGGTCGAGAACGCCGTGATCATGGCCGTCTTGATGCGGCGGAAGAACGTCAGCGGATTGATGCGCGACAGCAGCCACACCGACAGCGAGTAGACGCCGAACATGTGCAGCGCCAGGCCGAGCAGCACCGTCACCACGAACCACCCCAGGCTGGCCAGCAGGCCGAAGCCGAATTTCGCCGTCATCGTGAAGAGGAGGCAGAACACGGCGTACGGCCCGAGACGCATGATGATCTGGATGGCCACCTGCGTCGCCGCGAACACCGCCTCCAGCATCGACAGCAGCGGCGCCGCGACGTCCTTCGGCACCATGGTCATGCAGACGCCGAGGAAGAGGGCCACGAACATCAGCCCGAGCATGTCCGGCGTCTCCCGTCCGACCGAGTAGAAGACGTTGGTCGGGACGATGGTCTTGACCACCTTCAGGAGCGGCGTGTCGTCCGACTCCGCGCCGCTGATCGCGCTCTCCACGCGCTTGCTGGCGTCTTCCGCGTACTGCGTGCGCAGCTGCTCGCTCACGGCGGGGTCGATGCGCTCGCCGGGACGGATGGTGTTGGCCAGGGTCAGTCCGATGACCACGCTGATGGCCGAGATGATCAGCGTGTACACCAGCGACTTGATGCCGATGCGGCCGATCCGGCGCAGGTCGCCGAGGCCCGCCACGCCGGCCACGAGGCTCGAGAAGACGAGGGGCACCACGATCAGCAGCAGGAGGCGGAGGAAGAGCTGCCCGATCGGATTGGTGATGTGGTCGGTGACGAAGGTGAGCTGCGGATGTTTGGCGCCGAGGAGGCTGTTCAGCGTCCCCCCCGCCGCCGCGCCGAGAACGAGTCCGATGAGGATTTTCGTGTGCAGTGCGATGGGCCGCCGTCCGCTTTCCGCCATGGCGCGGCATGGTACACGACCCCTGTCATCCTGAAGCCGCGCAGACGGCGAAGGACCCCCTGCCTACGGAGCGCGCATGGGGTTTCAGCAGGGGGTCCTTCGCCGTCTGCGCGGCTCAGGATGACAGGGGTGGTTCTTCTCTCTCGGACGGCAACGCCGGCGCGTTCAGCGTGAACGACTCCTTGATGTCGGTCGTGGTCATGTAGTGCAGCCGCGCGTTGGCTTGGTACGCGGCGGCGTCGTTCACCAGGCGATTGAGCGTCTGGAAATGCCGGCGCTCGTGCGTGTAGCGCTTGATCTCCGGATAGGCCGCGCCCGCGGCGGTCAACCCCATCGTCACGAACACTTCCGCGACCGGGATGAACGGCAGAATGATGATGATCGAGCCGATGAACAGGCCGCCCACGGCGAAGGCGAACCGCGCCGCCGGATCCCCTTTGCGCCAGACGCCGTAGCCGCTGCGCTCCAGCTCGTTCATCTCCTCGGCCGCGTCGACGTATTGCGGCAGCGCCGTTTCCAGCACTTCCTTTTCCAGGGTCGCCCAATACGACGCCGAGCCGCCGAATTCGTCGAAGGCGCGCTTGATCTGCTTCAGCTTCGCCTTCGCCGTCTCCTTCAGGCGGTATTCCAGCTCGTCGCGCTCCAGCGAGCGGCGGCGGTGCTCCAGCTCCTCCAGCACGACGAAGACGACGCTGCCGAAGTCGTATTCGGGTCCGGCGATATTGAGGACGGAGGTCACTGTTGTGGAGGCTCTGCTGCCTGCTGCTGCAATGCCCGGACGACGCCGAGCTGCTGCAGGAGCTTGTTGCCGTCGATGATCACGTTGCTGCCGCCGGGGAGTTTCGGGATCTGGCGGATCTCCTTTTTCTGCAGCGCGTCGATGAGCTGCAGCGTGACGTACGCGTCGCCGGCGCTGCTGTTGAGCGCCGCGCGCTCCTTGCGAATGCCCTCCGCGACCGCGCTCTTTTCCGCGACCACGGCCTGCGCCTCCTGCTCGCGGCGCACGACATACGCGTCCGCGGCGCGCTTGGCCTGTTCCAGCTCGCCTTGCGCGCGGGTCAGCTGCTCGGTCAGTTCCGCCACCTTTTCCTGCAGGCGCGCCTGATTGGACTCGACCGTGGCCAGGATCTGCGCCTCCAGTTTCTCGGCCTGTTTTTCCGCTTCCTTGCGCTGGTTGATGAGCGTCTGATAGTCCGGCTTGAACGAGAAATCGCCGAGGATGACCTGCTCGATGATGATGCCGTACGGCACCATGTGCGCGCCGAGGAGGCGCGTGGCGTCATTGGCGGCGCGGAAGCGCAGGTCGGGGTTGTAATACTCCTCGGAATCGAGGCGATTGAGGACGTCGCGCACATACGCGCGCGCCTGCGGCCGGACGATTTTCGAGCGCAGGGCCACCGTCGACGGCGCCACCGTCTGCCAGATCTGCGCGGCTTTGGACGGATCGATGCGCCAGCGCACCGTCACGTCGGTCTCGATGTCGTTGCCGTCCCGCGTCTTGAAGCGCAGATCGTCTTTCTGCCCCTCCTTGACGCGCGCCGACATGATCAGGCTCTGCGTCGAGACGTCGTATTTCGTCCAGTCATTGACGATCGGCGTGAAGAAATAGGTCGCGCCGGGCTGCGCCACCTCGGTCGAGCGGGTGATTTTGTTGAAGCGCACGCCGACCTCGGTGGCTTCGGTCGTATGCGGCGTGCACGCGGCCGTGCACAGCAGAATGGCGGTCAGCAGCACGAGGATGAGTGGTTTCACGGCTTCACCCCCAGCCGGGTCAGGTCCGTCGGATCTTCGCTGATATAAATCGGACCCTTCATGCTGTTCAGCAGCGCCAGTCCCTTGCGCAGTTTCAGCAGCTTGTCCGAGCCCGCGCCTTCCATGGCCCGGTTGATCAGCTCCGTCCCCTGCGATTCCGCGTTGCGCACGAGCAGGTCGGCCTCGGCGTGCCGCGAGCGCTCATACAGCGAGCGCTGTGCGTTGATGCCGGTGATCTGCGCCTGGAATTCGGCCGCGCGTACATTGATGAGGTTCTGTCCCTCGGCCACCGTCTGCCGCAATCGCGTGTCCACCTCGGCCTGTTTGGCAAGCGCGCGGTTGGTCAGGACCGACTGGTCCTGAATCTTCTTCTGTTCCGTCAGTTGCTGAAAGGTGTCGGGATAGTCGTACTGGCGGATCAGGACGTCGGCGAGCTGGATGCCGTTCTCCTTGAACCGCGCCGACAGCTCCGCGCGCAGATTGCGCGCGTGCACGAGGCGCTGGTCGCTGTAGAACTCCTCCGCGCGGAGCTCCCCCAGATGCTGCTTGACCAGCGGATCGGTGAGGCGGATGACCACGTTGTCTTCGTACGCGCGTCCGAATCCGAATCGCGAGACCACCTTGAACGGATCGGCCACGCGATACACGACCGTCACGTCCACCGCCACCGGGTAGCCGTCCACGGTGGGCACGTTGATGGCGCTGACGGTACGGTGATCGGGGCCGCGCTCCGCCTCGTTGTTCGTGAACTCCACGGTCTGGATGTCGCGGGGGAAGGTGCGGATCGTCTCGTAGCCGCGGATCTGCCGCCGGTAGCCGGGACCGACCAGCGACTTCTGCAGCCCCTTGCTCGGCCCGAACGCGATCTGCCGCAGGCCGATCTGCCCCGGCGAGACGTACGTGATCAGGCATCCCCGCAGGAAAAGCAGGGGGGAGAGGACCAGTAGAAGCTTGAAGACAAAGGAGATGAACCTGCCGCCACGGAACTGGAACGACGGCACCTTCACCGCGAACTTTGCCTTGAACCGCGGGGGCGGAACCGATGAGCTCTCGAACATTGGGACCTGCTTTCTGGACGAATGCACCGATTTTACTCTCTCCCGGTCCCCTCCCCGGAAGTGGTAGAATTCCGCCTCTCGTAACCCCGCCCGGGCACCCCCGCAGACTCGCCAGCGTGCCGGGAGCAATCAACCGACAGGAGCAACAATCAGTGACTGCAACTCTCGAAGTGACCCATCAGTTCGAAAGCGCTCGCGCCGCCGGCCGGGAGCCGTACAAGGTTCGCGACCTCAGCCTGGCCACCCTCGGCCGCAACGAGATCCGTCTCGCCGAGCACGAGATGCCGGGACTCATGGCCGTGCGTGAGAAATATGGGAAGGACAAGCCGCTCGCCGGCGCCCGCGTCATGGGCTCGCTGCACATGACCGTTCAGACCGCGGTGCTCATCGAGACGCTGGCGGAGCTCGGCGCCGACGTGCGCTGGGTGAGCTGCAACATCTTTTCGACGCAGGACCACGCGGCCGCGGCCGTGGTGGTGGGCCGTCCCGAAACGGGCGGCACGATCGACAACCCGCGCGGCATCCCCGTGTTCGCGTGGAAGGGCGAGACGCTCGAGGAGTACTGGTGGTGCACGTCCGAGGCGCTCATGTGGCCTGACGGCTCCGGCCCGACCCTCATCGTCGACGACGGCGGCGACGCCACGCTGCTGCTGCACAAAGGGGTCGAATTCGAAGGCGCCAACCGCGTCCCCGAGTTCAATCCCTCCGACGAGCCGGAAGAGTGGGGCGTGATTCTCGACCTGCTGCGCCAGGAGCTGACCCGCAATCCCCAGCGCTGGACGCGCGTGGCCAAAGACATGCGCGGTGTCTCCGAAGAGACCACCACCGGCGTGCACCGCCTCTATCAGATGCAGGAAGCGGGAACGCTCATGTTCCCCGCCATCAACGTCAATGACTCGGTGACCAAGTCGAAGTTCGACAATATCTACGGCTGCCGCCATTCGGTCATTGACGGCCTCAATCGCGCCACCGACGTCATGATCGCCGGCAAGCTCGCGGTCGTGTGCGGATTCGGCGAAGTAGGCAAAGGCTGCGCACAGGCGCTGCGCGGACAGGGCGCGCGCGTGGTAGTGACGGAAATCGATCCCATTTGCGCGCTGCAGGCCGCCATGGAAGGGTTCGAGGTCCGGACGCTGGAAAGCGTCGTCGACCGGGCGGACATTTTCGTGACCTCCACCGGTAATAAGGACATCATTACCGCGGATCACATGTCGCGCATGAAGCACAACGCGATCGTCAGCAATATCGGCCACTTCGACAACGAGATCGACATGGCCGGCCTCAAGAAGTTTCCGGGTGTGAAGAAGATCAATATCAAGCCGCAGTACGACGAGTGGGTTTTCCCGGACGGTCACTCCGTGCTCATTCTGGCCGAGGGACGCCTGATGAACCTCGGCTGCGCGACGGGACATCCGTCGTTCGTCATGTCCGCCTCGTTCACCAATCAGGTGCTGGCCCAGCTCGCGCTCTGGCAGAACAGGGGCGAGTACGAAAAGCAGGTTTACGTCCTGCCGAAAAAGCTCGACGAGGAAGTGGCCCGCCTGCACCTGGCGCACCTCGGCGTGGAGCTGACGGTCCTCACTGCAGACCAGTCTAAGTACCTTGGCGTGCCGGTCGAAGGGCCCTATAAGTCGGATCACTACAGATACTGAGCATTTTCCGAGGTGCATTTCTCAAAAGGCGGGCTGAAAAGCCCGCCTTTATTGTTTTTTGCGTTGACAATGCACTGTTATTGCACAAGACTTTGGGCGTCATTGCAGGAGGATCGAACATGGCAAGGCCACCGCGTCAGTATTCAGGTTCCCTTTCCCCGGGTCAGGCTTCTTACGTGCTGGAACGTTTGATTGGCGAGCGCCGCGTATCGGCGAACGACATCGAGCGTTATGTGCAGGAGATGAAGAGCGAGATCAGCACGCTCGAACAGCGTCTCCAGCGTCTCAAGGATGCAGCCGGCTCCGCTGCCGCCGGTGCCGTCGCCGGCCTTGCGGCCGGTGCGGCAACCGTTGCTGCCGCCGCTGTTGGCCGCCGCGGCCGGAAGCCGGGCCGTAAGCCCGGCCGCCCGGGCCGCCCGCCCGGAACGCCGGGCCGCAAGCCGGGTCGTCCGGCTGGCAGTGGACGCGGTCCGGGCCGTCCGCCCGCGTCGGCGTCTGCCGGTACCATTTCTGGCGGCGGCGCTCCCGCTGCAGCGAAAGCCGGTGCGAAGCGCGGCCGCAAGGGCGGTACGAGCAGCATTACGCCGGAGCAGCTGGCCTCTCGTCAGCTTCAGGGGCGTTATCTGGCCCTGGTGCGCGGATTCCCCGAGGCGCGCCGCAGCTATTTCGCAAAAGTGGCCAAGGAAAAGGGCCGCGAAGCTGCAATCAAAGAGATGCAGGAATCGAAGAAGTAACTTCGCCGGATCTCGAAAAAAGGGCGCACCGTGGGGTGCGCCCTTTTTGTTTTTATTGCGGCGTCACCAGCGTGACGAGCTGCGTCTGATTGTTGGTCAGGCTCACAAACGCCCAGTAACGGCTGCCGGGCGTCCTCGGCAGGATCTCGATGCGCGCCGTGGCCGGCCACGCCTTGCGCAATTTCAGGAGGTCGGTGATGTCGAGCTGCGCGTAAGCGGCCTCGCTGCGGAACGCGCCCTGCTGCGGGGTCGTGGCGGTCAGCAGCGTCACATGCACCGGCTCGTCCTCGCGTCGTTCGTCATAAAGACGCACTTCGAAGTCCGCTTTGGTATAGGCCAGGTCGTAAACGCGCAGCAGGATGCGGAAGCTCTGCGCGTCGAGCGGCACGTCGAACAGCTGGGCCGTGCCGCGCAGCAATTCGTGCGGGCGGACGATCGGCAGGTCGGTGCCGGCGTTCAGCGTGCTGCGAGACACGTCGCCCACGCGCAGGCTCATCGACACGGCGTCCGGCTTGCTGACATACAGCAGGCGGCTCGGATTGGCGCCCGGACGCGAGGAGAAATCCTGCGGATTGTGCAGGGTCCGATTCGGCAGCAGCGTGTGCGTCAGCGGAAAGACCGGCGGGCAGGCCATGTTCGGCGGGCACTCCCACGGCGCCAGCAGCACGGCTTCCGTGCCGTGATTGCGGATGCGGAAATCGGTGCGCCACTGTGAGCCGTTCGCGCCCGGGACCAGCTCCTTGAGATAGATCGGCAGCAGCACCTGCTCGTACGCCTCGTCGCCGTCGCCTACGAAGGTGAATCCGTTTTTCAGGAGGAACGGCTCCTCTCCCGGAATGAAGACCGTGACGTCCACCACCCCCGGCGCGTGCGCCGGCGTGGTCACCACCAGGCGCTCATCCGACTCTTCGACCGCGTCGACGGTGACGTCGCCGAACTGGACGCGCGGCGGACAGGGGAGAATGCAGACCACTTTCGTGCTGAGGTGATCCCCGCGAACGACAACGAGCGTGCCGCCGTCGGACGGTCCCTGGTTCGGCTGGAGGTCGGTGACGATCGGGGTCTGCTGGGCGAAAGCGGCAAGCGTCGTGAACAGAACGAGAACTGACAATAAAAATCTACTCATGGGGCGGAGGATACAACGTGAGACAGGCTCTTGTGGTTACGCTTTTGTGGATGGCATGCACGCCGGCAGCACCACCACCAGCACCGGCTTCCTCTTCGCAGCCTCCCGCGCAGCCTTCATCGCAACCTCCATTGCAACCTCCCGCGGAACCGGCTCCCGCGCCCGAGCGCAACATCTATCTGGATGGCGTCGAAGTGGCGAACCCGGTCGTCGTGACCGGACGCGCGCGGACGTTCGAGAGCAACGTCGCGCTGCGCGTGCGCGACGCGCGCGGGAAGCTGATCGGCGAGACCTTCACCACCGCCACGGGGGAGATTGGGACGCACAGTCCCTTTCGCGGGACGATCTGGGTGACGCGCGATCCCGGCGCGTCGATCACCGTCGACGCGCTCGAATACTCGGCGCGCGACGGCTCGGAGCAGTCGCTCGTCTCCATGACGCGCCCGTTCGACGTGGAACTGGTGGAGGCGACGCTCTATCTGCCCAACGCCGACTGCACGGGTGTGGTCGCGCAGAAGCGGCGCATCCCGAAGAGCATCTCCATGGCCCGCCTGCTCGTGGAGGCGCTGATGGCCGAGCCGGCGCCGTTCCCGAAAGAGTCGCGCGTGGAGTCGATCAATCTCCGCGACGGTACGCTGACCGTCGATTTCAACGGCCGCCTGCAGAACGTCGGCGGCTCCTGCGCGGCGCAGATGATCCGGCAGTCGGTGACCCGGACGCTGATGGAGCTCCCTTCCGTGAAGAAGGTGGTGATCACCGCCGCCGGCAGCGAGGCGCTGGCGCTGCAGCCGTAATAGACTCGATGCCGATGCATTTCCTGCTCGCCGCGACCACCGTCACGTTGCTGCATTTCTCCGACTATCACTCGCACGCGCTGCCGTTTTACACGGACCAGGGAGAGCGCGGCGGGATCGCGCGCGCCATCGGCTATCTCGAGCAGCAGAAGCGCGCCGGCGCGCTGGTCTTCAGCGGCGGCGACATGATCAACAAAGGCGCGCCCGCCTGGTCGGATCAGTATCAATGTGCCGAGTGGCCGTGGTTCAACGGCATCGTCAGCGCCATGGCCTTCGGCAATCACGAGCCCGATTACGGCCGCGAGGCGTTCGAGCGCTGCCGGAAGCAGTTGAAGTATCCGGTCCTCAGCGCCAATACGCCCGGCTTCAAGCCGTATGTGGTGCTGAAGACGAAGGGCGTGCGCATCGGCGTCTTCGCGCTGGCGGGGCGTGATTTCGAGAAGCTGAACGTAGGACGGGCTTTAGCCCGTCCCGGGCGGGCTGAAGCCCGCCTTACGTTTGGTGACCCCGTGGAGGCTGCGCGCTCAGTCGTGGCCACGTTGCGCGACAAGGAGCGCGTCGACGCCGTGGTGCTGATCGGCCATCAGTCCGTCGAGGACGATTACGCGCTCGCGCGCACCGTGCCGGGCATCGATCTCATTTTCGGCTCGCACAGTCATCTCGAGCGCCACCTGACGCAGATCCCCGACACGAAAACCGCCTTCGTTTCGCCGGGGCAGTACCTGACGAACATCAGCCGCCTGGAGCTGACCATCGACGAGGGACGCGTACAGCACGTGCGCGGCGGCCTGATTCCCGTCGAGGGGTCGTTGCCGGTCAACACGAAGATCGAGAAACGCGTGGCCGATATGCAGCGCGATCTCGAGCGCGCGCGGCCCGAGCTCTTCAAGCCGATCGGCAGGCTCGAAACCGCGATGAGCACGGAGACGGTCGCGCAGCGTGCACTCGCCGCCATGCGCGAGGCGGCAAAAGCCGACGTGGCCGTTTCGACGAAGAGCAGCTTCCGCGGCGCGCTCCCCGCGGGAACGCTGACGCTGGAGTCCCTGCGCGCCGCGATGCCCTACGACAATGAGCTCGTGGTGTGCACCATGACCGAGGCCCAACTGCGCGGCATCCTCGACGACGCCTACGTCACGCCGTTCGACCCGCAGCCGCGGTACCGCGTGGCCACGACGGATTACCTCGCCTCCGTCGCCTACAAACTCTCGTCATGCGAGCAAACGGGCCTGCGCGTCCGCGAAGAGCTCCGCAAGCGCCTGTAACTTCTTAGTGGACCGCCGGCGTCCCCGCCGGCTGTCTGTGACGGCATCCCGCCGTCACTATGGGCGGGCGGGACGCCCGCCCAGACAGCCGGCGAGGACGCCGGCGGTCCACCTATAACCACCCCTTATCGCGCGCGATGCGTGCCGCCTCGACGCGGTTTCCCGCCCCGAGCTTGCTGATGGCCTCGGAGAGGTAATTGCGCACGGTCCCCTCGGAGAGGTGCAGCGTCGAGGCGATGTCGGCGGAGGTCTGTCCCTCGCCGGCCATGCGCAGCACCTGGCGCTCGCGGTCGGTGAGCGGGTCGGGCTCCCCCCATGCCTCGGCCGCGAGCTCGGGATCGATCACGCGGCCGCCCGCCTTGACGCGGCGCACGGCATTGGCGAGATGCTCCGCCGGCGAGTCCTTGAGCAGGTAGCCCGACGCACCCGCCTCCAGCGCGCGCCGAAGGTAGCCGCCGCGGGCGAAGGTGGTCAGGATGATCACGCGCGTGGGGAGCTTCTCCTGCTTCAGCGCGGAGGCGAGCTCCAGTCCCGTGCGGCGCGGCATCTCGATGTCGGTCAGCAGCACGTCCGGCTTCTGCTCGCGGCAGATCGCCAGCGCCTCCTCCCCGTCGCGCGCGCGCCCGACCACGTCGAAGTCCCCCTCGATCTCCAGCAGCGCCGCGAGCGCCCCGAGGACCATGCTCTGATCCTCGGCAATGACCACGCGGATCACGCCGTGCGCTCCTGCGCCGGAACCGCCAGCGGCAGCGTCACCGTGAGCGTCGTCCCGTGTCCCCCGTCCCGCCCCAGCGACCCGCCGAGCGCTTCCACGCGCTCGCGCATCCCCGTCAGTCCGCTGCCGAAGGGGGCGCTGCCGCCGCGGCCGTCGTCGGTGATGGTCACGGCGCACGACGTGTCGCTGACGCGCATCGACAGCCTCGCCTTGCGCGCGCCGGAGTGGCGGACGATGTTCGTCACCGCCTCGCGCAGCGCCATGCAGAGCACCGCCTCGTGCGACGGCGGGATGGACGTCTTCGCGTGCACCTCGCACTCGAACGCCACGCCGGCCGTGGCCAGCGTGCTGCGCGCGTGCTGGATCTCCGACTGCAGCCCGCCGGCACGGTAGCCCGTCACCGCGGCCCGCACCTCGGCCAGCGCCTCGCGGGCGATGCGCTCCACGTCGCGGATCTCCTCGCGGGCGCGCTCGGGATCGCGGTCCGCCAGCTTCGTGGCCAGCTCCGACTTCAGGATCACCAGCGACAGCGTGTGCCCGAGGACGTCGTGGAGGTCGCGGGCGATCCGCTCGCGCTCCGCCACTTTCGCCAGGTGCTCGATCTCATCCTGCGCCAGCCGCAGCCGCGCGTTCGCGCGCGAGACCTGCGCGAAGTGCACGTTCAGCGCGCCCACCAGGATCGTGAATCCCAGCGGCCAGATGGTGTGGTACCAGGCGCGGTAGATGAGCACCGCCTCGCCGACGATGACCGCCGAGATCCCGGCGATGACGATGAACGCGCGCCGCGGCGGCTGACTGTGCGCGAACATCGCCGCGGCGTAGATGAAGAACGCCCCCGCGGCGAGCGTCACCGGCCAGAAGGCGACGCCGAGTGCGGTCGTGGCGATCGTCAGCAGCCACAGCTCGCGCCCGCGCACCCAGTAGCTGCGGAAGTACATCGCCAGGAACGCCAGCGTCACCGTGCCGAAGTACAGCCACCCCTGCACGTTCGCGTACCGGGAGATGTACAGCGGCGTGGTCAGGAACGGGATGATGTAGACCGTCCACGCCCATGGCGTCCAGCCGAGATCGGTGTCCTGCGGGATCAGTCGTCGCACGGTGCGCTCAGTTTATCCGTACAGCTTTCCTTCGTCGCGGCGGTAGCCGATCCAGGCCACGATGGCGAAGAGCATGGTGGCCGCGATCATCGCGGCCGCGTGGACGAGGACCGGCCTGCCGTCCGACGCGCCGATCGTCCCGAGGGCCAGTTGCCCCAGGTGATACGGCGGCAGCCACTGCGCCACGTGCTGCAGCGTCTTCGGCAGGAAGACGATCGGGATCCAGAGGCCGGCCAGGAAGCCCATCGGCAGATAGAGGACGTTCACGATCGGCGTGGCAGAGTTCGGTCCGGCCAGGAAGCCGATGGCCAGCCCGAGCATGCAGAACGTGATCGAGCCCAGCACCTGCACGCCGAACATGGCCAGCATCTGCGGCACCGAGATGTCCGCGTGCCCCACCGTCCTGCCGAGAATGAACAGCATCACCATGATGATCGCGCTGAAGATCATGGCCATCCCGAGCTTCGAGACGAAATAGGCCGCGATCGGCATCGGCGTCGTGCGCTTCACCTCCAGCCATCCCTGCCCGCGCTCGATGGCCACTGAGACGCCGAAGCCGAACAGCGCCGCGCCGATCACTCCGAACGTGCCGTACGTGGCCACGAGGTAGGTGGCCATGTTGACCGCGCCCGTCTTCGTCCCGCCCCACATCACCCCGAAGAAGAGATAGAAGAAGAGAGGGAAGAGGAGCGTCGGCAGCGAATACGACGGCATGCGCAGCGCCTTGAGGAACTCGTACTTGATCTCGAGCAGATAGACTCTCATGCCGCACAGCATCGGTCCGCGGCCCGTTCGGGGCCATGGCAGAGAGTCAGGATGACGGGGTGACGATTGTCATGAAGGCGTGGGTGGCGCAGGGCGGTCAGCTGCAATTCATGGACGTGCCGAAGCCTGCCCCGGCCGGCGGCGAGCTGCTGCTCCGCGTCGAGGCCTTCTCGCTCAATCGCGGCGAGCTGCGCTCCGTGCGCCGCGCACCGGACGGGAAGATCCTCGGCTGGGACGTGGCCGGCACCGTCGCGGAAGGGCCGAGGGCGGGCGCGCGCGTGGCCGCACTGCTGAACAGCGGCGCCTGGGCCGAATACGCGGTCGTGCCGGAGGCGTACGCCGCCGTCGTCCCCGAGGAGGTCGGCCTCGACGTCGCCGCCACGCTGCCGATCGCCGCGCTGACGGTGGTGCGGGCCTTCGACGTCGCCGGCTCGCTCCTCGGCAGGCGCATCCTGATCACCGGCGCCTCGGGCGGCGTCGGCCAGTTCGCCGTGCAGCTCGGCGCCCTGGCCGGCGCGCACGTGACCGCGGTCACGAGACGCCCGCTGCCGCTCGCCGGCGCGGACATCGTCGCCACGATCGAACAGGCCCAAGGCGAATTCGACCTGATCCTCGAATCCGTGGGCGGTGCGTCGCTGGCCACGGCCATCGCCAAAGTGGCCCGTGGAGGCGTCGTCGTGACCATCGGCAACTCCTCCGAGGAGGAGACCACCTTCAACGCGCGCACGCTCTATGCGAAAGGGGGCGCGCGCGTATACGGCCTCCTGATCTTCGAGGAGATGGAGAGCCGCCGCGTGCGCGCCTCCGACCTCGAGCGCCTGCTCGAGCACGTGCGCGCGGGACGGCTCCACTCTCCGATCGAAGTGCGGCGCCCCTGGACCGAGCTCCCCGCGGTCATCGACGAAATGGAGCAGCGCACCTACACGGGAAAAGCCGTCCTGACCGTCGCCTAAGCGGACCGCCGGCGTCCCGCCGGCTGTCGTGGCGGCGTCCCGCGCCGCCACTTTGGGTGGGCGGTGGGAAAGCGTGGAATCGCGCAGTCCACGCGTGGAATCGCGCAGTCCACGTGTGGAGTCGCGAAGAGCACGCGACGAGTCGCGAAGACCACGCGATGAGTCGCGAAGACCACGCGATGAACCGCGAAGTCCACGCAACGAATCGCGAAGACCACGCAACGTATCGCGAACCCCCCCGCGGTGTCTTCGTCGATCAGACGCTTACGAACCCGTGCGCTCGCCGGGTTCCTGACCTCCATGGCGCAACCGCAATCGCGCAATTGCGCAACTGTTGCGATATTGCGCCGCCACATCAGCCGGCGGGACGCCGGCGCTCCACCTGGAGATAGCTCACGTGGATCGTGGTCTCGAACTCCGGCAGCTCGACCGAGCGGTCGCCGAGGCCCCACACTTTCCAGCGCTGCGCCGCCCAGCGCACGCGCACGATCTGCAGCGGCTCGTGCGCCGGATCGATGCCCAGCTCCACGTCGCGCTGCCGCTTCTCCCAGCGCAGCACGACGCCCGTCTGGCCGGGGCCGGCCACCACTTCGTCCGCTCCCGTCTCGCTCGGCTTGAACGTGCCGGCGCGCTTCACGATGCGCACGCGGTCGCCCGGCGCGAACGGCCTCGTCTCCTCGCGGAGCGTCAGCGCACGCAACCGCTCCTGCCGTTGTTGCGCGGCGCGGCGCTCCAGCACGATGCCGATCAGGCCGCCGATGCCGACGACGATGCCCAGGATCCCGAAGACTTTCCTCACGCGGCGTACTTTACGACGCCTCCAGCAGCTCCACGAACGCGTCCTCGAGCGACGCCGCGCCTCCCTTGATCTCCGCGGGCGTTCCCTGCGCGGCCACGGTGCCGCGATGCACGACCACGACGCGGCTGGCCAGCGCCTCGGCCTCGGTCAGGTAGTGCGTGGTCAGCAGGACCGACTTGCCGCGGGCGATGAACACGCGGATCTGCTTCCAGAGCGCGCGGCGCGCCTCCACATCCAGGCCCACCGTCGGCTCGTCGAGGATGAGCAGGTCGGGATCGCCGCAGATGGCCAGCGCGAAGAGCACGCGCTTCTGCTGTCCGCCCGACAGCTCGCCATACTTGCGGCGCTCGAGGCCGTTGAGGTTCGCCGCCTCCAGCACGTCGGCCATCTTCATCGGATGCGGGTAGTAGCTGGAGAAGAGCTCGATGTGCTCGCGCACGCGCAGCGTCTCGGGGACGCGGGCCGACTGCAGCACCGCGCCGAGGCGGGCGCGGGTGGCGGCGTCGCGCGGATCGCCGCCGAAGACGCGCACCGTCCCGGAGGTCGGCTTCGCCAGGCCCAGCAGCAGGCGGACGGCCGTGGTCTTCCCGGCCCCGTTCGCGCCGAGCAGCGCCAGCAGCTCGCCGGGGGCGATGGTCAGGTCGAGCCCCTTCAAAGCCTCGACGTCACCGTAGTTCTTGCGGACAGCGGAAAAGTGTGCGGCGTACATGCGCACAGGATGCGTCCCCGTTCCCGAGACGGGTAATGGAGGATGTCAGCGGGTGCACATGACGAGTGTCATGCAAACGTAGGGCGGGCTTCAGCCCGCCTCCCACGGGGGGGACGGGCTGAAGCCCATCCTACGTTGTCACACTCCTCGGTGAGCGCTCGTCTCCTTGACGGTGCCCTATGACTCGATATGATGCCGGCCGAATGCAACCCGCCGCTGTACCGAACCGAGGTGAGCTCCGAATGACGTGGTTGGGGAACTTCTACCGCTCCGCGATCGGCAAGAAGGCGGTCATGGCCGTGACAGGCGTGATCCTCTTCGGCTGGATCTTCCTGCACATGGTCGGCAACCTGAAGGTCTACTTCGGGCCCGAGCACTTCAACGAATACGCGCTCTTCCTCAAGACCATGCTCACCCCCGCCGTGCCGGAGAGCGGGATGCTCTGGCTGTCGCGCATCATCCTGCTGGTGGCCGTGGTCTTCCACATCCACTCCGCGTACGCGCTGACGATGATGAACCGCCACGCGCGTCCGGTCGACTACCGCAACCGCGACTACGCCAAGGCCAGCTACGCCTCGCGCACCATGCGCTGGGGCGGGATCATCATCCTGCTCTTCGTCATCTACCACCTCCTGCACTTCACCATCGGCGTGCGTGTGGCGCCGCACGACTTCATCCGCACCGATCCGTACCACAACTTCGTGGCCGGCTTCAGGATCTGGTGGGTGGCGGCGTTCTACATCATCGCCAACCTCGCCCTCGGCCTGCACCTCTATCACGGCGTCTGGAGCATGTTCTCGTCGCTGGGCGTGACCCACAAGCGCTTCGAGAACTGGCGGCGTCTCTTCGCGACGGCCTTCGCCGTGATCATCACGGTCGGCAACGTCCTCTTCCCGCTCAGCGTGCTCCTCGGATTCGTCAGGTGAATCGAATGCAATTGGACAGCAGGATTCCTCCCGGTCCCCTCGCAGAGAAGTGGACCTACGCGAAATCGCATTACCGGCTGGTGAACCCGGCCAACCGGCGCAAGTACGACATCATCGTCGTCGGCGCGGGGCTGGCCGGCGCGTCGGCCGCGGCCACCCTCGGGGAGCTCGGCTACAACGTCAAGTGTTTCGTCTACCACGACTCGCCGCGCCGCGCGCACTCCATCGCCGCGCAGGGCGGCATCAACGCGGCCAAGAACTACCGCAACGACGGCGACAGCGTCTACCGCCTCTTCTACGACACCATCAAAGGCGGCGACTACCGCGCCCGCGAAGGGAACGTGCACCGCCTGGCCGAGCTCTCGGTCAACATCATCGACCAGGCCGTCGCCCAGGGCGTGCCGCTCGCGCGCGAGTACGGCGGCATGCTCGAGAACCGCTCCTTCGGCGGCGTGCAGGTCTCGCGCACCTTCTACGCGCGCGGGCAGACGGGGCAGCAGCTCCTCCTCGGCGCCTTCCAGGCCCTCGAGCGGCAGATCGCCCTCGGCACCGTCAAGCAGTACAACCGCCACGAGATGCTCGACCTCGTGGTCGTCGACGGCCACGCCAAGGGCATCATCACCCGCAACATGATCGACGGAAAGATCGAGGCGCACGCGGCCGACGCGGTCGTCCTCGGCACCGGCGGGTATGTCAACGTTTTCTACCTGTCGACGAATGCGAAGGCCTCCAACGCCACCGCCATCTGGCGCGCCCACAAGCGCGGCGCGGCCTTCGCCAACCCCTGCTACACGCAGATCCACCCGACCTGCATCCCGCAGAGCGGCGACTACCAGTCCAAGCTCACGCTGATGTCCGAGTCGCTGCGCAACGACGGCCGCATCTGGGTGCCGAAGACGCAGGGCGACAAGCGCTCCCCGAAAGAGATCCCCGAGGGAGAGCGCGACTACTACCTCGAGCGCAAGTACCCCAGCTTCGGCAACCTCGCCCCGCGCGACATCGCCTCGCGCGCCGCGAAGGAAGCCTGCGACGAGGGGCGCGGCATCGGTCCCTCGGGACGCGGCGTCTATCTCGACTTCGCCGACGCCATCAAGCGCCTCGGCCGTCCGGTCATCCAGGAGCGCTACGGCAACCTCTTCGAGATGTACCACGACATCACCGCCGAGGACCCGTACGAGATGCCGATGCGCATCTATCCCGCGATCCATTACACGATGGGCGGCCTCTGGGTCGACTATCACCTGCAAAGCACCATCCCCGGCCTTTTCGTTCTCGGC
>DASPMO010000085.1:0-78325 GCA_035627015.1 Thermoanaerobaculia bacterium | reverse complement strand
TACCTCCACACCACGCGCAGCTCTCGCGGTGCGCGAGTGGCCCGACCGTGGCGCGGACGAGCGTCTGGCGCGCGAACGGATCACGCGTGATTGCTCGCATCGCGGGACCTCGTTCACGCCGCGAACGACTGGCGTCGCATTGCGGTGAGCAGAGGAATCCGCGGCGGGGAACGATGGGTCGGGCCGATCGCGGCGCGCGCGGATTCGACCATGAGCTCGAATCGCTCCAGGAGTGCGTTGCGCGCATCCGCTGGCAGTTCCGCGAGGCTGGCGACGAGCTGCTCCTCGCGCGTGCGACGCGAGATCGCGTCGGGGTCGAAGAGTTCCTCGATGGCGCGGCTGAAGAACTGCTCTTCGGTGACGCCGTAGATGCTGAGGAGCTTCGAGAGTTGCGAGAGCTTGAGCGCGCCGATGCGCTCGCCGGTCTCGAATGAGCTGATGGTCTTCTCGCCGACGCCGGAGAGGCGCGCGACATCCTTCTGACTGAGCCCGCGGAGGTCGCGCAGCTCGCGGAGCTTGAGAACGAGGTCCATGCGGAAGTCTCCTTTCTGTTGTTGTGTGGATGGAGCGCGCGTCACGCGATGTGCGTGCGCGCGAGCGCCTGGCGCACGGTGCGCTCTGCGATCGGGAAGTGGAGATCGCGCTCGATCGAAAGGCCGCGGACACGCGTCGACCGGAGCTCGTTGAGCGAGGCGTAACCCCACTCGTCGCAGTCCTCGCCGAACGGGGAGAGGCAGTAGCCGAACAGGCGCACGTCGTCGTCGCAGGTCTCGGCTTCAGTGACGTAGAGCGTGTAGCGGCCGGCCGGGAAGAAGTACTTCACGACGACGACGGCATCCATGCCGCGGCCGTCCTGCGAGCCGAGCGGGAAGCGCGCGAGTGCCGCGCGCACGTTGAGCGGGAGCAAGTCCATGACGGTACCTTTCGAAGATGAGCGGTCTGTGGGGTCACGGGAGGGCCGGTGAGGCCTTCCTGTGCGTTGAGGGGAGAAGAAGGTCAGCTGAAGAGGGCGAGTTGCTGCGCGGGAATCGCAGCCTGCGCGAGTTCACGCGGGGCGCGGACATAGTCAGCGATCTGTGCCCATGTCACGACGCCCTTGCGGTGGCCGTAGATCACGGTGAGCCCGCGGCCCTTGTTGACGCGGTCGCGGAAGCCGGAGATCTGCTCCCCGAGACTGCTCATCCCGCCGCGCGAGCACTCGCGCCGGGCGACCACGATCGCGTCCTCGCGCGTGGCGGCGGCACGGATGCGCGCGGCGATCCAGCCGTCCACCACGAGATGCGTCGCAGCTTCGATCGCGCGGACGATGTCCTCGGGCGTGAGACCGCGGTCAACCTCCGTGCAGCAGGTCGGGCAGCAGTCGCACGCGCGGCACCAGTCGTCGGGGAGGTAGCCGAGCGGTGGCGTGCGGTAGAAGCGCGCGCAGCGATCGCAGGTGACGCCGAGGATGCCGCACGCGAGACAGACGAGGAAGGGCTTCACGAGCCCACGATCGGACGGATCACGGGTGTGCGTGGTGTGAGGACAGGTCAAGGAATCTCCTTTCGAGTGCAGAGCGAACGGCCCTTGCGACGCGGCGGAAGCGGCGTACGATGGTGCCGATTACCCCTCCTCGCTATGGCGTCCTCGGTCGTGTGCGCGAACTGCGGATCGGTCGACAAGACGAAATCGTTCACGCCCGGCAGCATCCTGCTTGAGATCGTGGCGTGGTGCCTGTTGCTGATTCCGGGCATCCTCTATTCGTTTTGGCGACTGTCGGCGCGCCGGAAGGTGTGCGCCGTCTGCGGGTCGCCCAACCTCGTGCCGGCCGAGAGCCCGGTCGGTCGGCGACTGATGGCAGAGAAGCCGGCCAGCGGCACCGAAGCGATGACGCACGGCTAGAGCATCGACCCGAAAAGGGCAAGCTGCACGGGCTTCATGCGTGGCAACTGCGCCAGCGCGATGAGCGGCTCGTGCACCGCGGTGATAACGGGTGCAACGGGGAAGGGCAGAACATTCTCAATTGGCGTGGCCGCCGCTTCGAGGTCAATGACCGGCTGCGGCACGGGCAGCAGCGAGATGCGCTCCAAGCGGCGAGCGATCTCGAGCTGCACGTCGCCGGTCGCTTTCTGGAGGATCTCCGCCACGTCGAGGAACCGCGCCTTGCCGTCGATCGCGTGGCGGATCGCCTCCGCCTTCTGCGTCACGACCTCCCACATGATCTGGTCGATCGTGTCGCGCGAGAGGAGCACCTGCACGTAGACGGGCTTCGTCTGGCCGGGCCGGTGCGCGCGGTCGCCGGCTTGGTCGGTGGCTTCGGGGCTGTACTCCAGGTCGACGAGGAGGACGTGGTTTGCGGCGGTGATGGTGTAGCCGCGATTCAAGCAGTTGAGCGAGGCGACGATGCAGTTGAGCTCCGGGGTGCGTGAGAACTCCTGAATGAGCCCGAAGCGCTTCTTCGTCGGCACCTCGGCCGTGATGGGGAGGACGCCGATGCCGTGCTGCTTGAGGTGCGCGACCATCGCGCCGACCATGACGCGAAGCCCGGAGAAAACGATCGCCTTCTCCCCGCGTTCGGCGGCGCGCCGGACGTAGGTCAGCACGTAGTCGAGCTTGTTCCAGCTTGGGACATCGAGCGTCGGGTCGAGGTAGTCGATCGCGACCGGGCACGTCGCGGCGTAGCGGAGCTTCCAGAGGGCGTTCGAGATCACGCCCATGTTCGGCGTGCCGTCGCCCTCGCGGAGCGCCTTCGCGATCGCCTTCTGCGCCCAATCGGCGTACGCGTTGTAGAACGGGCGATGCGGGCCATCGAGGTTGAGGACGACGATCTGCTGGTGCTTTGTGGGCAAGTCGTAGATGTCGTCCTTCCGGCGGCGGATGGCGAACGACGCCATGAGCCGCCAGAAGCGATTGAGGTTGGAGACTTCGGGGAGAAGCTTCGCGCGCCCCTCGTGGAGCGAATCCTCGAACTGGCGGTCGACGAACTCGTAGGTGCCGAACTCGTTGAGGAATCGCTTCGAGCCGCCGCGGTACGCGTAGGGGAAGAGGGGATTGTCGAAGCCGAGGAGCCACGCGACGTTCCAGAAGATGTCCGTCGCGTAGCCCTTCATGAGCGTGCAGGTGAGGATGAGGCGGCCCTTCGGCCGCATCGCCCGCACGGCGCGTCCGCGGAGCGTGTTCTTGGACTTCGCAATCTGCGCTTCGTCCACGAGCACGGCGCCGAACAGTTTCTTGATGCGTTTGTACGCGGGCCACTGGCGCGCGTCGCGCGTGGCCGACCATGCCTGGTGCGTGCACGCGCGGCAGTGGCTGCCGCTCCACTCGCTCACCTCACCGCACGAAGGGCAGGAGTCGACGACGGACTCGTACGACCGCTTACATTCTGGACACGCGGCCCTCGTAATGCCGGTGATCTCGTGATCGATGCCGCCGTCCTTCGTGAAGCGCTTGCACGTCCACGCGTCGAACGTGCCGGCACCGCGAAGCGAGAGGAACTCGAACGAGGTGATGTAGAACGTGGTGTCGTCCGGGAGAAACCTCCTTCGTTTCTCCTCCTGCAGCACGGCGATGCCGGCGTGCGTCGTGAGACGCTGCGCGCGGAAGCCGAACTGCTGGAGCTCGCTCATCCAGTTCTCGATGAGGCCCGAGGGACAGACGACGAGCACGCGCTTGAAGCCGCGCGTGCGCGCCCACGATGCGGCGGTGACGGTCTTGCCGCCGCCCTGCTCGTAGCCGAGGTAGCCGAAGGGCTTCACGGCCATGCGGGCGACGTCTTCGGCTTGGAAGGGAAACAGGAACGCGGACCGGCGCGCGACGGTTGCGCGGTGCTGCGTGATGCGCGCGGGGACCGATACTTCGAGGTCGGCGACGTCGGGGAGCTCGAACGCCGCGGTGAGGAGTTCCACGTCCGCGGCATCAATCTCACGGAACGTCCGCGGCCCGGCATCCGTCAGCACCTCGAACGCGAGGTAGCCACGATCCACCTTCGTGATGAGCGTGACGTCCTTGTCGTCTTGCGTCACGGTTTCGACCTTCGCAGTCTCGCGATGGCGTACCCACGACGGCCGCAGGTGGTAGCTGCGGCCAGCTGTGAAGCACGGCGCATCCTCGGCCGTGTTGACGGTCGCCTTCGCGGTGTAGCTGCGATCGTCGAGGTACGCGAGGCGCTGGTGCGGTTCGGGCGGGTAGAGCGGTGTGCGGAGCAGGCGGAACTTCTCCTGCAGTCGCGCGATCGTCGCGTGGTCGGCGTCGCTGATCGCGGGCTCGAAGCCGAGCCATGCGAGCGTCTCGACACCGGCACGCGGACCGAGCGTGAGGATCGAGGCCGGTGAGAGCGTCGCCGACACGATCCCGTGCTCGATGCCGCGGACCGGATCGAAGGCGGAGACCACCTCGTCGAGGAACGCGAGCATGCCCTCCGCATCCGGCGCGCACTTGAGGCCCTTCGGCGTGACACGCACGGTGTGCGACGGGGAGACGTTGAACAGCCGCGAGAGCACCGGCAAGGGCGACGGCTCCGCATCGGGTAGCGTCGAGTACGTCTCTGCATCGAACGCGCGCCGGAATGCGTACCGCAGATCGTCCGTGACGCTCTCCGGCCGGATCGGGATCGTAAACGGCTGCCATGATGAGGATGGAACCCGGCGCGCGACGACGAGGTCCACCGACACGCTGATGCCGTACTCCTCTTCGAAGAGGTTCGGCAACGTCAGGTGGAGGAGCCCCTTGTAGTTGGTGTAGAGCGTGTCGCGGAGCGCGCGGTGCCGGGTCTTGTCGAAGGTGGTAGTGGGGATGATCGCGACGAGGACGCCGTTGTAGCAGAGCGCCTTCGTCGCGATTTCAAGTGTTGCGCCTTGCGACTCGATCTTGCCGCCCGCGGTCTCGCACGCCCAGAGCTCCCCGGCATCTGGCGGCGTCCACCAGAGGCCGTACGGGGGATTCGTGACCACGAGCGAGAAGCCTCTGAGCAGGTGGCGGTAGTCGAGGATGTCCCCGGTCCGCACGTTCGTCGTCCCGAGCGCGAACCGTGCGTGGTCGGCCGCGAGCTCGTCGAGCTCAATCCCGAGAACGCTCGCGCCGATGCGCTTCCACGGCGCGAGGAGCCGCCCCGATCCGCACGTGGGATCGAGGACCGCGAGTTCGCCGGGACCGCGCGGCGGGACGAGGGGCTGGAGGACCTCGCAGAGGAGTTCTGCGAGCCACGTGGGCGTGAAGTACTGCGCGTGCTTCGAGGCGCTGAACTGCCGGAAACCGAGAGCGTGGTTGGCGTCCCGGCCCGCGTACGCGGTGCCGGATGACACGTCGACCGTTGTCACAGTGGGACTCTCCTTTCTCGTACTGAAGTGGGTGCGCGGGTGCGCGCGTTGACGTAGTGGTTTGGGCGGGTGGATAGTCCGTGCGTCACTAACCGACCGTCGTGCGAGGTGAGGAAGACGACCGCGCGCAGGAAGCATTCAGCGCGCTACTCGCGCACCTGCACCCGTTCGCGCAGCAGATGCTGCGCAAGCACGGTACGTTCTACCCGTTTGCTGCGACGGTGACGGCGAGCGGCGCGATCGCGGGCGTCGCGGTACAGATGCCGGATGAGCATCCGACTTCCACGGCGGTCATCGCGGCACTTTGGGAGGGGCTCACGATCGAAGCGCGCGGAAGGACGTCACCGCCGTTGGCATCTGCGCGGACGTGCGGTTGACCGCACCCGGCGGGAGCGAGGTGAGGGACACGATCTCTGTGCAGCTTGAGAGTCGCACGGGCATGGCGATCGAGGTGTGCGTGCCGTACCGATGCGGCTTGCTCGGTCGCTTCACGTACGATCGGCCCGTCACCGCCGAACGGGAGGCAGCGATCTTCCGCAGGTAGACGCGATCAGAAGAGCTGCTGCTGCGCCGTGGATTCGATGAGCGGGATTCCGAGCGCATTCACCGGGCCATCGTCAATGTGCGCTTCCAGCTCGACCGTCGCGACGTAGACGCCGACGAAGTGATCATCGGCATCTCCGTAGTGGGCTTCGAGCTTCGCCGCGAGCGCATCGGCCTTCTCTGCGTGGACCGTCGCCCACGCGCCGATCTGGTCGCCTTCGACGTTGAGTGTCACGAGGAGAATTTGCATGGCGGGCGACCTCACGTGAACGGCGTCGCGGCGAGGACGTAGTGCTTGCCGTTGATCTCCGTCGTGTCGAACTGCCCTTCGTTCCCGAAGAGGCAGATGTACGTAAAGTCGCTTGCGAGTTCCGGGTTCAGGGCCTGCTGCTCGCCGTTCACGGTGTGCACCTCGATCGCTTCGAGATGCATCATCGTGCCCGAGATGTTGATGACGCAGTGGAGCTTCGACGCATCGCCGCGGTCGTCCCGCCACATGCGAGGTGGGATGAGGATGTGGATGATGTCGTGCTGCACGCAAACCTCCTCCATAGATCGGTGGATGGTGGTGGACGGTGGATCGGAAGGCGATGTCACGCGGCGAAGATGCGCGCCGCGTCGTCCTGGTCCCAGTAGCTCAGGACGTCGAGCGTGACGAGCTTCGCCGGCGAGAGCGCGCCGTCGTCCGCCGAACCCCAGATGTGCGGGGACGGAAGATCCGCACCCGTCGCGAAATCGCCGCTCTTCGCTGCGAGTTCCGTCTCCGACAGAGCGAGGCCGAACCGGCGCGCGAGGTAGCGAAGCGCGAGGTAGTACGAACCGTCTGTCGATCCTCCGAGGAACGCGAGCTTGCGCGTGGCGTCGAGCCGGTAGTCGAACCAAGGCTTGCGCCACGCCGTGGCGAGACGGTGGCCGCGATCACGACCGGGGATGACCACCCAATCATCGGACGGCAGGTCGTCGCGCGTGAGCGCGGTGCGTCCCGCAACCTGGATGAAGAGCGGTCCGTGCTGGCCAGGCGCGAACCAGCGGTACACGGCGAAGTCCTTGCCGTTGATGACGGTGTAGGGCTGCGAGTTCACTTTGATGATGCGCACGATGTGATTGATCTCCTTTGGGCGCCGCGTCTCGGCGCCCCCGCGCGAACGACGCAGATGAGCCAGCGCGCCGGCGCGGTCGATCGGGGTGACCGTGGCCACAAGATGATCGACGGCCGGTCGCGACTGGGTCCGCATCGCCCGCGCAGGGACGCCGAACGCTCGCGATGACCGATGGCGATAGAGTCGCCGCGTCACTCGGTCCACACGTGACGCCCAAAGAGATTCGTTCACGCCGCCTGGCGCTCGGGATGAGTGTCGAAGAACTCGCACGCGCGCTCGGACTACCCGCAGCAACGGTGCGCGACATCGAGAACGGGGAACGTCTGATGATGAGCCTCGCGCTCTTCGAGCAGACGTTCACGCGGCTCGAACGCGCGAAGGCCGACGGCGGCGCGTGAGCCGAGAGAGAGTGTGCCTTGTGAAGGTGCATCGATCGCTGTCGACGCGCCTATTGAACCGCGGCCGGGCGGTGTGGCCGAGATCGCGACGGCGCATCGTGGCGGCCTGCCACAGCAGGAACGGCAGATGGATCGCACGCGGCGATGCCGTGCCGCGTGGCACGCTGCCACCCGCCCTCGGTCACGGAGCGATGAGGTTTGCGTGCTCAAGGCAACGCGACGATGCATGCGTTGGCGCGTGCTCGACGTCGAACCAGATCGCCCCGCTCGGTGCGTCGAGCGCCCACGAAGAAGCGGTGAACCGCATCATCGAGGCACCGTAGGTTCGCCGCGTCACAGCGAGGAGCGCGGTGAG
The DNA here is from genome assembly GCA_035627015.1 of Thermoanaerobaculia bacterium. Lineage (GTDB taxonomy): Bacteria > Acidobacteriota > Thermoanaerobaculia > Gp7-AA8 > Gp7-AA8 > QHVT01. The sequence continues at coordinate 70,635 of DASPMO010000085.1, read as the reverse complement.
CCTCTCCAGCGGCTGCGCGCACTCGACGACCACCCACACCTCGAACGACCGGAAGCCGGTGAGGCGCTCGAGGATATCCGGCGACGCCGCGAGCCCGGCGTAGCGTTCGGATTTCACGCGCGCGAAGGTCGCGAGCGGTTCGTGCCCGCGGTCGACTTCGCCGAGGATGAGCGAGCACGCGGAACCCTGCTGCCGCACGAGGACGAAATCCGGTTGCGGCAGCGGAAGGCCGCTGATCGCGTTCGGGAGCGGCCGGTGCCACGCCGACGCCCACGTGACATCAAGTGGCGCAGCGAGCGCGAAGCGCGTCACGAGCTCGTTCGTCGCGCGCTGGTGCGGGAACCACACCGGCGCGGTGGACGGCGCGAGTCGGAGCGGGTTCCTGCTCGCGCCGGCGAGCATGTGCCGGACGAGCGTCGTGTGCGGCGCTGAACCAACCCGCGCAATGAGCTCTGTATGGCCCCAGGCGATCCCCGCGGCGGTGGGAACGAGGTAGCGCGGGTGGCCGCCTTGCGGAAGCCGGTCCTCCCACACGGTGGCAAACCCCAGCTTCTCGAGCACGACTGCACGGCGGCCGACGCCGGAGAAGTGGTGTCTCGGCAATGCGAGTGCGTGGAGCTGGCGAAACGAGGCGACGCGGAGGGTCACAGCGCGGAGGAGCATCTCGCGATCGACCGGCCGATCCGGCCCACGATGGGCGGAGTGGATCTCGCCGTCGAGGACTTCTTGCAGAGGATGTTGCGGTGCTTCGTGCACGCGACCATCCGTGCAAGAAGCACAAGCCGAATCTGCAAGCGTACGTTTGCAGGTTGCACGAGACGTAGTGGCTTCGTCGTGCGATCCGTGCTCCGGCAACCACTCGCGCGTAATACTCTCGTCCGCCCGCGCCACGCCGGCTGCAAGAACCGCCTCAATGGCCGTGCGCAAGTCGAGCACGTTCGCGCGCGGCGCGGGCGGCGCGGAAAGAGCATCGGGCGGACTCTCACCGGCAGGTGTCGGCACCGGGCGGCATGCATCCATGAGGGTTTTGGGAAATGACGCGTGCGATGGTAGCGCCCACGTGCGGCGTTGCCGCATGCGCTCGGCGGCGTCGTGGCTGGACGCCACGGCCGCTCCGCTTCGAGACCGCGCCGCGGCGCGGTGCGCGCGTGGCACAGCGCCACGCTTCTTCGAGTTGTAAAGGACGTCGACACGGGGATGCGACGCGTGCGGCTTCTGAAAGCCTCCCAGGCGCGCCGCGTCGCGGCACAGTCCGTCCTCCTCCCGACCTGCCCTGCGCGCATCCGTAGAATCAGGACGAAACAAACGTTTCATGCCCCGCTTGCCGAGCCCCCGGTGCCGCGTGGCGTCCTGCCACACTGCGCCGCCTTCGGACGGGCATGTGGACGCGAAACCCTAGTGGCAGGGTGCCACGAACGCACGCACCGCTCTCTCCCGGACGCCCTCGCGCCGCGACAATGGCCATGCCACTAGCCCCTGATCGTGCAGCCAAAGCCTCGCATCATCGCGCTCCTCCTCGACCGTGCCCACGGGTGGGGCTGGTCGACGGAGCGGCTCGCGCGGGAGCTCGGGATCGACCGCACGACGCTCGTCCAGTACGCGTCCGGCCGCCGCAGGCTCACGATGCGGAGCTTCGCTGCGATCCTCCGGACGTTCGGTGACGACCGCATGGTGCGGCACCTCGCGCTCCACTACGCAACGGTGGAGTTCGAGCGGAAGCCGCGCGTCGAGCCGGCTGTGCCCCTCGCCGGCAATGTCGCGGCGTCAGAGGCGATCGTTCGGTACGTCGACCGCTTCGCCGACGAGTCCATCCACGGCGGACGCGGACTCTTCGTCGTGGGACCCGCCGCCGCCCTCTCCGAGTCCGTCCGCTTCATCGAGCAGGCGTTCGGCCGCGCGGCCGTGCGGCTCTGCCGCCTGCGCGCAGACCGCCGACCATCACCCGCGGACACGCAGGCGGCGCTCGCGGCGGCGCTCCTCGTCGTCGAACGGGTGGATTTCGCCTGTGACGCCGTCGCGGATCTCCTCGCGCAACGCGCGAACCTCGTGCGGCCGATCGTTGCGACGAGCATGCAACGTCCGGATGCGCTTTCGGCTCCGTCGCTCCGGCGCATCTTCGCGTCGATGGCGCACCTCGTGGACCTCGGCCCTGTCTCCATCCCGCCCCATGCTGGAGTTCTTCCTGCCGCCGCCTAAGGGCGCCCCGCATCCGCGGCCTGACCATCCGCTCCAGGATTCGACGCGGCTCCGGTTCCTGACGCCGCGCCCGGAACCACCGGAAGGCATCTCGACCATGCGCGCCGACCTCTCTGCGTTCTTCGTGGTCGTGGACGCCGTGGGCCGCGATGAAGCCCTGCTCCTGCTGCTTGCGAAGGCGCTCCGGCAGAGGACGGGGCTCCTCGCGCTCCGCGTGAACGACCTCGCGTGGATGCTCCGTGTGTCGAACCGCCGCGTGATCCGCTGGCTCGACCGGCTCACGCGCTCGGGCCATCTCATCTATCACGTCGAAGACCTGTGGGGGATCGACACCGTGCTCGTGGAGATTGTCGCGGGCGTGCAGGCCCGCCACGCCGAGCGCACGGTGCAGCAGGATCTTCCTACGCACTGGTTCGTGCAGGTGTTGCCGCTCGTTGGGCGAACGACCTTCACCGTGTACCTCTACCTGCTTTGGTGCGAGCCGCACCGGCCGGCATCGCACGTCGACCACATGATCGGCATGGTGCGGCTACGGGGACGGGTCCATGCGCGCTGGCACCTCCGGAAGCTCGAACGCCGCGCGCTCCTCCGCAGGCACCCGGAGCACGGGGGACTCGTCGTTGCGGACCCCACCCCGCCGTCGCGCTCCGAGCGCCTACTGCTTCGCTACCTCGCGATCCCGTTCCTCCGGCGTGCGCTCGTGCATCTCGCGGTCCTTGCGACCGCCATCCTCCTGCTCGTGCTCTTCCTCGCCCTCCTCGCACGCACCCCAACCTGAATGTCCATGCCCATCCCTTCGTTCGGTCTCACCCTGCTCGCGGTCCTCGCCGGATGCGTCGCGGTTCTCCGCCGCCGCAGATCGCCACGGCTCCGTTCGGATCGAGACGTGCTCTCGCTGACCTTCAACACGTCCACGGCTAAGGCACGGCAGGGCTGGGCGGCGTTCTGGGCACGCGATCCGTTCGTGCAGGCACAGCGAAACCGCACCGGCATGGCCTTCGGCACGTACGCCGTTCCCGGCGGCGACCCGATCACGACGCACCTCGCGCCGAACGACCTGTTCCACCACACGCTCGTCCTCGGCGCGACCGGAAGCGGCAAGTCGTCGCTCCTCGAGCACCTCGCCGAGTACCACGTCCGCGAGCAGCGTGGCTTCACGCTCATTGACCTCCACGGCGACCTCTTCGCGCGCGTGGCGGCGCGGGCGGTCGCAGCGCCGCCGCCGCGGCTCGTGCTCATCGACTTCACGCGACCCGAGAGCCTGCCCGGCTGGAACCTCCTTACGCCCCTTCACGGCGTCGATATCGGCCGGCAGGTGGATCTCCTCGTTGGCGTCCTCAAGCGGCTCTACGCGGGCGAAGACGTCGCATCCTGGAGCTGGGGCGTGAAGGTCGAGGAGATCACCCGCTACGCGCTCCGGGCCTGCATCGAGAGCAAAGAGCCCATCACCCTCGTCGAGCTCCGGTCGTTCTTCCTCCTGCCCGCCATCCGGCAGCGCGTCCTTGCCACGGCGAGCGAGGAAGTCCGCGGCTACTTCTCCTCGCGGTTCGGCGCGCGCGAGGAGATGTACGTCTCCGCCGTCTTAAACAAGCTGGAGCCTTTCCTCGGCTCGACGGCCGTGCAACGGTTCCTCGGGCAGCCAGAATCGACCATCGACCTCCTCGATGTGATCGACCGCGGCGACACGGTGCTCGTGAACCTCGCCAAAGGCTACCTCGGGCCAACCGCCGATGTGGTCGGACGGCTGCTCGTGAACGCCCTCCAGACGGCTGCGCTCCGCCGCGAACGCATCGCTCCCGACCAGCGGCGACCGTACTCGATCCTGCTCGACGAGGCGCATGTGCTCGCGGCTGCGGAGAGTGGTCTAGAAGACTTCCTCGTCGCGGCGCGCAAGTACCGCGTCTTCGTGACGCTGGCTGCGCAAGGACTCTCGCTCTTCCCGCCGAGCTTCCGCCCGCACCTCCTCGGGAACACCGGGCGGCAGTTCTTCTTCCGGCTCCCGCACTCCGAGGCACGGGCGCTCGCGCGCGACATCTTCGAGCCGCTCGGGAATGTCTGGCGCGAGCAGACGCGCCCAAACGAACGCATCGACGAGCCGCTCCTCACCGCGCCCGAGGAGATCGCGTGGCGCACGGCGGACCTTGCGAACCTCCCAACCGGCGCCTGCTACTGGGTGCTCAAAGGACGGCCGTACAAGGCGCGGCAGGTCCAGGTGCTCAAGCCGCACGGCTGCACGCCTGATCGCGAGAGTGGCGTGGGGATCGCAACGACGGCACGAGACGCGTTCCATGCTGTGATCGCCGCCCGCTCGGCACGACGAAACCACGCGGCCGGGATCGACGCTGACGCCGACGCGGCGTGACGTGCGATCGTCCTCGCTACCCGGTGGTCGACCCTCGCTGCCGCGGCACTGTGATCCTGCTACTAACCACACCCGTACATGGCTGAACTGGAATCGAGCACGCCCGGACCCATGCTGGAACCTGCTGCGGCGCCGCTGCCGTGGCTCGCCTTTGGGAACCTCCCGGCGGCCCCGCCACGTCCTCGCGCAACGCGTCCGTTCCAGTTCGCCTCGCTCATCGACCTGGACGAGGAGGCCGCGCGTGCGATGCAGCATGGCCTCGCGGTCCAAGGCTTGAGCCCCCAGACGATCCGCTGGTGGCGCATCTCGTACGCGCAGTTCCGTCGTTTCCTCGCGGACGAGGACCGTGCCTTTCGGTTCCTGCGGGGAGAACCGGACGCGCAGGCGCGTGTGCTCGAGGAGTGGATCGCGGAGCTGCGGAGACGCGGCGCGAAGCACGGGACCGTGCGCGCCTACTGGTCCGCCATCGTCTCGCTCTTCGACCGCTTCACCACGATGCACGGTGTGTGGAATCCGCTGCGCCAGTTTCGGCGCCCACGAGCATCGCGGCCGATTCCGCGGGCACTCTACAAACCCGACGCCGAACGGCTGCTCGCGCACCTCAGCCATGCACGCGGGACGCCGTTCCTCGTTGCACGCAACCTTGCGCTCGTGGGCTGCATGGCGCTCGCGGGACTCCGGCGTGGGGAGGTGTTGCGGCTGAACTTCAAGGATGTGCAGGTGGCAGCGCGGACGCTGCGCATCATCCGAAGCAAGGGGACGGACGGCGGGAAGTCGCGTACCGCGTATCTGCCACAGCAGCTCGCGAGCCTCCTGCGTGCCTACGAAACGGAGCGCGAGGCCGTGGGCTTCGCAGTGGCGGAGCCGTACTTCCTCTCTCGCTGCGGGCGGCGGCTCAAGGAAGGAGCGGTTGAACGGCTCTTCGAGACGATTCGTGCGAAGACGGGTCTCCGCGTCTCGCCGCACGTCTTGCGACACACCTACGTCACTTTGCTTCGGCAGTCGGGTGCGGATGACCGCGTCACGATGGACCTCGCAGGACATTCGAGTCTCGCGATGACGCAGCGGTACTCCGCGGTGTTCTCCGGAGAGCACCTCGCGACGGCCGATCGCCTGGAGCTCGACTTCTGACGTTCCACCCGGATGTGCCTTCAAGCGACGGCTCGGCACGCGCGGGAATCAAGGTCAGCTCACGAGATACGCGTCGCGCGGCCACTCGGCGTCATAGCGCATGCCAATGGGTATTGTCTGTATCTCGAGGTCCGCGAGCGCAGCGATCTGTGCAAGGGTGCGGAAGAGGTGGGCGCGCAACTGCTCCAATGCTCGAAGGTACCGTTCGCAGTAGAAGAACCCTGGTGCCGGGAACCCCGCGTCTTCGTCGACCGCTCCTCCTGAGAGCCTCCGCGCGTGCTGTTTCGTGCGTTCCTCGAAGGTCAGGAACTGGCGAATGCCTTCGAGCGCGATGGAGATGAGGAGGAAGAGCGGCCGATCGTTCACGTCCGCGAGCTGCACCTGTTTATCGACGAGCAGCGCCCGAATCTCCTCCAGCGATGCGAGTGCATTCGAGATGCAGCTATCGCAGCACTCGCGGCTATTGAGGACGCGGCGATCCGCAAGCCGGATCACGATCTCGCGAGCTACACGTTTCTCGATGTCGTCGACCTTCACGTTCACCGAAATCCCTGGGAGGCGGATCGAGACGCCATCGACGCGAGCAACGGCTCGGAGTCGTGCGATCGACTCTCCGATATCAAACCGGAAGGGCGGCGTCTTGTCGTCTGCGTGATGCAGCATCATGTCCACTCTACGCCCGAGGAGCGACAACAGGCAGCTAGTCTCACTGATGGCGTAATCGCGTGCCATCGCTTCGGGATCTCTGCGCGTGAGATCTTTCGCGCCGAACAGCCGCGGGTGTGATCGGCAACACCCGCGGCTCCGGATCGGCGATCAGAGCGGGCGCCGATCGTGCGGATTGTCGACGGCTCGGTACTCGCTGAGTCGTTCGTCGCGGTAGTAGCGGCGGCCGTCGATCGTGACGATCGGGAGTTGCTTGGCGCGCCGCCGCAGCCCGTCGCGCGCTGCTTCCATCATCGCTGCGTACCCGATGCGGTGCTCTGAGGCGGCCCGGAGCGCGATGAGGGTGAGCTCTCCGTGCTCCTGCGCCTCGCGGCGGATCAGGGCGAGGGCGATTTCACGTTTGGTCATGGGAGTGCAGAGTTAGGGTTTATTGCATGCGCAAACGACCGACGGCCGCGCGCTTGTCGGTATCGAAGACACGGATGTAGTTCATCGTGGTCTCGATCATCGTGTGGCCGGCGAGCTCGCTCGCGACCGGGAGCGGCACACCCGACCGGACGAGCCACGTGACGTAGCTATGCCGGAGCGTGTGCATCGTGAACTTCACGCCGGAGGCCGCACGGACGTAGGTGACGAGCCGCTTGAGCGTGTCCTGCTTGATGCCACGCCGCAACGTGAGCGACGCGAAGTAGTCGGGGCAGACGAGGTGCGCGGCTGCCCGCGCCGTGTTGTAGTTAGCGAGCAGGCGGCGAAGTTCGTCCGGCATGTACGCAACGCGCTCCTTACCTCCGCCGCTGCCCTTGCCGTGGCGAACCCGGATCGTGCCTGCGTTCACGTCCACGTCGCGCACTTCGAGCGCGAGCAGCTCGCTCTTCCGAAGTCCCGCGAGGAGCGCGGTGCCGAGGATCGCGAGCGCGCGGGCGCGGTGGAATGGCGTTTCCCACGGGTAGTTCTCGGTCGCGGCGAGAATGCGGCGGCATTCGTCGGGCGTGTGCGCCTTGGGGACGCGCTGCGGTCGTGCGGGTGGGCGCTTGCCGGCGAACGGGTGCTGGACGCCGTCGCGCGCGGCAACGTCCTTCCAGAACCGCTTCACGGCGCGCCAGTAGCCGTGCATCGAGATGGCCGAGAGCTTTCGGTCGTAGAGGTTCCACCGGACCCACCCGTCGATGTCGTAGATTCGCCGCTGGAAGTCGTCGGGTGGGAGCCCGAGGCCGAGCCGGAGGAACGCCACGTAGTTGCGCATGGCGTCGCGGTACCACCGCACCGTCATGCGGCTTTGGTTCAAGACGTGGAGCGCGTAGTCGGCGAAGCATTCGAACCGAGCGACTACTTGGCGCAGCAGTTCCTCGTTCTCCGGCCGCGCGTCGCCCGAGGACGGCAGTGTGGACGTGCCGAAGAGGGGCGGCGGTGGCGGGCTAGAGGACGCAGGTGGGACCGGAATCCCGAACTGCGCAGGTGGGAGTGGAGAGGAAGAGGGGAACATGGGAGGAAGGGGTTAAGAGCCTGTCCTCCCCTGACGATTTCTCTGCATCCAGGCACCGTTTTCACCGCGCGACGCCGCTGCGGGTGCACCCGCAGTGAACTGCGATTAGCAGCGTGGGTGTCTCGGTGTGGCAGGCGTGCTTTCGATTTCCGCCGTGAGCGACGCACCGAACGCGAGAAATGGCTTCCTCATGCGCAGAACGGCGTGTTGACGACACGCGAAAATCGTGTTCTAAAGCTTGGGCTCCCCCCAGGCAGGTGCGCTAGGCGGGGTTCTCAGCTATTGGCGTCCGAAAGCCCCAAACGGTGGATTCGAGGCCGCGGAGAGCGCGCCTGTCCGTGTGCAGCTGGCGCGCTGGATGCGAGGAAGTCAAGGAGAGCTGGCACGCACTTCGTAGCACGAGTCGGTGCAGGTCGTAAATCGCACAACGGACCGTTCGATGCAGCACCGTCAACACGAAGTGCCCGCGACGCGAAGGCCGCCGATCTCTGATCGGCCGCCTCCGCGTGCTATCGGGGCGACAGGATTCGAACCTGCGACCTCTTGGACCCCATCCAAGCGCGCTTCCAGACTGCGCCACGCCCCGCAACGGAGGAGCGTCCGCGTCGCGCCTCCCATCCTCATAGTACGGGTCTGCACCGGGATGGCAACCGTCAGCGGGTGAGAGTAGCTGTGACCCACTCCTGTCGGCGCCACTTGGCAGCGGCTTCCCTGCAGGGGCCTTTCAAGGATTGTTACCCACTCAGCGCAGGGCCGAAATGAACGTGCGGCGGTAGGGACTTCGCGTTCTACGTCACTCCTTCCGTGAATGCCCCAAGACGTCCAACAGGTCGATTTCGTCATCATCACCGCCCTCGAGGAAGAGCGCGACGCGGTTCTTGCCAAGCTCGACTCCTACAGCCGGCTTGAGAAGGACGGTCTCGACACGCACACGTACTACGAAACGGACGTTCGATCCCAACGGTCCGACGGCGTTTCGTATCGTGTAATCGTCACGTCTCTCGCCATGATGGGACCGATCATGGCTGCGCAAAAGGCACAGGCGGTGGTCGCCCGATGGCATCCGCAGAATGTCCTGCTCGTCGGCATCGCCTGCGGTCTTCCGGAAAGGACGAAACTCGGCGACGTTCTCGTCTCGACGCAGATCGCGGACTACGTGCTCGGCAAAGTGCCGCCGAAAGGGCCGCGAGAGATTCGATGGATCGTGCATCAAGTTGGCGCGAATCTCCTCGACACCGCGCTGAATCTCGCGCCGGGCGAATGGATCGATCTGATTACGGTCTCGCGGCCGGGAGAAGGTCAGCCCACGCGTCACGCCAATGTCATCGCGTCCGGCGGCGAGGTCGTTTCGAACGCAGTGCTCATCAAGTCCTGGAAGCGTCAGTGGGCGAAGCTCGTCGGCATCGAGATGGAGGCCGGCGGCGTCGCAAGCGGACTTCTGAACACGCCGGATCATCCCGAGTTCCTCATGATCAAAGGCGTTTCCGATCATGGCGTCGGCAAAGAAACAGTCGAAGCGTGGAGACCATACGCGAGCGATGCCGCCGCCGCGTTCGCTTTGGCGGTTATTCGCAGCGGCGTGGGCCCGGCAGTGAGCAAGAAGCGGCGGCGATCTACCTTCATTGCGATCGCAGTCGTTTGCGCCATCCTGGCGATCATCGCGACGACCGCATGGGTCCGCGATCGGCGAGTAACCACCGTGCATCGGCATGTCGAGCAGGGAGTCGTTGCCCTAAAAAACGGCGACGATGCAGCGGCGCGCCGATCGTTCGATGCCGCGCTGAAGCTCGATCCCGGCAACGCAAACGCACACGCAAATCTCGCAACGCTCGATCTGCGCGAGAGCCGAACGGAGTCCGCTGTCGCACACGCGGAAGCCGCGGTGAAGAGCGCGCCCGACGTCGCGCTGTATCACTACAACCTCGGACGCGTGCTGGTGGAGAACGGTCGGTTTGAGGACGCGCTGCGCAGTCTTGCGCAAGCGATCGCACTCGATCCCGGGAGCGCGGCCGCATACAACGAGATGGGCAACGTCTACCTCGCGTTGAAACGACCGGCCGACGCGCGGAAGGTTTTGTCGGATGGCGTGCGAGTCGATCCGAACTTCTGGCCGCTCTGGAAAAACCTCGCACGCGCGGCCATCGAGGATGGGAAGCCGGCGGAGGCGCTGGAGCACCTCGGCAAGGCAAAGTACCCCCGGAGTGATTGGCGCGGCAACGCAGAGGCCGCGTACTGGAAGGCGGCGGCCACTGCAGCGATGCATCGCCGCGACGAGTCTTGCGGACATCTCCACGACTTCCGCATGCTCGATCGCGACCGGGTCACCGAATTCGCCAGCAACGTCGACACGCTCGCGCGCGGCCAGGAGTGTCCGCCGTGATGATCGCCGTATTCGCCCTCGCCACCGCTATGGCAATCAAAGTCGAAGGAACTGTTACGGTCTCGCCCAGCGTGCGCGTTCTCAAAACGCACGCGCAGGTCCGCGAGGGGGAGACGCTCAGCCTCCCGAAACAATCGAGCGTCGTCCTGCTCTGCTCCTCTGACCGCTGGATCAGCATCACAGGACCGCGAAACTGGCTTCTCGACGCGAAAGCGTGCGAAGTCGGAACGCCGGTAACCGCAGGCTCGTATCGCGAGCTCGCCGCCGAAAACGGGCGCATGCGGTCGCTCAAAACCGGCGTAGCCATCGAGATCGAGACGCGCGCGGACGCGCAGGAAGAATTCGTCCCGATCCTATTGACGCCGCGCAACACCGCGGTCGTCAACGTACGGCCGGCCGTCTCGTGGACGCAAGTTCCTCGCGCGACCGAATACGCAATCGAATGGCTCGGCGACGGCGCGACGACCACGCGCATCGCCGCGGACAAGGCGCAATGCACTGCCGGCGTCTGCACCGCTCCGTATCCCGCGGACGGCTTGCCGCTGAAAACGGGCACGCCAGCGTTCATCAGCGTCGCATGTCGCATCGGCATCGCATCGCCGTGGCGGCGAGAGAAAGATGCGGCCGAAGTTCGCCTGCTCGATTCGCGCGCACAGGAGACCCTGCGCCACCGTCTCGATGCGATCAACGCGGTACCCGCAGATAATGACGTGCGCAACTTGCTCGTCGCCGGCGCGTACGCCCACAGCGGCGTGCTGCACGAAGCGTGGCAGCGGTATTCGAAATCCGCGGCACCGGCGGCGTGGGTCACCGCGGGCGATCTCGCGCTCCAAATGAACATGCCGGCGATCGCGGCTCGCGAATACACGCGCGCATCGGACTCGAAATCACCCACCTCGGTGCGCGCCGCCGCCGCATTCGGACTCGGACGCGTCACGCTCGCACGCCGGCGCTACGAGGAAGCGCAGCGCCATTTCGAATTCGCGCGACAACGATTTGCATCGCTCCATCTCGCCAACGAGGAAGCGGAAGCGCGTGCCGGTCTCGAAAAAGCCACGCGCATGCTCGAACGGAAATCACGATGAAGATCTTCTTCTGCCTGCTCTTGCTCATGCCGGTCACGCTCCACGCGCAAACGATTCCGGAGCTCCTCGCCAAAGGCGAATCGAACCTGGCCCTTGGCAATCTCGCCACGGCCGACAAGGCATTTCGCGACGCGTTGGGCGCGGCGTTGAAGACGAAGGATCGCAAGAGCGAGGCAGCGGCGCGCAACGGAGTCGCACGCGTCTTCGCCGGTAATCGTTGGGAGGTGCTCGGCAATCTCCAGCTCGCGCTCGCGATCCACCGCGAGTTGAAGGATGCGAAGGGCGAAGCGTCCGATCTCGCCCGCATGGGCGAGATCAAGTTCCTGCACGGTTTTCGCCTTGATGCGATCGCGTCGCTTACCGAAGCCGCCGCGATTCAGGAGCGACTCGGCCTCGCCGAGGAGCGCGCGGCGACGCTCGAGCACCTCGGTGTCGTGCTGCAGAGCACCGGCGCGTACGAAGAGGCGGCGACGCATCTCGCGACCGCGGTCGAGCTGCGTCGCCGTGGCTCGGTGCCGACGTTCGAGCTCGTGCGCGCCGAGGTGCGGCTGGCAACGCTGCAGACGCTCCTCGGACTCGACGAATACGCCGTCCAACATCTGCAGGCAGCGAAGGAGACCATTCGCCGGTTTTGCGCGCGGATTCCAGAGAAGAAGTGGAACGCGATGCGCGCGGCGTGGGTCAAGCACGGGCAGAACTTCAACAAGGGGATGGGCCCGATGGCGATGAACCTCGCCGAAATGATGACCGGCGGCGGGGTGCAGATGGCGACGGAGGACGTGGAGCTACTCGATCTCATCGCTCCACAGCTGGAGCTTCTCGGACAGGGACGGGAGATGCCGGACGACGCGCCGAAGTTTCCGGAGCCGCCGAAGGTGGATTTCTTCGCACCGGATGACCCACGCGGGTACAGCCATACCCGTTTGCGTTGGGAAGCATTCCTGTCGACGCACAGCGGCGAACTGCTGTTAGCGTACGCATCGGAATCCGCCAAAGACGCCGTTGCGTGGCTCGTGGAGGAAGTGGTCGCGTTCAACGAAGAGATCGGCTCACCCTCGGACACCACCCTTGAAGAACAGGCGCGCGACCTCAACCGTCTTCTCCGCGAGCACAAAATCAAAGGCTCTGTCACGGCGAAATCGCTCGCCGGCCGCGCGAGTCAGGTCGCTGACGAGCGAAATTCCAGTGAGCCCGCCAAGTTGTCGAGGCGAATGGCGGCCATGTCCTTCATGGCGATGACGAATCAGGTCATTGGCTGGATGCTCCGGCAGATGGAAGACATCCGGAAAGACCTGGTGCGCCAGTTCGATGCCGCGGACGTCGTCCTCGCGGAAAAAGTCTGGGCCGCGCAGCCGTGCGAGATGGAGATTCAACGTAGGCTGCAGCACATCCTTAGGCTGGACGGCCAACAGGAGCAAGCGAAGGCGGAGAACCAGCTCGCGTGGACGCTGCTGGACAAGCAGACCGCGGAGAATACGAGTCTCACCGGCGCCGACACGGCGGACCGCGTAGCCGAGCAGCGGCGCGCCGCGCGAAAGCTTGGCCTGCCGATCCCGCCGATCTTCACGAATCCATGCGACGGTGTGCTCAGCGCGGCGAAAGACACGCTCTGGGATGCCGACGTCGCGGCCGCGCAAGGAAAAACTGACGAGGCGATTCGCCTCTACACGACAGCGGCGAGTGGCGCTCCCGCGATGCGTGCGACAGCGCTGACGCGCATCGCCTTTCTTCGCGACACATTTGACGCCTACCAACAGGCGATCGATGCCGTCGAGCAGGTGCAAGGACGCTTGCGGCTCGACGAGCTGGTGACGTCGTGGGCCGGACAACAGGTGCCGTTGTATTCGCGCGTGATCGCGCTGTCACTGGAGCGCAAGCAGCCCGACGTCGCATTCGCATACGCGGAGCGCGCACGGGCCCGCGCGTTTCTCAATCAAGTCGGCAATCGGCGGCTCCCTCCAGCGGTTCAACCGGCGCTCGCGGCCGAACTCCAGGAAGTTCGCGGGAAGCTCATCGCGCTTGAGACGCCGCAGCCGGAGCCGCCACCCCTGCCTCTGCCGATGGCAAACGTCTACGCCAACGTCGGAGACCCGCGCAAGCTCGAGCGTGAACAGCTGCAGAAACGCTACTCCGAACTGCTGGGACGCCTCGCGCAGTCGAATCCCGCCTATCTCTCGCTCGTGCAGGTGGAGCCGGTGAATCTCGCGAAGCTACAGCGCGAGGTCCTGCCGGCCGGCACGACACTCGTCGAATACTTCGTCCTCGACGACCGCGTGATCGCGTGGGTGATCGATCGCGAGAACGTGCGCAGTGTCGAGCTGAAGATCTCCGCGAAGGACTTGAACGGGCGCGTCGGCTACTTCAGAAACCTGATCACGGGTCGCAAGCCGGAGTGGGTGGCGACCGCGAACGAACTGTACGCGACGCTGATCGCCCCGCTCAAGCAGCACATTCGCAATGCGAGCCTGATCATCGTCCCTCATGCATCCCTGCATTACCTCCCGTTCGCGGCGCTGCGCAACGACGAGCGCCATCTGGTCGAGGAGTACGCCTTCACCGTCGCGCCGAGCGCAAGCGCGCTTCGCTTCATGAGACCCTCCGGTAAGCGCTCCTCGTCCCTCCTCGCCCTCGGCGATCCCGATCGCACGCTCCCGCACGCTGAAACGGAAGCGCGCACGGTCGCGAAGCTGTACGGAACGTCTGCATACGTCGGCAAAGAGGCAACCGAGAAGCGGCTGCGCAGCGACGCCGGACGCGCGGGATTCGTGCACGTCGCGGCGCACGCGACGTATGACCCACTGCGTCCGAACTTCTCGCGCCTCGAGCTCGCGCCAGCCGGCGACGACGAGAAGGCGGACGGGAAGCTGCATGTCTACGAGATCCCCGACCTTGACTTCTCCTTGACGCGGCTCGCAGTGCTCTCCGCATGCGAAACTGCTCTCGGTCCGCGCAGCAGCGGCGACGATCTCGTCGCCCTCACGCGTGCATTTCTCGCGGCTGGCGCGCCAGCAGTCATGACCACACTATGGTCGATCGATGATCCTGCGAGTTCAACGCTTATGGAGTCGTTCTACCGCCGCATGCATAAAGGCGTCGCCCCCGCCGCGGCGTTGCGCGACGCGCAACTGCAGGTCTTACGCGACAGCGGATTGAGCCATCCGTATTACTGGGCCGCATTCACATTGACAGGGAGATTCGATTGACCGACGCGCTCTCTCGTCTCCGTGCGATTACGCGCGAGAGCTCGGGTTCAATACGAGGCAAAAAAGGACGCCTGTGAAACGGATCCCCGCCTGGTCGTTGGTGCTGCTGCTGGCCTGTTCCGAGTCGCCGGCTGATCCCCGGCGTAGTGGCGATGGCGCGGCGACCTCCTTGCCGAGCAACGAAGCTCTTACACGGCAAGAAACCCGCGTGGACAAGCTGCGACAAAGCAAAGGCAGCGGAGATCCGGAGACCCTTGTTGCGTTAGCTCTACTGATCCGGCTGCGCGCTGCCAGAGGGGACGTGGACAGCAGCGAACGCCTCTTCGATGAGCTTCTTGACTTAGATCTAAGGCGGTCACCGGTCCTTGTGTACGGGACGCCGCCGATCAGGGTAGCCCGCGAGCTTGGCGGTCTTGGCGAGTTGGCTGCGGCCAGAGATCTTCTCGAAGACGCTGTTCGTAAGATCAAGGATTACGGCTTCACGCTTCCTGATGAGGAGGCGCTGGCGCTGGAGGCTCAACGTGCGTTGGCCCGACTTCAGGTGGCGCTTGAGGTTCCGCAAGCTGTGGCGCGGCTGCAGGAGATTGAGGCCAAGTGGGCGACATCCGGCGCCCGTTCTCCTATCTCCGCAGACCGGAGTAATCGGCCTCTCTATTCCGAGAGGGACGACGAGAACCGGGTGGGGCCATCAGACCCGGCATTCTGGTGGGGCCCTGAAGGCGATTCGGGACGCTTGGACGCCGCTAACCATGAGCATTTCGACAGGATGCTCCAAATTTCCCCTGGCGCAGCCTTCGAGACGGCGGAAAGGTTTCGCGCGACCCTCAGCCCCCTCAAGGACTTGAGCCTGCTCACCCGGATTCGGCGAATTGGAAAGGGCCGGGAGAAGCCGTCGGCGCCGCCGGAACCGGCGCAGATGCTCGGACGTCGACCGCGTGAGGGACCACCGCCAACCAGCGTCGAGCTCGTAAGGATGCGCGCCCACGTGCACGCGGTAACTCGTGCGCTCGATCGCATTCCGATGGAAGACTCCCGCTTCGAAGCTTTGCGCGCCGAGCGCGCTCGTCTACAGCGCCTGAGGACAGACCACCTCAACAACGTTTGGGAGTCTGTCGAAGAGGTCTACATCCCCGTTACCTCCAACGAGTTTCAAAAGCATCTAGACGTTGGCACGGTGCTCCTCTACTACATGGTTGCGGCAGACCACACCGACCTCTTGGTCCTCGCCAATAAAGGAGACGCGACCCACCACCGCATTCCCGCAGGCAGGGCCGAACTTGAGGGAAAGACAAAATATCTGCTCGAGGAAATTAAGCGTGCGCCGGCCTGTGGAGGAGAACCGGTCGACGGCTCGCCACCACCGGAAGGTGGAGGCGCACGTAGCGAGAGCATGGCCCGGCGACTCTTCGATACCCTGCTTGCTCCGGCGGAGCGAGAGATTGATGCTGGAAAGCGGCTGTTGATCGTCGCCGATGAGCCGCTTCATCGTCTTCCGTTTGCCGCTCTCCAACGTCCGCCGAAGGAAGGACGTGTCCAATACCTGGTGGAGTGGAAGCCGATTCACTTCGGGCCCTCGGCAGCCAGCTATTCGGCGCTTCAGGAAAGTAGACAGCCGAATCGGAAGCGATTGAGCAGTCTTGTGGCCTTTGGCGATCCTCTCTACGATCGATTGGAGACAGGTGCGGACAAGCGACCGTTGCCATATGTAGTCCGCTCTGCGGCATCCCGTGGCTATTCCGGACGCCTCGATCCGTTACCCGGCTCGGGGAAGGAGGTCGAGCAGATCGGCAAGCTCTTCAAGGAGCGAGGGCAAGAGGCGCGGGTCCTGCTCCGAGGCAAAGCCGAGGAAGGCGCGGCTAAGAACGCGGTGAAAGCCGCATTCCTGCACTTTGCCGTCCATGGCATCCTGGACGAAATCCAGCCCGAGCATTCTTTCCTGGCTCTCAGCCTGCCGGACGCCGTGATGGAAGGGAGCGAGGACGGCATCTTGGAGGTATGGGAGATCGAAGATGAGATGCGTCTCGACGCCGAACTCGTCACGCTGTCGGCCTGCGACACGGGTGTGGGTAAAGAGCGTGGCGGGGAAGGGCTCGCAAGCCTCAGCCGCGCCTTCCTTGGCGCCGGCGCGCACTCAGTGCTGGCGACGCTGTGGAAGATCGACGATGCGACCACCACTGATCTCATGACTCGTTTCTACGGTCATCTCTTGAACGGCAGTACGAAAGACGAGGCCTTGCGTTTGGCCCAACACGAACTCCTAAAGAGCGCGGCGTGCAAATACCGCGCGCCGTACTTCTGGGCCGGCTTTCAACTCACCGGCGATTGGCGGTAATCCCGGCCAGCGTTCACGTCGCTCCCTACAGCGCCTCGACAAAGTAGGCTTCCACGATCGGCACTTGCCGCGACCCGCCGTCAGTCATTTCCAGCGCTTGTGCTCCTTGGCTGAATCCGTAAAGCATCACGGTTCTGCCCACGTCCACAGACGTGGTTCCTTCGAGTTCGAAGTAGACGAATCCGTTCTGCGCTCGCACCCCGGCATCCCACATGTCGATGCCGCCCCATCCACAGTCCGCCGCGATCTCCTGGAACTGGGTCAATTGGCCCCGAAGTTTCACGGGACTTCCCGTCATGGAGATGGCGTTCCGCAGTAACCGCTGGTAGTCCGTGTCCGCGGCGTACTTTCGCCAGTCGTCGAGTGTCTTCATCTTCCGATGAACCTCGAAGGGAACGATGCGGCCGGATCCCAGCACGAGCTTCGCGTTGTTCTTTCCGACCTTCGGGACGGCGACATTGGAGAAGACATACTTCGTGCCGTCGCGGCGCGCGAGCTTGTACTCCGCACCCTCCAGCCGAAGAACGATGCCCGGATCATCAGCGTCGAGCCCGACGTACGACGCACGCTTGCGGTCAACGCGCCCGAGCTCAACTACGCCGTACACGTCGAGCGGCCCGAAGTAGTCGCCCTCGTCCGTCTGCGCGATGAGGTCACTGATCTGCTGCCACGATGCGCGTTTAGACGGCTCTTCGAACGCGATGTCTTTCGTGACTCCGCGGTCCGTCTTCTTGTCAGGATCATCTGAGTACTCCATGACGAGGGTATCGAAGCTCTCGCCCGCCCGCGCTCTTGCTAGGAGGTCTTCGGCGAGTTCGTTGGCAGCAGCTTTCGTGCGGGACGTTGTTTCGTCAGCACCCGCTCCGCCCACATAGGCGAGGAAGATTCTCGTCACGTCGGCAGTCGCGGGGAGTCGCGCATCGACCACGAGATCCGCACTCTGCTCCTCCATCGCTGAAATGAAGGTATCCCGCACTCTCATTTCGCCTTCATGCCGAGGCTTAAGAGAGGTTGAGGAACACGCAGCGAGCGAAAGAACGAGGAGGAGGATGCCGGAACGCCGCATCTCGGTGTGGGGTGAATCCCCCAAACAATACATATCCAGCTCCACGTTGCAATCGCACCCTTGCGTCACAGCGTGGGCGAGCAGGAGGACAGGGACTGGGTCCGTCAAGAATCCCTGGTAGGAAGCGCGGACGGTATCGACCCCGCGAGGCTCGCCGGACGCAGCCTGAGTTCACGGTGAATCGCCTTTGCGCGCTCGAGGAGCTTTTCGTCGTCAGTCAGGGGCAGCAGGGTTGAGGCTCGCGCAGCGTACGTCGTGCCGGGATTGGACGGCGTTGCTCCCCGAGAGGGCCAGGCGTCTTACAACCAGTCGCCGATCAGCGTGAAGGCAGCCCACAAGTCCGGATGCACATGACCTGCGGCGATCGCGTCCCGTTGCGCACCGGCGAGCGCGTCGACTTTAGGCTCACCGCGTACGACCCAGCGCTCGTAGAACGACCGCATGAGCTCCGCCGATACCGCATCGTCGATTGCCCAGAGCGTGGTGATGAGTGAGACTGCACCAGCGTGCAGGAGCGCCCGCGTGAGGCCGATGATCTCATCGCCCGGATCGACGGCACTCACGCCGGTCTCGCAGGCACTGAGTGTGACGAGTCGCATCGCGGTACGCGGAGCTGCGAAGAGATCACGGGCCGTAACCACCTGCTTCCCGGCCGCGACGAGGCCGGAGCCCAGCGGATCAGCGCTGTTGAAGAACGCATGCCCCGCGAAATGCACCGTCGATGCAGACGCAGGCGCAGCGAGGACGCGATCGCGTGTCGCCTCCGCCCGCACCGTCGGCTTGACGGCAAGAAGATTGGCAACCGCGCTCGCTTCCGCTTCCGCGTGACGGAGATCGCCCGTTGGGTTGCTGAAGACCGCTGCGCCTGATCGCCGCTGCGCCTCCGCGCGTCCGCGTATGCAAGAGCGCAGGATCGTCGCGCTCGGCGTGTAGAAGATCGGGTTGCGCGCGATGAGGGCATCCGCGCCAACGCGCACCGCGTGGAGCGGGACATAGAAGAGCGGTCCGGCCGGCACAATGCAGACGAGATCCCCCGGGTTTGTCCACTCCACGATCGGGAGTGCGCACGCGAGCATTGCCGGCCGCGCGAGGACGCGATCGAGCTTGTTCGGGTTGGCGATGCCTTCACGTATGTCGCTCTCCACGTCGGAGAGGCGGACCGACAAGAGCCGCAGCGCGGGATCGGGTCGATCCGATCGCGCGCCGAAGACGAGGAGCTGGTCGCCGTGCGCCACGTACTCCACGAGTAGGACATCGCGCGCAAACGCGGTGCTGGCCTCTCGTGCCATCGACTCGAGGAGCGATCGCAGCTCCGCGTATCCCATCGTCTTGCCGCGTCGGAGCGCTACGTACTCCTCTGCGCCGGGGACGCGCTCGAGGGCGTCCCACACCAAGTCGAGCGCGCGCTGCGCCTCCCACGCCTGTGCGAACGTCGTCGCGGCCGTGAGTGCGCCGAGGGCGTCGCGCTCCGAGGCCAGCAGGCGGGGACTCGTTCCATCGGGTGGCTCCATCGCCGTGCCGATGAGGAGCTCGGCGAGAGCCGTCGCTTTCGTGCGTTCCGCCCACTCGAAGAGCTCCGCCGGTGCCTGGAGATCCTTCGCGAGGATCTCGACTGCGAGCGATGCACACGCTCGCGCCAGCGTGCGCACTCCGCGCCGTGCCGCGTCGGTTGCCGCCGCGCTGGGATGCCAGTAACGCGTCCGCACCCCTGCGAGCCACCGGTCGGCGTGCTCGAGCCACGCGATCGCGCTGCGGTAACAGCGCGAATCGTTCGTGAGGCGGCCGCGCTGGCGGTCGATCAGCGCAGCTAGCCGTGCCGCCGCTGCGAGACCGAGGGGCGAGTCACGGTTGATGAGGATCGCGAACAGTGC
Source organism: Thermoanaerobaculia bacterium (assembly GCA_035627015.1). GTDB lineage: Bacteria > Acidobacteriota > Thermoanaerobaculia > Gp7-AA8 > Gp7-AA8 > QHVT01. The sequence goes on along the minus strand of DASPMO010000085.1, from coordinate 50,860 downwards.
GTCGACAACTTCCGCAGCTTCCTGTGCGGCAGCGGCATCGCCTTGCACCGCACGCGCGAGGAGGCTCACCAACAGTATCTGCCGCCGCCTCGCGCGCTGATCCACGGTTCCAGCCACGTCCGCGCCGCGAATCGCCTCCCGGAACGCAGCCGCTGCGCCTTCGAGGTCTCCGCCCGCCTGCAGGACGATGCCGCGATACTCCGAAAGGTCGAACGCAGCGGCGCGCGCCTCCGGTGTCGCGATGCCCACGAGGTCACGCGCGCACTTGTTGAGCACGTCGAGGGAGCGCGTAACGACATCCGCGGGTGCGACCGTGCTCCCCGGATGCAAGAACGCGATGGCGCGCCACAGCTCAAGCTGCGCACGCCGCGTGAGCGCGCGTACGGCGTCGCCCGATGCCGTCGCGAGATCGATCTCGCGCTCGACCGTCGCGTACCCCGCGCGCGCGTCACCGCCGACGAACTGTGCGAGCGCAGCCAGCGCGAGCGTCGACGCGCCCGGTCGTGCTGCAGCGAGATCCTGCACCTGCTCGAACTGCCCGACCTCAAGGTGGAGCGACGCCAACGCGTCCACTGCACGCTGCTCGATGTCGGGGGGCAGCGACGGCAGATCGAAGACACGTTCGAGCTGCGCGAACGCACCGGTGTAGTCGCCCTTGTACTTGAGCGTCGCTGCGAGGCCGATCCGCACAACGGCTTCGTCGCCTGGGGACGTCGCGTGGTGGAGGGCAGTCTCCAGCACGCGCATCGCGTCATCAAACTTCCCCTCGTCCCAGAGCCGCAGCACGGTGGGGAACATCTCGGAAGACTCATGGGTCTCGTCGGACATCGCTCTTCGCCTCGGCTTACTCCGCGAAATCGTCGTCGCTGAAGATGCTCATTCTTGCGGCTCGCGCATTTTTCTATCGGTTACCCTGCTACGTCCGGCCGCAAGGCCTATCCTGAGCGGACGCGCGATTGCAAGCCGTGCACATGGTGTGCAATCACGTGATCAGCTATCCGTAAAGAGCTGGTTGATCGCCGCCGCGACCGTGGCGAACATACCGATCGCCGCCCCGGGCGCAAGGATCATCGCGTCCTGCGCGTGTGTCGTCACATTTCTGAATCGTCGAATGTGCGACCACGCATCATGGTCGCTGTCGGTCAGCATGTTGCGCGCACGGAGGTCCGCCAAAACCTCGTAGTACGTACGGTCATTCGGTATACCAAGCTGCGCAGCTTTCGCCCGCGCAGCGGCTTCGCTCACGCGGAAGAGCTGTTCGAGCCCGAGCGTGAAGAGTGGGTAGAACAGCGACCCATAAATCATTGCACCCCGTGCGATTTCCACCTGGTCGCGTACAGAATCGGGAACCGCGGGGGAAATGTGAATGTCGAGCAGCCGCGCGGTCCAGTCATCAGCTGTAAGTTCCGCAACCGTCCCGCCAGCAGATTGGATCCGGACGAAGATGCCGCTCGCGATGATCGGGTCGACCGCCAGCCAGTTATCCACTGTGAGCTGCTTCACGGGATCTCCCTCGCCGCGTTTCGTAACGCGGGCGCCCGCACGCCGTGGTCACCCGCCGCGCACGTGCCGTTACTCTTCCTGCCGCCCCTGCACGTCTTCCCATCGCGCCGGTTCACGCCATGGCGGCGCTACCTCGGCGAGATCACGCACGCGGTAGCCGAGGAAGTTGTCGCGGAGCGCGGAGTCATCGGGTTTCGCGCGCACGCCCCACAGGAGAAGTGTCGCTTCCGCGCGTCGCGTCGGATGCGCGAGTTCGCGCTGTCTATACAGTACGTCGTCTGTCCAGAACGGCGTCGCGGCGTCGGCGCACTCGAGGAACAAGCGCCCTGCCGCCCAGCGGCGCTCTCGACTGCGCTCCGTCAGAAACCGATCAAGCCACTCGCGCGCCCATCGCTCGCGGTCGAGGCGGTGGATGGCACGCTGGCCGATACGCTCGACCCAGCGCGACGGATCGGGCGCGGCGAGGCGAGCGCGCAGCGCTGCATCCTCCGGCATCCAGCCGGCGACGAAGCGCGCCCGGGCGCGAGTGGCCGGGTTGTCGCTCGCGAATCCGTCCGCGAGAACCGACGCAAGGCGTGTCGTCGACCGGAGCCGCGCACCGAGGGCGACCGAGACGAGTTCGGAATCCGAGCGACAGTCCGCGATGAGGTCGCGAAGGAGCTCCGTCGCGAGCGTGTCATCGAGCGTAGGGTCGTGGATCAGGCGGAGCGTCCAATCGAGCCTACCTTTCACGGTGAACCGCGTGCCGAACGCCATGCGAGTCCGTTGGAATGGGTAGGCGATCGTCCACAGCTCGCGCGCAGCAACGTGCCCCGTGCGCAACGCGCGCGGGACGGCGGCCATGAGGACGCCGATGTGGGCATGGCGCGCGTGCCGCGGGAGCGCCAGGAGCAGATGAACCCACTCGTCGAACACGGCATCGCTGACCGCGTTCGCGATCGTTTCCGGGAATTGTTCGCTCTCGCCGAATGCCGGGTTCGCATGCGAGCGCGCGAGGTCATCGCGCACCTCTGATGCCAGCCGCGCTATCCCGTCGGCGACCGCGACATCATCCGATACGTCCGACGCTGCACCGCGGCGGCGCGCGGTCTTGGGTGCGGCGAGCGCGCGCGCGAGGCCGAGGCCGGTGAGCGGACCGCGGTGTCGGTCCCGATCGAGGAACGCGCTGTACTGCCACGCCGCTTCTGCGGTCGATTCGGCAGCGAGTACGAGCGGGCCGAACGCCGCCGACGGCGTGTTGTCGTCGACGCGCACGTTCCGGAGCAGGAAGCGCGCTGCGTGTTCGTCCTCGTCAGGCGCGTCAGGCACCGCGATCGCCTCACCGAGCCGGGCCACGTCCGCTGCCGTGAGCTCGGCGCCGAGGTATCCGAGGAGGAGGCGTGCGCGCCGCAGCCGAAGCGCATCGCGCTCGCGCCGGATGGTCGTCAGAGTCCGTTGCCGCAGCCTCTCATCGTACGGCGCCGCAGCCACTTCATAGAGTTTCGTCCACTCCTGCTCGAAGGGGTGTGCGAGCAGGAGACGGAGGCGCTCCGCTGGAGGTGCGCCGGCGAGCACACAGTAATACGCGCGCTCGAGCGCGTGGCGCGCATCGGCGTCGTCGTTCGGCGGAGTGCGGACGAGTTCCAAGAGCATGCGCCGGTCCGCGGGCCTGAGCAGAGCTGCGTGCCCTTCGACGGCCCACGACCAGCTCTCCTCCTTCGCTCCCAGGCGGCGCGGGATGTCGGCGATGAACCGCCGCCAGATGCGTGCGCCCGCGCCGGGCGTCCACGCCGCAAGGGCCGGCTCCACCTCCTCGAGGTCGAGGTCGTCGCGGGATGTGCAGTTGAAGGCGTGGAGCGTGGTCGAGCCCTCGAACCGTCGAACGGCAGCCGCACCCAGCGCGGCGCGCCAGCGGCGCGGCGGCTCCGGGACCGCCGGATCCAAGGCGAGCGCGTGCGCCCGCCCCGCGAGCCGCAGCATCTCCTTGTCATCGTCTCCGGGCGTGAGCTTTGCGAGCTCGGACAGCGTGAGCGCACCGTTCGGCCATCGGTGATACGTGGGCTCCGGGAGCACGTCGAGGAACTCGCGAAGGTCACCCCGGTCCGCCGCGACAATGAGCTCGCGCAGGCGAACCGTGCGCGTGGCGGTCGGCCGCGCCGCCCACGTGCGGACCTCGTTCGCGAACCAAGTTGCGTCCGCGTCGCGGAGGATGATCCGGACGGCGTACTGCTCGCCCTGACTTAGATCGTCGCTGCTCGCGTGGCGTGCTGCGAAAAGCGCAAGCACGTCCTCCGCAAGGAGGAGCGACGGCCATGTCGTCGCCAGGAACAGCGCGAGGCGCTGGCAGGCCCGGACGGTTCGCCCGCTCATGCTTGTTGGCAGCGCGAGACAGAGATCCGCGAGCGACGGCTCGGCCATCCGCGCGCGTACGACGGCAGGATCCTCCCCCTCGCCGTCGCCGATGTAGCGTGGAAAGCCGATCGGCACGACGCGGCACCAGCGACGGACGGTACGAGCGACCGCGCCCTCGTCGGCAGCAATCCCCGCCGCGATGATCGGCTCGGCGAATAGGAACACGATCTCTGCGCGTGCGTCCGCCGCGGAGAGCAGGTCGAGCACCGGCAGCAGGAGCTGCGGTGCGAGCACGCGTAGATCATCGAGATCCGCCTGCGCGAAGTTGCGCGAGGCGAGCCACGTGCCGAGGAGCGTCTGCACGACGTGCGGGTGATCGGCGATATCGCCCGCGAGCACGGACATGGTCACAGCGGCGCGAAGCCAACGCACCTTCTCGTCGTCGTCCGGGTGCGGCTCGAGGAGATCCGAGAGCGTCTGGCCGAGTTGCGCGGCGTCCGCGACCGCGAGGAGCCGGTCGCGGAGGAAGAGACCCATGCCGAGCGCGAGGCGCTCGAGGTCTGGTACGAAGGTGCCGTCGGCGCGCGGCGTGAGCACCCCCTCGGAAGTGAGCGCGCGCAACGAATGTTCGACGCGTTCCGTGACACTCCGTAAGTCGGCCCAGACGTCTGCGTGCGTGAGGCGACCGCCTTGGATCCAGCGGTCCGCGAGGCGTGCGAGGAATGCCTTGAAGGCGGCCGGGTCCTGCCGCACCGCTGTCGCCTCACGCGATGCAACTTTGTCCGAGGCGTCTAGATAATGCAGGACGTCCGCAGTTACCGCGCCAAAGCGCGCGACGTCCGCCTGGTGACGGAGCATCAGGTCCAAGTACCGCGGCCGGTGGACCATCTCCAGCGCCGATGGCGAAAGATGTGCGAGCTGCTCCGGGGCAAGACCCCGCAGCGCGAGCGCCGCGCGGAACTCCTCCGCGTCGTAGGGGCCGAGCTCGATGCGGCGCACAGGTCGGGTGCCGAGCCACGACGCGTCGTGGTCGAAGTCCCGCGCACGACACGTGATGAGGAGCCCGCATCGGCGCAGGTCGTCAGGCGCGTCGTCCTCCCGCCGTTCCGGATAATCGACAACATCCGCGCTGCCGCCCTCCGCGAACGGCTGGACTGGCGGTGGCACCGCCCAGAGGATCGCGCCGGCGCGCGCCTCGGGCGCGGCGACGTACTCGTTCGCGCCATCGATGATGACGAGGCACCAAGGGCCAGCGCCGCTGCGGCGCGATCGGTGGCGCGCGAGGACGTCGGGCGCGTGCCGCGCGAACCGCCCGAGCGCGCGTTCGCACTGGCGAACGACGAGCGTCTCAAGGTCGCCGTGTGCCGCCTGCACTTGCTTCGATGAGAGCAGGAACACGGGGACGCTGAAACGCGGCAGCGCTGCGGACAACCAACGGTACACCAGCCACGTCTTCCCGTCGTACCGGTCTCCCGTCACGACGCCGACCTCGCACGCACGCGCGTTCGCACACGCATCCCACCACGCTGTGAGGTCGTCTTCCGCAGCGCGCGGAACTGCCTCGGCGGGCTCGTACCGGGTACCGAACGCGTTCGCGGCATCGCCGATGATGAGCGAGCGGAGCCACGCATTCTGCGACCGTACGAGGTGGCGCCAAGTCGGGAGTTCCTGCAGCTCACGGCGCAGCCGCGCATGCCACGCGGCGAAGTTCGGGAAATCGCGGATCGCCGTGAGCTCGCGCCGGATGGCAGGGACATCGGGCGTGCGGCGGCCCGTCCGCCATGTCGGGTCCGCGAGTACCTCGAGTGTCGTGCCCACATCGGTGGCTGCAAGTAAAGCGAGCGCGCTAACGCCCGGCAGGTCCGGCTCGGCCGCCGACGCATCAAGTATGAGCACCCCAACTCCTTGACGTAAGCCGGCGTTCACGACGGCGTCGCGCGTCTGCGCGCCGACAGCGCACGTGGCAACAAGGACCCAAAGCTGCAGGTCGGGGTGCGTTCCCGCGGCGCTCGTAAGCCCGCCCTCGAGATCGCGGCTTCGCACCGCTCGGGCGTAGCGCTTGTCCTCGATGGCAAACGGAATCTCCGCAAGCGCGTCGACGCCGCCCTGCGTGCCCGCCGTGCATCGGCGAATCCGTTCGCCGCTGAGCCGCGAGAGTAACCGTGCGATGAGTTCCTCGAAGCTCCGGTCGCCGCTCGCGCGGAGCGTCCGCATCGCGTCGATCGTGGGAGAAATGGTTCCGTGCAGATCTGGTGTCGGCTTCGTTTTCAACCGACGCCGAGCCGGTCGTTTGGGGAGTTTCGCGTGAGGCATCGTCCCGCATGATGAGGACTCGAAACCTCTTCGTCTAGATTGGGCGGAGAGGTGGTCGTGCTGTACGTGCCCGGCGGTTTGCGCAAACGTGGTGCGACCACTGTTCTACTGCGGAGGCGCGACCGCTGTATCAGTGGGGGATGGCCAAGAGGTGCCGCTTTCGTACGCAGGATGACGCGGCTCGGAACGCGGCCGGCCGTGCTCGAGTCGCCAGCCCTCGATTCGCGCCAGGAGGTCCGCCGCAGAACGCCTCCGTCGAACATCGTGCCGAGCCATCTCAAATAGTCGTGCGCGAATGTCGCCAGCCGCGCGGGGCACGAGGGTGTACGCGTTTGCGATCTGCTGCGACGGGCGCTTTTCGAGAAACACTCCCTCAGCGGCCTCGATAAGGTCGTACGGAATCGGTGGCACGCCTGCATCATCGAGGAGATCCAGACCGGCGTACAGCGCTTCGGGCGTGCCGAGGCGTCCGCACACCTTCGCGAGAATCATTCGGGCTTGCGCGGCGGGAGCCATCGCGCAGAGCTCAAAGAGGCGAGCAACCACGTCGCGATCACCTCGCGCGATGTTGGCGAGAATCTCAGCAAGCGTATGTACCGCATCATCCGGTAGTGTGACGTTGCCGATTCCGTCCGGCACATCTGAATCGATGAAGCTGAGCAGGACTTGGCGCGCACGCCGATGCGGGCTAGCGGCGACAGCGGCAAGCCAGTCGTGGACCACGTACTCGAAATCCGTGCCGCTCTGCCGCGCGATCTCGGAGAGCAGGACGAGGCCATCCTCGGCCGCAGACTGGCCGAGCGCGACGAAGATCTCGCGCTGTTCGTGCGCGGCCAGCCGAAAGTCCTCCATTAGCGCGCGTGCGCGTGCAACGCCACGTGAAGCAGGGTCGATGAAGGGCAGAATGCACGCCGCGTGCTGCACGAGACTCGCATTCTCGTTGTATGTTCCGCGTGTCCGCAGGTGTTCCACCAGGGGCTCGATAATGGCGAGCGCGCCGTCCGCTTCCAACGTCGCGCCGCCGAACACAAGCGACTCCAAGAGACCGAGTGCGCTCCACCGATCAACATCGAACGGGATCGCCGCCACCTCCAAGATGAGGTCTGCGGAATCGTGCGGATCGAGCGCAGCGAGTGGGTTGGCGAGTTCCTTAGCGCGCCAGTGGTTTGCCCTCGCGGTATTCGGTGCCCGATGGCTTTCCTCCAGCAGATCCGCAATGCGCTCGCCGATCGCACAGGCGTACGTCTCGCGACGAGCGGCGTCGAATAGCGTCACCCATTCTCGCGGTGTCTGCCGCACAGTTCGATAGTCTCGCCGAGGTCCGCCGAAGAAGCGGCCGTCGACTTTCCGACGCGCACCTAATTCTCGCTTCGCCAACGTGCGGAGCGCCCACGCTGCATCAACTTCGTACTCGGGCTCACCGAGCAGCTCGCACAGAATCGGCTCCGCTCGAGTCGGGTCGAGCCGTACGACAGCTTGTACATGCCAGAACGCCCATCGCATGGCCGCGCCGTCGCCCTGTGGCGTGTGGACGCCGCGTTGCCGAAATTCGCGGCCAGCTCGTACGCGCTCGATGTCGGCGCGGAGCAGCACGAGGAGATCATCGACATCGTCGGGATCGCCAACCTCCGCGAGTGCCGTCGCGAGATGCGCCTTCGCTTCCCCGCGAAAATCATCTCGTGCGAGGACGTTCGCAACGGCCGATTTGAGGTAATGACGGAGCTGCTGTCGCGTTGTACTTGGCAGTACGGGATCGGCTTCATGGGTTTGTCGCCCCTCGCCGAAGATTCGAAGCACGATATCGAGATCCTCGTCGCGAGGTGCCACACGGAGGATCGCTGAGAGCCCCTCAACGAGAACGTGCGCAGGGATCGCGCGCACAAGCGCGTTCAGTCGCCGTTCCAGCGTCTGCGCACGCTCGTTCTGCGGATCGCCGTGGAGCGATCGGCGCTGCTCCAGAAACGCGTCGAACGCGCGTTGCGCGAACGCCGGATCAGCTGTCGCGGCGAGCACGCTGACTGTGTCGCCCGATGTCACCTCATCGGCGACTGCACGCCGAAACAGTTCCTCGCGGAGTGCTGTCGGAATCGCCGTGACGAATGGCAACCACGCGCCGGACCATAGCGTGCCTTCAGCAATCCAGCGCGCAACCCGGCCGCTCACCCACGATTCATCGCTGTGGCGAACGATCTCGACGGCGCGTCGCAACGAGTAGTTGCTCAGCTCCCGTACGAGCGCCACCGATAGATCCGTGAGCGCCTGCTTGAGACGATTTACGCCATCCGCATCACCCTGCTCCGCGAGCCTCAGCGCGAGCTGGAAACGCGCCCTCGCATCATCCATGGCTGCGAAACGTTCTGCGTACAACCCGAGCGCCCGCGTCCGGAGATCCCGCGGCAGCTCGTCGAGGTCAGTGTCATCGATTGTCTGCATGAACTCAGCGTCTGGCAGCGATCGCAGGAGACCGGCTGCGTCATCGCGCTGTCGCATCCACAGGAGGAGCCGGATACCTTCTCGGCGGACCGCCAAGCTTCGGTCCGTTCGCGCCAACGTCGACGCGACGTGCAGGTGCCCGTGATCCATCGTGAGGTGCGACATGAATTCCATTCGATGCTGCTCTGCCCATGACGCGACGACCGCCTGCCACTCCGCGCCGACGCTCGTCGGGTAGATGTCGGGGCCAGCGCGATACGTGGTCAGGCGGAGCTGCTGATCGGGGCTCGTGAGGCGGGAAACGATGATGTCCGCGAACTCCTCATTAGCCGTTGCGAGCATGGCGGCGACAGCGAGCATTTGGTGATGTAGATCTGATGACGCATACAGGGTCCGAAGGCGTCCATGGACCGCCGCACGAACGTGGGTCCATACGTGCTGCCCACTCAGCCGGGCGAGGCGCGCCGCCAAGACCGGATCGATGCGGAGCGCACCCTCGATGAGTACCCGCCCAACGGCAACATCACGCTCGCTGTCACCAAGGTCATCGGCCAGCATGTCGAGCGCCTCTTCCCACGCTGGCACATTGAGGTACTGCCGCGCGAAGGCGTCGCGTTCTGTAGCGTCATCACGTTCGACGATCGAAACAAGCGTGCCACGAAGCGCAGCAGCGGCGTAGTACTCCTGGAATTGCTGATGCTCGAAGCGGAAGCTCACCCGCGGGTACTCCACGCGCTCGAGTACGTGGTGAGATACGAGCGTCGCGAGAATAAGGCTTGGCTCCGGCGGTGTCGCGATCTGGCCCGCGACGCGCAGTTGCTCACTCACGGTGGCGCAGATCGTCCGCGCCTCGGCGTCGTCGATGAGGACAGCACCTCGCGCGGTCGGCGCCATCGCCAGGGCCTGGAGGTAATCTCCAGCGCGGCCAAGAAGTGGCGGCGTCTCCAGCGCGCCGCGGTGGTGTTCCGCCTGTTCGTTCATCCGGACAATTGCTGCGAGCACGCCGAATGTCGTGCGCGGGATCGCCTGACCCGCACCGAAGAGGTTTGTGATCTCAGCGAGGATAAACGGCGTCCGCGTCACCTCATCGAGGACAGGGTCATTGTCGAGTTGAGCCTGCAACTCGCGAGCTTGTTCCCCCGCGAGCGCGGAGCCGACATACGTCGCGCGCTCACGCGCCGTTAGCGGTAGCAGTTGGACCTTGAGTGCACCCGGCAGCGGAGGGCGGACGTGGTGCGCGCGCGTGGCTACGACGATGCCCGCGGTCGGGAACGCGCGCTCGAGCGCTGCTAGCGCCGTCACTGCGTCGTCGGTATATGCCTCCGCGACTTCGTTCCATCCGTTCAGCAGGAACAGGAACGGATTGGCGCTCGCGACTCGCGCTAAGTCGTCTGCGCGAACGCCGCGACCGCGGAACGCGGGGTGCTGCGCTGCAAAATCGAGAATGTCGCTTCGTGATCGCACCCACGCGGGCAGGTCGATTTGAATCGGGATGCCTTCGGTCTCGGCGCACGCCTGAGCGATGTGCACGAGCGTTGTTGTCTTGCCGCGTCCTGCGGGCGCCTCGAGGATCACCCGTCGCCCTTGCAGCAACAACCTCCCAACGTCACGTGCGGGAAAGCGTTCTGGGCTGTCGCCACGGTCGTCCTGCACAGCCACCGTCAGGGTGATCTGCGGCCGGCCAGCGAACCGCTCGGCCGCCGTTGCGGTCAGTGCGGCGGCAGCCTCGCGAACCTGGCGCACGACATCCGCAAGAGGTTGCTGATACGGGATCGTGAGTTTTAGATGACTCCTGCAAATCCCCGCGTTGTCGGGGAGCTGCAAGCTGGTGATGAGATCCTCGCGCGACATCACGATGAGTTCCAGTCCGAACCTTTCGAGAATGTCCTTCCGCCACGGCTCCTCTGTCTCCTTCGTGACCTTGGCGGGTGTCGCGAAAATCAGAATCGCGATCCCTTCGTAGTGATCCGTGGCGGCCTTCGCATCCTTCGCGATCTTCGTCAGTGTCGGCGTCGTCGAGCACGCGAGCCCCTTTCCTTTGCCATCAGGGGAAAGCGTCGGGCTCGCGTACGCGTCAAGGCCGCGATCCTTGTGCCGCTCGCACGCGATCAGCTCAGGCCATCGCAGCTTCGCAAGGACGACCGCAAGGTTCTGAAACCGCATGCCCTCTTCGTTCGAGACGATCTCATCAAGGGCGCGTTCGATATCGATTCGTTCGACCATACGTGACGCGCTTCATCCTGAAGTGAGATCGCCGAGAAGACAAGTTGATGGAGCGATCGCGAAGGCGGCGGGCAGATGGAGTCTTCGTCGTTGGGTGTTGGCTGTGAATTGACGAAAATGTGGAAAAGCGTGCGTTCGCTCATCGCCCGTCCGTCCTGGCGATCTCGCGGGAATGGAGCGTCGCCTTGTACCGCGCCTCGCGGCGCTGGTTCGTGACCTGTGCGTAGATCATCGTCGAGGAGATGTGGCGATGTCCGAGCCAATCCTGCACGTCTGCGATGTCCCACGCGGCGTTCATGAGGTGAACTCCGATCGAGTGGCGCAGCACGTGAACGTGTCGCCGGCTCGCCGGTAGATGCGCCAAGGTTGCGTAGCATGTGAACAGCCGGTTGATCTCGCCGCCTGATAACGGCGAGCCGTTCCGACGCCGGCCTCGGAACAGGTAGTCGCAGGGATCGGACGGACGAGTATCGAGGTACGCCCGCAGGAGTTGTTTGCTTCGCGGGTGGAGCGGGTAGCCACCGGGAACGCCGCGTTTGAGGCGAGCGATCCAGATCTTCCCGCCGCGCACGTCATCGAGCGTGAGCTGTGCGGCTTCTCCACGCCGTAGGCCGTGGCGATAGATGAGATCGAAAAGCAGCCGATCTCGGATCTTGCGCTGCGGGATCGCGCGAAAGAACTCCTCGACCTCTTCCCGCGTGAGATACGAGATCGGTCGCTGAGCAGGAGGTTGTCTATCTGCCATCCAGTCACGGATGGCGATTCTGACGCTTTTCCACATTTGCGTTCGTTGGGGGAAGACGACCCTCAGTCTGCGACCGCTTCGCGGACGTGTAAACGTCACCGCTACCAAGCTGCGCGCGTGCGACGAGAGGTAGTCACCCCATGCCGAGTCGCGCAAAGGCCGCTGCCCGCTCCATCAAGACTCCTAAGTGAGGCATCAGCGATCGCGCGTTGATCCGCGAGCTGTTCATCAAGCGTGTCCCGCTCTATCCATTCGCCGATGCGCTCCGGCTCACGCGTACATCGCAGGCGGAAGTGGATGCGGCGATCGCCACCGGTGGAATCGGGACAGAGACATTCGGTGGACAGCTCGTCATTCCTTGGGACGACGTAGCGAAGCTCTCGCTCGATCGGTGGACGCCGAGGATGATCGACGGCGCACTCGGCTCGACCGATCGGCTGACCGTCATTCCGCTGCTCAATCGCGTCCAACAAATCGAGGTCTTCCTACCGGTCTACCAAATCCGGCTCCTCCACTACCTCGCGGAGATGGAGCGCGGGCAGTTCCGAGCGCCCCTGAACGCGAGCGATGTTCTCGAACAGCGTCTCCTTGACCTCGCCAGTGCCGTCAACGCCGACGAGTTGGAGCTCGCGATTCCTGGGTTTCGTGCGGCACTCGATTACCCGTACTTCATCCCGCGCCAAGACGACCGTTTCACCGCCTTCTGCTGGTACTGCGGGCGAGTGAGCGACGTCCCCGGCCGGCAGGTCTGCAGCGACTGCCATCGACGCCACGAACCACGACCGCATCTCGGCGAAGACGGCATCCCTGAACTGGATCAGGAGGAGTGATGCCGCAGGCGCGGAGGACGAGTTGCGTTCCCTTTTTTTGGCCCCGAAAGACACCTAAAGGAGTCGAGACTATGCAAGACGAAGTCACACGACGTGGCGTCCTACAGCTCTTTGCGGCGCTGACGGCTGCGATGCCGGTCCTAACGCGCGGTGCCTCTGCGCCCTTGCTGCCACCGTCCGGCGCACAGTCGCCGGAGACACTGGCAGCGGAACTCGTCGGTGGCCCGTCGCGGCCCACGCTGTTGGAGTCGTACCTGCGGAGCCGGGGCGTGCGGCCGGCGCACCTCGCGCGCGAGTGCGGGTACGAACGCGCACACCTGCTGCGCATCCGCATGGGGCGGATCGAGCCAGCGCCTGCCTGCGCGGTCGGGATCGTGTACGCGCTCCGGCGGCTCGCGCGCGAGGAGGTAGTGCTCGCGGACGTGTTCCCGCCCGCGATCGTAGAGGCGGCGTGGCGCGAGCGGCGCGCCATCGTCCGGGAGTATCACCCCTTCGAGCACCGCGCGGTGCGCGCCGTATTCCGGGAAGGCGGTCGCCGTGGCTGAGCAGGTGCGGTACGAGCGCATCGGGCCGCCGCGGAAGCTCCGGCGCCGGACGCGGCGCACGACGTGGCGCTGCCGGATTTACCACGTGCCCGAAGAACGCTTCCACCGCGCCGACGCGATCCACGTCGCGGCGCACGCCGTAGTTGCCTCGGACTTCGGCATCCCGATCAGGCGCGCCGTCTTCGACGGGCGACACCGCGTCTTCGAGGCCGCGTGGGCGTCGCTTGCGTACGCGCGGGATGACGCGAGCACTGAAGCGCGCATCGCGCTTGAGCGCGACTGCATCGCGGTGCAGTGCGGTGTCGTCGGGCGGGCGCTCGCGCTCGGGTGGTCGCACAAGGTGTGGGGCTGGGATGACCAGTCGCTCGCCTGCGACCTCATGGAGCGCTTCGAGTACGACAGCGGCGTGGTCACGGGCTGGTTCAACTACCAGCGCGAACGCGCGCGCGTGCTCCTCTGCGACGGCGCGACGTGGACGCGCGTTGAACTCCTCACGCAGCGCCTCCGCGAAGTTCGCGCGATGGACGGAGCAGCCGTCGCGGCGTTCCTCGCGGACCTGACGACAGACGCCACGGTGGTGCCATCCGGTGCCGCGTGGCGCACGCCGCCGACACCCGGCGTGGAATCGAATGCCGTCTTGGTGTGGCGGCGGCCCACGCTCACGGAAGCGCTACGTGGGATGGACGGCTACCAAGCGGCGCAGCAGGAGGAGTGGTGACGATCGCGCGACTCCAACGGGGCATCACGCTCGCGGACGTATTGGTGCACGAGGCGGGGCACGCCGTCGTTGCGTGGGAGCTCGGTGTCCGCATCGGCGCGATCCATGTGCACGTGCGTGTGCGTGAGGGTCGGATGACGTTTGCCAGCGACGTAGGGCTTGGCCGCTTCCCCGCCGGGTCGGACGCGCTGCGGCTTGCGATCGAGCGCGAGATGATCGTCTTCCACGCAGGGCTCATCGCGCAGAAGCGTTTCCACTACGAGGGCGCGTGCGGGCTCGTGCCGCGCACCGACTACGAAGGCATCCTCGCGACCGCGCTCCAAGTGGAGACGGATCTGCGGCTCATCGACGAGTGGTCGGATTACGCCGAGGAGCGGGCACGCGCCCTCATAGAACTCCCGCAGACGTGGCGGCGCGTGGAGGCGCTCGCGGTGGAACTCGCGCGACGGCCGCTGCTCCACGGAGAGGAGGTCGACGCCTTCCTCGCGGGGGTGTGTGTCCCGCGAGTGACGAACGCGCGGCTCGCGTACCGCAGGCGCGAGGCGAAGGAGCGCTACTGCCTCACGCACGACCCAGAGGAACGTGAGCCGGTGGAGCGCGCGATCGCTGCGGTGCGAAGGAGACGACCGTGACCGACGCGTTCTTCGACAACCGCCCGAGCTTCATGTGTACGTGCGCGCACAAGAAGAGCCGGCACTGGAACACCGCGACACAGCCACGCGGGCCATGCCGGGACTGCACGTGCACCGCGTTCACGCCTGAACCCCTCTGCGTCTGCGGGCACGGCAAGCGGGCGCACGAAGTGACGGCAGACGGCCGATGCAAGGAGGCGTACAAGTGCGGGTGCCAGCGGTTTCGGCGGAGACCCGCGTGACGACGCGCGCTGGCCTGGGGGTGAGGAGCTGATGGAGTCCAGCGGCCACGATCCAGAACGGCTCGACGCACACGTGACGTCGATGCTGCGCCGTCTCGGCACGAGCCGGCGGGAGTACGTGCACCGAATGCGGCGGTTCGCGCGCGCCGCGGAGATCCTCCTCAAGCCGCGCGGCGCGGTTTTCGCGATGGCAGACCCGATCAACGGCATCAGCGCTGCGGAGCTCTACGGCGGGCTGTGGCTGCTCCTCATCGCGGATCTGTTCCGCGACGACGGTCATCGCGCGAGGTTCGCCAATGAGGTGCTCGAGATCACCGAAGACGAGTGGAAGGACATTCTGCGTATCACCTCGCTCGTCTCCGAGCGGTACTTCGGGGTCCCCGTGCAGCCCGAGTAGGAGCGGGGTCACCCGTGGCAGCGTGCCGGCGCGTGAGCCGGCTCTGGTCCACGTGTTCCGCGCCGAGGATGCATGTCGTAACATCGAAGTAGACGACGAGAGAGGAGACCGCCTGCCGTGTTCAGCTTTTTTCGCACTCGCACCGGACCAGCGGAGTTTTGGGAGATTCTCGTAGCTAAAGACGCGGTTCCGGAGGCCGAGAAGCGCTTCGGCCGAGCGCTCATGTACCGAGGGGGTACGGACCCGGAGGACATGACGTATCACGAGGTGGGCAAGCTGGTCGCCGTCGTGACGGACGAGAACGCGGAGTTCCTGCTCGCGCACAAGGATCTCACCGACGACGAGCAGCGCAGGCTCGCGCAAGAACTGGAGCTCCTCTTCGGCCAGCAGGTATGGGCGGGCGGCGGAGAGCCGACGAAAGGCTCGTATCTCCACGACACGCTGAAGCCGTGGACTTCACCGCCCAGTGTGGCGTAGGCGCGTTGGCGATCACGGAGCCGCAAGCTAACTCGCCGGGTTGCGTTCGAGGAGCTTGGTGACGATGGTGATGACGTCGTTCTCGTAGCCGCGCTTCGCGAATGTTCGAACGCCCTGCGCCAGCTCGGATGGTGTGATGAGGCGCCATCCGCACTCCTCGCAGCGAACGCGCACATTTGCCTCGTGGTCCGAGTAGATCTTCCCGGCGATGAGGATGAACTGGACCGAGGGATCATCGCCGACGATCAGCCCTTCTGCGCGGAGTTGCCGGACGAGCGCCGTGACGATCGTCGCGCGCAACGCGCCGCGGTTAAACAGCTTGAACTTGTCGTTCTCAGTATCTTCCCGTCCGTGCAGATGCTCGACGCGCACGCCGGTGGAGTCGAGGTAACTCTTGCACTCGATAATGAGAAGCTGATTCGTCGATGGCTTCCACGCGACGACATCGATCTCCGGCCGCGGCATCGACGCGTTGTTGAGCGCGACCTTCTCGGGCTTGGTGATCTCCACCTTCACGCCGACGCGCGTCCAGAACCCTTGCACCTCGAAGAAGCGCGCAGCGATGGTCTCAAAGGCATCCACGGAGGAATTCTACGGGTGCCCGAGCTCACGGAGGCAGCGAATGCAGTAGAACCGATCGGAGTCCACGTCGCGCCCATGCCCCTTGCAGGTTGGCTGCTTGCAGCGGTCACAGTCTGCATAGGACGGGCGCTGCTCCTCCGGCTTCTTCGGATAGTTGAACACGCAGATGTAGCAGAGCTGAACTGCCACTTCCGAGTCTCCCTCCGTGCTGTGGATTCGGGGTGTGGAGTCGATTCACACCTATTAGCCTCTAACTCTCATCGTATATAGGAGCTTTAGCCAGACGCGATACCCGCCTTTTTCCTCCTCACTGCGAGCTTCGCGATGCAGGTTCTGTGGTGCCCCATCCCCGTTCACCTCCTCCGATCGGTGAACCGCGCCCCACCATGCGCGCGCAAGTAACTCGCACGAATCGACTTCTCGCGCATCAGCTGTTCAGTCGTCCAAACATTCCTACTACACAGCCGCGTTGCGTCCTGAGATAGCAGCACTATGACATCAGCTGTGATCCTCACCGCAGGAATCGGAAGGTCGCTTCCAGCTCCGCAAGGCCCGGTCGCCCCGGCGCGCGCGGGAGGAGCTCGACCACGATGGGGAGCGACAGCGCAGCCGATGCCGCCATGAGCGCATCGCGGCGGCGGGCGCTGCTCGTGAGGAGCACGATGACCGCTGTTGCGTCGCCGGCCCAAGTCGCAAGCATGCCGCAGAGTTTCTCAAGCTTCGGGAGAAAGACCGATGCGAGCTTCTCCGAGCCGCGGTCGATCTCGACCGCGAGAAGGAGCGGCAGCTGATCTGGTGGCTGCGTGAACGATGCGAGGACGTCTGGGATCGCGGCGGGCCGCGGCACAAAGCGACGCTGGAGGGCCCACGCGGGCAGGAGCACGTCTGGCGTCCGCGCTGCGCGCGCGAGCACGATCAGCGCGTCGACGATCCAGAGCTGGTGCTCGATGAACCCCTCGGCGACGGGCGCACGCGGCACGAAGAGCTCGTCCGCGCTCACGCCGCGGGCAACGAGGAGTGCGCGGCCACGCGGCATGAGCCGAATGCGATTGATCCCAATCCCCCGCCAGCGCGCCACCGCGATGAGTTCGCGCTTCGCCGCGCGGCGCACGAAGCGCGAGACCACCACTTCGCTCACGGCGCCGAAGACCGCTTCGTGGAGCTGGTACTGCGCGAGCTCGCCGGCGCGGCCGATGAAACGGAGTGCCGTCAGGTCCCGCGCACTTACAGCCGCATCGCGAGGGTCGACGCCGCGACGAGTACCGGGCCACTCCGCTGTCCCGGAGATGGGCTCCGCGACGAGCGCGTCCAGTGGGCGGCTCGGGTCCGGAGCGCCGTTCGAGCGGAGTGGCGCCGGTGCATCGCTCGCTTGGAGGAAGGGACTCGACATCAGAACACCGTCGCCCGCGTCGGGATGAGTTCGAGGAACGCCGCCTCCTGGCGGAAGAACCGGCGGATGAAGCTCTCGATTCGGGCGATCTGCTCGTCTGCCTCCTCAGCAGGGAGCGTCACGACGTAGGACCGAGACCGGTCGCGCAGGACGTCGCCCGTGTCGGGCGAGCGCCACGCGCCCTCGACGTCGCCGCGGCGCGTGTAGCCGCCGCAGAGGATCGTGAGGAAGTGCTCGAGCGTGTCGAACGCGGAGTTTGGGAACGGTCGACCCTCGTTGTCCGCGAGCGGGACGAGGATGTCGACGTGCATCGTGGGGCGCATAGGCGCGGTGGTTAGGGAGTCGCGCAGCGCGCCGGTGCCGGACGGCGAGCCCTCCACCCAAGCAAGGTGGCGATCGGAGAAAACTGCGCCGCGATCCCGCCGCGCCCGCAGACGCGGTTCCGTTGCATCGCGCCGCGCTGCTGCGCCGCAGGCGGCGGACAGCAGGGAAGCGACGGACGTGCGCGCGCCGGCGCGGGTGGGCGGGACCGGGAGCAGCTTGAGCGTGAAGGTGGATGCCCGCATCGAGCTACCTCCCCACCGGCACTCCCAGCTGCTTTGTATGACTTTCGATGATCTCGTTCACGAGCGGGTTGATGCGCTCCTTGAACGCCTCGACGCGTTCCTCGTCGAGCGTGACTTCGATGGAGTAGTGCGCGAACGGCACGTACGGAAAGCCGTGGTACGCGCCCGGCTCGGGGTGGAGGTGGAAGCTGATCTCAGCATCGAACTCCTCCTCTGCAACGTGCGCGACGTCGGCCCACGCGAAGTACGGGATTTCCACGCGATCGCCATCGTCAGTGATGACCGGGATGACCCGGCGGATAGTGTGAGTCATACAAGTTGGGGTTAGGACCATGGGGCAAAGCAGCGTGTGCGGTGCGGTAGTCGTCGTAAGCGGCATCCTCCTTTGGCTCAAGGCGTGGATTCGGTAAATACGACAGCGCACGGCGCCGCGCCCGACGCCACGCGAAAGAGCGTCCAGCGTGTCGGGTGCGTGGCACTGCGCCCCCGACAAGATCCGGCACTGCGCTCCCGTTACGGGACAGCCGGACGCGCGGTCGACGACGGCAAGTGTCGGTGTCGACGTTCGCGCAGTACTTCGGATCGGTCGGGAAGCAACAGCTTGAGCGATGAGAGCGGCGGAGTCACTCAGTCTGCGCGGGAGGGCGGATGCAGGCCGCGACGCGTTCCAACGTGAATGTGTGTAGGAGTTCGACCGGGTAGATGATCTCGTATCTCGGAAACTCGACGTACACGTTCCCGTGGTGTCGACCCTCCGTTTCCTCCTCGATCGTGAGTGCCTCGAAACGAGCTTCGAAGTACGCATGCAGGCGACGCCACTCGTCATCGGTGAATGAGGCGAGGTGACGTCCGAGCGGCGAGTCCTTCGGAACAATCCAGAGAACGTGTGTGACGGCAGGCATAGGCGGTAGGGGTTACGCGCAGCGCGAGTCTCTGCCCTCCTTTCGCTCAAGATCAAGGTCGATAGGGACGATCGTCGAGACGTCGACCGGCACGCACGGCACGCGACACAGTTGCGCTGCGCCTCGCTGCGCTCGACGCGTTCCATCTGGGCGGCACATCGCATCACAGCACTTTGATCGTCGCGGTGCAGCGGTCGCACGCGAACACCTTCGAGAGTTGCTTGCAGTTCGTGCAGTAGAGCCGTGAGCCGAATTCGGTCGTCCCGCAGCGGCGGCACGCGGCGAGGATGTCGAGCGCGTTCCGGACGCCGCAGTGCGGGCAGACGATGAACCCCGCACGGACCGCCGGCATGCGCCCGATCGCCTTCAGGGCCTTCCGTAGCCACTGGACGACGAAGATCGGCGACGCGCACACATACAGAAGGCCGAGCGCGATCCGGCCGAAGAGTTTCGGGCTCATTCGTCCTCCTCGTCCGCCGCGAAGAACCGCTTAAGTTCCGCAAGGCTCGTGATCGCCGGTTTCTTGTTGGACTGCGTGGGCACGGGTGGCACCGCGGCCTGCTCGACGACGCCCGCCTCCCACTCCTCGATGAGCTGCATCGCCGTCGCGGTCGGAAGCATCGATCGAACCGCGATCTCGCGCGTGAAGACATCGCGGAGCTCATCGTCGCAGATGCCCGCGAACTCCGAGGGGTGGGGAACGTCCGGTGCGCGGAGCGGGAGCGCGGGCTCGCCCTTCACGAGGAGCACGAAGTGCTGCCGCGCGAGGTCGTGCATCGTGCGCTCGAACGCACGCCGCTGCTCGTCCTCAGGCCGCCGGTCGGACGAGTCGCGCACCACGTGTGGCCAGAAGATCCGCGCGTCCTCGTTCGCGCGGAAGCCCGCGATCCACGTGGTGTTGAGGAGGATCGTGCGGACGACGGTCGCGGGGAGCGAATTCGTGAAATCCTGCGCGGAGAGAACGATCCCCATGTTCACGGACCGCAGCGTGCGGAGGCCCGTTTGCAGCGCCTCGACGTGGTCCGCCGTCGGATCCTCGAAGAACTTCACTGCCTCCTCAAGGACAAACGTCTTCGGCCGGCTCGCGTCGCGGCGCGGGGCGGCGCAGAGCACGTCGACCGCGCGCCACGCGGTCCGCTCGGTGCCGATCGCCTGCGGCAACGTCGTCGTGCACGCCGTGTTCACGAGCGTGATTGGCGCCTCGCGGAGGAGGCCAAGGCGGTCGAGCGCCGCGGGTGGCACGCATATCGACGCGCGCACTTCGGGGAAGCTCGTCGCCCACTGCATGCGCCGCAGGACGGCGTCGCGCGTCTGCTTCGGCACGGTGAGGTCGAATTGCGAGAAGTAGTAGCGGACCTCAGGCTCCGGGACGCGCGCGAGGATGTCGGCGCGGAATGCTGCGTCGTGCAGGAAACGTACGGCGAAGCGGTAGCTGAACGGGAAGCGGAGCTCGATCGCGAGCCACGCGAGCATGTACGCGAGTTGCTTCATCGAGTCGGTGTACGTGTGCGCGCTCGACCGCACAGTGACGTCGGTGCGCAGGTGCGCCAAGTACGCGTTCGAGATGTCCGTGAAGTGGTTGTCGTACGGAGCGATCGGCGCGATGTGCGCCTTCTGCCAGTCGATCACGCGCACCGAGCGCGCGAGGAGATCGCGACCCGCAGGAGTCGCACGCAGCCAGAGCGCCGCAATGTACCGGGAGGCGAGCGTGTACGTTTCCGCCTTGGGATCGACAAGCTCGACTTCGACGCGCACGTCGCGGTGCGCGCGCGCGTTGATGCGGAGGTCGTCGATCACCTGCCGGAGGGGCGCGAGGAGCAGCGACAGGAGGAAGCGCGACTTGCCGGCGCCAGTCGCGCCGAGCACGAGCGCGCTCATGAGCGCGACCGCGCGCCGCACCCGCACGACCTCACCGCTCTGGAGCGTACCGAACGTGAGCGGCTGTGGCCCATCGAGCCGCCGGCATGCCGCCGCGTAGGCGGCTGCACGACTCACCGGGGCGTCGAGGAGGCGCGAGCGCTCGTTCACGAGCGCCCGCGCGTACGCCCGGTCCTTCTCGAGCCGAAGCGCGAGGTCCGGTCGGCCGATGGCGATCGCGACCACCGCGAGGAACTGCTTCAGGATCTCGCCCACGGCTACGGTCCCTCCTCGTCGAAGAACGACGGTCGGCTGCTTGTCCGCGCGGACGTGTCGACGGGCCGCTTGCCGGACGACCGCAGCTGCACGTACTCGCTCCACGCGTCTTTCGCGCTCGTCCGCAAGCGCTTCCGGATCGCGAGGATCGCGTACGAGACGACCGCGAGGAGCACGAGGCCCCCGAAGACCGTGAGCGCGTTCGCGCCGCCGCCTGATTCGCCACTCACAGCCCCGTGGCGCACGTCGAGAATGCCGAAGAACAGGGACGGTGCGAGCGCGAGGAGGAAGAGCGCACCCGCCCATCTTCGGAGCGTCGCTCCGATTCCCGTCTTCCCGAGCGGCAGCGCGATGACAAACACGAGGCAGGCCGCTGCGAGACAGTACGCGATGATGGCGCTGAACATCGGCGTTAATCCGTGACGTACACCGGGTAGCTCGGCGTGATCGTGTGCTCGGTGATCCGACGAATGGCCGCGTCGAGGCTCGGCCACGTGCTGTCGCCGACGCCTGCAGATGGCACCGAGGCCCTGCGGAGTGCAACCTGCCGATCCGCGCGCCGGAGCCGAGCTTCATGGAGCCGCACGTCCTGCTCGGGCCCGATCTCGGCGATGAGGACGTCGGTGCCTGGAGCGACGGGCGTGCGCGGGCGCGCGAGAAGATCGCGCGCGAGCGTCTCTGGGTCTCCCCAGGTCAGCTCGCTCGTGTGGATGTACAACGGCATCGTCGCTTTCCCGTCTCGTGTGACTTCGATGGGCGCGCTCTCGGGTGGGAGGTTGTACGCGAGCTTGTAGACGTTCGCGAGCATGTGCGCGGCGAACCACTCTCGGAGGAGCGGCTCAAGCTCGACGTGCCGAGGCGACGCCCCGGCGCCGAAGACCGCAGTGGAGCCGGTCCGCACGGTCGAGAGGCTGAGCGCGTGGAAGAACGCTGCGAGATCCTCAACGAGGCCGCGGTCGGCGTTCGTGAGCACCGCGCGCAACCCGAGAAGGTCACCCGTCGCGAGCAGCACCGCCACGTAGAGGAGGATTGGGCGTCCGGTCGCGGCGGCCGCGCGGAGTGCGCCGGCGATACTCGTCGGCCCGTCGATGAAGATGCCGAGCGGCGCGTTGTCAGTGCGCATGGCGAGGGCGGCTTCGATCGGGCGCTGTTCGGTGGTCAGGCGGAGCCCCCGTGCTGCCGCGAAGCTCGCGAGGCGGGTCAGGTGCGCCCCGTTGGGGTCGACGGCGTGGACGGTGAGCTCCACGCCGTGCGCACGCACGTTGGCGTCAGCGAGCACCTCCGCCATCTTCGTCCCGCCGGCGTTCGCACCGCCGAAGATCACCGGCAGTTCCGTGGTCATGGTGGTCATCGTTCGTCTCCTTTCATGCTTCGTCTGTCGCGATGGGTAGTTCCGCAGGTGCGGGAGGCACGCGCGGATTCGGCGGATCGGGGAGCGGCGCGTTGCGCGCGAGATCCCACGCTCGCCGGTACGCGGCGCGCGCGATGGCGCTCGTTCGCAGCCATGCCTCGCGCTCTTCGGTGCGGCGCTCGACCGCCGCGTCGGCCTCGGCGATCGTGGCTTCTTGCGCGCGCAACTGCCGCTCGACGGTGGTGAGGTCGCGCCGGACGCGCAGCGCGCTCGCGGCCTTCCGCAGCACGACTTCGCCGAGGAACGCGGGACCCAGCGACAGCACGAGGAGCACGACGCCGCTCGACAGGTCGGTCGGGAGATCGCTGTCATCGGTGGCGACTTCGTGGACCCGCAACACCGTGAGCGCAATGACGAGCAGGGCGAAGGCCGCGACGACGACGAGGTAGACGCCCTTCCGCGTCGGCGTCCGCGCGCAGTACCCGGCGAGGGCGAAGACACCGGAGGCGAGCGCGGCGCCGAGGACGACCGCTGCGGCGGGCTCGCTCCCTTGGCCGATGAGGACGCGTGCCGACGCCCACCACTCGATGAGGAAGAGGAGCACCGCGAGGGGGACTGCCGCGAGTGGCGACACCTCGGCCGCGCGTGCCGCCTCGCGTGCGTGCTGGTCCTCCGCGAGCTCGTCGCGCAGCGTCGTGTCGAGACGCTGGTGCTGGAGGCGGCGGTCCTCGTCATTCTTGAGCGGATCGAAGTCGCGTGGCGCGGGCCCGAGGAGCGTCGTCACGGCCGCGAGTTCGTTGTCGATGCCGCGTGCCGCGTCGGCACGCGCCATCGCGGCGATGCGGAAGCGGAGGAACAAGTCCAGGAAGATCGTCACGCGCCACCTCCGCCCTCGGTCGGCACGTCGATCTGCGGAGCATCCGTCGTGAACGCGATCGATGTTGCTCCCGCGGCCATGAGCGCGGCGCGCCACAGCTCCTCAACGCGCCGCGCACGCGCGAGTGTCACCGGGCACCCACGTTTCGGAATCGCGGCGAGAGCCACGAAGGCGAAGTGCACATCCGTATGCGCAAGGGTGCCCGGTGAGAGGATTGCGTCCTCATGCAGACGCGCGACCCAGGTCTGCGCGTCGGGCAGCACGCGCTGGCATTCGAAGTCGATCCTCCGCGGGCCAATGCCACTCACCTCGCGAGCGTCCGTGATCACGATCAGCAAGCGACGCCTCCCGGTGGGCACGCGCGAGTAGGCGACACGCGAGATGCCCTCGGCGATCGGCGACTGCGTCTTTGCCGGGTGGTCGAAGATGGGCGCAACCGCTTGGAGGAGGAGTGCGCGGCTCGTCGCAACGAAGCGATCCGCCTCCAATGTTCGCGCACGCTCGCCGCGGCGTTTCGGCGCCGAGCTCGTGACTGCCGCGAGCATCCGGGTGTCTGCGAGCTCGACGCCGAGCGCCCATAGCCGCAGCTCGCTTCCGGGCCTCGCAGCGACGTAGGGAAGCACGATATCGAGCGTCCCGCGTACCGTTGCGACACATGCGGGGCTTCCGTCCGACGCGTCGATGACGATATCGATCACTTCTGCCGGGAGCGGCGGCGCGTCGCCGAGGCCGATCGCGTTCGAGAGCGAGCCGAGCATGTTGGTGTGCTCGCCCTCACCACCGCACGCGGCGAAAAGCGCGAGCGAGAACAGGAGAAGGGTTGCGGCGCGCTTCTTACTTCTCACGGTGCGTCTCCCCACCGGTGGCTGCCTGGGGTCGCGGCGGTGCGGCTGCAGGTCGCGGCGCCGGCTTCTTCGGCTGCGCGGCGCGCGGGAGAAATTGCTCCTGGATCTCGTGGAGCGCTGCGGCGACGCGCGCGCGGCCGGTGTCGTCGTCTGCGACATCGAGGTGCACGTCGTACTTCTGCGTTGCGTTGCTGACAGTCGCTATGAATCTCATCGTTGTGTCTCCTTTCACTTCAGCTCTGGGTGGAACCGGATTCGACAAGCTGGCTCCCGCGACTCGTCACCGGCGCGAGCGACCGTCTCGGTCGAGCAGGTGCGCGGATGCGTCGGTGAGGCGGTCGCGCCGCCAAGCGCACCGAACGGCACGCTGGAGCGGCTCGGCGCAGCGATCTGCGATCGCGCTCACTCATGCTGCGCCCCTTCGTGGCGGGCGGGTGTCGTTACGGGCGCGTGGTGCAACCACGTCGCGATGCGGCACGGGTCCCACCGCGGATTGCCGGGCCGTGCAAGGGGAGGCGGCAATTTCCCGCGGCTCTTCTCGGAGTACACGGTGCTGAGCCGCTTGCCGATGAACGTCGCGAGTTCCGCCGGCGTGAGAAACGGCGAGACGCCGCTTGGCAACGCGACCCCCTTCGGCTTGGGGTGGTCAAAGCCACACGCCGCGCAGAGCGACACGGGGAGCGCGGCGGGTGTCTGTGCATCGCCGCTCCCGGACGTGGATGGTGAGTGCGCCGCCACCTTGCGTGGTGCGCGAGGCTGCTTTACTGTGCGGGCGTTCCTCGTCTGTGCCATGGAGCTTTGACCTCCTTGGTCTCAGATGCGGGACCGGCGACACCGGGATTCCGGTCGGCCGGAGCGGGACGGCGCGGGTACGTCGTCCTGCTTGACCGTGGTCGCTATTGACCGTTGTTCATTCGGTTGGTCGCATCGTGCGTTCGCTTGTACGCGTCATCAGTCCTTCCGGCCAGCAGGCGGACGGCCCAGCGCTCCGAGCACACGGTGCGCTCGGAGCTCGCGGAGCTAGCGGCAGAATGGGTTTGGAGCATGCGTAAGCCGTGGCGGACGAAGAACTAAGACGCGCGCTGGAGATCGCGCTCAGAGACGCGTTGCGCGCGCTCCGGACCTATCGCTTCCAGTGGGGAGGCAAGCAGCGGAAGTTCTCGCTGCGCGAGCGACGCTTCATTGAAGGGGTATTCCTCCGGCTCTGGCTGGCCCGGCAAGCGCTGCACCCCCGAGGCATGGTGATCGAAGCCGGCACGGACGACCTCAAGGCGGCATACGGGCGCCGCGGGTTCAACCTCACGGACGCGGAGCGCGACAACGCCGTGTCGCATCTCCGCGCGGCCCTTCGAGAACATGACTATGTCGTCGAGACGCAGCTCCACCGCGTCTACTTCCACGAGGAAGAGCGTGAGCCGGACGACCGCGGCTACTACGAGTTTGGCGTGATCGGTGTCGAGCGTCGTCGTGGTGACACTTGGGAGGAGATCTACCGCAAGGACGACCCCGACTGGGTTCGTCTCGGCGACATCATCGCCCCGTCGCCGCTCCATCAGTTCGCGGCCCAGTTCAAGTCGTACGCGGCATTCGAGGCGAAGCTGCACACAATCTGGAACGAGGTGCACGACCGGACTTCCGCGCCAGCGCGCCGGACCTTCGTGATCGTCGTCGGAGTTCTGATGGTCGGCTTCTCGCTCGAGCTCGCAGCCGCGATCGACCCGCGAGTTCCAGCGCTGAGCCATCTCGTACGCCGAATCGTCGGAAGAGAAGAGCCCGAGTCACGTCGACCGCAAAGATCGTCGAAGCGCACGAGTCCCGCCGCAGCACCACATCCGCCAGCAACGACCACGGTCGCCTTGGCGAACGCGGACGTACAGGCGCTGTTCGTAGCGGAGTCGCACGTCTACATCGCTGCTGAAGCGAGTGGGCTCTTCGTCGTGGAGGTCGGCAACCACACACGCGTCCTTAGCCACGTGCCGATCATGCCAGCACACGATGTGGTTGTATCGCGGGGTGCTGCGTACGTAGCGACGGGCGGAGGAGGAGTTGTCATGGTCGACGTGCGCGATCCGAACGCACCGCGCCTGCTGCCCGCCACACTGCCAACCCTACGAACGACGAGAAACGGTATCCCATCCCAAGGCAGCAGCAATGCGGTCTTCGTGCATGACTCGCTCCTCCTTATCGCGCAAGTGAATGGATTTTCCGTTTACGACATCTCGGATCCATTAGTGCCGCGCCATCTTGGTGACTACGTCGAGCAGCAGGACGCCATCGTGATGGATGTCATCGCATACGGGACTAACGCAATCACCGCGGCGGTCCCCCGTGCGAGTTCTGGCGGGTTGATGCTTCAAAGCTTCGACATCAGCACGCCGCATGCACCGAAGCTCCGCGCTTCATTGGGAAGCGCGTCGGGAGTGCCGGCGTTCGCCGTCCACGACCACTTCGCGATCGTGCCGCGCGACGACGGACTCTGGATCTTAGACATCAAGTCGGGAATCCCCGATACCGTCGCCGACTTCTCGGGGCCCGCAATCGGCGCCCCGGTCACGGCTGTCACCGTTTCGGGGGACGAGGCATTCGCGACGACGCTGGCCGGCGGCGTCATTGTGGATCTCTCTGACTTGCCGCGGCTGCGCGTGTCGGAGCGCGTACCAGACGTGACCGGCCCGATGGCGCGCATCGGCTCACATCTGTGCGCCGTCGTCGGGCCGCGCGGGTCGCAGCAGCTGCGGTGCGACCGCAGGTAGTGACGATGAGTCAATCGAACGCGGCGTTAAGCCAGCGCTTCTGTTCCTCATTCTCCGGCAGGAAATGGATGTACTGCGTCATCGTGAACGCGGCGGACGTATGGCCGAGCTGCGTGGACACGTACTTGAGCGCCGCGCCCTTCGCGAGGAGCTTCGAGGCGTAAAGGTGCCGGAGGGCGTGCATGCCGAAACGCATCGGCGAGATCGTGGCCAGCGCGGGATGCCACTCGCGCTGCGAGAAGTTCCTGTCATTCAAGACAGGCGGGCGCTCGCTGCCGTTTGGATCGCACGGCGTGTCCGTGACCGGGAAGAGCCACGGCTCGTTTTTCAAGACCTCGCCCGCGTCTTGCCGTGTGCGGTACTGCTTCAAACGAGCCGTGAAGGCGTCGGGCAGATCAACGCGGCGGATTGACTTCTGTGTCTTTGGCCGCACGATCTTCCCGGAAACTTGGTCGATCGAGCGCTGGACGGTGATCTTCTGCGTGTCAAAGTTGATGTCGGACCACGTGAGCGCGATCGCCTCGTTGATCCGCAGACCTGAATTCAAGATGAGGTCCGCTAGCATTTGCGACACGGGATCGGCGACAGCTGCAATGGCCTTCACGGCGACGTCATAGGGAGGCACGGTCACGATGGTTGCCTGCTTGGACGGGAGTTCGAGGAGCTCGGCCGGGCTGCTTGCGATGTACGAACGGCGTACCGCATCGCGCAGGATCGCGCGCAGCAGCATGAGCACTTCGCGCTTGGTCTGCCCGCTCACGCCCTTTCGGAGCAGTTCGCCTCGGAACTTCGAGAGCCTGTCAAAGGTGAGGTCACGAAGTGGGATGTTGCCGAGAGGTTCAGCGAGATGGCAGTTGTACCGCGCTTCGGCCGCGCGACGCGTTGATTCTTTCCAGTCGGCGGCCGTCTCCAAGAAGTAGAGCTCCTTAAGGTCGTTCAAGCGCAGGCGCGACTTCGATCTCGCGACGAGTCCCGTTCCGCCTTTGCTTTCCTGCAGGCGGTCTTGGCGGGCGTCCGCGGCCTCTTGGATCGTCGGGTAGGAGCCGATGAAGACGCTCCGACCGTGCACGTAGACGTAGGCAGCGAAGGTCCGGTGCTGCGTAAACCAGATCCCGGTTGCGACCCGGACGGGCTTCTCGGGTGTCTCTTTCGGGACATTCCTGCGGAGTTTCCATCCGTTCGTCTGACCGCGCGGCATGGCGCGAGATTCTACCGTCGTCTAGACCTAGAAATCTAGGTCATCTCTAGGTTGGTCGATCTCCAATTCGATCAAAGCGACTCAACGTCACTCAAGACCATCGAGCACACAAGCTATCGGTTTTACAATGCTTTAACGGGTCACTGTGCAAACCAGCACAAGGCCGCGCAAATCGGCGCAAGAGTTTAAAAGTGGGCTCATAACCCAAAGGTCGCGGGTTCAAATCCCGCCCCCGCAACCAACATCACACCCTATTACGGCCGCCGCGAGGCGGCCGTTTGGTTTTTCAGCAGCGATCCCCGACGATGGACGTCGCCTGGCGCTCGAGAGCGGCGCAGCAGGTGATCCAGGTCGAGTCGAACCAGCCGTTCTCCTGGGCATAGACGGTGACCGCGACGACGGGCTGGCCGTGTTCCGTGCAGCGCAGTTGCGCCGCCCGTTCCAGCCGTCCGCGCAGCCGCTCGCGCAGCTCCGGTCCGCGGTCGTTGACGGCGATCTGCATGACCTCCGCTGTCACGCTCATGGCGCGACCGCCACCACGCCCAAAGCCACAATCGATAGCCAGAACAGCATCAGATCCTCCAGGAAGAGACTCGCCGATCGCGAGAAGAACACTAAGAGGAGTGAGTCCAGAGATCTGACTTAGTTCAGACGGACTGAAGTGCCGAGGAGGGTTCCGCGACGAGCTGTCACCATACGCTGATTGTCGGGAGATGTATATGGAATCCGCGAGCGGTCTCCGGATTGCACTAAAGACCAGCAACATCAACCTCGACCTCGGCGCTCGCGATCGTTTCAGTGAGTCGTGTCTGGTCGTTTTCCAACCTTGGAGCGACGGCAATGACTACGAAGGCGCGCATCGACATTCCACTCATGAGCTTCCTGATGCTGACGCCCGTGGTCGGCATCGCCGGGACGGCCATTTACACGTATTGGACCGGCTTCGAGCTCTGGATGCCGCTTCTCGCGCTCGGCATGTACGTCGCCGTGGGCCTGTCGATCTGCGCCGGCTACCATCGCTTCTTCTCGCACAAGAGCTATGAAGCCTCGCGTCCGGTTCAGCTGTTTTACGCGATCTTCGGCGCCATGGCCGCGCAGAACTCGATCCTCTGGTGGTCGTCCGGTCATCGCACGCATCACCAGTACGTCGATCGCGACTGGGATCCGTACAGCATCAAGCGCGGCTTCTGGTGGGCGCACATCCTCTGGATCTTCCATCGGCACGAGGCTCCCGACGTCCAGGGGAATGCGCCGGACCTCCTCAAAAACCCGATCGTGCAGTGGCAGGCCCGCTGGTACAAGGTGCTGGTCATCGTGGGCGGATTCGGCCTGCCGACTCTCATCGGGGCGCTGTTCGGCGACGCCATCGCCGGCTTGCTGTGGGGCGGCTTCCTCCGCCTCGTGGTGATCCATCACACGACTTTCTTCGTCAACTCGCTCGCTCATTACGTCGGTGTGCCGCGCTACAACGCCGAGATCTCGGCACGCGACAACTGGGGCGTCGCCCTCCTCACCCTCGGCGAGGGCTATCACAGCTTCCACCACCGCTTCCCGAGCGACTTCCGCAACGGCATCCGCTGGTTTCACTGGGACCCGGCGAAATGGTTCATCGGCACCTTGCGCGCACTGCGGCTGGCGCACGATCTTCGCTCCACGCCGGCAGCTCTGGTCGAACAGGCGCGACTGCAGGCGGCACCGCGCGTTGCCGGAACCGCACCTCACTGAGTTTCGGCGTCATGCTTGCCCCCGCAATTCCCGCTTTGCGAAGGATCGCGGTCCGTTATCTCCTGCTCTCCCTCATCGCGCCCGTGGCGCATGCGCAGGAGGTGCGGCCGCTCTCGCTGGAGGAGGCGATCGCGCTGGCGAGCCCAGCTCGCGAGCGCCGAGGCGCAGCTCGGGCAGGCGCTCGCGCAGCTCGCCGCGGCCCAGGAGCGTGCCGGCAACCAGAACGTCGTCGCCTCGGTGAGCGGCATCATCAGCGAGAAGCGCGTCAGCACCGGCGACGTCGTGGCGCCCGCCAGACCTTCCGCGGCACCATCACCCGCATCGCGCCGAGCGTCGACCCCGGCACCGAGGCGGCGTGGTGACGTCGACGCTCCTCACGCTGCTGATCATCCGGCCATCTACGAGCTGATGGCGCGGGCGCGCGAGCGCGCCGGCAGGATGATGAAGCGGATCGCACCGAGAGCCGCCCCGCCATCGTAGGATGCGCGGCGCCATGCGCACGTTTTACAAACTCCTCGGCGTCGCCCTGCTGGTGGTGACGACGAACAACTTCGTCTGGTTCGCGCTGACGTTCTGGGCCTACCTCTCCACGAAGTCGGTGATCTCCACCTCCACGCTGGCCGGCGTGTTCCTGGTGATGACCATGGTGTCGGGCCTCTGGTTCGGCTCCCTCGTCGACCATCACAAGAAGAAGCACGCCATGCTCGGCTCGTCCATCGTGACGCTGCTGCTCTTCATCGGCGGGCTGGCGCTGCTGCACTTCACGCCGGCGGACGCATTCGCGTCGGTGCGCAGCGTGCCGCTCTGGATCTTCGCCGTCGTCCTGCTGGCCGGGACGATCGTCGGCTCGATCTACAACATCGCCATTCCCACGCTGGTCGCATTCATCGTCCCGGAAGACCGCCGCGACCGCGCCAACGGCATGTTCGGCACGGTGATCGGACTGGCCTTCGGCATCACTTCCGTGGCCAGCGGTCTCGTGCTCGCCTTCGGCGGGATGAAGGTCGTACTCGTCATCGCCATCGTGGCCACGGTGCTGGCCATCGCCGTGCTGGCGCTGATCCCGGTGCACGAGGAACGGCCGGCCCACACGGCCGGCGAGCCTGCGCCGAAGAAAGAGCTCGAGCTGCGCGGGACGATCCAGGCGGTCCGGAACATCCCCGGCCTCTTCCCGCTGATTTTCTTCACCACGTTCAACAACTTCCTCGGCGGTGTGTTCTTCGCACTGATGGACGCGTACGGGCTCTCCATGGTGTCGGTGAAGACGTGGGGGACGCTCTGGGGGATCGTCAGCCTCGGCATGATCCTCGGCGGCCTGTACATCTCGCGGCACGGGCTGGGCGGCAATCCGCTGCGGGCGCTCTTCCGCGTGAACTTCATCATGTGGACGGTGAGCATCTTCTTCACCATCCAGCCGTCCATGCTGCTGCTGGCGGTGGGCGTGTTCATCTGGCTGTTCCTGATCCCCTTCGTGGAGGCGGTCGAGCAAACCATCTTCCAGAAGGTGGTCCCGCCGGAGCGTCTCGGCCGCGTGTTCGGCTTCGCGCACAGCATCGAGCAGTCGGCCTCCCCCGTCACCGCGTTCTTCATCGGACCGATCGCGCAGTGGCTGTTCGTGCCGTTCATGACCACCGGCCGCGGCGTGGAGCTGATCGGGAGCTGGTTCGGTACCGGCGTGGCCCGCGGACTGGCGCTGGTCTTCATCACCGCCGGCCTGCTCGGTCTCCTGGTGACCGCGCTGGTGCGGCGCTCGAAGTCGTACCGCGTGCTCGCCGAACGAACCGCGCTGAACATCGACCGGGCCTGAGGCCGACCGGGAGGCCTCCGGCGGAAGCGGACCGCCGGCGTCCCCGCCGGCTGTCGTGGCGGCGTCCCGCGCCGCCACTCCCGCCCAGGGCGCAAGCGCTCGGGGACGCGCTGCAGGACGTCCCAGTGCTCGACCACCTTCCCGTCGTCATCGACGCGGAAGATGTCGATGCCCGCCCAGTCGGCCACTGGTTGAACATCAGGTCGTAGAAGGCCATGACGTTCTGCTTGTTGCGTTCGAGATCGGGCATTCCTCGCTCCGTTTCGTTTCGGTCACCGGCGCGGGCGCCGCGCGGCGGTACATTCTGCGCCATGCGTCCGCTCGTCTGGATTTTGCTCCTCGCCTGCACATTCTCCGCCCTCGCCCAGCAACCGGAGGAAGAGCGCAGGAAGCAGTGGCTCGAGCGCGTGATGAAGGCGCAGACCGCGGCGCCCGCCCCTCCCGTGCGAGACGGCAGCGGCGTGACCGCCGAGGACGTCGAGATGCAGAGCAGCACCCTCGGGCGCGTGATGCACTACCGCGTGCTGCTGCCCGCCGGCTACACGCAGAGCCACCGCCACTATCCGGTGCTCTACATGCTGCATGGCTTCCTCAACCCGTATTACGAGTGGGACCGGCAGACCGAGCTGGCGCGGCACATGGCGCCGTACGACGTGATCGTCGTGCTGGTGCAGGGCGACAACGCCTTCTACCTCGACTCCGCGGTGCCGGGCTCGCGCGACCAGTACCAGACCTACTTCAACCGCGAGCTGATGCCGCACGTCGCGGCGCGCTATCGCATCATCACCGAGACCCACGGCCGCGCCATCGCCGGCGTGTCGATGGGCGGCTACGGCGCCATGCTCTCCATCCTCAAGCGTCCCGGCGCCTGGGTCTTCGCGGCCACCTTCGCCGGCGCGGTGAACTTCGCGCAGGACACGGAGCTGCAGAAGAATCTCGCCCCGGTGTTCGACGTGCGCGCCCTCGGCAACCGCGACACCGTGGATGTGATGAAGCTGCTCGCCGCGGCCGACGTCGCGCTCCTGCCCTACGTCTACATCGTCTGCGGCGCGGACGATCACCTGCTGCCCGAGAACCTCGCCTTCCAGAAGGCGCTGCAGGAAAAGAAAGTGCGCCACGAGCTGCACATCGTCCCCGGCGGCCACGAGTGGATCGTCTGGGACG
Source organism: Thermoanaerobaculia bacterium (assembly GCA_035627015.1). Classification (GTDB taxonomy): domain Bacteria; phylum Acidobacteriota; class Thermoanaerobaculia; order Gp7-AA8; family Gp7-AA8; genus QHVT01. The sequence goes on along the minus strand of DASPMO010000085.1, from coordinate 18,178 downwards.
AGCAACTGCCGCAGATGTTCGCGCGCATGGCGCAGCTCATTCCGTCGATGCGGAAGCGATAGCCTATGGAGTGCGGCAACGCCAGTTGCCGCTTTCGATGCCGCAGCGCGAGCTGCGGCGCGGCGACTGGCGTCGCCGCGATCGAAAGCGGTAGCTGGCGCTACCGCACTCCAAAAGCGCGTACCGGAAACGTCCCCAGCCCCCGCACCGGCGCCGGCACGGCGAAAAACGTGAACGCGCGGCCGCGCAACGCGTGGAGGTTCGTGAGGTGCTCGACGACCGGGATCGCCGCGCGCAACAGAAGGGTGTGCGCGGGGCGGCTGAAGTCCGCCATGTCGTCGATGTTGACCGAGTCGATGCCGACCAGCGCCACGCCCGACTGCGCGAGCAACTCCGCCGCCTCACGGGAAACGTACGGATGATCGGCGCGGCCGTAGTCGTCCGTACGCCAGTGCCGCGACCAGCCGGTGTGCACGAGCAGCGCGGCATCGCGCAGGTCGAGACCAGCAAGATGTCCGGCGGTGAGTGCACGTTCCTCGAGGTGCACGAGCACGCCGCGCAGAAACGCCAGCCGCTCCAGCGGCAGCGCCGCGATGTCCGCCCCGCCTTCGTCACGATGCGACGGCGCGTCGATGTACGTGCCGGTGTTGGCCACCATCTCGATGCGGCCGATGTGGAACTCCGCCTCGCCGCGATAGCGCTCGCGGGATACATCGCGCGTGAGGTGGTCGGTGACGACCGGGGCTGGCAGCCCCGGATACGTCACCATCCCGTTCTCGATCGGATGACTGAGGTCGATCAGCTCGTGCGGCATCGCGCGATCTTAAGCGACCCCGGCGTCCGTCATCACCATCTCCGTCAGCCACGTCTTCACGCGCCGGTCGTGCTCCTGCTCGTTCAGGTGCGCCTGCTGGAACTCGTCGGCCATCTCCGTCTCCCCCGCCTCGCGCGCGAGGTGCGTGAGCAGCTCCCAACCCGCCGTGTCGGCGAGCTCGGTGGTGAGGATGGCGTTGAGGCACTGCGACAGCGTGGTGCGCGGATCGGTGAGCACCTGCAGCACGCCCATGGCCTGCATGCCGGCCGTGTCGGCGCACGGCGTCTGCACCGTCGGGTCGGCGCCCAGGCGCACGAGATGGCGATGCACGAGCTCGAAGTGGCGCAGCTCCTCGGCGCGCAGCTCCTCGAGATCCGCATGCCGCGGACCGACTCCCGTCTCCGGACTGCCCACCACCTTCACGATCATCGCGTCGTACAGCCGCGTGCCCGTGCGCTCGAACGCCAGCCGCTCCCCCATCTTGTCGAGCAGCACCGTCGGCTTGTGTCCCTTGAACGCCTGCACCGCGGTCTTGGCCATCCCCTTCGGCGTGACCGGTGGCGGCATCGAGCCGATCGGCTCCGGCGACTCCTCGACGTACATCCGCCGCATGTTGACCATCTCGCCCGCACCCTCGGCGATGACCGGCACACTCATCGCCGCGTCGACCATGCGCGGCGTATCGATCGGAGAGGTCGACACCCCCGTGCGGTTCATGCCGAGGTCCGTCGGCGCACTCCCCTGCCTCTTCTCGCGTTCCATCATGCGCCTCCCTTCGTTGCAACCATGAGCTCCGTCACTTCCGTGCCCGGGCGCCACGAGTAGCCGGCGGCCACGGTCTCGCTCGGCGAGCCCAGCGAGTTCAGGTGACTGCGATAGAGCACCGACGGCGAGTGCTCGTCTTCCTGCGACGCGTGGATGTACTCGGTGCCCCGCGCGCGGAGGTCGACTTCCTGATTCAGCACTTTGCGCACGAAGTCGCGGTGGCTGCGGAACGCGATCGGATCGGGCAGCGTGGCCGGGAGGATCTCCGCCGCGTCGCGCTTCTCGATGTTCTGGAAGTGCTCCACGGCAACCTGCAGATGCCCGAGCTCGTAGTCGACCATGCGCTGCCAGATGGCCTTGATGCGCGGGTTGCTCTCGCTCTGCAGGCAACTGTAGTACGCGTACACCTCGGTGGCCTCGTGCAGGACCCACTTCTCCAGCCACGTCTCGTCGGGATCGATGATCGACTCGTACTGCGTGACGTGCTGCTCTTCGATCGAGGCGATCTCGGCGTAGAGCTGCCGCGCCACCGGGTCGGCGAAGAGGGGCCCGATGTTCATGTAGTAGTCGTGCGTCTGGTGCTCGCCGGCCATGATCAGCGTGGCGTGGATCTTCGTCAGCGCATCCGCGGTGCGGCGGTCGTACGGGCGGCGGAGATCGTCCTCCGGCGCGCGATGCTCGATCACGGTCGGGCGCCCCGGCACGATGTCCGAGTAGCTCTGGGTGATGTTGTTCGCGTCCTTTCCTTCGAGCCGGTCGAGGAGCGCGGAGTAGCGGTAGAGATGATCGAAGTCCTCGAGCATGCCGAAGCGATACGTCTGGGCCATGTAGGGATCGGGCTCGTGCTCGGCTACGTGCGCGGTGACCTCGATGGCCACCTGCTCGTAGGCGATGGTGGTCTCGAGCGGCGAGTGGTCGGGCGAGATCAGCCAGTTGATCATGGTGGCCTGATGCTGCTCGACGCGCCGTACGCGCGCGAGCGGCAACTGCAGCGCGCGGTTCATGCGCGCGCAGGCATGGCTGAAGCGCTGCGCCTCGGTCTCCTGGCCGTTCATGAGAATGACGCGCACGCGCGTGAACGCGTCGTCGTCGAGTTTGCTGATGGGGGGCGAGACCATCTCCCGCCAGGTGAAACGCTGCTTGTCGAGCGCGACGCCGCGCTCGTTCCTCAGGTCCAGAGCCATTGCGGAAACCTCCGCGTGCGGAGGTTCACGCGGCGTGCCGGATTTTGCGTTTTACGCAAATCCCTACGTCATGCGAAGCGCGAGCTGCACGGCGAAGAAGAGCATCAGCAGCGCCGTGGCGGCGTTCGTCACCACCTCCCACATCGGCGAGGCGAAGCGTGCGCCGAGGCGCGACGCGGTACAGAGGACGAAGCCCCACGTCGCCGCGCCCATGACCACACCCGCGGCGAGCACGAGCGAAGAGCCGACGGTCAACACCGCGCCCGCCTGCTGCCCGACCACGGCCAGCCAGAAGGCGATGTTCCACGGGCTCGACAGGGCCATGCCGAAGCCGAGGACGTAGCCGCCGCGCGTGCTGTCCATCCTTGAAGAGGTTTCCACCGTGCCGCCCTCGCGCCTGACGCGCCAGCCGCGCACGGCGTGGCGGAGGAACGTCGTCGCCAGAAAGAGCAGCAGGAGGAAGCTCACCACGGCGAGCACGCGCTGCACGGCGCGGACGTCGGCCAGCGCGCCTGCACCCAGGGCCACGCCCAGGGCCCAGAGGAAGTCGGCCGAGCACGCGCCGAGGCCGACCGAGTAGGCGGGCCAGAATCCGCGCGACAGGCCGCGGCGGATCATCTCGCTGTTGATGGGCCCGGGTGGCCACGCCACCGACCACCCGAGCAACAGCCCTTTGCCGAGGAGCGGCGCGGCGTCGGCCCAATCCATGCGCCGCGCAGTTTAGCCGCGCCGCTCCCTCGAAGGCTCGTCGTCAGAACCGGAACTTGATGCCGCCGGAGATGATCAGCGGATTGACCTCGAGGGCATCGTCCTCCGTGTCGCCTTCACCGCGCGCCTCGTACAGGATGTACTTGCCGTCGAGGAAGACCGCGAAGCCGCGGCCGAGGCCGACGTTCAGGCCGGCGTTGGCGAGGAACTCGATCTCGTTCTCGAGGTCCGTATCTTCGAGCTCGTCATCGTCGATCGTGCCCACCTCGCCGCTGACGTACGCCACGCCACCGCCGATGTACGGGCTGATCATGCTGCCTTTCGCGAAGTGGAACTGCCCGGTCGCGGAGAGGATGTCCAGGTCGAGGCTGCCGACCTCCTCGTCGATGTCTTCGAACGAGATCGTCAGGTCCGCGCCGAGCCGCTGGTAGGCGAATTCCGTCGAGAAGCTGCTCGTCCAGAAGCGGTTGTAGAGCACGCCGACGCCCATGTCTTCTTCGAACTCGAGGTCGAAGATGTCGCCGGCATCGTCGATCTCACCGTCGTCGAACTGTGACGTGGAGATGAAGACGCCGAGGTCGTTCATCTGTGCGGTGGCAAGGAGAGGGAGAAAGAGCAGAGAGAGAAAGATGACTGTCCGTTTGATCACACATACCTCCATAAGGGTCGCCGTCCGGGCCGTTGCCAAGGCGATGCCCGGCGGCAGTGCGATCAGCGCGACACAGCGGGCTCTGGCAGGCGATCGGGAGCGCCGGCGTCGGCCGGCGCTCCACCCGGAGGCTATTTCGACGTCGCCGTGGCGGTATTCGAGTAGAGCGAGTCGCCGGCGGCGTTGTACGCGCGGACGCGGTAGTGATACGTGGCGCCGGTGGTGAGGCTGCCGTTCGTGTAGGTCGCGCTGGTGGTCGTGGCAATCTGCGTGAAGGTCACGCCGTCTGTCGAGCGCTCCACCTTGAAGCCGGTCTCGTTGCTGGAGTTGTCCGACCAGTTCAGCGTGATCTTGCGCTTGCCGGCAACGGCGCTGAGCGCGGTCGGCGCGGCCGGGGGCGTCAGCGGCGGCGGCGGCGTGCTCACGCCACCCGCGCCGGCACCGGCCATGACCAGCGCCTTCACGTCGAGAGCGGGATCGAGCTGGTAGTTGTACGGCGGATTGAAGACGTTGTCGTTGCCGCCCGCAGGGATGTTCGTATTGACGAACACGTTGCCGCTGGCCTTGATCAGACCCGGCGTCTGGCCGCTGGTGGTGTAGTACTCCCACGGGTCGGCGGTGCCGTCGAAGTAATTGTTCTCGATCAGGTTCTGCGACTCGAGCGCCGCGCGCACCGCGTAGTTGTTGCCGGTGGCGCTGTAATAGTTGTTGTAGATGTGCACCTGGCCGAAGCGCACGCGCGGCATGCGCTCGATGCAGAGATTCCCCCACCAGTTGTGATGGAAGGTCACGTGCAGCTTGCCGCGATCGCCGGTGAAGTCGTCGGACGAGCCGATGAGGTTCACGAAGTTATGGCCGTTGTTGCGCGTGTAGTAGAACTTGCACCACGACACGGTCACGTAGTCCGACGCGTTGGTGATGTCGAGCGCGCCGTCGTCGGTGTCGAAGAACGTACAGTGGTCGATCCAGATGTGGTGCGAGGCGTTGACGATGCGGATGCCGTCGCCCGTGCCCGCGGTCCGGTCGTTGGTGATGTTCAGGTTCTGGAAGATGACGTTCGACTTGCCGCTGACCTGCAGCTCGCCGTCGAGCGTCGCGCCGGAGCCGGCACCGCGGATGGTCTTGTTCGACCCGATGTTGATGGCCCCGACGTTGAGGTTGCCCGAGACTTCGATGATGAACGGTGCGGTGGCCTGGGTGGCGTAGGCGATGAAGTCAGCGGCCGACGATACGGAGACGGTCGGACCTCCCGCGCCGCCGGTGGTCACACCGTTTACGTCTGCAAATCCATCTGCTGCATGAAGGGGAGAAACGAGCACACCGAGAACGAGGACGACGGCAAGCACGAAACGCATGAATGACCCTCCTTTTGGTCAAGAGCGGGCTTCGGCGACTGCGGCGACGTACTGTTTTGCTTTCTCCGTGATGGCGGCGGCATCGCCCCTGCGCAGTGCGGCGAGGTCGACGAGGTCGGCGCCGATGCCGAGCGCGAAGGCGCCGGCCTTGATGAAATCCGCGGCGGTGTTGAGGTTCACGCCGCCCGTGGGCAGCAGCTCGATCTGGGGCAGCGGGGCTTTGACGGACTTGAGGTAGGAGGCGCCGCCGACGGCGTTCGCGGGGAAGACTTTCACCGCGTTCGCGCCGGCCTTCCAGGCCGTGACGATCTCCGTCGGTGTCAGCGCGCCGGCGAAGACCGGGATGACCAGGCGGCGGCAGAGCTGGATGGTGGGGATGTCGAGGGCGGGGCTGACGATGAACTTCGCCCCCGCGTCGATGCACTCCTGCGCGGTGTCGGCATCGAGCACGGTGCCGGCGCCGATGAGGGCCTCGTCGCCGAGGCGCTGCGAGAGCTCGCGGATGATGCCGACCGCGCCCGGCACGGTGAGCGTGATCTCCAGGATGGGGATGCCGCCGGCGCGGATGGCTTCCACCGCGGCGAAGGCCTCTTCCGCGGACGACGCGCGCACCACGGGGACGAGACCGACTGCGCGGATTCGCTCGAGCACATCCATCATCGACTCACCCTCGCTGTCCCGCCCTTCATCACCCGCTCGACTTCGGCGAGCGTGACCATGCTCGTGTCGCCCGGCGTGGTCATGGCCAGCGCGCCGTGCGCGGCGCCGCAGTCGACGGCGTACTGCGCCCCTTTGTTCATCAGATAGCCGTAGATCAGGCCGGAGGCGAAGGAGTCGCCTCCGCCGACACGGTCGAAGATCTCGAGGTCGGGACGCGACGTGGCCTCGTAGAACTGGCCGTCGCTGAATGCGATGGCGCCCCAATCGTTGCGCGTGGCCGTGTGGGCGATGCGCAGCGTCGTGGCGACGACGCCGAGGTTCGGATAGTCCGCGCGGACTTTGCCGATCATCTGCTGGAACGCTTCTTTGGGGAGGGCGCCGAGGTGCTCGTCCACGCCTTCGACTTCGAAGCCGAGGGCCACGCTGAAATCCTCCTCGTTGCCGAAGAGGACGTCGACGAGGCCGACCAGCTCGCGGTTCACCGCGCGTGCTTTCTCCGGGCCGCCGATGCCTTTCCAGAGAGAGGGACGATAGTTGAGGTCATAGGAGACGATGACGCCGTGGCGCCTGGCGGCTTCCATCGCCTCGCGGGCCACGTCGGGCGTGGTCTCGCCGAGGGCGGCGAAGATGCCGCCGGTGTGAAACCAGCGCGCCTTCGACAGCACCGCGTCCCAATCGACGTCGCCGCGCTTCAGTTGCGAGACGGCGGTGTGTCCGCGGTCGGAGCAGCCCAGGGCCGCGCGCACGCCGAAACCGCGCTCCGTGAAATTGAGGCCGTTGCGCGCGCGGCGTCCGACGCCGTCGTCGGCGACCCATCGCACGTACGACAGGTCCGTCCCCCCCTGCAGCATCAGATCTTCGACGAGGCGGCCGACGGGATTGTCGACCAGCGCCGTGACGATGGCCGTGCGCAGTCCGAAGCAGCGGCGCAGGCCGCGGGCGACGTTGTACTCGCCGCCGCCTTCCCACGCCGTGAAGGTGCGCGTGGTGGCGACGCGCCCGTCGCCCGGATCGAGGCGCAGCATCACCTCGCCGAGGGAGACGAGATCGTGGCGCGCGGCGTCTTTGTCTTTGATGTTCATGGTTCGTTGCGCTGTCATCACAGGCTCATAGGCTCATAGGCTCATGGGCTCATAGAAGTTCGCTGTGAGCCTGTGAGCCTATGTACCTGTGAGCCTGACCGGCATCTTCACTTCCGGGACGCCTCCAGCCCCGACCCGCCCTGCGCGTAGTCGGGATGCACGTTCACGACGCCGAACTGGCGGTCCTCGGTCTCGCGATTGGCGGCCATCATCCAGAGGAAGTTGATGGTGCCGCCGGGGGCGGAGACGTTGGGGTGGTAGCCGCGCGGCATGATCACGACGTCGTCCTGCTTGACCACGGCCACGAGCTCGGGATTGCGCGCGTCGGTGTAGACGAGCTGCAGTCCCCACCCCGGCTCCGGCATGTCGATGTAGAGGTACGCTTCCTCGGCCAGGTTCGCGTGCTCGTGCGGCGGCCACGAGGTCCAGTGCCCCGGCTTGCTGAACGTGACGCCGGCCAGGATGCGCCCCGCCTCGACGTTCTTGCCGATGAGGATGTTCAGGTTGCGCTTCGACGACTCGCCGCCGGTGTCGAACGAGAGCGCCGGGTTCTGCTTCACGTCGGCGAACTTCACGTACTGCACGGGGTAGGTGTGGTCGACCGGCGCGGAGACTTCCGCCAGATCGCAATGGCCGCTGACCGTGACCTCGGTGTCGCGCGGGACGTAGAGCGCGTCGTACGGCGTGAGCTCGTATCCGTTGACGGTGGCCTGCCCCTTCAGACAGATGAAGCCCGTCTCGCGGTTCTCGGTATGGAAGGTGACGGAGTCGCCGTCCAGCACGATACGGCCGTAGTGCAGGTGCCGCGCGGCGGTGTCGCCCGGCTTCACCGAAATGCGCCGGCCGCGATGGCTGGCGGTGCCGCGCACCACGCACGTGCGCTCGTCGATCCGCGGAAGCTCACTCATGATTTCTTCTCCCTGGGCGCGGCCTCGGTGTTCACCCGGTCGAGGGTGAGCTCGACCATCCCTTCGATGACGTGCCCCTGCGCCACGCCGCGGAACGTGCTCTCGCGCACGACGACGTTGCGGATGGGGGCCTGTTCGAGGCCGACGATGTACAGCGCGTGCTTGCTCTTCTTCGAGGTCATCCGCTCGACCAGGATGTTGCGCACCTCGGGGATGAACGGCCCCTTGTCGCGCGGCTCGTAGCGGAGGTCGATCTCGATCGGGGCGAGGTTGACCGTGCCGATCTCGATGTCGCGCACGAACACGTTCTCGATCACGCCGCCGCGCAGCGTGTTGGTCTTGAAGCGCAGCGCGCGCTCGAGGTCGGGACTGTCGAGGCGGCACTTCTCGGCGAAGACGTTGCGCGCCCCGCCGCTGATCTCGCTGCCGACGGTGATGCCGCCGTGGCCGTCCTTCATCACGCAGTTGCGGACGATCACGTTCTCGACCGGCGTGGCCAGACGCCGCCCATCGGCGTTGCGGCCGGACTTGAGGGCGATGCAGTCGTCGCCGGTGTCGAAGAGGCAGTCTTCGATGAGCACGTCGCGGCACGACTCGGGGTCGCAGCCGTCGTTGTTCGGGCCGTGCGAGACGGCCTTGATGCCGCGCACGGTCACGTTGGTGCAGAGCGTCGGGTGAATGAGCCAGAACGGCGCGTTGGTGATGGTGACGCCTTCGATGAGGACGTTCCTGCAGCGGTACGGCTCGATGAACGAAGGGCGGAGAAAGTGTCCCTGCCCGTAGACCCTCTGGGCGACGGGGACGCCGTCTTCGGCCTGCTGGAAGAGCTTGTTGCGGTCGGCGAGCTGCGGCGCCGGACCGTCGTTGTTCTTCGTGACGTCGGCGCGCTTGCCGGTGGTGACGCCCTTCCACGGCCACCAGTGCTCGTCGTCGGCCTGGCCGTCGAGCGTGCCGCTGCCGGTGACGGCGATGTCCTCGCACTCGAAGGCGTAGACGAGCGGCGAGTAGTTCATCAGCTCCATCCCTTCCCAGCGGGAGTGGACGAGCGGGTACTTCGCGGTGTCGCGGGTGAAGCGCAGCGTTCCCTGCACGTGCAATTCGATGCGGGACTTCAGGTGGATCGGGCCGGTCTCGTAGATGCCCTCGGGGATGACCACTCTGCCGCCGCCGGCTTTGCTCGCGGCGTCGATGGCTCGCTTGATGGCGGCCGTGGCATCGGTGCCCGGTTTGGCTTTGACGACGAAATCGCGGCGGGGAATGGTGGGGGGCTTGATGCGTGCGAGGAGTTGCGGCAGCGACGCCCACGGATCCCGCGGATCGATGCTCAACGTAGGATGGGCTTCAGCCCGTCCCTCCGGGGGGCGGGCTGAAGCCCGCCCTACGTTTGACACCGTCAGGGCGGCGCCGGCGACGGTCAGGTTGCGAATCAGGTCTCTGCGGTTCAGGGTCATGAGAGTTCGATCAGCTCCGAAATGTGCACCGTGCGTTTCTCCTCGCAGCTCCTGCGCGCGGCGATGCCGGTCAGGCACGACAGCGCGCCGGCCCGCGACCCGGGAAGCTGCAGGTGCGCGGGGCGCTGCGCGTTGGCGAAGATCGTATCGAGGAGGATGGGATCGCCGCCATGGTGGCCTCCCGGCGGCAGCAGGCCGGGGATGTCGCGGCGTTTGCCGAAGTTGTTCGTGACGTGGAGCTCGACGGGATTCGGCTGCTCCCACGGCTGCCGCTCGTAATGGCGCATCTCGATGCGCCCGCCCTCGCAGTTGAAGGCGATGCGGTGCCCCTCGAACGGCATGAAGGCGTTCAGCGAGTAGCTCATGTTCACGCCGTTCGAGTAAGCGATCAGCGCGGACATGGTGTCGTAGATGTCGACGTCCTCGCGGAAGACGCAGCCGTCGCGGTGATAGCCGTCCGCCTCTTCCGCGTTCACGTAGAGCGCGGTCTTGCGGGCGTCCTTCGTGATGTCGGTGTAGAACGCGCACCTGGTCTTGTGCGGGCAGGGGCGGCAGTGCGTGTGGCGGAACGGCCCCTTGCGGCCGTACTTTTCGAGCGAGCCGCGCGCGGTCACTTCCACCGGCTCGGCGTCGAGCCACCACGCGGCGAGGTCGAAGTGATGCGTGGCCTTGTGCACCCAGAGCGAGCCGCCCTTGTTCTTCAGGCGGTGCCAGCGGCGGAAGTAGTCGGCGCCGTGCTGGACGTCGAGATACCAGTTGAAGTCGACGGAGGTGACGCGTCCCAGCTCGCCGGAGAGGAGCAGCTCCTTCACCTGGGTGTGGATGGGCGTAAAGCGATAGTTGAATGCGACGATGACCTTGTTGCCGGTGCGCTTCTCCGCGTCGAGCACCTGCCGGCACTGCTTCTCATCGATGACCATCGGCTTCTCGGTGATGACGCGGATGCCGCGCGCCAGCGCGCGCTCGATGTAGTCCGCGTGCGTCGAGTCGACCGTGTTGATGGCCAGCACTTCCGGCTTCGCCTCGTCGCACATGCGGTCGAAGTCGGTGAAGGTCTTCGCGCTCACGCCGAGCATCGCCTTTGCGATCTCGACGCGCTTCGGGTTGCTGTCGCAGAGCGCGACCAGCTCGACGTGCGGGTAGCGCTCGAGCACTTCCTTCCCCCACATGCCCGTGCCGCGATGGCCGGTGCCGAGGATGGCGTAGCGGAGCTTCTTCTCGTTCGCGAAGGCGGGAAGGACGGCGCCGGCGACGACCGCGGCCTTGACGAAGTCGCGACGTGAAACGTCTGGAGTGCGGTAGCGCCAGCTACCGCTCTCATTCGCGGCAGCGCCAGCTGCCGCGCCGCAGCTTTGCTGCGGCGATGGAGAGCGGCGACTGGCGTCGCCGCAGTCCAGACGCCTCACGGCGTTACCTCCACGCGTAGCGGCGAGCGGACGCGCTGGATCCACTGGTCGATGGCGCGGTCAAAGTCCGCGACCTCGACAAAGTCTCCGCTGCGGTTCCAGGCGGAGCCGACGTAATACACCGCGGGGGTGCGCGCCACGATGAGCTGGTTCCCTTCCGCTTCCACCGTCTCGACCACCGAGGCCGGATCGACGATCACGGCGCAGCCGAACTCGCCCGCCTGCTGCGCCACCGGCTCCCAGTTGCGGATCACGCCGCGCTCGACGCGCCACTGCGCGGCGGGCACTTTCTTGATGCCCGCGGCCCACGTGGCAACGGGATCTTCATACCGCGACTCGAAGCGATTGAAGTTCTGTCCCGCATCCAGAGTAATGCGCTTGGTCTCGCGAAAGTCGGGGTAGTAAAGCTCGAAGATCAGCCGGATCGGCCCCTGCGCGATGACGCGCGACTCGCGGAAGTTCTTCGACGTGACGAGCTTCCCGTCGCGCCACAGGCCGTTGCCGCCGCAGCCGCGGCTCTTGCCGGCGGAGTAAAAGTCCGCCCCTTCGCCGGTGTCGCGGTGATAGTCGTCGGCCATGTACCAGTCGTTCAGCACGAGGCGGCGGGTGCGCTTCAGCCAGACGTCGACCGTGCTCGAGGTCAGCGGCTCCTTCTGCCACGTCTCCAGCGCCGCGCCGTACATGCGGTGCGCGACGCGGTCGTTCTCCCACGCGAAGTCGTCGAAGCGCTCGCGGTTGAAGCGGCCGTAGACCTTGAAGTCCGTGGGGCGGTACGTGCGCTTTTCGCCGAGGCGCAGTTCGTAGGCGCGCGAGCCGCGCGCGGGGACGTCCGTCTGGAAGAGCAGCGTCCCCTCGATGGCCTGCGCCAGCACCTCGCGCGCCGACCCCTTCTCGAACACGCGGATCTTCGTGGGATCGTTGCCGAGCGGCGCGAGCTGCGCGGCGGTCAGCTCCACCGTTTCCGACTGCCGCGCGAACGGCAGCTCGTTGTGCACGGTGACGGTCAGGGACTGCGCGAAGACGCTACCGGCGGCCACGAGGGCCGCCGGCAGGAGAAAGAGGAGTCTCGTGCTCATCAGAACGTCAGCTTGAGGCCGAGCTGGATGTCGCGGGGGTTGTTGCGGTCCTGGTTGACGATGCCGAAGTTGGCGTTGGTGGGGTCGAGGTTCGGGTTCCACAGCACCGTGTAGTTCAGCGCGTTGATCACCTCGGCGCGGACCTGCAGGTCCATGTCGTACGGCAGGCCGAAGCTCTTGTAGATGCCGATGTCGACCAGGCGGACGTCGTCCGTGCGCACGTGCTCCAGCGTGGAGGGGAAGCGGCGGACGGTGTTGCCCATGTTGATGCGCGGATCGCTGCGGCCCGTGCCGCCCGGGATGTAGAAGCCGCCGGTGTCCCACGCCGCGCAGTCGAGACCGGCCGTACCGCCGTCCGGGCAGTTGCCGCCGATGTGCGCGCGCAGGTCGTTCGGGTCGCGGCTCGGGTCGTAATAGATGTTGTTGTTCCACACCAGCGGCGCGCCGGTCTGGTACTGGTACGTCGCGCTGACGGTCCAGCCGCCGAGGATCGCGTCGGTGATGAAGTTCCAGTTCTGTCCGTAGCGCCGCTCGCGGCCGAATGGCAGGCGCAACGTGGCGCCGAGGGTGGCGCGGTGCGGGCGGTCGTTCGGCGAGACGCGGTCCTCGAGCTCCGTATCGGACGGGTTGAGGTAATTCAGCTTGTCGCGCGACTCGGAGCGCGTGTACGTGGCCAGCAGCGAGTTCCCGCTGCTGAAGCGCTTCTCGACGCGCAGCGAGCCGGCCTGGTAGCTGTCCGACCCCGCGTACTCCTCGGTGACGATGCTCTGGAACTGCGGGAACGGACGGAGGAGCTGCCCGCGCGTGATGTTCGCGCCGTTGAACGCCGCGTTGCCGGGGATGAGGCCCTGGAACGGGTTGGGGACGTTGGCGGAGAGGTACGCCTCGCGTTCGGTGTCGCGCTGCGTCGAGGTGGAGAGGTACTGCAGCGGAATGCCGTTGATCTCGCGGAGGACCGGCAGGTTACGCCCCTTCGAGTTCACGTAGAACGCCTCCACGACCCAGCCGCGGCCGAGGTCGCGCTGCCCGCCGATCTGCCAGCGCGTGTAGTACGGCACCTTGCGCTCGGAAGGCACGACCGTGCCGACGTTCAGGCCGAGGTTCGTGGCCGCGCCGAGCGCGGAGCCGGTCGGCTGGATGAGCTGCCCGCTCGGGATCGGGTTGCTCAGGTCCGCGATGAACGTGCGGCCGTTGTCCTGGGTGCTGACGATCGGCGTCGGCTGCGAGAAGCCGAGCTGGTTGCCGGCGTCGAAGTAGTAGTCGTAGCTGAAAAGACCGATGCCGCCGCGGATGACGGTCCTGTCGTTGATGAGATACGACGCCGCCGCGCGCGGGAGGAACTTGAAGAGGTTGTCGTACAGCGCGCCGTCGGCGAACTCGAGGCCGCCGTTGACGCGAAAGGCGTCGGCCGCGATCTCGGGCATCGGGTTGGCCGCGTAACGGGCGCGCGCCTGCGCCGCGATCGGGCTTTCCAGCTCCTGGTTGAAGCCGGCGATGTTGCGGTCCTCGGACTCCATCATGGCCTGATGGAACTCGAAGCGCGCGCCGAGGTTCAGCGTCAGGCGCTGCGTCAGCGACCAGTCGTCCTGCATGAAGAGCGAGTGCGAGACCTGGCGGTAGTCGGCGTCGGCCGCGATCTCGAACTGGCTGGCCGTCGACGCCGCGGCGACCGTGTTCGTGGCCGTCGTCGGGAGGCCGAGGAGGAACTGCGCCCACGACTGCGCGGGGTGATTCAGCGCCGCGGAGTTGTTCGCGCGCGTGTACGCGCCGTTGAAGAAGAAGCGTCCCGCGCCGTACTCCGCGTTGTCGATCTGCCAGCGCTGGTGGCGCAGCTCATAGCCGGTCTTGAAGGAGTGATTCCCCATCAGCCAGCTCGCCGTCGGCGTCAGCGAGATGTTGGTGAACGGGCGGTCGAAGCCCGCCCCGAAGTCGGAGCGCTGCGAGCCGAGGGTGGCGATGCGCGAGTTCGCGTTCGTGCTGCTGAAGCCCCCGAAGGTGATGAACGGGAGGTACTGGTAGCCATTCATCAGCGCCACGACCTGCGGCGAGAACCCGAGCGAGGCCGGGTCGATCTCGCCGGCCGGATCGCGCCACTCGCCGAACTGCGACCAGCCGCCGATGACGTCCAGGGCCAGCGAGTTGTTGAACAGCGCCGTGTAGCCGAGCGTCGCCCCCGTGTTCGTGCGGTAGTCGAAGCCCTGCGTGACCAGGACGCCGCCGATCTCCCCTTCGCCCGTGGCGTTGGCGGCACCCTTTGCCCAGTTGTAGCGGTCCTCTTCGCGCTTGTTCCAGTAGGCGTTGAGGAAGAGCTTGTGCGAGCCGGAGAAGTTATGGTCGCCGCGGACGAGGAAGGAGTTGTAGTCGTACGGGCGGAGCTGGTTGGTGAAGTAGTTGTCCTCGAGCCCGGGGCGGTTCGGCTCCGGATAGAGATTGGCGTACGCGCGCGCGATCGGGTTGATGCGGTTCGACGGGATGATGTTGCCCTGGAAGGCAGTGCGCGCGAGGTTGGTGCCGGTGGCGGTGAGCGGGTCGTAGATGGTCGCCCCGCCGGAAACGCCGAGCCACTCCGACAGGTCGCCCTGGCGCATCTTCATGGTGGGCACGGTGTACGACGACGCCTCGGGCTGAATGTCGCGCAGGCGCTCGAAGGCCACCATGAAGAACGTGCGGTCGCGGAAGACGGGGCCGGAGAGCGTGCCGCTGTAGCGGTCGTACTGGCGCGTCGGCTTCTCGGCGCCGGCGCGCTCGCTGAGGAGCGGCGTGGCGGCGCGGCTGTCGCTGCGGTTGTAGTACGCCATCGTCCCGCGCCAGTCATTCGTGCCGCTGCGGAGGGCGAGGTTCACGGTGGCGCCGGCGGTGTGGCCCGACTGCGCGTCGAAGGCATTCGTCTGGACCTTGAACTGCGAGATCGCGTCCGAGGGAGGGGAGAAGCCGACCACGCCGCTGTTGTTGCCGGGATTCGTGTTGTTCGGCGACACGCGGTTCGGCGCGCCGTCCAGCGTGAAGTCGTTGCCGCCCAGCGCGCCGTTGGCGACGATGCCGGAGAGGTTGCCGTTGTCGGCCGGACGCGAGAAGTGCAGGTCCGACGAGTCGGCCACACCCGGCGCCAGTCGCGTGAGCATGTACGCGGTGCCGTCGCCGAGCGGAAGCTGCTGGATCTGGTTGCTGTCGATGACCTGGCCGGTCACGGCGGTCGTGGTATCGATCAGCGGCGCGCTGGCCGTGACCACCATGACCTCCGAGACGGCGCCCGGCTCCATCTTGAAGTCGACCGGGACGTTGTCTCCGACGCGGACGGTGACGTTCCTGCGCTGGACCGTCTGCAGCCCTTCGAGCTGCGCCTGCACGTTGTACGTGCCGGCGTTGAGATAGCGCACGGAGAAGGAGCCCTTCTCGTCGGTGACCGTATCGTTGGAGACGTTGGTCTCCACGTTCGTGATGGTCACGGTCACGCCCGGGAGGACGCCGCCGCTGGCATCCGTCACGGTGCCGCTGATCGCGCCGCGGAAATCCTGTGCTGCCGCGGTAAGGCTGAAAAGAATCAGAACGAGGGCGCTGAGCACCGTAGACAGCATGCGGTTTCGCTGCTTCATTGCATCTCCTCCGGACACTGGATCGCTGGAGGTGTGTTATATGACCACTCCACGACGCTCGTCAAGTATTTGTATGACCACTATGCGGAAATTAGCTACCTCGCTCCTACTCGCTCTCGGAATCTCGGCCTGTTTTGCCGCTCCACCGCCCAAAGTGGTTAGACCAGTTATAGGGGGCACGAACGGAGAGGTGATCCGCGTGACCACTCTGGCCGCGAACGGACCCGGCTCGCTCCGCCGGGCGCTGGAGGCCGAGGGACCGCGCCTCGTGGTGTTCGAGGTCGGCGGCGTGATCGACCTCGGCGGACGCACGCTGACGGTGCGCAATCCTCAGCTCACGGTCGCGGGCCAGACCGCGCCCGATCCCGGCATCACCCTGATCCGAGGAGGACTGATCGTCGAGACGCACGATGTGGTCATCCAGCACATTGCCGTCCGCCCGGGCGACGAAGGTCCCGAAGGAAAAGAGTGGGCACCCGATGCCCTCGGCGTCCGAGGCGCCGCCGCCCGCGACGTCCTCTTCGAGCATTGCTCGGCGACGTGGGCCGTCGACGAGAACCTCTCCACGTCCGGCCCCGCGGACGTCTCGGATTCCGCACTCACCGCCGGGCGCATCACCATCCGCCACTGCCTCATCGCCGAGGGACTGTCGAATGCGACGCATCCCAAGGGGGAGCACTCGAAGGGGACGCTCATCCACGACGGCGTGCGCGACGTGGTCATCGATGGCTGCGTGTACGCGCACAACCTCGAGCGCAACCCGCGGCTCAAGGGAGGCTCGTCCGCTCTGGTGCGCGACTCCGTCATGTACAACTGCGGCTCCGCCTGCGTGGGGGTCGGCGCGCGTGGGAACGAGAAGATGCTCACGCCTGCGGAGGCGACCCTGGTCGGGAACACGGTGCTGCCGGGGCCCGACTCGCGCGGAAAGGTGTTCGTGAAGGGACACGACCCGGGCGGGAAGTCCTTCGTGCGCGACAACCTGCTGTTCTCCCTCGCGGTTGCCGACTCGAATGTGGTGGTCTCCGAGTCGCCGCTGCGCTCCGATCCTCGCCTTGCGGCGGAACGCGCACTCCGCCGCGCCGGCTCGCGGCCCGGCAGACGCGACCCCATCGACGCGCGGATCATCCGCTCGGTGATTTTTGGCGAAGGAAAGATCATTGATAGTCAGAAGGAGGTGGGCGGATATCCCTCGTACGCACCGACCACGCGGGCGGTGGTGGTGCCGGCGGATCGACAGGCGTGGCTGGAGCGATTGTCGAAGGAGTTGAGCGAGGATCGGGCGCTGGATGTGCGTCCGCTATGGAAGCGCCAGACGTAGGGCGGGCTTCAGCCCGCCCACCCACGGGAGAGGCGGGCTGAAGCCCGCCCTACGTTTAGCGCGTTAGGCGTTCCATCTCCAATGACGCGAAGATGAACGGGCCTACCGCCTTCGGGTCGTTGCTGCGGATCTTTTCGGTCACGTAGTACTCGAACGTGCCGGAACGGTACTTTTCCCCCTTCTCCGGGTCGCCGCCGAGGCCGGCCACCTCGCAGACGCGGTGGATGTTCACCACGCCCTCCTTGTCCACCTCGATGAACTCGCGCAGCACGCCGTTGTAGGCGCGGCGGCCGGCGTCGCCGTACTTTTTGTCGATGTAGCCGAGGCGGGAGGCTTTCAGCAGGGCGAAGCTGAACATCACCGACACCGAGGCCTCGAGGTAGTTCCCCTCGCGGCCCCCTTTGTCGAGGACCTGCCACCACACGCCCGTCTTCGGGTCCTGCACCTTCACGACCGCTTCGGCCAGACGGTTCAGGATGGCGATGAGCTCACCGCGGCGGGGATGCGTCAGGGGGACGAAGTCGAGCGTCTCGACGAGGCCCATCGCGTACCACCCCATGGCCCGCCCCCAGAACTCCGGCGAGAGGCCGGTCTTCGGATCGGCCCACTTCTGCTGCCGGCTCTCGTCCCAGCCGTGGTAGAGCAAGCCCGTCTTCGGGTCGCGCGCGTGCTTCTCCATCCAGACGAACTGGTTGATCACGTCGTCGAAGAGCGCAGGCTCGTTGAACGTCTTGGCGTACTGCGCGAGGAATGGCGCGCCCATGTACAACCCGTCGAGCCACATCTGATACGGGTACCGCTTCTTGTGCCAGAAGCCCCCCTCCTTCGTGCGCGGATGCTCGCGCATCTGCTGGCGCAGGAGCTCGATGGCCTTGCGGTACTTTTCGTTCTTCGTCCGCGCGTACAGCGTGAAGAGCGGCTTGCCGGGGTTGATGCGATCGATGTTGTACTCCTCTTTGCTGTACGCCTCGATCGTGCCGTCGGCCTTGACGAAGTGGTCGTAGTAGGCCTCGACGTATTTCCAGTAGCGCTCATCGCCCGTCTTCTCGGCCACGTGCATCACGGACTTGAGGACCAGTCCGGGCGTGTACTCCCAGCGCGGCTTCTCGCGCGCGTCGAGCCAGACCGGGTCGGGCGTGCGCTTCATGACGCTGTCGGCCATGCGGATGGACCACGGAAGTGGTTGTCGGTTGTCGGTTGTCGGTTGTC
>DASPMO010000084.1:0-17075 GCA_035627015.1 Thermoanaerobaculia bacterium | reverse complement strand
AGCCGATGGTGCGGTCGAAGTGCTCGCGGATGGACGAGCCGAGCTCGCCGCCGGCGGCGCCGAGGTCGAGCAGCGTCCCTCCGCGCGGCGCGTGGCGGCGGATCAGCTCGAGCAGGATGCGGTGGCTGCTCCCCTCGAAATCCTTGAACGTGTAGACGTTCGGCATATCAGTACGTCGAGTATCCCGGCGCGGCGCTGTGCACGTCCACCACGACCGACGTCGATGCGGCCGCGGTGCCGGTCGAGAAGTCGGAGCTCGGCTGCACGCTCTCCTCGGTGGTCAGGCGCCAGTCGGGCTTCTCCGTGATGGGATCGGCGGGAATCTTCGCCAGGTAACGGGGGACCAGCGCCTCCAGCGACGGCGGGTACTGTCCCGTGTCGGCGCGGTATTTGGCGATGGCCTGGCGGAGCTGCCCGAGGTTCTGTTTCAGCGCCTCCTCGCGCGCGGCCCGGTCGGCCTCGCGATGACAGGCCAGTGCCAGCAGCGGGATGAAGAGGAGCGCGCGCAGTCTCAATCAGTGGCTTCCGATCGTGCCGACGTTCTTCAGCGTGATGGCGATGCCGTAGCTGGAGAAGTTCGTTCCCGCCTGGCTGCCGAAGACGCGGTAGCGCCGGTATTCGAGCGCGAAACCATAGCACGAGCCCGTCCAGCCGGAGAGGTAGCGCTGCTCGAGGAACTTCCGCTCCCTGGCGTCGTAGTTGAGCTGCACGTCGGCGCGGATGCGGTTGGGTACCACCGACGAGCCGCCGTTGAGGCGGATCTGGCTGCGGCCGTTGTCGAAGCCCGGCGTATCGAAGGAGGCGTAGTAGGTCAGCCCGAGGTACTTGTCGGCGTGGTCGCCGGTCCCGACCAGATTGGCCGAGAAGCTGAGCGAGTCCGCCTGGTGGGAGATGTTCCCGAACTCCGCGTTCGCGTCCACGGTGATGGACTGGTACGGATTGAAGCGCAGCGTGGCGTTGAGCGGCGTGAACTGATGCTCTCCCTGGCCGGCGCTGAAGCGGGGGAAGGGATCGGAGAGGGCCACGCTCTGGCGCAGGGCGAACGACAGGATCTCGCGCGGGTTGCCGTTCGGCCCCGCCTCCTTGCCGATGACGCGCTGCGTGAGCGAGTACGTCACGGAGTCGCGCACGATCGGGAGCGACGGCGTGTCGATGAGATCGAAGTTGGCGATCTCGTCCTGGTTCTCGACGTCGCTCGTGTACGTGTACGTCACGCGCGGCTCGATGACGTGCTTGAAGCGGGAGAAGCCGCCCGCGGGGCGGTTGAAGACCTTCGAGAACGACGGCCCCACGACCTCCACCTGTCCCTGCGCGTAGAAGCGCGAGACGCCCTCGTCCTCGCGCAGCTCGCGGCGCGTGCAGACGAAGTTGTTCGGGTCGGTCTCGCAGACGCTGCACTCGACCGGCGGGGTGGGGGAGTCGCACACGCGCTGCTGGCTGGCCGAGTAGACCGTCTGCCGCACCGAGAGCTCCGGCTTGACCGAGAACCACGACGGCGTGCGCACGCGCATGGACATGGTCGGGAAGATGTCGGTGCGGTAGTAGTCGGCGTTGATCGTGCGCGCGCCCTGCGGGTCGACGCCGCCGGTGCGCAGGCGCGACGAGGACGATTCCATGGTGAAGTAGAACGGCGTCTGCCCGATCTGCTGTGGGAACATGCGGAACTGCAGCGACGGGAGCTGCTCGTAGCTGCGCCGCGCCTCGAGCAGCACGCCCGGGTTGCCGGAAGAGGGCTGCAGCAGCTCGTAGTCGCGGCGGTCGGCCAGGATGTTCAGCGAGTACTTCGGCCGGTTCCTGGTGAGGTACGCCGAGGAGTAGATGTTCGACTGCGTGAAGACCTCTCCCTCGTCGTCGTACTCGCGGAAGAAGTTCAGGCGCGAGTAGTCCTGCATGTCGACGACGCCGCGGAAGCCGCCGGGAAGGTTTTCCTGCGCGTGGCGGAACTGGTACTTCCACTCCACGCGGTCCTCGGGGGCGTTGTTGACGAAGCGGGCCCGGAAGTCGCCGAGCTTCACGTTCTCCGTCGGCACATAGCGCATTTCCAGGCCGCCGCCGAAGTACTGTTTCGAGCTGACGTCGGCGTACACCGTGGCGTCGGCGGACTCGCCGATGGGGATGAAGTAGCCGTTCTCCAGCCGCGCGCCGAAACGGTCGGTGAAGCGCGCGCGGGGGATGAGCAGACCCTGCGAGCGGTCGCGCTTCGTCGGCCAGATCAGCCGCGGCGCCCAGAACACCGGCAGGCCGCGCGCGCGGAAGGAGATGTCGCGCATGCGCGCGTAGTCGTCCGTGGTCACGTCGGCGTGGCCCACGTGAAACGACCAGGCCGGGCGGTCGAGGTCGCACGAGGTGAAGACGCCGTTGGTCATGCGCCAGGTGTCCTCGTCCACTTTCTCGATGCGGTCGCCGGAGAAGTACATCGACGGATCCATCGTGCCGGTGGCGTTGAAGAACGTGCCGGTCTTGGAGTCGAGGTTGTACATGGCCTGGGTGGCGGTGATGCGCGTCGGTCCCTGGTCGATGATGACGTTGCCCTCGGCCACGACGTCCTTGGTGCGGAAGTTCAGGGTGACCTTGTACGCGACGAGCTTGATGTCCTGGTACTCGACCGTGGCCCCGCCGGTCATCACGGTGTACTCGTCCTTGACCCCCTCGACCTCGGTGCCGACGAACTTGATCTCGCCGCCGCCGGGCTTGATGCCGGGGATGATCTTCAGCTTCGGTGTCTGGGCGAAGAGGGGGGCCGCGGTGAGGACGAGGAGCAGGAGGCAGAGGCGTCTGCGCATTCGCCGGGCATTCTACCGCGCCAGTTGCTCGCGCTCGGCCTGCGCGCGCATGGCCCGGTCGATGCGGGTCATCTCCTGGAGCTCCATGCGCAGCTTGATGACCTCGAGCTGGTAGAGGCGGGCCACTTCCTCGGGGCGTCCGCGCTGCTGGCGCTTGCGGAGGGCGATCTTGTTGGCGATGCGTACGAACTCGCGGTGCGCGGCGGCGTCGTGCCATCCGCCGCGGCCGAGGCGGAGCAGCGGGTGGGCGGTGGGGCGGACGTCCTCGTCGTCGATCACGCCGAGGGCCGCCTCGTGGCGCAGCTCCGCGCGGACGAGCGGCCACTGCTTGAACACGGTCAGCACGATGAGCAGCGGCACGAGCGTGGCGGCCGCGATGGCCACGTGGCGCTCGGCCAGGCCGGAGCGGAGCAGGACGCGCGGCAGCGCCGCGGCGCCGACCGCGAGCGCGGCCGTGACCGCGTCGACGCCGAGCTGGCGCAGCTTGCGCCGCACGTGCGTGAGGCCGAAGGTGATGCCGTAGCCCGCCACCGCGCCGGCCAGGATGACGGCGGAGAAGCGGAGCAGGGCGTCCTCCTGATCGATGGCGAACGGCACCGCCGCGGCGCCCCCCATCATCGCCCCGAGGGTCATCCCCTCGGCCGGCTCGCTCTCGCTGCCGGTCAGGCGCGTGTAGAGCGCGGCCAGCGTGAGCAGCACGCCGACGGCCACCGGTCCGTCGATGAAGCGCAGCGCGATCCCGGAGAGGAAGCCGAGCGTGAGCGGCACGCGCGCCTCGCGCCAGAGCGCGGCGTCGAGCGTCTTGAACCACGAGGCGATGCTCACCGCGAGGAAGAAGGAGACCACCAGGATGAGCGCGAGGACGGGATCGGACATGGATGTCAGGACAGGTTCCGCTCCGGGTGCCTGAGAAAATACATGCGCGAGCGCGCAATGTCGTGACGAATCTGGTTCGTCAGCTCGAGCGCGGAGCGGAACTGCTGCTCGCGGCGCAGCAGGGCGTGGAAGTAGAGGCGCACCGTGTCGCCGTAGACGTTGGAGTCGAAGTCGAGGATGTGCGCCTCGATCGTACGCGCGTAGTTCTCGTAGAGCGTCGGCCGCACGCCGATGTTGGTCACGCTCTCGAAGGAGCGGTCGAAGCTCTCGAAGCGGCAGGTGGTGACGAAGACGCCCCCCTCGGGAAAGAGCTCGTTCGACGGATCGACGTTGACGGTGGGGAAGCCCATCTTCCGCCCGAGGCGGCGGCCCGTGGCCACGCGGCCGTCGACGAAAAACGTGCGGCCGAGGCAGAGGTTGACGATGCGCAGGCAGCCGCGGGAGAGCGCGTCGCGGACGATGGAGCTGGAGACGCGCATGCCGTGCACCTTCACATCGTCGACTCCCTGGACGTCGAAGCCGAAGCGCTCGCCGGCGGCGGTGAGCTTCTGCAGGTTCCCCTCGCGGCCGGCGCCGAAGCAGAAGTCGCGGCCGATGCGCACTTCCTTCACCTGCAGCGCGTTGATGAGGAGCTCCTCGATGAAGCGGTCCGCGGTCCAGCGCGAGAACTCGTGCGAGAAGGGAACCACCAGCATGGCGTCGACGCCCATGTCGCGGAGCAGCTCTTCCTTCTGGGCCAGGGTCAGGATCTGCTTCGGCACGCGATCGGGCGCGACGATGGTCAGCGGGTGGGGATGAAAGGTGATGACGGCCGAGGGGCGGCCGAGCTCGCGCGCGCGCTCGACCACGCCGCGGACGATCTGCTGATGTCCGACGTGCATGCCGTCGAAGTTGCCGATCGTGGCCACGCAGCCGCGCGGGAGATCGGTCTGGCGCAGGGGATCCTGGAAGACCAGCATGGGCGTTTGGGCGGGGGAGTGTATCAGTGCCGCACGGCGCGCCGCCTTGGCGGCTCCGTCACCTGGTGCACGATCGCCGGCGCGTCGCCGCGGGTATAGGGCCCGTTGCCCCAGTAGCTCGCCTGGAAGGTGTAGTAAATCCCCTCCCGCAGGGTCGTGGTGATGGTGGCCCGCCCGTCGACGACCGGCGCTTCGCCGATGACGACGGGCGCGTGGTCGAACGGTCCCTGGACGCGGAACGTGACGATGCCGGTGGCGCCGGCCGGCACCTCGGCCGTGAGCGTGCGCCAGGCCGCGGTGAGCCGCACGCGCGGCGGCATCGGACCGCGGGTCTCCTCGCGGCAGCGGTTCAGGTGCGTGTAGACGGTCGAGTTGCCGAAGGCCACATCGAGACGTCCATCGCCGTCGAAATCGCCGGCGACCGGCCCCTCGGCCATACCTTCGCTGAAGAGCGTCCGCGTCTCCGCAAACGAGCCGTCTTCCTGCTGCACGAGCAGCCGCGCGCGATCCGTCTGTCCCTGCGTGAGCAGGATGTCCAGGCGGCCGTCGCCGCTGAAGTCGGCAGCGGTGAAGCCGGGAACGGAGCGGACATCGGTGTCGGCGAGCCGCCGCGGATCGCGGAAGGTCCCGTCGCCATTGCCGCGGTAGACGACGAGTGAAAGGTGCAGGAACGTGAGGATGTCGGGGAACGTGTCGCCGTCAACGTCCGCGCCGGCGACGCTCAGGCCCGGCCCGAACGCGAGCTGCCTGGGGTGATTCGGGGTGGTGCCATCGAGGAAGAGCATCTCGCCCCTGCCAACGATGACGATGTCGAGGCGCCCGTCGCGGTTGAAGTCGGCCGTGGCGGTGGCATCACTGTCGTACAACGGCGACGTCTCGACGCGGAACCTGCCGGTGCCGTCGCCGAGGAGGCGGAGCAGGTGAAAGGGGTTCCCGGGGACGATGACGTCGAGATGGCCGTCCGCGTTCAGGTCGGCGACGGCGGTGTCACGGAGTGCATAGACCGCCGGCAGGCCCGGATCGATCGCGACCGACAGCGGCGCGGCTTCGGCACCGAGCACGAGACGGGGCTTCTCGCCGAGCGCGGAGCAGGTCGTCCTTCCCATCGCCGTTGAAGTCGCCCACCGCGCCGCCCCAGGGAAAGGAGCGCAAGGTGACGGCGAGGTGCAGCCTGCCGCCGGGGTCCACGGTGTATACGTAGGCCGGCCCCTGTGACGGGACCGCGATCAGCTCGTCGCGCCCGTCGCCGTCGACGTCACCGGTGAACAGTCTCGCGGTCGGATGCCCGAGGACCGCGCTTCCGGCGCGCTGTGCCGCGTAGCGGACGACGATGCCGTCACCGCTCGATGCCACGTCGAGACGGCCGTCGAGATCGAAGTCGGCCACGGTGTGGCGGTCGGCGACGCCGCTCGGCGCCAGGGGAGCGAGGAAGAACGTGCCGTCGCCACGGCCGCGATACAGCAGCGAGCCGGTGAAGATGTCGAGGTGGCCGTCACCGTCCGCATCGGCGACGGTGCGCGCGAATGTCGTCATCACCATGTCGTGCGGGGTGTCGGCGAGATTCCGGGAGGTGAGCAGGAGCCTCCAGCCGAACAGCATGTCGGCGCGGCCGTCTTCGTCGAAGTCGCCGGTCTCGGCGCCGTCCGGGAAGAAGGTGAGCGTTCGCGGGTCGCCCAGCGTGCCGTCGCCGTTGCCGGGGAGCCAGCCGCCGGTGAACTTTCCGGCGTAGACGAGGTCCGTCCTGCCGTCGCCGTCGACGTCGCCGGCGGCCAGGGCGAGGAGCGCTTCTCCATCGTCGCGCCGCGCCCCCTCGATGAACGTACCGCCGGCCTGGCCGCGGAAGATGCTCACCACCTGTGTTCTGTCGACGCGGCGAACGACGGCGACGTCGGCGCGGCCGTCGCCGTCGAAGTCGGCCATTGCCGCGGCCGCCGCGTCTCCGCTGTACGGAGGGAACGGCGTGACGACGGTGCCGTTCGCGGAGATCGTGGCCAGATAGTTCGTCCCCACCACGATCGCGTTCGCGCCGTCGGCGAAGAGGCGGACCGCATTGCCCGGCAGCGGGACCGGCGTGCCGGGCGCAAAGCCGTCCGGACGGTTGAGGAGGCGCGTGAGGCCATGCCGGTCGTGCGCGACGAGCAGGTCGGGACGGCCGTCGGAGTCGTGGTCGGCGGCGAGGAGATCGCGCGTCCTGCCGCTCAGATAATGCGCGGGCGTCTCGAACATCCGCTCGCAGGACTGCGCGGCCGCGGGGAACGCGAGCAACAGCAGGACCAGAGCACGTATGGGAACGGGGGAGTGCATCAGTGCCGCACGCTGCGGCGCCGTCCCGGCGCCGGCAGGTCGTCCACGATGTGCGTCACCATGCTCGACTCGCCGCGGGCATGCCTGCCATGGCCGTTGTAGATCGCGGAGACGGTGAATCTGGCCTTCACCGGTACTGTGACCGTGATCGAGGCACGCCCGTCGACCACGGGAATGTTGGCGGCGTCATGCAGGCCCTCGAACGTCACGGTGCCTTGCGCGGAGGGGTCGCTCAGCTCCGCGGTGAACGTGAAGCTGCTGCCGGGCGCCGACACCGCGGACGACTGCGTGAGCCGCACCGCGGGGGTGAAGGCGATGAGCTCCTCCGCGCAGCGCGCCGGGTAGATGGCCACGCGTCCGTTCTGCTCGCGGAGAATGAGGTCGTCCATTCCGTTGCCGTCGAAGTCCGCGGCGCCGTTCTGCGCGAGGATGCCGCTGTCGAAGCGTTGGCTGTCGAGGAACGTGCCGTCCGGCTGCTGGATCAGGACGATGGTCATCGGGTCGGTCGTCGAGCTGATGGCCACGTCGAGGCGCGCATCGCCGCCGAAGTTCCCGACGGCCGGGAAGACGCGCGCCCGCAGCACGCCCGGCAGATTGTCGGGCGAGGAGACGATGCCGTTGCGATTGCCGCGGAAGAGGCGGAGCCCGTCCGCGCCGACCGGCTGCACGAGGATGTCGCCGTCCCCGTCGCCATCGACGTCGGTCACCAGGAGCGAGTTGCTGAACATGAGGCCGTCGACGATCTTCACCGGCGCCGCGGGGGAGGCGCCGGGGATGAGCTGGAGCGATTGCCCGGCGTACGCGACGACGTCCGGCACCGTGTCGCCATCGAAGTGGCCCACGCCGAAGACGCTGATGCCCATCGGGGCGGTGAGCGTGCCGGAGGTGAATTTCCCGGTGCCGTCGCCGAGGTGCTGCACGAGCGCGCCGCTGTTGTTGACGCCGAGCATGTCCAGCTTCCCGTCGCCGTTCATGTCCACGACCAAACGGCCGATCGGGACCTGCCCGCCCTGCGCGGCGAACGTGCCGTCGCCGGCGCCCACCAGGAGTTGTCCCGGGCTGCGGATGAGGTCCACCTTGCCGTCGTTCGTGAAGTCGCCGGCGAGTTGCAGGCCGCTTTGATCCGCGACCGGCGCGAGCCGCCGGAACGTGCGGTCCGCCTGCCCGAGGTACACCGTGAGGCCACCCTGGGACGCGAGGAAATCGTCGCGGCCGTCGTTGTTCACGTCCGCCGTCAGGAACGACGAGACGTTGATGAGGTTCGTGCCCCCTTCGAAGCGATTGTTGCCGCGGCCGTAGCGGAGGATCAGGTTGTAGCGCGGGGTGGGAAAGGTCAGAGTGAGGGCGGTGGAGAGGAGGTCGGGATGGCCGTCGAGGTTGAAGTCCGCGAGGCGGAACGCGGAGCCCTGCTGCGCGAAGGGGAGCGGGATGCGCTCGAACGTGCCGTCGCCGCGGCTGATCTCGAGCGCCCACGACGTGACGGCGTCCGACTTCCCGTCGCCGTTCACGTCGAGGATGGCCGGCGACGTGCCGATCGGCGGATAGTCGGTGCTCTCGTGGTTCTTCGACGACAGGCGGACCTTCGCCGGGTGGAGAAAGTCGGTGCGGCCGTCGCCGTCGAAGTCGCCGGGCCGCGGCCAGTCCCATTCGTCCGTGGCCAGCGTCCGCGGCGCGGCGAACGTGCCGTCGCCGTTGCTCCTGTACAGGGCGAACGTGCCGGAGGAGAGCGTCCACGCGTCGCCTTTGCCGTCGCCGTCGACGTCGTCGAACGAGGGCGGCTGTTCCGGGAAGGAGAGCGGCGCACCGATGCGCGTGAAGCGTCCGCTCGCGTCGCCCTGGAACGCCAGGTACTGGTTGCCGCTGCGGGCCAGGAGGTCGAGGATGCCGTCGCCGGTGAAATCGCCGTAGCTCGGAAAACGCGAGATGCCCGAGGGCACCGCCGACGCGACGGTGCGGAATTCGCCGCCGCCCTCGGTGAAGACGATCGTCACGGTGTCGTCCCCGAGCGCCAGCACCTCGGTGCGGCCGTCGCCGTTCACATCGGTGGACTCGACCCAGTACGCGCCCGCGAGCCGCAGCTCCGGTCCGGGATGCAGCGAGCCCTCGCGGTTCCAGTAGAACGCGAGGATGCCGCTCCCGGCGTACGGAAAGGCCGCGTCGGGACGGCCGTCGAGGTTGAAGTCGCCGACGGCGATCGTCCCCGAGGGGCTGTTCATCGGATAGCGGGCGGGCGTCTCGAGGACGGACAGACAGGCGGCGAGCAGGAGGAGGTTCATGGGCGCACCTGCGTCATGATACGTCTCATGCGATGTGTCGTGCTATTGCTGCTGCTCGCCGGATCGATGACCGCCGCGGAGCCGCGTCCCCGCGCCCGCGAGGCCGGCGTCGCGCCGGGCATTCTCCCCACGGGCGCGCTGAACGCCATCACCGACGTTGCGGGTGTGCGCATCGGGCAGACGACGCTCATCCGCGGCGAGCACGTGCGCACCGGCGTGACGGTGATCCTCCCGCACGGCG
This sequence comes from Thermoanaerobaculia bacterium, assembly GCA_035627015.1. GTDB lineage: Bacteria > Acidobacteriota > Thermoanaerobaculia > Gp7-AA8 > Gp7-AA8 > QHVT01. Next base: position 7,636 of record DASPMO010000084.1, on the reverse strand, counting down.
GCAACCTGTTCCGCGAGAAAGTGCCGGCGGCGGTGTTCGTCGGGAACGGCTTCGGGAAGCTGATGGGCTTCACGCAGATCGCCGAGCTGGGGGAGCTCGAGTCGCCGATCGCGTTGACCTCGACGCTGAACGTGCCTCGCGTGGCCGACGCTCTCATCGACTGGATGCTGGCCCTGCCGGGCAATGAAGACGTCCGCTCGATCAACGTCGTCGTCGGCGAGACGAACGACGGGCAACTGAACGACATCCGCGGACGGCACGTGGGACGCGAGGAAGTGTTCGCCGCGCTGCGGTCGGCGAAGGGCGGCCCTGTCGAAGAAGGGAGCGTCGGCGCCGGCACGGGGACCGTGGCGTTCGGATGGAAGGGAGGGATCGGCACGTCATCGCGCAAGTTGCCGGCGAAGCTGGGCGGGTGGACGGTGGGCGTGCTGGTGCAGTCGAACTACGGCGGCATCCTGACCATCGACGGCGCCCCGGTCGGCCGCGCGCTGAAACAGCACTATCTGCGCAACGAGCTGCAGCGCCCCGATGAAACAGCAAACGGCTCGATCATGATCGTCATCGCCACGGATGCGCCGGTCGACGCGCGCAATCTCGAGCGCATGGGAGCGCGGGCGATGATGGGCCTCGCCCGCACCGGCGCGGCCGGGACGAACGGGAGCGGGGACTACGCGATCGCGTTCAGCACGAACCGCAACGGCGCGGTGAAGAACGACGACATGTCGCCGATTTTCCTGGCGGCGATCGAGGCCACCGAGGAGGCGATCTACAACTCGCTGTTCAAGGCCACGGCGGTGGGAGGGAAGATTCAGGCGCTGCCGCTGGAGGACGTGTTGTCAGTTGTCGGTTCTCAGTTGTCTGTGCCGCAGCGCCAGAAGTCCCAGACAACCGACAACTGACAACCGACAACACTTTCACGCCAGCCGCAGCGTCGGCGCCGGCACCGTAATCGACTCCCACGCCGGCGCGCGGTCGCCGAGCATGCCGGCGAACTCCTCCACCAGCGTCGCGTCCCACTTGCCGGCGGCGGCCTCGCGGCGCAGCGTGGCCAGCGCGGTCTCGTGGCTGAGGGGCGCGGGGCGGTACGAGCGATGCGAGGTCAGGGCGTCGTAGGCGTCGACGATCGACAGCAGGCGCACCTCGTACGGGATCGCCTCGCCGACCAGGCCGTCGGGGTAGCCGCGGCCGTCGTAGCGCTCGTGATGGTGCCGGATGAGCTGCAGGACGGCGGAGAGCGTCGTCAGCGGCCGCACCATCTCCTCGCCGATGACCGGGTGATCGATGACGCGCAGGAACTCGTCGCGGGTCAGCGGGCCGTTCTTGTTCAGCAGCTTCTCCGGGACGGCGATCTTGCCGATGTCGTGCAGCAGCCCCGCGGTGCGGATGCGCTCCGCCACGCTCGACTGCAGCCCCACGTGCAGCGCGAACTTGCGCGCCAGGTCGCCGACGCGCTGGGAGTGCCCGCGCGTGTAGCGGTCTTTCGCCTCCAGGGCCAGCGCCAGCGCGCAGATCACGTTCTGCGTCTGCTCGAGGTCCGCGTGGTACTCGCGGATGCGCAGCAGCGAGTGAATGCGCGTCACCAGCTCGAGGCGGTTCAGCGGGTAATTGATCAGGTCATCCGCGCCGGCGAGGATCGCCTCCTGGCGGATGGCATTGTTGCGGTGCGAGGTCAGCACGATCACCGGGAGGAACTCCCAGCGCGCGTCGGCGCGCAGCGCGCGCAGGCTGGCCATCCCCTCCCCTTCGCCGGCGATGAGGTCGAGCAGCACGACGTCCACCGCCTCGCGCTCCAGCACCGCCAGCGCCTCCGCGCCGTTCGTCGCCAGCAGCAGCTCCATGTTCGCGCCGGAGAGCGTGGCCGTGACGAGCTCGCGGTTCATGGCGTTGTCGTCCACGCACAGCAGCCGCGCCTTCGGCGGCGTCCGCGGGCGCATGTGCTTCGACGTCACCGCCGCGGGCATGTCCTCGTCGAGCGAGGTAGTGAAGTAGCGGACCAGCTCCGGATCGAATGCTCCCGCGGCCGCCTCCGCCACGAGCTGCTGCATCGCCTCGTCCTCGGTGAGGCCGCTCTCGTGATGGATCTCGTCGAAGCGGTTGGCGATGCCGACGATCTGGGCCTCGAGCGGGATGGCATCGCCCTTCAGTCCGTCGGGATAGCCGGTGCCGTCGAAGCGCTCGTGGTGCCAGCGCACGATCGGCACGAACTGCTCGAAGGTGGCCATCGGCTCGAGGATCGACGCGCCCATGCGCGTGTGGTCGGCCACGCGGCCGCGCTCTTCATCCGTCGCCGGCAGCGCGGTGAGGAGATGGTCGGGCACGCCGATCATGCCGAGGTCGTGCAGCATCGCCCCCTTGATCACCGTGTCGCGCTCGTCGGGGGAGAGGCCGAGCTTGGCGCAGAGGTGCGAGGCGTACGCGGCCACGCGATGCACGTGTCCCATCGTGCGAGGGTCTTTGCTCTCCAGCGCGCTGGTGAGCGTCATGATGATGTTCTCGCTGGAGTCGAGCTCCTTGCGCAGGTTGCGGATGCGGATCAGCGAGCGGATGCGCGTGCGCAGCTCGTCGCGGTTGATCGGCTTGTTGAGGAAGTCGTCCGCCCCCGCTTCCAGCGCGCGGATCTTGTCGTCCGTGCCGGTGAGGGCGGTGAGCATGAGGATCGGGATGGTGCGGCCGGCGGGGGAGGCTTTGATGAGGCGGCAGGCCTCGTAGCCGTCCATGTTCGGCATCATCACGTCGAGGACGATGATGGCGGGGTCGTGCTTCGGGTAGAGGTCGACTGCCTCGCGCCCGTCGCGCGCGAGCACGACGTCGTAGCCCCAGTCGCAGAGATACTCCTCGAGCAGTTGCAGGTTCTGCTCGTTGTCATCGACGGCGAGGACGACGTCCCGCTCGACGACCGGCATCTCCGCTGGATTGGACATGATTTTTTCCTGCTGAGCGGCCGATTTTAGAACATCTGCGCCTGAGTCGGCGGATAGATCACGCGGTCGCGCTCGATTCGGGCCATCGGGTTGAGCTCGTGCGGCTGGGCGGAACCGCTCCCGAGGATGTGGATGACCTCGACGCCGCGGCGGACGAGCTCGTCCGAGGTGAGGTTGCGATGACAGCGCCACGGCACGGCCTCCGCGCACATGATGGCCGTGGGCGCCTCGCTCTCGAGCAGGCGGTCGACTGCGCTCTGGAACGCCGGCGTGGCCATGTGATCGGCGTAGCCTTGGAACTGCGGGTTCTCCCAGGCGCCGTTCGGCGAGTTCTTCTGTGGATTCCGGCGCCCGCCGAGGTCGGCGAAATGCTCGTAAAGAATCCCGGCGCGGGGAAGCGAGTGCGCCAGCGACTCGCCAGCAAAGTGCGGATGGCGTCGCGACCCGGGGTAGCGGCGGATGTCGGCCAGGCGCGTCACCTCGTGCTCGCGCAGGAGCCTCACGAATTCCAGCAGCGTCCGGGTGGAATGGCCGATCGTGTAGATTCGCTTGAGCATACTGACCACGATGGCCAGCTATTACTCCGAACACGCGGGTGAGCTCAAGCGGGATCTGGCGCGCGAGATCCCGGTCGAGGCGCTCCGCGAGCTGCACCGCAAGCGGCCGCTGCTGCATGCGCTGGTCGCGTTCGCGAACTTTGCGGCGCTCGCCGGCGGCGGGTTCGCCGTCGTCCACCTCGACGTCTGGTACCAGTGGCTGCCGTTCGCGTTCGTGACCGGCTTCGCCGTCTTCAACTGTACGGTGCTGCTGCACGAGGTCGTGCATCGCGCGGTGCTGGAGAAATCGTCCGAGAGCGGCTATCGCTGGCTGGGGTATCTCTACTCGATCCCCAGCGGCATTTCATCGACGCAGTTCACGCGCTGGCACCTCGACCATCACGCCGGCCTCGGCTCCGACCTGGAAGATCCGAAGCGGCACTATCTCTCGCCGAAGCTCAACGCGCGCTGGCTGAAGGTGCTGTACTTCACTCCCGCGCTTTTCCCGATCTACTTCCGCGCCGCGGCGCGGGAGACGGCCTCATACGAGCCGGAGTTGCGCAAGCGCATCCAGCGCGAGCGGCTGGCGTCGATCGGCTTCCACCTCTCGGTCCTCGGCACCATCGCCTGGATCGGCGGCTGGGCCATCGCCTGGAAGCTGTACCTCGTCCCGGTCTTCTTCGTCTTTCCGATCGCCTTCGCCCTGAACCGCCTCGGGCAGCACTTCGACATCGATCCCGCCGATCCGGCGAAGTGGTCGACACTGGTGAAGGGGTCGTGGTTCTGGGACCCGGTCTTCCTCTACTCGAACTATCACCTCGAGCATCACTACTTCCCCGGCGTGCCGTTCTACAATCTGCCGCGCCTGCAGAAGCTGCTCATGCCGTTTTACGAGAAGCGCGGCATCACCGCGCACGGCTACGGCGATCTGCTGTGGCGGTACATCGTGCAGAACCATAAGCCGCACACGCTGTGGGATGAGCAGCAGCCAGTCGGAGCCCCGGCCGTCTCGCCCGAATGATGCGGAGGGTCGCGGCCGGCCTGCTCTTCGCGGCGCTGGTCGCCGCCGGCATCCGTCCCTCGCTCCTCCGCCTGTTGCTCCCGCCGTTCCACCCGCCGCCGCAACCGGCCCCCAACCGTGCCCTCGACCGCTGGCCGCTGCGCTGGAAGGAGGAGTACGTCCCTCCCGCGATGCAGCGCTTCTTCGATGAGGCGCGGTCGCAGACGAAACCGGGCGAGCGCCTCGGGCTGCAGTTCGAGCCGCCCTACGAGGGCTTCGGCTACACGCACTGGCGCGCGTCGTACGCGCTGACGGGACGCTACGTGCTCATCCCCCGCGACGTCGTGCCGTGGAAGGAGCAGCCGGACGCGGTACTGATGTGGAACGGCACCAACGGCTCGGTGGTGCGGCCGTGATCGTGCTGCTCATCGCGCTCTACGGGCTGCCGCTGGCGTTGTGCGCGCGGTTGCGCGGGTACGCGCTGGCGGGAGGAGCGTTTCTCCTCGGGGCGGGAGCGGTTTCGTTGCACCTGTTCGTGCTGTCGCTGCTCGGCGTGCCTTGGACGCGGACCTCGGTGCTGCTTGCGCTCGCGCCGCTGCTACTCCTCAGCGCAGCGTTTGCCAAACGTAGGACGGGCTTCAGCCCGTCCAGGCGGGCTGAAGCCCGCCCTACGTGGAGCGACCTCGCCGTATTCGTCCCCATCGCCGCGTATGCGCTCTTTGCGCTGTACGCCCCTCCTTACGAATGGGACTACTACGGCATCTGGGGCATCAAGGCGCGCTGGTTCTTCGATGCAAAAGGCATCGACTGGACGTACCTGCAGACGCACAGCTCGCACCCCGACTATCCGCTGCTGCTGCCCTTGCTCTTCGACTTCACGGCCATCGTCAGCGGCGGCTGGAACGACCTGACCTTCGGCTGGCTCTACGTCGCGCTCTGCGCGTCGTTCATCCTCATCGCGCGCGAAGAGGGGGGCGCGATGGCCGCGTTCGCGGTGGCGTTCCCCGCGCTCAACCTGTGGGTCGGGCTGGCCGAGGCGCCGGTGATGGCGTTCGGCTGCGCGGGGCTGCTCTTCCTGCGAAAGGAGCGGTACGACCTCGGCGCGGTCATGCTCGGCTTCGCGGCGTGGTCCAAGAACGAGGGGGTGGCGCTGATCGTCGCCGCCGCCCTGGCCCTGCTGCTCGCGCGCAAGAACGTGCTGAAGCTCTGGCCCGCCATCGCGATGATCGCGCCGTGGATGATCGTCCGCAGCGTGCTGAAACTCCCCACCGACTTTGCGGACAAGGAGTCGCTGCTGCGGATCTGGCAGCGCCTCATCCATCCCGGAGAGACGCTGCCGGCCCTGGCCACCGCGCCGCCCGATCAGCCGTGGCTCTGGCTGGTGATCCTGGCGGTGATCCTGATTTACGCGAGGCAGGCGTGGCAGCGCGAGAGGTTCCTCCTCGTCGCGCTGCTCCTGCAGAGCGCCGCGCTGGTGCTCCCGCTCTTCGCCACGCCGTTCGACCTGGCGTCGCACGCGCAGTTCTCGCTCAACCGCATCCCGCACCAGATCGCGCCCGCGGCGGTGTTCCTCGCCGCGGTGCTGTTGATCCGCGAATTTCAACGGCGCGGCGTGCCGTTCGGCGACGCCGCGGAACACTCGCAGAATCGATAGCTCCGGCGCGCCCGGATGGCGCTATCAACATCGTCATGACGACGATGCTGATCCTGCTCGCGGCGCTCCTTCCGATCCGCGGCACCGTGCGCGACGCGCGCGGCGAGGCGCTTCCCGGCGTCACCGTCTTTGTCAAAGGCTCGCAGCAGAGCGTCATCACCGACGCGAACGGTGCGTTCGAGCTCGTGCCCGACACGGCCCCGGCCACGCTGGTGGCGTATCTCGGCGGCTTCCAGCCGGCGGAAGTCGCGGCCCTGCCCGGCGCACAACTCGACCTGCGCCTCGGGCTCGCCGTCACCGAGACAATGACCGTCACGGCGGCCGCGGACCGCGACGTGCCGATGTCCACCTGGACGCGCCGCCCGCTCGACATCGTGCGCACGCCCGGCGCGCAGGGAGACGTCTTCCGCGCCCTGCAGACCCTTCCCGGCGTGGCCCGTGCCGACGACGGCGCGGGACTCTTCGTCCGCGGCGGCGACGTCAGCGAAGTGCGCGTGCTGCTCGACGGCACCACCATCGCGCACCCGTACCGCTACGAGACGCCGTCCGGTGGGCAGGCCGGCTCCGTCGAACCGTTCCTCCTCGAGGGGATCGCCTTCAGCACCGGCGGCTTCTCCGCGCGCTACGGCAACGCGCTGAGCGCGATCGTCGACCTGCGCGGCCTCGGCCGTCCTTCCTCGACCGCGCTCACCGCCACCATCGGCCTGGCCGGCGCCTCCCTGCGCGCGGCCATGCCCGGCGGCGCGCGCTCGGGGATGCGGGCCTCGGGAAACATGCGCTTCCCGCGCCTCCTCTTCGCCGTCAACGGCGCGCCGCGCGAGTTCGACCGCTACCCGGATGGCTGGGACCTCAACGCCAGCTTCCACCACGACTCGCCGCGGCTGGGCACGCTGAAGATCTTCGCCATGGAGCAGCGCACCGGCGTCGGCGTGCGCCTCGAGCGCGAGTCGTTCGACGGCTTCCTGCACGCCGAGTCAAGCCACGGCGTCGTGGCCGCGTCGTGGAAGAACCATCTCGCCGGCTGGCAGATGAGCAGCGCCCTCGGCGCCGACCGCTACTCGAACCGCACCGACGCCGGCGTGCTCGATCTGCGGAACGAAGACCTGCGCCTCTCCTGGCGCCTCGACCTCTCGCGCCTGCTCGGCACGTTCATCGTGCGCACCGGCGTCGACGCCGACCGCGCCCGCCAGGACATCACCGGCCGCACGTCGATTCGCGGCGGCGACTACGGTGGCGTCAGCGGCAGCCGCGACTTCGACGTCGACTATCGCGACTGGCACGTGGGGCTGCACGCGGAAGTGGAGCGCACGTTCGGCCGCGTCACGCCGACCCTCGGCGCGCGCGTGGACCGCTCGCAGCGCAGCGGCACATGGCTCGACCCGCGGCTGAACGTGACCGTGGCCCTGCGCGCGCACGAGCAGCTCCGCTTCGCGTGGGGCATCTACCACCAGGCGCCGGCGTCCGCGTACTTCGATGTGGGGCGGGCTTCAGCCCGCCTGGACGGGCTGAAGCCCGCCCTACGTTC
>DASPMO010000083.1:0-16804 GCA_035627015.1 Thermoanaerobaculia bacterium | reverse complement strand
CCGAGGTAGAGATCGATCTGCGCGGAGGCCAGCAGCTCGAAGAGATGCTGCGACTGGAAGCGCTCCGACGACCAGCGGTCGATCACCGTGCGGTTGATGCGCAGCGCCGTCTCCGGGTCGTCGAGCGCCAGCCAGACGATGCTCGGCCGTCCGGCCACCGTCCAGGCGCCGTAGCGGTCGCCGCGGTCCTCCGCCTCGCGCAGCAGCGCGTGCAGTTTCGGCGCGAGTTGCGCCAGCTCGCCGAGGTAATACATCGCGCAGACGAGATAGCTGACCGTCGTGTCGATCTCCCACGCCACGCCCGTGCAGCGCTCGCGGAACTGCTTCTCCGCCTCGTGGGCCTTCTCCAGCGCCGCGCGGAAGCGGCCCAGGAACACGTGCTGGAACGTCTGCGCCAGCGCGGCCAGGCCGATCAGGTGCGGGTGGTTGAGCCGCCGCGCATGCCCCTCGGCGCTCTGCACCAGCGCGGCCGTGCGCCGCTCCGTCTTTCCCCCGCCGATCGACGAATAGCCCGCTTCGACGGTGAGCGCGCGCGCCACGCGATACGGGTCTCCCGCCTCCAGCGCCAGCCGCAGGTGCAGCGCCTGAAAGTAGGCGGCGCGGATGTTGTCGACGCGGGCCAGGCCGATGGCCACGGCCCAGCAGACGTCGACGCGCAGCAGCAGGTCGGGCGGGATCTCGCTGACCGGGCGCTCGCGGTACTGCGAGCGTCCCAGCGCCAGGCGGATGCGCTGCGCGACGATGCCCGCCACCGAGCGGCGAGGAGTGGCGGGCAGCTTCATCCCCACCGAGGCCAGCACCTCGTCCATGACCCGCAGCCCGCGCTCCACATGGCCGCCGCTGAGCAGGTTCTCCGCGGCGCGGCGCCGCAGCTCGAGCGCCGCGTTCGGCTCCGCGGTCCGCTGCGCCACCTCGAGATAGACCGGCGCCGCGTCGAACCCGCGCCCGGCGCGCGTCAGCGCGTCGGCGAGCTGCACGCGCAGCTCGTCGGCATTGTCGATGCTCGGATGGAGCTCGAGGGCGACGCGATAGAGCCGCGCCGCGTGATCGAACGCCAGCGCCGCGGACGCATTCGCCGCCGCCTGCACCGCGTGCCGCGCCGCGCGCAGCGGCTCCCCCGCGGCGGCGTAGTGCGTGGCCAGCCTCTCCGGATCGCGGCGGCCGGTGTGCTCCAGCGCGATCGCCAGGCGCAGGTGGCGCGCGCGGCGCTCCTCCTCCGTCATGGAGGCCAGCACCGCCTCGCGGAAGCGGTCGTGCGACGCGTCGAGCGCCTCCTGCGCGGCGATGACGCGGCTGCGGACCATGTGCTCCGCGCGCAGCGCCAGCACGGCGTTGCCGATCGAGTCGTCGATGGTCGCGCCGAGCACGTTCCGCTGCAGCGGCTGCCCGGCCACGGCCAGCATCTCCAGCACCTGCCGCTGCCCGGAGGGCATGACCGCGACGCGCAGGCGAATGAGCTCGTCGAGGCTCGCCGGCGCGTGCTCGCCTCCCATGGCCGTCACGAAGCGGACCATTTCGCCGACGAACATCGGGCTGCCGCCCCCTTCGCGCGCGATCGACTGCACGCGCTCGGCGGGCATCGTCCCGGCCAGGAGGCTGGCCAGCTCGCGCGACTCGTCGAACGTCAGCTCGTGCAACGGGATGTCGAAGGCGTTGCCGAGCTCTCCGCGGTCGCGCAAGCGGTGCACTTCCTCGATGAAGACACCAGGCGGTGTGTCGTCGTCGCGGTGCGAGAGCACGGTCAGCATCGACGGGGCGTCGGGAGGCTGCAGCAGCGCGGCCAGCACCGCGGCGCTGTCGCGGTCGCCCCACTGGATGTCGTCGATGAACAGCACCACCGGACGCGCGTCGGCCAGCCGCGCGAACAGCTCCCGCAGCGCGGCCACCGCGCGGCGGCGCACTTCCTGCGAGTCGAGCACGTCCACCGCCGTGCGGCGCCGGTTCATCCCTGCCTCGATCGGCTCGAGCACCGGGAAGACGCGCGCCAGCATGGCCATGTCCACCGGCACGACCCCCTTGCGCTCGAGCGGGGAGAGACGCTCGAGGTAGTGCAGCAGGTCGTCGACCAGGCTGTCGAGCGCCTTGTACGGCACCGACTCCTGTTCGTAGCAGCGTCCGCGCAGGATGACCACCTCGGTGTCGCGCTCTTCGAGCTCGGCGAGGAACTGGCTCACCAGGGCGCTCTTGCCGAGGCCCGAGCGGCCGCGCACCACCGCGGTGGCCACGCCGCCGTTGCGCACCACGGCGTAGGCGCGCCATAGCTCGCCCAGCTCGCGCTCGCGCCCGACGAACACGCTCTCGCGCGGGCGCAGCACCGGCTCGGAGAGCACCCGGCCGTCGAGGCGGGAGAGGATCTCGTTGCCGGTCGGGCGCTTCTGCGGATCGCGGGCGAGGAGGGCGGTGCAGAGCGCGCTGAGGTCCTCCGGCACGTGCTCGCCCACGAGCGCGCGCGGCGACTCGGGGGCCACGCTCTGCTTCTGCTGGATGATCGTCGACAGCCCGCCCTGGAACGGCAGCGTGCCGGTGAGCGCCTCGTAGAGCATCACGCCGAGGGCGTACCAGTCGCTGGCAGGGGAGATCGTGGCGCGCTCGATCTGCTCCGGGGCCATGTAGACCGGCGTGCCGGCGAAGGCGATCTGGCGGTCGCGGCGGAAGTCGTCCAGCTCTTCGACCAGGCCGAAGTCGAGGATGACCACGTGCCCGTCCGGCCGCACCAGCACGTTGGACGGCTTGAGGTCGCGATGCAGCTTGCCGGCGTTGTGCAGCGCGATGATCCCCTCGGCCAGTTGCCGCAGCGACTGCCGCAGCGACGGCATATGCACCCGCGGGAAGTCGCCGCTGGAGCGGCGGACTTCCGCCCGCCGATGTTCGCCCGGCGGGCTGAAATCCGCCGGTCCATCGTCGGTCGTCCAGGTCGCGTCGCTGTCGTCCGTGCGCAGCGTCAGTTGCTCCCCGCTCGGATCCGTCGCCGGCATCGGCTCGGCGGACGCGGAACGGACGTAGCGCAGAAAGTCCGTCCCCTCGATCAACTCCATGGTGAAGAACCACTCGTCGCCGTCCGCGATCAGCTCGTACAGCGGCACGAGGTTCGGGTGCGCGACGTCGGCCAGCGAGCGGAACTCCTTCTTCAGCCGGTACAGCCCGGCCGGATCGGGCTGCAGGAGTTTCTTGAGGGCCACCGTCTGCTCGCGGGTGCGGTCGAAGGCCTCGAACACCACGCCCATGCCGCCGGCACCAATGCGCCGCCGGATCTCGAACCGGTTTGCGACCGCGGACTGGTCGGGCATGAGCGGAGGGGGGGAATTGTACGTTGACTTCCCCCGCTGCTTCGCTCTACGGTGACGGCGATCCGCCACATCCATGGAAGAGCGCACGTTCTTCGAGATCCTCGACCGGTTCGTCGATGAAGGCTCGCTGGACTTCATCCGGGAGGGGCGCCGCGTGCGCGTGGGTCAGCAGGACGCGCCGCCCGCGGCGGTCGTGCGCATCCACCACCCGCGCTTCTTCAAGCGCGTCCTCGCCTCCGGCAATCTCGGCCTCGGCGAGGCGTTCATGGACGGCGACTTCACGATCGAAAAGGGGAGCGTGACCAGCTTCCTGACGGTGCTGGTGCGCAACCGCCTCGACAAACGGCTGGCCCGCGGCATGACCCTGCCGATGGCCGCGCGCCTGCTCTGGATCCGTCTCGTCAACCGGCTGAAGGGACGGCAGACCGCCATCTCCTCTCATTACGATTACGAGGACGACACGCTCTTCGAGCAGTTCCTCGACCCGCGCATGATCTATTCGTGCGGCTACGTCACCGACCCGGGCGGCACCATCGACGAGTTCCAGCGCCACAAGCTGCAGCGCATCTGCGAGAAGCTGCGCCTGCAGCCGGGGGAGCGGCTGGTGGACCTCGGCTGCGGCTACGGCGGACTGTTGATCTACGCCGCGCAGCATTTCGGCGTCGCGGGTAAGGGGTGCACCCTCGGGCGCCGCCATCACGCGCGGGCGACGGCGAACGTCGCCGCGGCAGGACTCTCGGACCGCATCGAGATCGTGCACTCCCCGTATGACGCGGTCGACGGCACGTTCGACAAGCTGGTCAGCGTCGAGATGATCGAGCACCTGCGGCCGCGCGAGTACGGCCGCTTCGTCGACGTCGTGTCGCGCCTCCTCACGCCGAAAGGGATGGGGCTCGTGCACTGGATCGCCTGCACGGAGCGGCGCAATACGCACGATCCCTTCATCCAGAAGTACGTGCTGCCCGACTCCAGCCAGCCGCGCCTGTCGGAGGTGGTCTCCGAGCTGGAGGAGCACGACCTGGCCGTCCTGGACGTGGAGAATCTCGTCTCCCATTACGCGCACACGCTGCGCGTCTGGAACGAGCGCTTTCTCGCGAACAGCGCGAAGCTCGGCAACGGCTACGACGAGCGCTTCAAGAGGATGTGGCAATACTATCTGGAGTGCTCCGCCGCCGCCGCCCACGCCTCGGCCGGCGCGCTCTATCAGGTCCTGTTCGCGCGCAATTACCCCCCCATGCTGCCGCTGCAGAGAGTATGAGGAGCCGATGACCGCATTCCTCGACCTGCTCGATCAATCGCTCACCGACGGCAGCATCGACTTCGTCATCAATGGCACCTCGCGCCGTGTCGGCAAGGGAGATCCCGAGGCTGTCGTGCGCGTGTCCGATGCGAAGTTCCTCGACGAGGTGCTCGTCACCGGCAACCTCGCATTGGGCGAGGCCTACATGCGCGGCGATTTCTCGATCGACGGCGACGACGTGGCCGCGTTCATCGGCGTGATGCTGCGCAATCAGGTCGACGTGCGCATCCGCGAGCGCCTCGGCCCCGGCATGGCCCTGAAGATGGGCGCCATCCGCGCGGCCAATAAAATCCGCGGCCGCTTCGGCAATATCCACAAGCATTTCGACATCGGCAACGACCTCTATGAGGCCTTTCTCGACTCCAGCCTCGCGTATACATGCGGCTACGAGGCGAAGCCCGACGGCACGAGCACGCTGGAGGAGCTGCAGCAGAACAAATTCGCCCGCATCTGCAGGAAGCTGCAATTGAAGGAAGGGGACCGCGTGGCCGATCTCGGCTGCGGGTTCGGCGGCCTGCTGATCTACGCCGCGGAGCACCACGGCATTACGGGCAAAGGGCTGACCATCAGCAAGAAACAGGCGGAAAAGGCGAACGAGCGCATTGCGGCGAAGGGGCTGGCGGACCGCATTCGCGTCGAATACGCGAGCTACGAGACCCTCACCGGCACCTACGACAAGATCGTCAGCGTCGGCATGATGGAGCATCTCACCGACCGCGAGTATCCGGTGGTGGTGCGCGTCGCCAAGCAGTGCCTCCAGCCGCACGGCCGCGGGCTCTTTCATTTCATCGGCTACAACGGGCCGAAGAACCACAGCGACCCATTCACGCAGAAATACATCTTCCCCGGCGCACAATGGCCGAAGCTCTCCCAGCTCGCGCACGAGCTGGAGCGCAAGGCCCTGGGGATTCTCGACGTGGAGAATCTCGTGCGCCATTACACGCTGACGCTGCAGCGGTGGCTGGAGAAGTTCCGCGACGCCTATCCGTCGCTGGACCACAGCCGCTACGACCTGCCGTTCAAGCGCATGTGGGAGTATTACCTCGGCTGTGCCATCGCCTCGTCGCTGTACTCGGAGGTGGCGCTGTACCAGATCCTCTTCACCAACGACTACGCCGCGCCGATTCCCTATCAACGCGTATGAATACTCCGATTCTCTCCAGTCTCGGTCCCGAGCCGTGGAAGGCCCCGTGGTGGAAGCCCGCGCGCGGGGAATGGCCGACGTTCCTCTATATCGTCCTGACGCACGTCCTGGCACTCCTCGGCGTCTGTCTCTATCCGCTGCCCGACTGGCGCGTGCTGCTGGCGACGTTCCTGGTGATGTGGCTGGGCGGCCTGGGCGTGACCATCGGCTATCACCGCGCCATCGCGCACGGCGCGCTGCGGCTGCATCCCGTCCCGAAGCACCTGCTGATCTTCCTGGCCATGTTCAGCGGCTCCGGCGCCCCCCCGAGCTGGACGGCCAATCACCGCCAGCACCACTCGCGGGTCGAGACGCCGGAGGACATCTCCAGCCCCTGGATCGGCGGCTTCTGGTGGGCGCACCTGCGCTGGCTCTGGCAGAGCGGCCAGGTGCCGCTGGACCGCTGGTGCCCCGACCTGGACAAGCCGGAGTACCGCTTCTGGACGCGCATGCAGATCCCGGTGGTGGCGCTGTCGATGTTCGGCGGCCTGCTGTTCGGCGTGGAGGCCTTCTTCTGGTTCGGCCCGATCCGCCTGCTCTACGCCATGCACGCGCAATGCTTCATCAACAGCAGCGCGCACATGCGCCACGACCGCAAGGACGGCGAGGACTCGTCCCAGAACCTGATCTGGCTCGGCGTGTTCCAGTTTTTCCAGGGCGAGAGCTGGCACGGCAACCACCACGCGAAACCGGGCGCCGCGCGATTCGGCTGGCGCCCCTGGCAGCTCGACTTCGGCTGGTACACCATCGTCCTGCTCGAACGCCTCGGCCTCGCCACCCAGGTGCGCCGCCCCCGCTAGGACCGCCGGCGTCCCGCGCCGCCACCCCGGGCGGGCGGCGGGGACGCCGTTCATTGCCCCACGGGCGCGAAGATGTGTGTGGACCGCCGGCGTCCCGCCGGCTGTCTGTGCAGGCGTCTCGCCTGCATCAGGCGGGCAACAACCTCATTGCTCGAAGTCTCGAAGAATCTCCTCGGGGAGTGGATCGTCGAAGTCGTCGGGCACGACAAAGGTACCCGCGGCGAGGCCGAACGGCCGCGGGCGCCGTACGCGCTCGATCGGCCGGATCTCAGCGATCGGCCGATCGTGCTCGGTCAGGACAAGCGTCTCGCCCTCGAGGACACGGTGAATCACGCCCTCCGGATCCCGCTTCACTTCTTCAACGGTGACGTTCATGTCCGCGGGCAGTTTAGCCCGCATTTCTCACCGAGTACTGCCGAAACTTTCGGCACGACTGCCCAACATTTCGCCAGTACTGCCGAAACTTTCGGCACGACTGCGTCGCAAGGTGGTAATTACTGCCGAGGCTGTGGAAACGTCGGCCGACGACGCTTACGGCGACAGCTCGCGACCCTCTCCCCGCCAGGCGGGGAGAGGGCCGGGGTGAGGGGTCACCAGCAACCGGCGCCGCCGCAGGTCCAGGAATCGACGCCGCAGCGGTAGCAGCACGGCGTGTCGCCGTTGAAACAGGAGGAGTACGTGTTTTCCCAGCATTCGCTGGACGAGTACTGCACCTGGATCACGGCCTCGGTGTCGTAGCAGCCGGTGCAGCTCGGGCTGTTCGGGCAGGTGGTCGTACGCCGGATGCGCTCGCGCCGGTACGTGGTGACCCGGCGGTTGTACCAGCGGTAGCCGCTATGGGTGAGCCAGCAGTGGCCGCCGCTCAGGCTCGTGCTGTAGAAGGTCCAGCCGGTCCACCACTCGCCGGACGTGTACGACGCCGCGCACCACGGCTCGCACGGCGCGCCGTACTCACCGCAGGTGACCGGGCCGCCCTTGCCGGGGTCGAAGCCACACTCGGTCGAGCACGGATGGCTCTCGGTGCACTCCCAGCAGTTCTCGAGGTACTCGTTCGTGGCCACGCGCAGGCGGCGGGTGCTGCGCACCTCGCCGGGGCCGGTCACCGCGGACGGCGCGAAGAGCGGCAGGATCGGGTTCTCGCGGAGCCGCGCGGTGCGGAGGGTCAGCTCGGCGAAGCTCGTGGTCTCCCGAGGCTGGCCGTTGTGGAGGAGCTCGAGCTCGATGGCCACGCCATCATTGGCGAGACGGTGCAGCTCGCGCATCGTGTCGGGATGAAGGGTCAGCAGCTCGATGGCCCGGACGCCCTCGAGCGGCTCGTTGGGGAGCACCAGCGCCTGCGGGTCCCCTTTCTTCGGTCCGTTCGGCGGCGCCGCGGCCGTGTTGTGCCGCGCCGGCAGCTCGATCTTCGCCAGGTCGATGACCTCGGTCAGGTGAAGCTGGCCGCTGACGCGATAGCGGACCTCCAGCGTTCCGCCCGACAGATCCGTGACGGGATACAGCACATGCTCCGTCGGCTGCAGCGGCGTGATGGCGCTGACCCAGTTGCGCGCGAACCCATCCTCCGCTGGCGGCGGACAGGCGGCCGGCGCCTCCTCACCGGCAGCGAAGAGGGAGGGACTACAAATAAGCAGAAGCACGAAAGCGAAGAAGACCGAAATCCCACGAGACATGCGGAACTCTCCTTTCAGGACGGAACTGTAACCTTTCCGTTGCTGTGGAGGAAAGTGGAGGAGGCAGGAAGGGACGCCATGCTAGGCTCCCCCGGCCGCGTATGAGACTCCTGATCCTCGGCGGGCCGCGTTTCCTCGGGGATCACCTCCTCACGGCGGCACGCGCCCGCGGGCACGAGGTGACGCTCTTTCACCGCGGCCGGCACTCCACCGCGACCGCCGATGCGGAAACGATCCTCGGCGACCGGAACGCGGACCTGGCGAAGCTGCGCGGCCGCACCTGGGATGCGGCGATCGATACCTGCGGCTATCACCCCCGCGCCGTACGGGCGTCCGCGGAAGCGCTGTCCGCGGCCGTCGAGCGGTACATCTTCATCTCGAGCGTATCCGTCTACAGCGACGCGCTCGACGAGAGTGCACCGCTGGAGACGTTGTCCGCCGAGGAGCTCCGGCAGGCGGACGCCATCGACGTCACCGGGACAGTCTCGGCGGCCACGTACGGGAAGCTGTACGGCCCGCTGAAGGCGCTCTGCGAGCGTGTGGCGGAGGAGGTCCTGCCCGGTCGCGTGCTGAGCATTCGCCCGGGCGTCATCGCCGGTCCGCGCGACTACACCGATCGCCTGACGTATTGGGCGGTGCGCGTGGCGCGGGGAGGGGAGGTGCTGGCGCCGGAGCCGCCCGACCGCTCCGTGCAGCTCATCGACGCGCGCGACCTTTCGGAATGGATCGTGGCGATGGCGGAGGCGCGCGCCACCGGCATCTACAACGCCGCCGGACCTCCGGTGACGATGGCGGACTTGCTGGAGAGCTGCCGGGCGGCCAGCGGCAGCGACGCGTCATGGACGTGGGTCAGCGAGCCGTTCCTGCTCACCGAGCGGGTGACGCCGTGGACGGAGCTGCCGCTGTGGCTCCCCGCCGAGGCCTCGCAGCGCAGGCCGGCGCTGACCATCCTCAGCGCTCGGAAAGCCGTCGAGCGGGGACTGCGCTTCCGCCCTCTCCACGACACGATTGCGGCCACGCTGCAGTGGTTCTCGGAAGAACGGCGCGAGCTGCGCGCGGGGCTGACAGCGGAGCGTGAGTGGGAGTTGCTGCGCTCGTGGCACGCCTCGACGGGCTGAAGCCCGTCCTACGTTGAGCATGCGCATCGCCAGGGACGCGCTTAACGTAGGACGGGCTTCAGCCCGTCGGTCACGGGGCAGCCACGATCCAGTCGAGCACCGGGTCGCGGCCGGCGGTCCAGTCGGACCACGTCGGGAGAATCTCCTTGTCGGGTTTGACGAGGCCATCGTCGCCGGGGAGAAACTCGTAATAGCGGGTCGAGTACGACAGCGACAGCTTCGAGTGCGGCAGCGTCATCTCGTCGTTCTCGCTGTAGCTGTTCGGCCGCTCGCCGATCGTTTCGCCGACGAGCGTGGCCTTCGCTACCTGGCGGAAATCGATGGCGGTCTTCAGCGCCGCGGAAAAGGTATTGGCGCTGGTGATGACGTAGCCGCGCAGTTTCGGCCGGCGCGCCAGCTCGTCGACGAGATAGCGCCGTCCGACGTTGTAGTCGCCGCCGCCATTCTGGCGCAGGTCGAAGGCGATCTTCTGGACCGGATTGGCGTCGACGAACGACCAGAGCTCCCGCGATTTCGCGCGCAGGTTCTCGTACGTCCGGAAGTTCACGTACACGGTGCGCGACTCGGGGAGCCACTGGAACCAGAAGCCCTCTCCCATGCGCTGCCGGTACAGCGGGTGCGAGGCCGCGGCCAGGCGCCACTCCGGTTTCACCGAGTCGTCGAGCACGCGCAGCGCGGCCGTCCGCTCGGTGCCGTCCTCCATCACCGCCGTGTACGTCGCGGTCCCGGGATCCTTGATGATGCCGAGGCCGTGCAGCGCCTCGGCCACCGCGAACCATTGTGCAGTGCGGGCGGCGATGAGGATGTCGCTCTCACCCTGGGCGATGAGGGTTCGTACCTTCGGAACGATCTTCTCGAGCGGAATGCCGTCGATCTTCGTCAGCCGTCCGCCGACCAGAGGGGCGGCGGGGCCGGCGCCCCGCACGACGCGGTACACGCCTTCGATCTCGACGATGCCGATCGGGAAGGCGTGGAACAGCCCCGGCGCCGGATTCACGCGCGTGTGCCCGTCGCCGACCATGGCCGTGAGCTGCAGGAGCCCGACGAGCATTTCATGGTCGTTGGCGGTGGCGGCGCGGTCGCGCAGTGCCGCGACGGCCGCGGCGAACTGTTCGCGCGGCGTGTGGTGAAACGCGTTCTTGTGGCGCTTCGGAAGCTCGCGGCCGACGAACTCCACGTCCGTCCGCCATTTCTCGGGAGACATGACCGGCCCGGCGAAAATGCTCAGGGAAATCGCGAACAGAAGGGCGCAGGAGACGACGTGCCGTTCGAGCATACTGGTACAACGCCCGATGACGGCAGCGGTTCCGGCATGAGGATGGTTGCTGGTTGTCGGTTTACCACCGCCCGCACACCCGTTGCTGCCCAGGCGCGGCATGAATGAGCAACGGGTGTGCGGGCGGTGGTAAACCAGCAACCAGCAACACCCGTCGCCCTACGCGCTACTTCTTCGTGTGCCAGTGACCGTGCTCGGTCGACCACACCTTCCCCTCCGGCACCGGGCCGGGAGGCTGGGGGACGTTGCGCACGTTCATGGTGATCGGATTCTCGCGGGTGGGCTGGACGCCGCCCGCCGGGGTGGCGTTGGCGTCGTGCCAGTGACCGTGCTCGGCGGACCACACTTTCCCCGCGGGAACGGGGCCGGGCGGTTGCGGCTTGGGCGTCGTCGCGGCGCGCGGGGTCTGTGCGGTGGCGAGCGAGGAGGTGGAGCGCGCGTCATTGCGGCGGTCGATCAGCGTGGCGCTGACGCCGACGGCGGCGACGACGGCAATGGCGATCAGGAGGTAGATCAGGCCGCGGGAGGCCCCGCGTTGTTTGTCGATGCAGCAGCTCTTGTATTTCTGTCCGCTGCCGCAGGGGCATGGGTCGTTTCTTCCGGTGGTCATCGACGCAGAGGATAGCACCGGAGTTATCATGAGGGCTCGCATGAGACCGCTCGTCGCCGCGCTGCTGCTGCTGACCCTGACTGCCTGCGCCACCGTCCAGCACGGGCCGGTGCAGCGCATCGTGGTGGACAGCGATCCGCAGGACGCGCTGGTGCGCACCTCGGAGTGTGGCCCCGGCGCGACGAAGGAAGTGCGCACGCCGGGCGTGGTGTGGGTGAGCCGCCGCGCCGAGCGCTGCACGCTGACGTTCCTCAAGCGCGACCACTACACGGAGCGGGTGACGCTCGAGCGCAAGGTGGCCGAGGAGTATTTCGAGAATGCCGGCGTCGCGGCGGAGATGTGCTGCGACGGCGACTGGCTCGGCTGGCTGGTCCTCGGCGGCCTCTTCGCCGGCACCGGCTTCGCCCTCGATACCGCCACCGGCGCGATGTTCGAACAGGACCCGAGTGAAGTGTTCGTGAGTTTCGAGCCCGTGACCGAGCAGCAGGAACCGTGATCCCGAACGTCGAGTGCGAGCAGCTCCATGCCGGTCTGGCGGTGCCGGACGTCATGGCCGCGGTCGACTTTTACACGGCGAAGCTGGGCTTCCGGCTCGCGTTCACGTGGGGCGAGCCGCCGTCCATGGCCGGCGTGAACCTCGGCAAGGTGCAGATCTTTCTCGAGAGCGGCACGCCTCACCCGAAAGGGTGCGCGGTCTACTTCGTCGTCGGCGACGCGGACGAGCTGTACGCGTTCCATCGGGAGAGCGGCGTCGAGATCGCCGAGGAGATCGGCGACCGCGAGTACGGCATCCGCGACTACATGGTCCGCGACCTGAACGGCTATCACCTCGGCTTCGGGCATCACCTGCTGAACGCCGGGCCGCCGCTCCCGATCGAGCGGGTCGACGTGCCGGTGCGGCTGGAAAAGCGGCTGGCCGCGCTGCTCCACGACCTCGCCGCGTACAAGCGCATGAGCGTCAGCAGTTGCCTGGAGGAGATCCTGCTGCACACCAGCGAGCCGCTCGGCGACGGTGTGGCCAGTCCGCACACGAAACGCCAGCTCGAGCACATCCAGGAGCTGAAGAAAAAGCACGGGATCGACTACGACTCCCACGCCAGCTATCGCTTCGTTGAGGAGTGAGCCTCACGACGGCTCGAGCATCACCTTGATCCATCCCTCCTCGCGCAGGTCGAAGCGCTGGTAGGCCTCGATCACCGAGCCGAGGGGCGTCGCCTGCGTCAGGATGCGGGCGGGATCGAACGTGCCGCTCTGCACGAGCGGGAGGAGCATCGGGATGTACTTCCGGTGATGGCAGTTCCCCATCTGCAGGGTGAGGTTCTTGTTCATCGCCGCACCGATCGGGAACGTTTTCGACTGCTGCGGATAGACGCCGACGATCGACAGCGTGCCGGCCTTGGCCAGCGCCTCGACCGCCCAGTGCAGCACCTGGGAGGGGGCGTCGCCGGGCTGCCACAACTCGCCGTCGGGGTTCTGCTTCGGCGCGACTTCCTGCTGCTCCTTCTCGAACTCCGCCGCCTGCTTCTTCGCCTGTTTCGCGGCGGGGCCGGAGTGCGGGCGCTCCGCGTCGACGCCGACCGCGTCGATGGCGCGGTCGACGCCGATCTTCCCGGTGAGGCGCTGGATCGTCTCCACCGGGTCTTCTTCGTCGAAGTCGATCACCTCCGCGCCGAGGGCGCGGGCCATGGCCAGGCGCGACGGGTGGTGGTCGACGGCCAGCACGCGGCCGGCGCCGAGGAGCATGGCGCTGGCGATGGCGAACTGCCCGACCGGGCCGCAGCCGAACACCGCCACGGTGTCCCCTTCCACGATCTCGGCGATGTCGGCGGCCATGTAGCCGGTGGGGAAGATGTCGGAGAGGAGGATGGCCTGGTCGTCGGTGACCGACTCGGGCAGCTTGACGAGATTCACGTGCGCGAACGGCACGCGGACGTACTCGGCCTGCATGCCGTCGAAGGGACCGGAGTCGGCGGGGCCGCCGTAGAACGCGGTGCCCGCGGCCGGGCCGTTCGGATTGGCGTGATCGCACTGCGAGTAGTAGCCGGAACGGCAGTACGAGCAGTAGCCGCAGGCGATGGTGGAGGGGACGACGACGCGGTCGCCCTTGCGCAGGTTGCGCACGTCCTTGCCGATCTCTTCCACGATGCCCACTCCCTCGTGGCCGAGGATCGTGCCCGGCTTCATGCCCGGCATCGTGCCGCGGATCATGTGCAGGTCGGTGCCGCAGATCGCGCTCGCGGTGAGGCGGACGATGGCGTCCGTCCCTTCCTTCAGCTTCGGCTCCTTCACCTCGTCCAGCCGGATGTCGCCCACGCCGTGAAACACCACTGCCTTCATGCGCCCGCTCCTCCTGCTTTGCGTGAAGTGCAAGACGCCTGCACTATGGGGCGTGCACATCCGGCCCGAAGGCATTGCCGACATCGAAGCGATCCGCCGCGTGAACGAGGCCGCGTTCGGGCAGCCGGACGAGGCACGCCTCGTCGACGCCCTGCGCGAGCAGGCGACGCCGTTCCTTTCGCGCGTCGCCGAGGAGGAGGGGGCCATCGTCGGGCACATCTGCTTCACGCCGGTCGAGATCGGCGAGGCGACCATCGCAGGCCTTGCGCCGATGGCCGTGTCGCCGGCGAGGCAGCACCAGGGCATCGGCTCGAGGCTCGTCGAGGCGGGACTGGAGGAATGCCGCCGCGCCGGCTTCGGCGCGGTGGTGGTGCTGGGACATCCGGAGTACTACCCGCGCTTCGGTTTCGCGCCGGCGTCGCGGTACGGCGTGCGCTCCGAGTACGACGTCCCCGACGACGTCTTCATGCTCCTCGAGCTCGTCCCCGGCGCGGCCGCGCCGCTCAAGGGGGTGGCGCGGTACCACGCCGCGTTTGGTGCGCTCGGCTGAGGTGCGTCTCGATGCGCGTGTCGGGCACGAGCCACATCACCGCCACGAGGACGTAGATCGCGCCGGAGATCATCGGGTGCACGAACGCCAGCGGGATGGCGGCCAGAGAGTGATGATGGCGATGACGGCGTCGGTGAAGGGCTCCAGGCGTGTCGTGGTCATGGGATCACGGCCGGGATGCACGACTCCACGAGCAGCGCTTCCGCCTCGCGGCGCTTGATCAGGCCGTCGAGTCCCTTTCCTTCCCACAGCCGCTTCATCGAGCGGATCTGCAGCGCGATCTCGCGGAGGTCCTGCCGCGGCACGGCGTCGCGGATGGCGCGCATCTCCCGCCGCCGGTCCTCGCCCGGCTTGTCGACCATCGACGTGCCGCGGTTGAAGACCAGGGAGACGAGCGCGCCGTGCGCGTCGAGCGGCAGCAGCTCCACGCCGGGGAAGGCCTGTTCGGTGCGGAAGGTGTAGAGCGGGATCGAGCGCTCCCGGAACACGGCCTCGGCGTGCTCGCGCTTGATGCGGATCGACTTGAAATCGGGCGCCTTGTTCTTCGCCTTCGCGCCACGCAGGCCGATGGCGGTCTTCAGTTTCTCGCGCGTCTGCGCGGTGAGGAGCGGGCCCCAGTCGGACTCGAACTGGTCGACCGTCACATAGCCGAGGTCGTAGCCGATGCCGATCGTGATCCCGGAGTCGCCGCCCGGCCACTTGCCCGGTTGATCGAGGCCTTCGGCCTCCACGATGAGTGCGAATGCTTTTTCTGAAAATGCCACGGTGGGGGAATGATACGGAAAACGCTGTGTATGCTGTAGGGATCGTGAAACGTCTCCCTGCGTTGTTCGCACTGCTCCTCGCCGCGTCGCCCGCGCTGGGTGCGCTCTTCCGGGCGGGCGTCGTATACCCGCAACGGGTCTATCGTCCGGACGCCCTGGTCATCGCCGACTTCAACGGCGACGGCCGCAACGACGTGGCCGCGGCGGAGGGGGAGTACTGCACGTCGTGCCGCGTGCTGGTCTTCCTGCAGACCGCCGAGGGGACGCTCGCGGAGCCGCTGGTGTTCCCGGGGCCCGGCAACGCCCGAGCGATCCGGGCGGGGCATTTCAACGACGACGGGCGCCTCGATCTCGTCGTCGCCGCGGGACGGCTGTTCGTCCTGCTGCAGCAGCCGGACGGCTCGTTCGCGGCCGGGAAGCTGGTGGACGAGCAGCGCGGCGCGGCCGACTTCGACACCGCCGACCTGAACGGCGACGGCCGGACCGACATCGTCGGGATGCCGTGGGGCAGCGAGACGATGAACGTGTACGAGCAGCAGGCCGGCGGCACGTTCGTGCACCGCGAGCAGGCGATGACAGGCTACGGCTACGACGACTTCGAGCTGGCCGACCTGAACGGCGACGGCCGGGCCGACGCGGTCAACGTCAGCGGCCAGGGCGTCGTCGGGCGCCTGCATGTCGCGCTTGCGAAGCCGGGGGGTGGATTCGGCGAGGTCATGGTCGTCGACCTGCCGTGGAGAGACGGCTTCAGCGGCGTCGAGAGCGGCGATTTCAACGGCGACTCGCGCGTCGATCTGGCCGTCCTCCCCAACGCGCGCAGCGACGAGCCGTTCGTCGGTCTCGTGCTGCAGCAGCCGGACGGCTCGTTCGCGGCCGGCCCGACTCTGCCGGCAGAGGAGATGCCTGCCTCGCTGCTGGCGCGCGATTTCGACGGCGACGGCGACGCCGATCTCGCGGCCACAGGGGCGACGGCGCGGGTCGGTCCGACCTATCGGGACGACGAGTACGTCGTCCAGGTCTGGCTCCAGACCGCGCCAGGAGTGTTTGCCAGCCAGCAGTACGCGCTTCCCGACGCGCAGTCGAACCACTCCCGGTACGAGCACCTGGCCATCGGCGACGTCACCGGGGACGGCATCCGCGACCTGGTGGTGGCCATGGACCGCGGCGCGCTGATCGTCCTCGCGGGGCGGGAGGAGCCGGCACGGCGCCGGTCGGTGCGGCGGTAAGGTAAATCGGAGACAAGGAACTTCAAAGAGGCATTGGGCTTGCGGCGCAGTCCGCCGTGGGATTGCCGAAGATCGAGCCCGTGCGGCCGGTACGCAGCAAGAGTGTGCCGGTGGGGAAAGATTGGATTTACGAGTTGAAGCTGGACGGCTTCCGCGGCGTGCTGACGATCGAGAAGGGGAAGGGGAAGTTCACGTCCAAGACCGCGAAGCCGATGCCGCGCTTCCAGCCGCTGGCCGACGCGCTGACGCGTGCCCTGGGAGTGCGCGACGCGATCCTCGACGGCGAGATCATCGTCATGGGGAAGGAGGGCCCCGACTTTTACGCGCTCTTCTTCCGCCGCGGCGAGCCGGCTTTTGCGGCGTTCGATCTCCTCTGGCTGAACGGGCGCGACCTGCGGGAATGGCCGCTCTGGCGGCGGAAGAAACGGCTGGCCACACTGGTGGCGAAGACGCCGGTCGCCTATGTGGACCACATCGAGGATCCGGCGCTGTTCGCCGTCACGGCGAAGCGCGACCTCGAAGGGATCGTGGCCAAGCGCCGCGGCGAGCCGTACGGCGCCGAGGCGCACTGGATCAAGGTCAAGACGCCCGGCTACACGCAGATGGAAGGCCGCTGGGAGCTGTTCGACAAGCGACGGTAACACGAGGGAACGACGAGAGGCCTCCGGCGGGCCGGCCCGGCC
>DASPMO010000082.1:0-6903 GCA_035627015.1 Thermoanaerobaculia bacterium | reverse complement strand
TGTCAGAGCCCGTGCGGTCGTTGCGTAGAGCCGCGCGCCGGGATCGGTCGCGCCGAACATCTCCTCGTACTTCATGAATGCTCGTTCGGCATCCTGTGACCGGCCGAGTTGCCGAAGCGTGATGGCTTTGCCAACGACCTCGTTCCATCGGTCGGTCGGCGCGATGATGAGCCGCGCCTGGACATCATCGATCGCTCGAACCAGTTCACGATCGCGTGCGTCCGCGAACTCTCCGGCGAGCGCCGCCTTCTCGCGCAGCAACTCCGCAAGGGCGCGGGCGCGGGCGACTCTGCGTCGACAGACCGCGGACGACGAAGGATCTGCAGCGTGTCGAGAGCCGGTTCGTGCCCGGGAATGGCGTCGAGAACGCCGAGGGCGTAGAGGAACGCGAGACGGCTCTGGAGCTCGAGCCCGCGTTGCGCCAGCGACACCCGGCAAGCCGCGACAGCGTCCGGTTTTCGCGCGGCCGCATCGAGCGTCTGCAGCACGACGTCGGAGCGATATGCAGCTTCGGTCAACTCTCGATAGAAATTGCGCACTCTGTCCGGCGGGGCATCGGCTGTCGTGACCACCTGGACGATGAAGCCGGTGAGGTCGGCCCGCAGCGGCGCGCTCGCAAACGCCTGCCGCAATGACGCCGCCGCCTGCTGCGAGAGCAACTGCGAATAGGCGTCGGCGTTGATCTCTGCGACCACCGGTGCGACGTCGCGCATCCGCGCGCGCAGCTGCGCGTCGAATTCGTCGCGACCGGTGGCGGCCCGCACGAGAGCGATCCGGGAATCGAGCGAGCGCACGTTGAACACGATCTCGTTCACGAGCAGGCTTCGTGCGGTCGCAATCTTCCGTTGGCGTTCTGCCGGGCTATCGCCATTCTCGATTTTCACCGGAGTGATCGTGACCGTGCCGTTCGGCGCGTTGATCGTTCCGATGTTCACGTGCGCGGTGATGTTCTGCGCCGCGTCGGGCCGTGTCGTCGCGTAGTCCACCGCACTCGCCCCGAGTGCGAGCATCAGCAGTGCGATGGCGCCCGGCAGCAGCATTCGGTGGGGGAGCCCTCCAAGATCCCGTCCGCGCAGATCGAAGACAAACGTGAGCGCCGCAGCAAACGCGAATGCCGCCGCGGCGACTTTGAGCACGGTCGTCAACTGGTTCACCTTCTGATGATGGACGGACCCGACTCGGCGAATTTGGACTAAGGCGAGCCGACGTCCACGCTGATGCGCCGAACGACCAAAGTCATCTCGCCTGTCCTTCCTACTCCAGAACGCGAGGAGCGGAGACACGTCGCGGAGCAACAACCCAAAGTGGTCGTCCTGGTTTTGTTCAAAGGGCGAAACGGAGCCGCGACGGGCGGACAAGAGGATCGCGGACTTCGCCGAAGATTGCGGGTCGACCGCGTGGAGGTGTCGCGATCGTCCTCGCGCTTCCGCGGTCGATGCTTCGATCAGTAAACGTCCGCGGCCGGTACGTCGCGTGCGCGGTAGAGTTGTGCGCGACGATCTGCTCCCTCATCGGCGATCACGACGTCGGCTGGCAGTATGTGATCTCCCACGAGGCGACTCTCCAGCAACGCCGCACCGTCATCAGCCGCCTCGAAGTGGCGGGCCACGTCATTCTCAAGCTGGACCGAGCCGCTGACGCAACTCTTTCGGCGGCGCTTCCAAGCCCGAGAAGACGAGCACCTGTTCGGGGAGACGCGTTCCGCGGACTTCGATCGCCCTTACAG
Organism: Thermoanaerobaculia bacterium; assembly: GCA_035627015.1. GTDB lineage: Bacteria > Acidobacteriota > Thermoanaerobaculia > Gp7-AA8 > Gp7-AA8 > QHVT01. Next base: position 5,177 of record DASPMO010000082.1, on the reverse strand, counting down.
CGTTGTCAGCTCCGTGAGCTCGGCGGGCGTGAATCGCACCGCTGCCGCGCAGGTGTTTTCGACCATATGTGTCATCACGGCCGTTCCGGGGATCGGCACGATCCACGGCTTCTGCGCCATCAGCCATGCGAACCCGATCTGCGCGGGCGTGGCCTGCTCGCGTGTGGCCCCACCGTTTCAGCACGTCGACGAGCTGCAGGTTGCGGGGGAGATTCTCCGGCGAGAATCGCGACGAGCCGCCGATTACGAAGCTTTCGCTCCGCGCGGCCGTGCTGCCGACGCGCCGCAGCCGCCCGCCGTCGAGGCGCACGCCGACCCCACGCCGCTCGATTCCGCCGCGCTGGCTGCGCCTGCTGCTGCAGCGCCGAAGCCGCGTCGCACGCGCACCCCGTCTTGCATCAGGGTCTCATCGCGGTTCCGCTACACAACCGCTTCTCACGGCGAGCACGTCCCTTTTGTGCGCCTGTCGGGTCACTGGCTCGAGAAGTACGAATTCAACATCGAGGGAGATGTGTACATCGCAGCCGAACACGGGCGACTGATCCTCACGAACCACCCCACGCACATGGCGAAGATTTGGGGGGTCGCTGCCGTGATGCGCTGCGGCCCCGCCAGGCGTCGCGCGCAGGGGAACGGCGTACACACCTCCGAGTGTGCGCCGTTCGCGCTTTTGCGGGCATGCAGCGCGCGTGTGCGGCGCACTCTTCCGCGGTTCATGCCGGGCGGTGTTCCGCCGCCGATCGGCCGTCGAATTGCGGCGCCTCGCCGACGCATTTTTTCCGTGGAACACTCGCTCCGATTTGTGAAACATCTCGCGCTTTCGCAGCGTTTTCCGTGCAGGTTTTCGCGTCCGAGAATCGCGACCTTGCGAGTCAGCTTGCGAGTTACAACTTTCTAACGCAACCCACTGAAAACACGAAAGCCGCCGAAGTGGCGGCTATTCAAGCACTTAATTTGGCGGGGCCGACGGGCTCGAACCCGCGCCCTCCGGCGTGACAGGCCGGAGGCGCGGGTCGCTGGTCATGACGCCGCACCTGGGACGAGCAACGCCCGTACGGCGCTGGCGGCGTGGTCGACCTGTTCCTCCGTGTTGTAGATGTGGGGGCAGAGCCGGAGGATGCCCTGCGGCCTGCCGTTGAGCATCACCGTCGTGACGTTGCCGGCGATGCCGAAGCGGCCATAGAGCTCCTGGAAGATCCGGCGCAGCTCCTGAGCAGACTTGTCGGCACGGAAGACGACGACGCCGTGACTGAGCTCGGGGCTCATCGGCGTCAGTAGGAGACTGGTGGGACCCTTTTCCTTCAGGCGCCTCGCGAGGGCGGCGATGCGGCGCTCGACCGCGCCGCGGCCGCCGTGCGTGGCCTCGATGCGATCGTGCAACCGGGCCATGGTGGTCATGGCGAAAATCGTGGCGTCGTTGCGCTGGCCGAGGAGCTCGAAGCGGCGCGCGTCGTTGAACAGGTGGCAGACGTCGGCCGACTCCGTGACGTCGTCTTCCGGCAGCAGAAAGGCCTCGCCGGCGACTCGCATCGGGCCGCATTGCGGCTGCGGCTGACCCCAGCATGGCGCGTCGATGTTGATGTCGTAGGCGACGATGTTCGGCCAGAGCTGTTCCACGCGCTCGCATCGCACGTACAGGATGCCGCTCTCGCGCGGCCCGCAGGGCCATTTGTGCCCGCTGCCGGAGAACGAATCGCAGCCCATGTCGTGGAGGTCCAGAGCGAGAGCGCCCCACGACTGCGCGCCATCCACGTGCACGAAGATGTCGCGGCGCACGTTGTGGGCCATGGCCGCGATCTGCTTCGACGGCAGCCGCATTCCGGTGTGGTTCGAGATCTCGCTGAACGAGATCACGCGCGTCCTCGGCGTGATCGCCCGGCGGAAGATGTCGACGATCTGCGCGACGCCGGCGCTCAGGGGGATGTTGACGCGCTTGATCTCGAAGCGTGCCACCCCGCGCTGCCGCCGTACGACCCACGAGCTGTCGTTCGTCTCGTGATTGTCGTCCCATAGCAGCACTTCGTCGCCGTCCCTGAGAGTGACGCCGTTCACAATCGTGTTGTTGGCGGCGCTGGCGTTGCGTACCAGCGCGATCTCCTGCGGCATAGCGTTGAGGGCGAAAGCGATCCCCACGCGCGCCTGATGCATCGCCCGGCGGTAGACGTCGGACGTGCGGCGGTTGAGCGAGCAGTCGTCATCCATGGCCGCGAGCTCCGCCGCCACCTTCTGCGTGACCTCCATGAAGGCGGGGCAGAGGTTGGCGGCGTTCATCGGCACGGCGACGGGCTTGGTGAAGTAGGAGAACATCGGCGGCACGTCCCTCCAGTCGTTCACGTCGGAACGAGCGGCGACGTCCGGTCGCTCCTGGGTCAGCAGCAGCGGGGCGGGGGCGAGTGCCGTTGCGGCGGCGGTGGCGGCGGCTCCGCGGAGAAACCTCCGGCGGGAGAAGGTCTCAGACATGCGTCTCCTCCTATGTTGTTTGGGCCCATCTATAAATTGGACCGGAACCGGAAGGATTTCAAGAGGGAAGTGAGGACGAATGGCACGCGCGCGCAGTTGCCGCTGTGGCAGATTGCGGCACGGCGCGGCGTCGTTTCAGGCGGCCCGTGGGGATGTTTTCCCGATCGCGCAGTTCCCGGTGTGCAAGACCGACGTGCCGGGGCTGGTCGAGCACAAGCCAGGACACTTCGCCGCGTGCCACTTCGCGGGAGCGCCGCTGTCGGAGGTTTCGAATCCGGAAGGACTGAAAGCGCGCGCCTGAGACCGCGGCATCGATCGCCGAGCTGTTAGGGACGGGAAAGCGGCGAAACATGTTCTTCTGTGATCCCGAGCGTGAGTCGAGAGACCTGGGTGGGCGGGGCGCCAGGCACGTGCCTCGATGCACCACCCGGCCAGGTCCCTCGACTCGACGCTCGGGATGACCGGATAGTTCGACGACGCGACATCGTCAGTGAATACCGGTGGTGTAAGTTTTTTCGGGGTCTCTCATTTCTTCAACTCCCGAAGCCGACGAGGGGGTTCGTGTCCGACCCGAGCCGCGTAGCCGCGCGGCTAGCACATGCGCGAGCTGGCCACGAGTCACGCCGCTACGCTTCTCGAACGACCCCCCGAAGTCGGCGCTACGGCCACGGCTCCGCGGAAACGTCGCAACGTCTACGACGCGCAGCACACCTTCCGTCTGCCCGGCAAGCTCGCCATGAGCGAGCACAAGCCGCGCAGCTCGGACGTCGAGGTCACTGAGGCCTACGACGGCAGCGGTGCGACGTGCGATTTTTCGCCAACGTCTTTCAGCGTTCCTCCATCGACGGCAGGGGAATGCGTCTCGACTCCACCGTGCACTACGGCACGTCATTCGAGAACGCGCTCTGGAACGGCCGGCAGATGGTTTACGGCCACGCAGACGGACGAATCTTCAAGCGCTTCACTGCATCCGTCGACGTGATCGCCCATGAGCTGACGCACGGCCTCACGCAGTTCGCCGCAGCTCTCGGCTATCACGGTCAGACCGGTGCGCTCAACGAGCACCTTTCCGACGCGTTCGGGATCATGGTCAAGCAGTGGCTGCTCGGCCTGTCCGCAAGCGAGTCCGATTGGCTCATCGGCGCGGAGATTTTCGGCCCTGCCGTTAACGGTGTAGCCGTGCGGTCCATGGCGTTTCCGGGCACTGCCTATGACGATCCCGTCCTCGGCAAAGACCCGCAACCGTCGCACATGCGCGACTACGTCGAAACGACGGAAGACAACGGCGGAGTCCACATCAACTCCGGCATTCTCAACCACGCGTTCTACATCGCCGCGATGACTCTCGGCGGAAACACGTGGAACGTGTTGGGGCGCATCTGGTACGCGGCGCTCACCGAACGGCTCCGGCCCGAGGCTGACTTCGCGGACTTCGTGCAGGCCACCGTCGACATCGCCGGCGAGCTTTACGGCCACGGCGCGTCGATCCAGCGCGTCGTCGCCGACGCCTGGTCGGACGTGGGCCTGTCGCCCGCCGTCGTCGGGTGTGTTGCCAAACACACCCCCGTCAAAAGGCCGCGCGAGCGCGCCGCCGTCGTCGCCACGCGCATGCCGCGCGTGCGTCGCCGGCCCGCCCGCTGACCGCCTTCTCTTCACCCATCCACCAGCATCCGACCTGCCTCGAAAGGAGAGGCATTCACCATGAGCACGAATCCCAAAGAACTCAATCCCCTCGAAGCATCCGTGGCGTTGATCGGGAAGAACAAGCGCTCCACCGATCGCACGCTCCGCGCGCTCAACGTCGACATGGAGCAGGAGAACACCCTCGTGCAGGACACGCCGAACGGCCGCCTGCAGAAGGTGCTGAAGATCTGGCGCGGCATCAAGCCGGTCTTCACCGTCCTGTCGTCGCTCCCGCTCATCCCGTCGACGTGGCGTGCCGCCATCGTCATGTTCACGCAGGCCCTCGAATCGCTGTCGGCCGTCGGCGGCGAAATCACCGCGCAGTTCAAGGCGGGGAAGGACCTCGCGGAGCAGGAATGAGTACGCGCAAGGTCGCACGCAGCGCTTCGTCCGGCCGCTTCATCAGCGCCCGTGACGCGCGCCGCTGGCCGCAATACACCGTCGTCGAGACGATCGAGTATCCGTCGTCTCGCCGGCTGCGTCGCCGCCGCGCCGCGCGCCATCTGACCGAGGAGAACCAGAACCGCCACGGCTTCAAGCCAGCGCCAGAGTCCCGGCCGTTCGGTGGTGACGGCTACGCGGCCGCCGTTGACTTCCCACGTGATCTGATCGCCGGGGCCGACGTCGAGGGCGTCGCAGACCTCCTTCGGGACGGTCGTCTGGCGCTTGCTGGTGATGGTCGAGCGCGGCATGGCGGAGCCTCCTTACAGATCCTACCACGCGTAAGGAGGCGGGCGGCGCCGGCTATTCCGCTATTTCGGCAGGAGCTCCGGGAGGTGTTCCTCGTCGACGGCAACCAGTAGCGCGCTCGGCTTCCATTGCAGCGCCAGCGTTTGCGAGCGCGAGCCGTTCTCGATTTCGCTGACGCGGTTCTGTTGAAAGCCGAGGCGTTCGCCTAGGAGTCTGCGCGGCAGAAAAGCGGTAGTGCGTCGTAAAATCGTGCATGGTGCGCCGTGACGAACCGAAGCGACTGAAAGGGAGCAGAGGTTCAGGCTGCACTTCTCCAGCGGGTGAGAGTCCCGTCCCGGTAGGCG
>DASPMO010000081.1:0-84155 GCA_035627015.1 Thermoanaerobaculia bacterium | reverse complement strand
CCGAGACGGTGAGCGTCTCCGGATGCTCCTGCGAGCGGCGGTGGGCGAAGGCGTCCATGAAGGCGTTGGCGGCGCAGTAGTCGACCTGGCCGACGGCGCCCACCACGGCCGTGAGCGAGGAGCAGAGGATGAAGAAGTCGAGCTGCTGCCCCTGCAGCAGCTCGTCGAGGATGAGCGTGCCCTTCGTCTTCGGATCGAGGACGCGTGCGGCGGCCTCGCGGGTCTTGAGCGGGATGATGCCGCCGCCGGCGACGCCGGCCGCGTGGACGACGCCGTCGATGCGGCCGAAGACGCGCACCGCCTCGCCGACCGCGGCCTCCATCTGTGCGCGGTTGCTGGCGTCCGCAGCCAGCGGAAGGACGGTCGCGCCGAGCGACTCGAGCTTCTGCACGGAACGGATGCGGGCGGAGATGGCGTCCTCCTCGGCGTGCGTGTCGAGCCACTGCTGCCATTCCTCGCGCGCCGGCAGCGCGCCGCGCGCGGTGAGCGCGAGACGGGCCTTGCAGGTCTGCGCGAGATGCTCGGCCAGCACGAGGCCGATGCCGCCGAAGCCGCCGGTGATGAAGTACACGCCTTCATCGCGGAGGCGCGGCGTGGCGCCGGCGCTCTCGAGGCGCACGTTCTCGTACGCCTGCGACCAGCGGTACTTGCCGCGCCAGGCGACGGCGCGGTCGGTGGCGGCGCTCAGCGCCTCGGTCACGATCTGCCGTGCGGCGGCATGTGGGGCGGGCTTCAGCCCGCCCTTGTCCGCAGGCTGAAGCCTGCCCACATCCGCGGGCTGAAGCCCGCGCCACATTTCATCGAGGCGCACGTCGATGGTGCGGACGGTGACGTTCGGCAGCTCCTGCGGGATGACCTTGCACGGCCCGAGCATTGTGGCCTTGAGCGGGTCGATGCGCTCGCCGTCGATGACCTCGAAGAGCTCGTTGGCCACGACGTCGATGCGCACTTCGTCGGACAGGTTCTTCGCCGCGAGCGCCTGGGCCAGGTAGATCAGCCCGTAGAAGCCGGCCTCGGTGCTCTCGTCGAGCGAGCGCGGCGCGGTGGTGACGTTGCCGCAGTGGATGATGTTCGTGGGGAGCTTCGCGTCGGCGGCGAGGGCCTCGAAGATCGTCGTGTAGTCGTCGCGATGGTCGTAGCGCATCACGTACGCGGTGCTGTCCATCTTGGCGAAGACGGGGCCGCGGTTCACGACCACGACGTCCTCACCGCGGTTACGCAGCGCGGCCGCGGCCTCGTCGCCGACCACGTCGTCGCTGAACACGAGCCAGCGGCGGCCGTCCGCCGTCGCCGGAGCGGGAGCGGCGGTGCGCTTCCACGACGGCATCGAGAACCACTCCGTGACGTTGGCGATCTTGTCGTTCGACTCGGCGGGCTGCGGCGCGGCGGAGCGGTTCGGCGCGATCCAGTAGCGCTGCCGCTCGAACGGATAGGTCGGGACCGGGATGCGGTGCCGGTTCTCGTTCTTGTAGAAGCCGTCCCAGTCCACCGACGTGCCGTCGAGCCAGAGACGGCCGAGGGAGCCGAGGATGAAATCGAGATCGCCGGTGGCCTCCTGCGGATGGCGCAGGCTGGCCGCCATCGGGACGTTCTTCCCTTCCGGCTGCTGGCGCACGAACGTGGTCAGCGTGCGTCCCGGGCCGACCTCGAGGAACACACGCGACGGCTCGCGCAGCAGCTCGGCCATGCCGGCCGCGAAGCGCACCGTGCCGCGCAGGTGCCGCACGTAGTACTCCGGATCGGTAGCCTCGGCCTCGGTGATCCAGGTGCCGGTGACGTTGGAGACGTACGGGATGGCCGGCGCGTGGAAGCGCACCTTGCGCAGCACGGCGCGGAACGCGTCGAGGATCGGCTCCATCATCATCGAGTGGAAGGCGTGCGAGGTGTGCAGCCGGCGGCCGGAGAGCTTCTGCGCCGCGAGCGTGGCCTCGAAACGGGTGATGGCCTCGTCGGTGCCGGAGACGACGCAGAGTCCCGGCGCGTTGACGGCGGCGAGGGAGACGTCGTCCGGGAGCAGCGGCAGGAGCTGGCTCTCGTCGACCGGCACGGCCATCATCGAGCCGGCCGGCAGCTTCTGAATCAGGCCGCCGCGCGCGGCGACCAGGGCCAGGGCGTCGTCGAGCGACAGCACCCCGGAGAGGCAGGCGGCCGTGTACTCGCCGATGCTGTGGCCGATCATGGCCTCGGGGACCACTCCCCACTGCATCCACAGCCGCGCCAGCGCGTATTCGGTCACGAAGAGCGCCGGCTGCGTGAGCCAGGTCTGCTTGAGCTGCTCGTCGCCGTTCTGCTCGTCGAAAAGGACGGTACGGATGTCCAGGCCGAGGTGCGGCTGGAGCACCTCCGCGCAGCGGTCGACGATCTCGCGGAAGAGCGGCTCGCTGTCATAGAGACCCTTGGCCATGCCGCCGTACTGCGCGCCCTGGCCGGGGAAGAGGAATGCGGGGGAGCGATGCTGCGCGTCGGCGCGCGCGGAGGCGATGCGCTTCGGGTCGCGTGCCTCGAGGGCGGCGATGGCGTCGGCGGCGTCGCGGCAGACCAGCAGGCGGCGGTGCGTCTGCGCGCGGCGTCCGGCCTTGAGGGTGAAGGCGACGTCGGCGAAGTTCGCCTGCTCGTTCTTCTTCAGCCAGTCGGCGAGGTTCGCGGTGAGCGTGTCCAGCGCCGTCTCGGTGCGCGCGGAGAGGAGGATCAGCTGCCGGTCGCGCGACGGGCCGGAGGCTTCGCTCTCCGGCGCTTCCTCGAGCACGACGTGGGCGTTGGTGCCGCCGATGCCGAACGAGCTGACGGCGGCGCGGCGCGGCGTGCCGTTGCGCTTCCAGTCGCGCAGCTCGGTGTTGACGTAGAACGGGCTGTTCTCGAAATCGATATGCGGGTTGGGTGTCTCGAAGAAGAGGCTGGGCACGAGCTTCTGGTTCTTGAGCGCGAGCACGGTCTTGATCAGGCCGGCCACGCCGGCGGCGGCGTCGGTGTGACCGATGTTGCTCTTCACCGAGCCGACGGCGCAGAAGCCTTTCTTCGTCGTGCCGGCGGCGTACGCGCGGGTGAGCGCGGCGATCTCGATCGGGTCGCCGATGTTCGTGGCCGTGCCGTGCGTCTCGATGTACTGGACGGTCTCAGGCTCGATGCCCGCCAGGGCCAGGGCCTCGGCCGCGACCTCGGCCTGGCCGTCCACGCCCGGCGCCGTGTAGCCGGCCTTGGCGTTGCCGTCGTTGTTGATGGCCGCGCCCCGGATGACCGCGTAGATGTGATCGCCGTCGGCGACGGCGTCGCTGAGCCGCTTGAGCACGACCGCGCCGACGCCGGCGCTGAACGTGGTGCCCTGCGCCTTCGCATCGAACGTGCGGCAGTGGCCGTCCGGCGACATGATGCCGCCTTCCTGGTACATGTAGCCGCCGCCCTGCGGCACGCGGATCGACACGCCGCCGGCGATGGCCATGTCGGACTGGTAGTTGAGCAGCGACGTGCAGGCCAGCGTGGTGGCCACGAGGGACGTCGAGCAGGCCGTCTGCACCGTCAGGCTCGGCCCGCGCAGGTTCATCTTGTACGACACGCGCGTGGCCACGTAGTCCTTCTCGTTCGAGGTGGCCAGGGAGAGGCGGTTCGCGAACTTGCCGACGTCGGGGTTGTTCTGCAGGTTGTACAGGTACTGGCTGCCGCCCGCTCCGGCGAACGTGCCGATGCGCCCCTTGTACGTGTCGGGGGAGTAGCCGGCGTTCTCGAGCGCTTCCCACGCGGTCTCGAGGAACCAGCGCTGCTGCGGGTCGATGATCTCGGCCTCGCGCGGGTTGTAGCCGAAGAAGGCGGCGTCGAAATCTTCCGCCGGGATGGGGAGGATGCCGCGCCCCTTGACATAGTTCGGGTCCTTGAGCGTGGCCGCGGGCACGCCCATCGCCGCCAGCTCCTCGTCGCTGAAGAAGGTGATCGACTCGACGCCGTTGGTCAGGTTGTTCCAGTACTCCTCGGCATTCCGCGCGCCGGGCATGCGTGCCGCAAGCCCGATGATGGCCACTGCCTCCTCGATCTGATCGTGATGCTCCGTGCTCATGAGGTCTCTCCGTTTCTCTGAAGCGGTTTGCGGCGATGCATCGCCAGTTTTTGTTTATGTGCGCGCTCGCGCACGTTCTGTAGCCGTTGCTGGGTGGAATCGACCTCGCCGAGGTGGCGGGCCAGTGCGCCGACGGTGGTGTGGCGGAAGAGGTCGATCATCGACACGTCGCGATCGAGCGCCTCGCGCAACTGCATGCGCACGCGGACCATGAGCAGCGAGTGACCGCCCAGGTCGAAGAAGTTGTCCTCGACGCCGACCGTGGTGACGCCGAGGACGTTCTGCCAGACGGAGGCGACCAGCCGCTCGGTCTCGCTCTGCAGCGGCACGTACGCCGCGCGCACGCTCTGCACCTCCGGCGCGGGGAGCGCCTTGCGGTCGACTTTCCCGTTCGCGTTGAGCGGGAGCGCGGGCAGCAGCACGAAGACCGCCGGCACCATGTACTCGGGGAGCGATTCGCGGCAGGCGTTGCGGAGCGTGGCGGCGTCGAGCTGCTCGCCGTCGCGCGGTGCGGCGTAGGCGACCAGGCGCTTGTCGCCGTCGGCGCCGGCATGCGCGACCACCACCACGTCGCGCACGGCCGGGACGGTGGCCAGGACGGACTCGATCTCGCCGAGCTCGATGCGGAAGCCGCGGATCTTGACCTGATGGTCGATCCGGCCGAGGTATTCGATCGAGCCGTCGGCGCGCCAGCGGGCCAGGTCGCCGCTGCGGTACATCCGCGCGCCGGGCCGCTCGCTGAACGGATCGGCGATGAACTTCTCCGCGGTGAGGTCGGGACGGGCCAGATAGCCGCGCGCGACCGCCACACCGCCGATGAACAGCTCGCCCGGCACGCCCGCGGGCACCGGCTGCAGCCGCTTGTCGAGGATGTGGATCTGCACGTTGGCGATGGGGAAGCCGATGGGCACGGACGCGGCGCCGCTCTCCCTCGAGCAGGGCCAGTACGTCACCTCGACCGCGGCCTCGGTCGGACCGTAGAGGTTGTGCAGCTCCGCCGGCAGGGCGGCGGCGAAGCGCTTCGCCAGCTCGAGCGGCAACGCCTCGCCGCTGCAGATCACGTGACGCAGCGACGTGCACGTCTTCGCTTCCTTCTCGTCGAGGAAGATCTGCAGCATCGACGGCACGAAGTGCGCGATGGTCACGCGCTCGCGGCGGATGAGATCGATCAGGTACAGCACGTCCTGATGCCCGCCCGGCTCGGCGATGACCAGCCGCGCGCCGGTGATGAGCGGCCAGAGGAGCTCCCACACCGAGATGTCGAAGCCGTACGGCGTCTTCTGCATCACCACGTCGCCGTGGCCGATGGCGTGATACGAGTGCTGGAACCACAGCAGGCGGTTGCGGATCGCGCCGTGGGTGTTCATGGCGCCCTTCGGCCGGCCCGTCGAGCCGCTGGTGTAGATGACATAGGCCAGGTCGTCGTCGTGCGGACGGGCCGCCGGCACGGCGTCGGCGGACTCGGCGTGCAGTGCGCTCTCGATGGCGCTCTCGATGCCAAGGGCGTTGCACTGCGGGAGGCGTGGGAGGAACTTCTCCTGCGCGAGGACGACCGCGGGTTGCGCCTCGTCGAGCATGTAGCGCAGGCGCTCGAACGGGTAGTCGGGATCGATGGGGACGTACGCGCCGCCGGCCTTGAGCGTGGCCACGATGGCGAGGACCATCTCGAACGAGCGCTCCACGCAGAGGCCGACCAGCGCGTTCGGCCGCACGCCGCGGCGGCGCAGCTCGTACGCCAGCGCGGTGGCGCGGCGGTCGAGCTCCGCGTAGGTCATCGATTCGCCGCGGAAGACGAGCGCGGTGGCCTCGGGTGTCGCGCGCGCCTGGCGCTCGATCAGCTCGTGCACCAGGAGGCCGGCGCCGTAGTCGACGCTGGTGGCGTTCCATGCCACGAGCTGCTCGTGCTCGGCCGGCTCGAGCAGCGGGAGCGACGAGATCCGCGCGTCGGGATTCTTCGCGGCCGCGGCGAGCAGCGTGCCGAAATGGCCGAGGAGGCGGCGCACGGTGGCCGGCTCATAGAGGTCGGTGTTGTACTGCGCCGCGCAGGTCAGCTCCGCGCCGCGCGCCACGACGGCCATGGTCAGGTCGAACTTCGACGTGTCGCCGCTGCCGTTTTCGACGGTCAGCGTGGCGTCGCCGAACGGCATGGCGCCGCGGCCCGCGGTGCGGAAGAGCAGCATGGTCTGGAAGAGCGGGTTGCGGCTCATCTCGCGCTGCGGGTTGAGCTCCTCGACCAGCTTCTCGAACGGCATGTCCTGGTGCTCCCACGCGCCGAGGCAGACCTGCCGCACGCGCGCGAGCAGCTCGCGGAACGTCGGGTCGCCGGAGAGATCGGTGCGCAGGACGAGGGTGTTGACGAAGAAGCCGATCAGTCCCTCGACCTCGGCCGCGTTGCGGTTGGCCACCGGCGTCCCGACGCTGATGTCGGTCTGGCCGGAGTAGCGCGCCAGGAGGACGTTGAAGGCGGCCAGCAGCGTCATGAACGGCGTGGCGCCCTCGCTGTGGCCGAGCTCCGCCAGGGCGGCGGCGGTGCCGGAGGGGAGCGGCATGACCTCGTTCGCACCGCGGTAGGTCTGCACCGCCGGACGGACGCGATCGGTCGGCAGCTCGAGCGGCGGCGCGCCGGCCAGGCGCTCGCGCCAGTACGCGGTGAGCGAGGCCAGCGCGTCGCCGGTCAGTCCCTCGCGCTGCGCCGCGGCGAAGTCGCCGTACTGCACCGGCAGCTCCGGCAGCAGCTCGCCGCGATACGCGGCGACGAGCTCGCGCTCGAGCACGTCCGCGGACCAGCCGTCGAAGACGATGTGGTGCACGGTCACGACGAGCACCTGGTCGTCCGGCGCGATGCGCACGAAGACGGCGCGCAGGAGCGGCGCGCGGGTGAGGTCGAAGGACTGCCGGCGCTCCTCGTCCGCGACGCGGATGAAGTCGGCGTCGTCGACGATGCGGAACGGCGCCGGCATCGGGTCGTGCGCGAACTGCATCGGCCCGGAAGGCGTGGTGACGAAGGCGGTACGCAGGATGGCGTGCCGCTCGACGATGGTGTCGAGGGCCTGCTGCACGGTCACGACGTCGACCGCGCCGCGCAGGCGGTAGATGCGGGTGATGTTGTACAGCGCGCCGCCCGGCACGAGCTGCTCGAGGAACCAGAGGCGCTCCTGCGCGTACGACAGCGGCGCGGTGCGCTCTTCGCGCCGGACGATGGCATGTAGGGCGGGCTTCAGCCCGCCCATGCGCACGCGCACGCACTCGGCGGCGATGCCGGCGATGGTCGGCGCGGTGAAGATGACCTGCAGCGGGAGGTCGACGCCGAGGGTCTCGCGGACGCGCACGATCAGGCGTGCGGCGAGCAGCGAGTGGCCGCCGGCGGCGAAGAAGTCCTCGTGCACGGAGACGTCGTCGAGGTGCAGCACGTCGCACCAGATCGAGGCCACGGCTTCCTCGACGGCGTCGCGCGGCGGCACGCGGCGCTCTTCGCCGTGCGTGACCGGGTCGGGCAGCGCGTGGCGGTCGACTTTGCCGCTCGGGGTGACCGGCAGCGCGTCGAGCATGACGAACGCGGACGGCACCATGAAGTGCGGCAGCACGCGCCCGAGCCGCTCGCACAGCTCCTCGGCGGGCCGCGAGGCCACGACGTAGGCCACCAGGCGCGCGCCGGCGCGGCCGTGACGGGCGATGACCGCGGCCTCGCGCACGCCGTCCAGGCGCGCCAGCGCGGCCTCGACCTCGCCCGTCTCGATCCGATAGCCGCGGATCTTGACCTGATCGTCGCGGCGGCCGAGGAACTCGATCTGCCCTTCGTTCCAGCGCACGAGGTCTCCGCTGCGGTACCAGCGGCGGCCCTGGCGCTCGATGAACTTCTCGTCGGTGAGCTCGGGGCGCATGTGATAGCCGCGGGCCAGGCCGGCGCCGGCGATGAGCAGCTCGCCCGGAATGCCGATCGGCGAGAGCTGGCCGTTGCGGTCGACGATGGCCACATCGACACCGTCGATGGGGCGGCCGATCGGCGGCGCACTCCCCGAGTCCCGATCGACGGCGCACCAGGTCGTGACGACGGCGTTCTCCGTCGGCCCGTACTGATTGAAGAGCGTGAAGCGGCAGTCGCGGCCCGGACGCCGGGTGAGGCGATCGCCGCCGGTGAGGATCGCCCGCAGCGCGAGATCGTCACGCTGCTCGAGATCGGGCAGTGCGGCCATGGCCAGCGGCGTGGGGAGGAAGGTGATGGTGATGCGCTCGTCCGCCAGCCACTGCACGAGCTTCTCCGGCGAGGCTGGCACCTCCTCGGGGGCCATGTGCACGGACGCCCCGGCGGCGAGGTACGGCCACGTCTCCCACACCGAGGCGTCGAACGAGAAGCCGGCCAGGCGCGTGGCGCGATCGTCCGGCGTGATGGCGAAGGCGCGGCGGTGCCACGCGACGAGATTCGCCAGCGCCGCGTGATCGACGAGCACGCCCTTCGGCTTGCCGGTCGAGCCAGAGGTGTAGATGACATAAGCGAGCGAACGTAGGGCGGGCTTCAGCCCGCCCAGGCGGGCTGAAGCCCGCCCTACGTTTACGTTTTCCGGCGTCAGCACCACCTTCGTGCCCGAGTCTTCGAGCATGAAGTCGATGCGCTCCTGCGGGTACTCGGGATCGATGGGGAGATACGCCGCTCCCGCCTTCCAGATGCCGAGCAGCGCGGCGATGCTCTCCGCCGAGCGCGGCATCACGACGGCCACGATGTCGTCCTCGCGCACGCCCCACTCAATGAGGTTCCCGGCGATCGCGCTCGCGCGCTCGTCGAGCTGCGCGTACGTCATCGACATCGCGCCGTCGGAGACCGCGAGCGCCTCGGGACGCGCGCGCACCTGCTCGTCGAAGGCGTCGAGCGTCAGCTCCACGTTCATCGGCGCCGCGCCGTGGCCCCACTCCTCGACCTGGGCCGCTTCCTCGAACGGCAGCATCGGGAGCGTGTCGATGTGCGCTTCCGGATCGTCGATCACGGCCTCGAGCAGCGTCTCGTAGTGCCGGAGCATCCGCTCCATCGACGAGGCGTCGTAGAGATCGGTGTTGTACTGGACGATGCTGACGAGCTGGTCGCCGCGCTCGGCGATGCTGAAGGAGAGGTCGAACTTCGCGCTCTCCGAGCCGACGGCCTGCGAGGCGACGCGCAGCCCCGGCAGCGACGGTTGGTCGCCCTCGTGATGGAGCATGAAGACGTGCTGGAACAGCGGATTGCGGCTGAGCTGGCGCTCCGGGTTGAGCTCCGCGACGAGCTTCTCGAACGGCATCTCCTGATGCGAGTAGGCGTCGAGGCAGACCTCGCGCACGCGGTCGAGCAGGTCGCGGAAGGTGGGGTTGCCGGAGAGGTCGGTGCGCAGGACCAGGCTGTTGGTGAAGAAGCCGATGACCTCTTCCAGCTCGCTCTGCATGCGGTTGGCGATGGGGGTACCGATGACGACGTCGTCGCTGCCGGAGTAGCGGTGGAGCAGGATCTCGAAGACGGCCAGGGTGGTCATGAACAGCGTGGCCCCCTCGTCCTCGCCGAGCTGGCGCACGCCCTCGGTGAGGTGCCGCGGCAGCTCGCGGCGCACGGTGCTCCCCTTGAACGACTGCACGGGCGGCCGCACGCGGTCGGTGGGCATCTCCAGCGCCTCGGGGAGCCGGTCGAGCTGGCGCATCCAGTACGAGCGCAGCCCGCGCAGCGAGACGTCCTGCAGCCGCTGGCGCTGCCAGGCGGCGAAGTCGGCGTACTGGAGGTCGAGCGGGCGGAGGGGGCTCGGCTCGCCGCGGCGGAACGCGCCGTAGATCGCCCCCAGGTCGCGCAGGAAGATCTCCGAGGAAGCGGCGTCGAAGACGATGTGGTGCAGCGCGACGAGGAGCACGTGATGGTTGGCCTCGCGGCGCACGAGGCGGAAGCGCACCACGCGTCCCGCGGCCAGGTCGAGCGGCTCGCGCCACTCGCGCGTGGCGATGCGCTGCAGCTCCTCTTCGCTGACCGCGTCCTCCATGGCCAGCGCGGGCAGCTCGCCGTGCTCGATCTGCACGGGCACGCCGTCCTGCACGCGGAAGGCGGAGCGCAGCACGCTGTGGCGGCGCACGAGCTCTTCGAGCGCGCGGCGCAGCGCGTCCACGTCCAGCTCCCCGTACAGCCGGTGCGCCGTGCAGACGTTGTAGAACGGCTCGTTCGGCACGAGCTGGGCGAGGAACCACAGCCGCTCCTGCGCGTACGAGAGCGGCGCGGGACCGCTGGTGCGCCGGCGCGAGACGGTGGCCTCGCCGGAGATGGCGATGCCCTCGGCCTCGAGCAGATAGCGCAGCAGTTCCTGGCGGTCGCCGAGCTCCGGTTGCGGATCCAGAATTCCGGTCATGCGTCACCTCGCATCGTTCGGTGTTGGTCGAGTGCCGCGCGCAGGCCGTCCGGCGACATGCGCCGCACGGTGAGCAGGGCGTTGGCGATCTTGCGGGTCTGTTCGGGCTGGCGCTTGATCTCGAGCATCGCGCCGGTGACGCCGGCCACGGTGGGCTCGGTGAAGAGTGTGCGCAGCGGCAGGTCGACGGCGAAGCTCTCGCGCAGTTGCGTGACGATGCGCGTGGCCAGCAGCGAGTGTCCGCCGAGGAGGAAGAAGTTGTCGTGGATGCCGATGCGCTCCACGCGGAGCACGTCGCACCACACCGCGGCCACCGCTTCTTCGATCACGTCGCGCGGGGCGACGAACTTCACCGCGGCCGTGCGCGAGTAGCGCGGCTCGGGCAGCTCGCGGCGATTGACTTTCCCGTGCGCGTTGAGCGGGATGGCCTCCAGGAACACGAACGCGGCCGGGACCATGGTCTCGGGCAGCGCGTGCTCGCACGCGGCCTGGAGATCGTCGGCGCTGACGGCGGCGCGGGTGACGACGTAGGCCACCAGGCGCAGCTCGTGGGCGCGGTCCTCGCGCGCCACGACCACGGCCTGCCGGACCGCGGGGAGCCGTTCGAGCACGGCCTCGATCTCGCGCGGCTCCACGCGCACGCCGCGGATCTGGATCTGCTCGTCGTTACGGCCGAGGTACTCGATCGTGCCGTCGGCGCGATAGCGCCCGAGGTCGCCGGTGCGGTACATGCGCCCCTCGCCGAAGTCGTTGCGCACGAACGCGCGCGCGGTGAGCTCGGGATCGCCGAAGTAGCCGCGGCCGACGCCGGCGCCGGCGATGCAGATCTCGCCGGCGATGCCGTCCGGCTGCAGCTCGCCGTGCGGGCCGGTGATGAAGACGTCGACGTTGGCGATCGGCTT
This sequence comes from Thermoanaerobaculia bacterium, assembly GCA_035627015.1. Taxonomy (GTDB): domain Bacteria; phylum Acidobacteriota; class Thermoanaerobaculia; order Gp7-AA8; family Gp7-AA8; genus QHVT01. The sequence goes on along the minus strand of DASPMO010000081.1, from coordinate 72,861 downwards.
GCCGATGGTCGGCTCGCCGTAGGCGCCGATCTCGGCAGCGGTCGTGTCGACCGTGCACTCGGTCGGACCGTAGACGTTGAAGAAGCGCGTCCGGGTGGCGCGGCGGAGGCTCTGCCACAGCAGGCGGTCGATGGCCTCGCCGCCGACGAGCGCGATGCGCGGCACGCCTTCCTCGCGGCCGGCGAATCCGGCATCGAGCAGGAGGCGGAGCTGCGACGGCGTGCAGTCGAGCACGTCGATCTCGCGCTCGCGCAGGAAGTCGGCGAGACGGGCGCCGTCGAAGCGGATGCCGGCCGGCACGACGTCGAGCGTGTGTCCGGAGAGGAGCTGGATCCACTGCTTGACCGAGGTGTCGAACGTCAGCGGTCCGTTGAGCGTGACGCGCAGGTGCTGGCCGCGCACGTCGCGATACACGGCCTCGTCCAGCGCGCGCCAGAGGTTGACGACCGACTGCTGCTCGATCATCACGCCCTTCGGCGTGCCGGTCGACGCGGAGGTGAAGAGGATGTAGGCGAGGGGATGCTCGCCGTGGCGGACGCCCGGCGCGGCGTTCGTGGCCGCGATCTCCGCGAGGTCGATCACGTGCTGCGCGGCCGGCACGCGCGCGCGGGCGGCGGCGTGCGTGAGCACGATCCGCGCGGCGATGTCCTCGACGACGTGCGCGTTGCGCGATGCCGGCGCCTCGGGATCGAGCGGGACGAACGTGCAGCCGGCCTTGAGGATGCCGGTCAGCGCGACGATGGCGTCGATGGAGCGCTCGAAGCAGGCGGCCACCGGCTCCTCGGCCGACGCGCCGAGGCGGAGCAGCTCGCGGGCCACACCGTTGGCGCGCGCGCTCAGCTCCGCGTAGGTGATCGACTCGTCGCCGCAGGAGACCGCGATCCGCTTCGGCGTGCGCGCCGCCTGTTGCTCGAAGAGCTCGGCGATCGTGGCGTCATGCGTATCGGAGAACGCGCGCGACGACGCCATGCGGCGCTCGCTGGCGTCGACCATCGGCAGCTCCAGGACGCGCTCGTCCGGGTTGGCCGCCGCGCCGCGCAGGAGCGTGCGGTAATGCTCGAGCATGCGCCGAATCGTGGAGCCTTCGAAGAGGCCGGTGCTGTACTCGATGGCGCAGGTGAGGCCGTCGCCGGCGGTGGTGGTGATGAGCGTGAGGTCGAACTTCGCCGTCGCGTTCTGGGCCGGCTCCTGCTCGATCTCGAGCCCGCCCGCGGCCACTGGCGCCGGGATGCCGGTCTCGAGGAGGAACATGGTCTGGAAGAGCGGGTTGCGCGTGAGGTCGCGCACGGGATTGATCTCTTCGACCAGCTTCTCGAAGGGCATGTCCTGGTGCGCGTACGCGCCGACGCAGGCCTCGCGCGTGCGCTCGAGCAGCTCGCGGAACGTGGGGTTGCCGGCCACGTCGCCGTGCAGCACGAGCGTGTTGGCGAAGAAGCCGATCAGCCCTTCGAGCTCGCGCTGCATGCGTCCGGCGATGGGCGTGCCCACGGTGACGTCGGTCTGTCCGGAGTAGCGCGACAGCAGGAGCTGGAACGTGCCGGCCAGCGTCATGAAGAGCGTCGTGCCCGCGGCGGCGGAGAGCTTGCGGATGGCCGCGAGCTCGGCGGCGTCGAGGGCGATGGTCTCGCGCGCGGCGTTGAAGCCGCGGAACTGCGCGCGCGAATGATCGGTCGGCAGCTCGAGCCGTCCCGAGGCACGCGCCAGGCGCTGCTTCCAGTAGGAGGTGAGCGTGGCCGCCGTCTCGCCGCGGAACGTGCGGCGCTGCCACAGCGCGAAGTCGGCGTACTGCAGCGGCAGCTCCGGCAGCGGATCGGACGCGCCCTGCACGAAGGCGCCGTACAGCACGCCCAGCTCGTGGAGGAAGACGTCGCCCGACCAGCCGTCGAAGACGATGTGGTGGAAGCCGACCAGGAGCTTGTGCTCGTCGTCGGCCAGGCGCAGCAACTGGAATCGGATAATCGGACCGTTGCCGAGGTCGAACGGCGTGGCCCAGTCCTCGTGGCGCAGGCGCCGCACTTCCGCGGCGGCGTCCGCGCATCCGCGCAGGTCGACCGGCTGCAGCACCACCGGACGCGGCGCCTCGACGAACTGCACCGCGCCGCGCGACGTGCCGGCATAGCGCGTGCGCAGGATCTCGTGCCGCTCGACGATGCGCGACAGCGCGCGCTGCAGCGCCTCGACGTCCAGCGGGCCGCGCAGCGCGTAGGCGCGGCTGATGTTGTAGAACGGCCCCGACTCGAGCTGGTCGAGGAACCAGAGGCGCTCCTGCGCGAACGACAGCGGCAACTCCAGCTCGTCCGCGCCGCGCGGCGTGATCTTCGGCGCGGTGGGGACGCTGCTGCCGCGCGCCGCGACGATCGCTTCGGCCAGTCCGGCCACGGTCGGCGCGGAGAAGAACGTGTGCAGCTTGAGCTCCACGCCGAAGGTCTCGCGGAGGCGGGCCACGACTTTCATGGCCAGGATGGAGTGACCGCCGCGGGCGAAGAAGTCGTCGTACGAGCCGACGCCCGGGACGCCCAGGGCCTCGCACCAGATCTCCGCGACGGCCTGCTCGATGGCGTTGCGCGGCGCGACGTGCACGGCCACCTTGTGCGTGCCGTAGTCGGGCGCGGGAAGGGCCTTGCGGTCGCACTTGCCGTTGGTGTTGAGCGGCAGCGCCTCCAGGATCGTGAACGCCGCCGGCACCATGTACTCGGGCAGGCGCTCTTCGAGGCCGGCCCGCAGCTCGTCGACGTCGATGGTGTAGCCGTCGCGCGCCACGACGTAGGCGGCCAGGCGCTTGTCGCCCGGCGCGGGCTCGTGCGCCACGACCACGGCATCGCGCACGGACGGCATCTGCAGGAGCACGGCCTCGATCTCGCCGAGCTCGATGCGGAAGCCGCGGATCTTGACCTGATGATCGAGGCGCCCGAGGTACTCGACGGCGCCGTTGGGGAGCCAGCGCGCGAGATCGCCGCTGCGGTACATGCGCGCGCCCGGCTCGCTGCTGAACGGATCGGCGATGAACTTCTCCGCGGTGAGGTCGGGACGGGCCAGATAGCCGCGCGCGACCGCCACGCCGCCGATGAACAGCTCGCCCGGCACGCCCGCCGGCACCGGCTGCAGTCGTTCGTCGAGGATGCGGATCTGCACGTTGGCGACCGGGAAGCCGATGGGGACCGACGCGGCGCCGCTCTCCATCGAGCAGGGCCAGTACGTCACCTCGACCGCGGCCTCGGTCGGCCCGTAGAGGTTGTGCAGCTCCGCCGGCAGGGCGGCGGCGAAGCGCCTGGCCAGCTCGAGCGGCAACGCCTCGCCGCTGCAGATCACGTGACGCAGCGACGTGCACGTCTTCGCTTCCTTCTCGTCGAGGAAGATCTGCAGCATCGACGGCACGAAGTGCGCGACGGTCACGCGCTCGCGGCGAATGAGGTCGATGAGGTACGGCGCGTCCTGATGCCCCCCCGGCTCGGCGATGACCAGCCGCGCGCCGGTGATGAGCGGCCAGAGGAGCTCCCACACCGAGATGTCGAAGCCGTACGGCGTCTTCTGCATCACGGCGTCGCCGTAGCCGATGGCGTGATACGCGTGCTGGAACCACAGCAGGCGATTGATGATGCCGCGGTGCGTGTTCATCACGCCCTTCGGCCGCCCGGTCGAGCCGGACGTGTAGATGACGTACGCGAGATCGCCGGGCGTGGCGCGGGAGGCGATGCGCGCGGTGCTCTCCTGCGCGACGCGCGGCCACTCGGCGTCGAGCGCCAGCGTGGGCACGCCGCCGGCGGCGACGCTCTCCACGAAGCGCTCCTGTGTCAGCACGATCACCGGCTGCGCCTCCGCCAGCGTGTAGCGCAGGCGCTCGACCGGATAGTCGGGAGCGAGGGGCAGATAGGCCGCGCCGCTCTTGAGCGTGGCCACGATGGCCATGGCCATCTCGAAGGAGCGCTCCAGGCTGAGGGCCACGATCGCGCCGGGGCGCGCCCCCCGCGAGCGGAGGAACCGCGCCAGCTGGTTCGTGCGCGCGTCGAGCTCGCGGTACGACATCGTCTCGCCGCGGAACCAGAGCGCCGGCGCGTTGGGCATGCGCGCCACTTCCTCCTCGAACAGCTCGTGGACCAGCGGCTCGTCGTCGCTCTCGGAGTAGGCGAGCTCGGTGTGGTTCCACGCCTCGAGCTGGCGGCGCTCGGCGGGTGTGAGGAGAGGGAGGGCGGAGATGCGGCAATCGGGATCGGCGGCCGCGGCCTCGAGGAGCGTGCCGAGGTGGCCGAGCATCCGCTCGATCGTGGCGGAGTGGAACAGCTCCGTGCTGAAGTCGAACGCGCAGTGCAGGCCGTCCGGCGACGGCACCGCGGAGAACATCAGGTCGAACTTCGTCGTGCCGTTGCCCGGCGTGCCGGCGGTGAACGTGGCGCCGCCCGCGCGCACCGGCGCGGCGGCCTCGTTCTGGTAGACGAACATCGTCTGGAAGAGCGGGTTGCGGCTGAGGGCGCGGTCGGGGTTCAGCTCCGCGACCAGCTTCTCGAACGGCAGCTCCTGATGCGCGTAGGCGCCGAGGCAGACCTCGCGCACGCGGGCCACGAGCTCGCGGAACGTCGGATCGCCGGTGAGGTCGGCGCGCAGGACGAGCGTGTTGGCGAAGAAGCCGATGGCGCGCTCGCTGGCGGCGGAGTCGCGGTTGGCGACGGGCGTGCCGACGGCGATGTCGCGCTGCCCGGAGTGGCGGTGCAGCAGGACGTCGTACGCGGCCAGCAGCACCATGAAGAGGGTGGCCTGCTCTTCCTCGGCGATGCGGCGCAGCGCGTCGAGGGTGCGCGCGGCGACGGTCGACGCGCGGCGGTCTCCGGCGGAGGTCGGATTGGCGGGGCGCACGCGATCGACGGGGAGGTTCAGCACCGTCACGCCGTCGAGCTGCGCTTTCCAGTACGTAAGCAGCGGCGGCAGCGCGTCGCCCTCGAGCGCGTTGCGCTGCGCCTCGGCGAAGTCGCCGAACTGCAGCGGGAGCTCCTCGAGCCGCGGCGCCCGCCCGGTGGCGAACGCGTCGTACGCCTCGACCAGCTCGCGCTGGAAGATCTCCGCGGACCAGCCGTCGAAGATCGTGTGATGGAAGGCGACGAAGAGCGAGTGGCGATCGTTCCCGACGCGCACGAGCTTTGCCCTGGTGAGCGGGCCGCGGCGGAGGTCGAACGGCGGCAGCGTGGCGTCCGCGGAGAGGAGCAGCGGGATCTCCAGCTTCGGGGCGACGACCTGCAGCCACTGTCCGGCGCGATGCTCGAACCGCGTGCGCAGCGAATCGTGCCGGGCGATGACGAAGTTCAGCGCGCGCGTGAGCGCGTCGCCGTCGAGCGGCCCGTCGATGTCGTAACGCTTGATGACGTCGTAGGCGCGATCGTCCGGCGTCAGCTCGCTGAGGAAGAGCAGGCGCTCCTGCGCCAGCGAGGCCCGCACGGTCTCGCCGCCGCGATGCACGATCGCCGGCGCGACGGCGGTGCCGCCGGCGATGAGCGCGCGCAGCTCGCTGGCCACGCCGGCGATGGTCGGGCGGGCGAAGAGCGTGCGCAGCGGAAGGCGCACGCCGAACGATTCCTGGATGCGCGCGGCCACGCGCGTGGCCAGCAGCGAGTGCCCGCCGAGGGCGAAGAAGTTGTCGTCGATGCCGGGCCTGGCGACGTGCAGCACGTCGCTCCACGCCGCGGCGATCGCTTCCTCGACCGCATCGCGCGGCGCGGCGTACGTCCCGCCGGCGCGCCCGTACTCCGGCTTCGGCAGCGCCTTGCGGTCGACCTTGCCGTGCGCGTTCAGGGGAATGGTCTCCAGGGCCACGAACGCGGAGGGAACGAGGGCGTCGGGCAGCCGCTCGATGGCGGCGGCGCGCAGCGCGGAGGCCGCGATCGTGCCGGTGTAGTACGCGACCAGCCGCTTGTCCCCCGGCTCGTCCTCGCGCGCCACGACTACCGCGGCGGCCACGCCGTCCACCTGCTGCAGCGCGGCCGCGACCTCGCCGGGCTCGATGCGGATGCCGCGGATCTTCACCTGGTCGTCGTTGCGGCCGCGGTACTCGATCGTGCCGTCCTCGTGCAGCAGGCCGAGGTCGCCCGTGCGATAGATCCGGCCGTGCCCGTTCTCCACGAACTTGCGCGCGGTCAGCTCGGGCTGGCCGAAGTAGCCGCGCGCCACGCCCGCGCCGCCGATGCAGATCTCGCCGTCGATGAGGTGCACCGAGACGTTCGGCAGCGGCCGGCCAAGCGTCGGCGCGTCGTGCTCGTCGACGGCACAGGCGGTCGCATCGACGGTGCACTCGGTCGGGCCGTAGACATTGAAGAACCGCGTGCGCTTCGAGCGGCGCAGCGCGTCCCATTCGCGCGCGTCGATGGCCTCGCCGCCGATCAGGGCGATGCGCGGTACGCCCTCGGTCGCATCCGCCAGTCCCGCCTCCAGCAGCAGGCGCAGTTGCGACGGCGTGCAGTCGAGGACGTCGACGCGGCGCCCGGCCAGAAAGGCGAGCATGCGCGGTCCCTCGAAGCGGACGTCCTGCGGGACGATCTCCAGCGTGCGGCCGGAGAAGAGCTGGATCCACTGCTTGACGGACGTGTCGAAGGTCAGCGGTCCGTTGACGCTGACGCGCAGCGGCTCGTCGCGCAGCTCGCGGTAGACGGCTTCGTTCAGCGCCTGCCAGAGGTTGACGACCGAGCGGTGCTCGACCATCACCCCTTTCGGCAATCCCGTCGAGCCGGAGGTGTGGATGATGTAGGCGAGCTGATTGGGCTCGACTGCCGGCGTGTCGACCGTCGCCACGCTGTCGTCCGCCGCGGCGATGACGAAGCGGACGCCGAGCTCGCGCATCATCTGCTCGCGGCGCGCGGCCGGCGCATCGGGATCGAGCGGCACGAAGGCCGCGCCCGCGCGCATCACCCCGAGGAGCGCGGCGATCGCTTCCGCGCAGCGCGGCATCACCACCGCCACCGGCTCTTCGGCGCGCACGCCGGAGTCGAGGAGGTGACGGGTCACGCCGTTGGCGCGTGCCTGCAGCGCGGCGTACGTGAGCTCCACTCCCTCGCAGGCCACGGCCACGCGATCGGGAGTGCGCTCCACCTGGCGTTCGAAAAGTGACGGGATCGTGTCTCGCTGGAACATGGAGTCTCCGGTCTTCGGGCACACGCGTAGCGGAGCAGGTCGTTGGATCGCTTTCGAAGGACGAGCCTGGCACAGGGAGACGCCCGCGAGGGCATTCACCGGACTGGTTCGTTACTGGTTCGTCAGTGACCGATTCCGACTGCGGTTACGCGTCGATTCGAGCTGTGGTTCGAGGCCTGTTGTTGGTTGACCAGTTACGGATACGCGTCTTTCAGGGCGACAGCAATGCGAACAGCGAGAGAGAGAGTCATGGCGTGTCCTTTCAGATCAAACCAAGGTCGATGGCCTTCAGGACGGCGCGGGTGCGATCGCGCACGCCCAGCTTGGCCAGCACGTTCGAAATGTGGTTCTTCACCGTCCCGTCGGTGATGTTCAGGAGCGTAGAGATCTCGTGATTGCTGTAGCCGCCCGCGACGAGCTTGAGCACGGCGTTCTCGCGGTCGGTCAGCGCTTCGACGTCCGTGGCCTCGGTGAGCGGGGCCGGACGCGCCGGCGCGTCGCCGTGGTCGAAGGCGCGCACGATGCGCTCGGTGACGACCGGCTCGATGGCGGTGCGTCCGGCGGCGACGTTGCGGATGGCGTTGGCCAGCCGGTCGAGCGACACGTCCTTGAGCAGGTAGCCCCTGGCCCCGGCGCGGACCGCCTCGAAGAGCATCTCGTCGTCGTCGAACGTCGTCAGGATGAGCGTCGGCGGCAGCGTGCCGCCGAAGGAGAGGCGCTCGAGCACGCCCAGGCCGTCCAGGCGGGGCATGCGCAGGTCGAGCAGCATCACGTCGGGCCGCACGCGCGGGACGAGGGCGAGGGCTTCCTCGCCGTCCGCGGCCTCGCCCACGATCTCGATGTCGCCGAGAAGCGCGAGCAGGCTGCGCAGCCCCTGCCGGACGATCGTCTGGTCCTCCACGATCATGACCCGGATCATCGCCCCTCCCCCTGCAGCGGGATGCGCAGATGCACGCTGAAGCCTTTGCCGGGCTCCGACTCGAGGAGGAGCGTTCCGCGCAGCGCCTCGACGCGCTCGCGCATGCCGCGCAGGCCGTTGCCCGGCCGCACCAGGTCGATGCCGTGGCCGTCGTCGCGGGAGTCGATGCAGAGCGTGTGCTCGTCGAGGCGGACGCGGATGCGCAGGCGCTGCGCGCCGGAGTGACGGACGGTATTCGTGACGATCTCCTGGACGCAGCGCAGCGCGGTGAGCGAGACCGCGGCGTCGCTGACGGTGAAGTTGGGCGGGATGTCGAGCTCGATGACGGGACGCTGCACCGCCTCGGTCAGCGGGCGGAGCGCTTCCTGGAGGTCGAGCGGCGCTTCGTCGCGCATGCGGCTGACCACGTCGCGGACGTCGTTCAGCAGCAGCTTGGTCAGGCGCTTGGCCGTGTCGATCTGCTGGTCGCGCGCCGCCCCTTCGCGGAGATGGCTGACCACCTCCAGGTTGAGGCTCAGCGCAGTGAGGTGATGGCCGATCAGGTCGTGGAGGTCGCGCGCGATGCGCAGGCGCTCGCCGGTGCGGCTGGTGGCCTCGAGCAGTTGCGTGGCCGCGCTGAGCTCCGCGTTCGCGCGGGCCAGTGCCTGCCGCGCCTGCGCCTCGCCGACGGCGAGATGCGTGGCGAAGAGGGCGAACATCTGGAACGTCAGGTACGCCGCGGCCGTCAGCAGTGCGTTGGGCAGCGACTCGACCCGCGTCAGCAGCATCGCGAAGACCACCGTCTGCAGCAGCACCCAGGGCACGCCCAGCACCGGCCGGAAGTCGCTGCCGAGCTGCACGGCCACGATCACCAGGAGGATGGCCTGGTAGCCGTCATGGGTGTCGTGGGAGACGAGCACGAGGGCGACGACGCTCTGCACGACCGTCACGGCCAGGCTGGCCAGCGTGCCGGTGCGGGTCCGGAAGAAGAGCACCAGCAGGATGCCGAAGAAGAAATAGAGCGCCAGCCAGGCGTACATCGAGAGCAGTTGCACGGGCTTGTGCCGGAGGACGTGCGGCAGGCTGGTGATCAGCCACGCCGACGCGGCCAGGACCATCATCTTGCGCACGTTGCGCGCCGAGCCGGTGCGCTGCAGGCGCGGCATCGGGACCTCGTCCGCCGCCCACGGAATGCGCAGCCCGGCCACCCTGCTCCACGATGCGAGGAGCCGGTTGCCGGCGGGCCATTCTTGCGTCATGACGCTCATGATCACTCAGTAGTGCAGGCGAAAACCGAAATTCGTCTGCCGTTCGATCTGGGCGTAACCGAGCTCTGACCCGGCGTTCCCCAGAAGTTCCGTCTGAAGGAGATAGACCTGCAGGTTGGCGCGCAGCTCCCGCGAGACCGTGCCGCGGGCGATGGTCGAGCCGTCGCGCAGGTTGGTGATGGCCAGCAGCTCCACGCCGCCCCGGCGGGGCCAGGCGCGGGAGACGCGCACGAACGAATAGTCGCGGGCCATCTGCAGCGGCGCGTAGCGCGCGTTGGCCGCCAGGAGCGGCCGGACGTCGCCGGTGGCCCAGCGGGAGCGCGCCACGGCCACGTCGTCGCGGAAGGCCGACCACTGGCCGGCGGTCAGGCCGCTGCCGCCGTGGAAGAGCTCCGCGATCACGTTCAGCCCGTTGGCGAAGGTGTACTGCCCGCCTACCAGCGCCTCGGTGTAGCGCCGGCCCCCTTCGCGCTCGAGGGTGGCCGCCTCGGCGTGCAGCTCGACCGCGTCGCCGAAGGTCCGGGCCACGCTCAACCCGGCGCTGTCGCTGCGCGCCTGCTGTCCGTCGCGCCGGTACATCACGGAGACGTCCGTCCCCGCGACGAGGCGGTAGGCGCGCGCGGCGAAGTCGGGACGGCCGCGGCCCGAGACCTCGTCCGTGTCCCAGCCGAAGCGCGGCAGAAGGTAGAGCGAGACGTTCACGTCGCGCACGAAGACGTCGGCGCGGACCAGGTCGGCGCCGGTGCGGGCCTTGAGGCGATCGCCGGCGTCGGCGGGGTCTTTTCGCGGGTTGACGAAGCCGGTGGGGTTCCACGCGTAGCCGGTGCCCCACTTCTCGATGCGCCGTCCGACGGCGACGTCGAGCCAGCCGGCGAGATGCGTCTGCAGGAAGGCCTCGCCGACGCGGAAACGCCCGCGCACGTCGCCGTCGGCGCCGTCGCCGCTGGCGCGCAGCTTGAGGTGCGCCTTCCAGCGATTCGTCGCCGGGACCGCCTCGATGAACGTGGTCACGTCGCTCGAGGCGGAGCGGTAGGGGAGCCCCAGCACGTTGCCCGGATTCAGCGGCGAGGCGCTGCTGGCCGGGGTGAGCCTTCCTTCGCCCCCGGCCGAGCCGAAGACGCGCAGCTCCGCGCCCCGCGCCGCGATGGCGGCGCCCAGCACGAGCACGGCGGGAAGAAGCCTCACCATTTGCCGAGCGACTCCTTGTTGAACATCTTCTCGGGGTTGTCCTTCTCCTGCAGGTTCGAGTAGCGCATCACGGTGCGGAAGCCGGGCCGCAGGAGGTCTTCGATCTCCACGAGCGTGACGACGCTGCGCCTGGCCATCGTCCCGTACTCGCGGTAGTGCGCGCGCTTGATGCGCTTGCCGGAGACGACCGAGAAGTCGGCCATGATCGGCTGCAGCGTGCCGCGGTCGATCCAGAGCCGCACGCTCTTGTAGGCCACGGCCGGATCCCGGGCCACGAGGTCGAGGCGCCAGGCGTCGCGCTCTTCCACGCGATCCTCGGCCGCCTCGCGCGCCTCGTAGTCGACGGTGAAGCTGGTGCGCGCCACGTCGCCGTTCGAGGCCTGGCCGGAGAGGCGCTGCAGCGGCGAGATGCGGATCGGGCGGCTCGTGTCCGGCAGGTAGATCCACATGGCGTCGCGCGACATCAGCAGGAACTTCCCCTTGTCCGTGGCCGGCTCGCGGAACTCGACCAGGCTGCGATCGCTCCCCTTGCCGTAGACGCGGTACTTCGAGACGCTCGTGCGCCCTTTCTCGTACGACGTGAGCTCGACGTCCACGACGAAGCTCTTCAGCGGATTGCGCGCTTCGTCCACGCGGCGCAGCAGCTCCGCCGGATCGGCGCCGTGCACCGGAGAGACGGCCGCGAGGGCCAGCGAGAGGACGATGGCGCGCTTCATCAGATGTGCCCCAGCGCGTCGACGATCTTCAGGCGCGAAGCCTTGAAGGCCGGCGTGACCGCGGAAACGGTGGCGGTGATCACCGAGATGAGCAGGGCCGTCGTCAGCACGGGCGCCGTCGGACGGATGCGCAGCAGGTACCCGACCGTGTAGCCCGGCGGCGGCGGCAGCATGAGGTCCGCGGCATTGATCAGCGCCGCGGTCCCGAGACCGGCGGCGATGCCGAGGGCCGCGCCGATGGCGCCGATGAAGAAACCCTCCAGCAGGAACATGTTCCAGACGCGGGCGCGGGTGGTGCCGATGGCCATCAGCGTGCCGATCTCGCGCGTCCGCTCGAAGATGCTCATCATGGTCGTGTTCATCACGCTGAGGATGACGATGGCGAAGACGACGATGCCGAGGAAGCCGAAGATCCCGTTATAGAGCAGCACGACCTGGTGGTAGAAGGTAGCCAGATCGGACCAGTCCTTCATCTCCACGTCGAGGCCGCGTGCGCGCAGCGTCTGCAGCAGCGCCGTCTCGACGGCCTTGGTGTCTTCGGTGTCGTGCAGCATCACGATCAGCCGCTCCACGCGCGCGGTCTGCAGCAACTGCTGCGCGCCGCCGAGGGGCATCTTGATGGCCCGGTCGTCGAACTCCTTCACCCCGGTCGAAAAGATCCCCGCCACCCGGACGTCGATCGCATTGAGCGAGCCGGTGGTGGTGGTGGTCATGAGGGTCAGGTAGTCGTTGGGGCGGGCGTTCATCGCCTCGGCCAGGCCGCGCCCGAGCATCACGCCGTCGGTCTCCCGCTCATCGATCCAGCTCCCGGCGCGCAGGCGCACGCTCGACATCGAGCGGTCCTTCTCCGGCTCGACCGCCGTGGCCAGGAAGGTCTCGGAGCTCTCGCCGTTGCTGATCAGCCCCATGAGCGAGATCTGGGCGGCGGTCATCTTCACGCGCGGGTCGCTCTCCACGGCACCGCGCAGCGCGCGCACGTCGTCGAGGCCGTACTGGAGCGGCTTCTGCGACTTCGCGGAGAGATAGCCGCGGGCGAAGATCTGCAGGTGGCCCAGGCGGTTGCGGATCGTGCTCTCCCGCAGGTTGTAGAAGGTCACGGTCTTGTAGCCGCCGAAGAGGATCATGGCCACGGCGCCGAAGACCACCACCACCAGCGTGATGGAGGTGCGGCGTCCGTTGCGGAAGACGTTGCGGAAGGCGATCCGGAGCAGCATCAGCAGGCCTCCTGGGCCACGAGCGGGGAGTCGATCTCTTCCTCGACGATCACGCCGTCCCGGAGGTGGATGCGCCGCGTGGCCCGCGCGATGAGCTGCGGGTCGTGCGTGGCGAAGACGAAGGTGGTGCCGGTGTCCTCGTTCAGGGCGCGGAGCAGGTCGAGGATCTGCGCGGAGGTGGCGGAGTCGAGGTTCGCGGTCGGCTCGTCGGCCAGGACCAGCGCCGGCTCCGTGACCATGGCCCGCGCGATGGCCACGCGCTGGCGCTGGCCGCCGGAGAGCTCATCGGGACGCTGCTTTGCCGCCGAGGAGAGTCCGACGTGGTCGAGCCAGCGCCGCACCCGCGCGTCGCGCTCGCGCCGCGGCACCTTCTGCAGCAGCAGCGGGTACTCGACGTTCTCCCAGGCGGTGAGCACCGGGATGAGATTGAAGGTCTGGAACACGTAGCCGAGCCGCTGGCGGCGCAGGGCGGCCAGGCGGTGCAGGGGGAGGGCGGTGATATCTCTGCCGTCGAGGGCGATCCGTCCCCCGTCCGGCTTGTCGATGCAGCCGATGAGGTTCAGCAGCGTCGTTTTGCCGCTGCCCGACGCCCCGGCCAGGGCCAGGAAGTCGCCGTGGTCGATGGTCAGGTCGATGGCGCGCAGCGCGCGCACGTCCACGGCTCCGAGACGATACGACTTCCGCACATTCGAAAGGACGACCACTCCTGAAGGCATGGCCGCACCTTACGCCCCCCTCCGCGGGCCCCGCATGTGCCGGAAGTCATGGATGGCGTATGGAAGTGGACACATCTTGTGTATATCGGGTTAAAAGTCGACAGGCAAATGACTTACAGGTGTCAATATGTCCACACGTCTCACCGCGTGACCGTCATCTCGCCGCACAGGTCGCGCTGCATTTCCTCCTTCACCCGCGCCACCCCGTAGCCGCGGCTGAAGAGGAACGTCAGCTTCGCGATCGCGGCCTCGACGGTCAGGTCGTAGCCGCTGATGGCCCCGGCCTTCGCCAGCGCGGAGCCGGCCGTGTATTCATCGAGGTCGACGCGGCCGGTGAGGCACTGGCTGCAGTCGACGACCACGACGCCGCGCGCGGTGGCCTCGGCCAGCGCATCGAGAAAGGCGGTATCGCGGTCGGGGCCGTTGCCGACGCCGTAGGCCTGCAGCACCACCGCCTGCACGGGCGGGGCGAGGGCGTTCCGGAGGAAGCTTGCCGAGATGCCGGGGATGAGCCGCACCACACTGAGCACGGCCGTCTGCACGTCGTGCACGAGCAGCTCGGTGCCGCGAGGGCGGACCAGGTCGCGGCGGATCTCGATGTCCACGCCGAACGTGCCGAGTGGGGGGAAGTTCGGCGAGACGAACGGGGTCAGGCCGTGCGTGCTCACCTTCACCGCCCGGTTGCCTCGGAGGAGCTGGCGTCCGAAGTAGAGGCAGACCTCGGGGATGTCGTAGGAGGCGGCCACGAGGAGGGAGGAGACGAGATTGTCGCGCCCGTCGCTGCGCAGCTCGACGAGCGGGATCTGCGAGCCGGTCACGACCACCGGCTTGCCGAGGCCTTCGAGGATGAAGGGGAGGGCGCTGGCGGTGTAGGCCATCGTGTCCGTGCCGTGCAGGACCACGAAGCCGTCGTAGTCGGCATAATTGAGGGCGATGTCGCGGGCGATCTTCATCCACTCCGCGGGGGTCATGTTCGACGAGTCGAGCAGCGGCTGGTACTCGTGGATGACCACGTCCGGCATGTCGGGGTCGCGCAATTCGGGCATCCCCCGCATCTGTTCCTGCAGCGAGCCGGGCGCGGGCGCGTAGCCGTCGGGCGTGCGCCGCATGCCGATGGTGCCGCCGGTGTAGATGACGTAAACGCGCTTTTTCATGGCTGTCAGTTGTCAGCTCTCAGCTCTCAGGAGAGGCGGCGGGATCATATCCGTGGTTCTCCTGACAGCTGAGAGATGACAACTGACAGCTGATCCCGGCGAAATAATTGCGCGCGCGCGGTGCTTTGCCTATCCTTGCCGGCCCGGACTCCGTCCGTGGTCCGGACATTCTTTAACAATCTGCCAGCTCCTTGAACCCCGCCAAGGCGAGGTTCCGCTAGGCCAGAAGGAGGATTCATGAGGACTTATGAAGTCCTGTTCATCCTTTCTCCGCAAGTGACGGAGGAAGAGGCGACGACCTTGATTACCGATTTCAAGGGCATCGCCGAGAAGAACGGTGCCACGCTGAAGAACGAAGAAGCGTGGGGCCGCCGCCGCCTCGCATACCCCATCAACAAGTCGAACGAAGGCATCTACCACCTCTTCGTGTTGGAGAGCGACTCCTCGCTTTCCGAGCTCGACCGCCGCATGAAGAACGTCGACCGCGTCCTGCGTCACGTGATCGTGCGCACCGACCTCGAGCACAAGCGCGCGGACAAGCTCGCCAAGCGCAATCCGAAGAAGGAGCGCGTCCGCCCGGCCGTGCCGGCCGCCCCCGCTGCCGCCGCCGCGCCCGAGCTGGAGAGCGCGATGATCGCCGCCGCCGACGAGACGGCGCCGCAGGCATAAGGAGGACATGACCATGGCAACGATGACTCCAGGACGTAGAGGCCCCGGCGGTCCGGGCGGCGGAGACGATCGCCGCGGCGGTCCCGGTGGCGGTCCCCAGGGCGGCAAGAAGAAGTTCTTCTATCGCCGCAAGCGCGTCTGCAAGTTCTGCGTCGAGAAGATCGAGTACATCGACTTCAAGGACGTGAAGACGCTGCAGCAGTTCATCCCCGAGCGCGGAAAGATCCTGCCGCGCCGCATCTCCGGCACCTGCGCGCTGCACCAGCGCAAGCTGCAGAACGCCATCAAGCGCGCGCGCATCGCCGCCCTGCTGCCGTTCACGGCCGACTAAGTTTCCGAATGATCGAAACTCTCCCCCAGAGTGAGCCCGTGCTGCTGCCGCAGCGGCCTTCCGGCCGTCCGGCGCGCAGCGTCCTCGGGTACTCGCTGCTGACCGCGCTGATGATCGTGACGCCCATGCCGGTCTTCGTGCCGGCGGCGCTGATCCATTGCGCGATCCGCCACGGACGCCGCGTCGGCTGGGCCGTGCTGACCGTGACCGTGCTGCTCGTGATCGCGTACGGCGCGTCCACGCAGGCCAAAACGCCCGATCTGCAGTACATGACCTGGGCTTCGCTGGCGGCGGTCGTGCTGACGGCGGCCATCCCGGCCATGGCGGCGGTGCCGATGGTCGCGCGCGCCGAGTCGTTCGGCCGCGTGCTCATGTTCCTGATGGCCGGCGCCCTGGTGGGCCTGGCTCTGACGGAAGTGGCCTCGCAGGCGCTGCTCTCCTTCTCTCCCTTCGCCGCCCAGGTGGCGCAGACCAAGGAGATGTGGAACGAGGTCGCGCGGATGTACCGCGAGCTGAAGGCGCCGGCGGAGATGATCCGCGTCGCCGAGCGCGCCGGGCCGGTCAACGCCTACCTGCTGCCGGGACAGATCCTGGCGTCGCTGAGCGTGATCTACATCCTCAGCCTGCTGATGTACGGCCGGCTGCGGGCGTGGCAGAGCGTCGAGGCGGCCCGCCCGTACCTGTTCCGCAACTTCGCCCTGCCGGAGTGGCTGCTGTTCGCCTTCGTCTTCGGCGGACTGACGCCGCTGGCCGGCGGGCTGCTGCAGAAGATCGCCGCGAACACGCTCGTGGTCGTGGTGTTCCTCTACATCCTGCAGGGACTGGCGGTCTTCCGCGCGATGCTCCTCAGCATGGGCGTGGGACCGGTGGGGTCGCTGCTGGCGTGGATGCTGATCGGCTTCATGTTCTTCACGGGCATGAGCCAGCTGCTCCTCGGCGTGGTGGGGTTATTCGATCCATTCTTCGATTTCCGACATTTCAAGAAGCGAAAGGACGACTCTCATGAAAGTCATTCTGACTGAGGAGATCCGAGGCCTCGGGACGCGCGGCGACGTCGTGACCGTCAAGGACGGCTACGCGCGGAACTACCTCCTCCCGAAGAACCTTGCCCAGGAAGCCACGGCGAGCAACCTGAAGACGATCGAGCATCAGCGCCGCAAGTGGGACCTGCTCGCGCAGGAAGAGAAGAACGCGGCGCAGAAACAGGCCGACCGCGTCAAGGGCGTGAAGATCCGCATCGAGAAGCGCGTGGGCGAGCACGGCCAGCTGTTCGGCTCCGTCACCGCCAACGAGATCGCGGACGCGCTGCTGGAGAAGGGCATCGAGGTGGACAAGCGCCGCATCGAGCTCGGCTCGCCGATCAAGAACGTCGGCCTGCACGACGTCGAGGTGCGCCTGCACCGCGACGTGACCGCCTCCATCCAGGTGGAAGTGGCGGCCCAGGGCGTGGAGAAGCTGGAAGAGCCGGAAGCCGCGCCCGCGGAAGAAGCGGCCGCGGAGTAGCAGTGCAAACGTAGGGCGGGCTTCAGCCCGCCCACCCACGTGGGGGGCGGGCGGAAGCCCGCCCTACGTTATTCTCCCCGCGATGGCAGACGATCGCTACGTCGACGCTCCTCCCGCCGGTGCGGATGGCTGGCGCGAGGTGTGGCGCGAGGACCGGCGCTTCCGCCCGCGGGCGTCGAGCCAGGAGCTGGTCCTGGCCCGTCTGCGCCGGCTGGTGCGCCGCGCCACGGAGCCCGACGCCGAGCGGCAGAAGAACTTCAACCTCGTCCTCCTCGACCTGCTGCAGGACGTGCGCAACGACGTCGAGGCCGCGCGCCGCGACTTCCGGTCCGACCTCGACGCGCTGCAGCGCGACCTCTCCGCCGCGCTGGCGGCCGAAAGCGCCCGCCTGCGCGAGCTGGTGACCATCGCCGCCAAGCGGAACGACGCGCTCATCGCCGCGCTCGACCAGAAGATCGAGACCGTGGCCGTGCGCGTGCGCGACGCGGTGAACCCGGTCGTCGCTCACGCGCCGGACGTGCTGTACCGCCGCCTCGAGGATTCGCTGCGCGGGAGCGAGGCGCACGTCCGCGCGGACGTGATGCACTACGTGCGTCTGGCCGCCGGGCAGCAGCCGGTGCTCGACGTCGGCTGCGGGCGCGGCGAGTTTCTGGTGGCCTGCCGCGAGGCGGGGAGCGAGGCGCGCGGCGTGGACACGAATGAGCGCTCGGTGGCCGACCTGCGGCAGCGCGGACTGGACGTCTCGCTCGCGGGCGTGCCGGAGTGTTTCGGTGCGATCGCGGACGGGTCGCTGGGGAGTGTCGTGGCCATGCACGTCGTCGAGCATCTGCCGGTCGACGCACTCTTCGCGCTCTTTCGCGAGTCGGCGCGCGTGTTGCGCGGCGGCGGGCTGCTGATGATCGAGACGCCGAACGCCGAGTCCATCCTCATCGCCGCCTCCGACTTCTGGCGCGACCCGACGCACATCGCGCCGCGGCATCCGGCCGCGCTGACGGTGCTCGCGCGCGAGCACGGCTTCGAGATCGAGGAAGTGCGTGCCGTGCACGAGGTCGCCGAGGGGGCGAAGCTCGCCATCCACGAGAGCGATCCGCCGGAGCTGCAGCGGGTGATCCACGCGCTGAACGACCGGCTGTTCGCGCCGCAGGACCTGCGGCTGGTGCTGCGCAAGGCGCGTTAGTCGTCGCGCGGCGCGACGTCGATCACCACCTGCGCGGGCGGGGCGGGCGGCGGCGCGGGGTGGGGGAGGAGGGCGCCGAGGAGCATGCCGGCGACGAGGCCGCCGATGTGGGCGGCGTTGTCGATCTGCGGGATGTTCAGGCCGATGACGATGTTGGCGATCATCCAGAAGACGCACTGCTTGACGATGCTGCGCGCGACGGGGTCGTGCCGCCAGCGCGGCGAGCGCCAGACCGAGAAGACGAACGCCCCCATGACCCCGAAGATCGCGCCGCTCGCGCCGACCGACGAGCCGAAGAGCGGCAGGCGCATGAAGCTGGCCGCCGAGGCGGCGATGCCGGTCAGAAAATAGATCCAGACGAAGCGCCGCGTGCCGAACATGACCTCGTAGAGGCTGCCGAGCTGGAACAGCGCGAAGAGATTCATGACCAGGTGCAGCAGCGTGCCGCGCACGGTGCCGTCGCCATGGAGAAACATCGCGCTGAGCAGGCGCCAGTACTGCCCCTCGTGCACGTAGGCGGGGACGATCGCACCCATCTCCGAGAGGATCCGGGGGTTCGTCCAGGCCCCGTTCACGACCTCGAGCACGAAGCCGATCACGATGGCGACGAAGAGGACGAGCGTGCCGGGGGTGGTGCGGCGGCGGTTCATTTCCTCCGCTCCAGGAGCGCGGAGGTGAAGCGGAACAGCATGTGAGCGAATCGCGGGAACACTTCCTTCATGCGCATGTAGATCGCGGCGAGGGCGGGGAGGATCCGCCGGTACCGTCCGTCCTCCGCGGCGTCGCACACCGCGCGCGCAACCCGCTCCGGCTTCACGGCCAGCATCAGCCGCGACGCGCCCGGCATCTTACCTTCCTCGGCCCGGACGAAGAATTCGGTGTCCGTCGTGCCGGGACAGACCAATGCGACCTTCACGCCGCTTCCGAGCACTTCGTCGCGCAGCCCCTCGGTGAATCCCACCAGCGCGAATTTGGTGGCGCAGTAGCCGGTCATGCGGGCGAATCCCATCAGCCCGGTGATCGAGCCGACGTTGACGATCGTCCCGCTCCGGCGGGCCAGCATCCGCGGCAGTACGGCCCGCGTGCAGTGCACCATGCCGAAGAAGTTCGTGTCCATCATCTCGCGCAGGGTGGCCGGCTCGGCGTCGGGGACCGGCGCGAAGACGGCGAAGCCGGCGTTGTTCACCAGCACGTCCACCTCGCCGGCGGCGTCGGCGAGGCGGCGGCAATCCTCCGGCCGGGTCACGTCCGTGGCCACGGCCAGGGCGCTCACGCCGAGGGCGCGGCAGCGCGCCGCCACCTCCTCGAGCTGCTCCGCCCGGCGTGCGGCCAGCACCACGTTCGCGCCGCGGCGGGCCATCTCCAGGGCGGTGGCACGGCCGATGCCGCTGGAGGCGCCGGTGATCACCACGGTTTTGTCTTTCAGGTCCATCTCCCGCGCAGTCTATTGATTTCGGGATGTGCTTGAATCGGGGCGGTCACGGGGATATCGTGCGCAAAGCGGTACCCGAGCCGCCGCCGTCCGGAAGGAACCACCGTGATCAGAATCGGCAATCTCTCGCCCACGAAGACCGCGCCTTATTCGCTCGATCCGAAAGACCTCGAGTTCGGCCGGATGTGCACGCCGAATTTCTTCGTCGCGGAGTACAAGGGCGGGCAGTGGCAGAACCCGCGGATCGAGGCGCTGCACAACTTCTCGCTCCACCCGGCCACGAACGTCTTTCACTACGCCCAGGCCATCTTCGAGGGGCTGAAGGGGTACCGGCACCCGAATGACAAGCTGGCGCTGTTCCGTCCGGAGATGAACGCGAAGCGCTTCAACGTCTCCGCGGCGCGCATGGGCATGCCGCAGGTCGACGAGCAGCTCTTCCTCGAGGCCGTGCACAAGCTGGTCGACATCGACCGCAACTTCGTCCCCGAGCCCCCGGGCACGATCTACATCCGTCCCACCATGATCGGCACCGAGCCCTGCCTCGGCGTCCGCAGCTCCAGTGAGTTCATCTTCTTCGTCATCACCCTCCCGTCGGGCGGCTACTTCAGAGACGTGCCCTCGGGGACCGGAACGGTGCCCGTGTACGTCGAGCAGGCCACCGTCCGCGCGGCACCCGGCGGGACCGGGGCGGTGAAGGCGGCGGCGAACTACGCCGTGACCCTGAAGACCATCACCGACGCGAAGAAGAAGAACTGCAGCCAGGTCCTCTACCTCGACGCCGTGCGGCGCCAGCGCGTCGAAGAGCTGGGCGGGATGAACGTCTTCTTCGTGCGCAACGGCGAGCTGATCACGCCGACCCTGAACGGGACCATCCTGGCGGGCGTCACGCGCGACAGCCTGCTCGTCCTCGGCGAGTCGCTCGGCATCCCGTCGCGGGAGCAGGACATCGACATCGACGACGTCGCGCGCGAGGTGCAGTCGGGCGCGATCACGGAAGCGATCGCGTGCGGTACGGCGGCCACGGTGATCGGCATCAGCGAGCTGGTGTTCGCCGACGGCAGGGTGCTGCCGGTCGGCGGCCGCGGTCTCGGCCCGGTCACGAAGCTTCTCTTCGACGAGATCCAGGGCATCCAGTTCGGCACCGCGCCGGACCGGTTCGGCTGGGTCTCGCCGGTCGAGGCGTACGAGGCCGTGGCCGGCACGTAACGTCACAGCGTGCCCCGCTCCTTGAGCGACACGAAGCCCTGCGCGCCGATGATGAGGTGATCGACGAAGTCGATGTCGACGATCTCCAGCGACTCGCGCAGCTTCCTGGTGAAGACGACGTCGTCCTCGGACGGCGACGGATCTCCCGATGGATGGTTGTGGTAGATGACCACGCCCTTGGCGTGCTCGATGACGGCCAGGCGGATCACCTCGCGGGTCGAGACGAGCGTCCGGTCGAGCGTGCCCACGAAGATCTCGCGATGCTTCATGATGCGCTGGCGGGCATCCAGCAGCGCCACGCTGAAGCGCTCCTGCGTGTGATGGCTGTAGGTCTTCACGAGCTGTCTGCCAAGAGTGCCGGCGCTGTAGAGCTTCGGCTCTTCCTTCGGCGTGGCAGCCATGCGGCGCGACAGCTCCACCACGGCGCCGATGCGGGCGATCTTGGCGGGGCCCACGCCGCGTGCGCCGGCCAGGGTGGCGAAGTCGCGGGTGGAGAGGGCCTGCACTCCGCCGTCGTGGAGCAGTTCCTGGGCGAGGTGGATGGCGTTCTTGCCGGCCGCGCCCGTGCCGAGGATTACCGCCAGAAGCTCGGCGTCGGAGAGCGTCTTCGCGCCGTGCCTGAACATGCGCTCGCGCGGGCGGTCGTCGACGGGCATTTCGCGGATGAGGTAGGTCATGACTGTGCCTCCAGGATGGCGTCGACGAGCGGCGGAACGGCCACCGCGGCGCGCTCGGCGACTGCCAGCGTGCAGGCGGAGCTGACCGCGCTCGCCTCGGGGTTGATCTCGATCGAGAGTCCCGCGTGCATGGTCACGAAGCCGGCGGCGGGATAGACGACGCCGGACGTGCCGATGACCAGCAGCAGGTCGGCGGAGCGCACCACCGCGGTGGCGCGGGCCACCGCCGCCTCCGGCAGCATCTCGCCGAACCAGACCACATCGGGCCGGAGCAGCGCGCCGCAGGCGCAGTGCGGCGGGAGGGCCTCGAACGGCTCCTCGCGCAGTTGCGTCGTCCCCTCCTGCACGCAGCGCACGCGGAGGATGCTGCCGTGCAGCTCGACGACGTCGCGGGAGCCGGCGCGCGCGTGCAGGCCGTCCACGTTCTGCGTCACGACGACGGCCGCGGGCAGCCGCGCCAGCGCCTCGTGCGCGGCATTCGGCTTCGCCTCGCGAATGAGCTTCCGGCGCCACTCGTACCACTCCCACACCAGCGCGGGATCGCGGCGGAACGCCTCGGGAGTGGCCAGCTCCTCCGCGCGGAAGTTGCGCCAGAGACCTCCGGCGCCGCGGAAGGTGGGGATGCCGCTGTCGGCGGAGACGCCGGCCCCGGTGAGGACGACGATGCGGCGGGGGCGCGTGTTGCGGATGGCGCGGCGGGCTTCTTCGAGGCTGCTCATGACACAGCCACTCTAAGTGGGCAGTGTCAAGCAGTCCTACGGAATCTACCGCTGAGGGAAATTTGGCTCTCCCGAGGGCAACGAAACTTGTGCAGTCGCGCTACAAGAGGTGGAACGGCGGGCTTCAGTCGCCCGCCGGGATCATCTCCTGGTTGATCTGCACGAAGGCTTCCTTGCGCAGCGCCTGGATGTAATTCTCGTAGTCGCGCTGGAAGGTCTCCTCGGTGGCGTCGCGGCGGAAGCGGTCCTTCACGGACTCGAACGCCGGCACTTCCGAGGGGAGGCGCTGCTCGACGAGCATGATGTGCCACGCGGACTTGGTCTCGAGCGGCCCGATGATCGTGCCCGACGGGGCGCTGAAGACCGCCTTGTCGAGGTCGGGGACGAGGTCGCCCTTGGCCACTTCGCCGAGGTCGCCGCCCTTGTCGCGGGTGCCGGACTCGGACATCGTGGAGGCGATGTTCTTGAAGTCGGCGTCGGGTTTGCGCGCGGCCTCGGCCAGGTCGGCGGCGCGCTGGCGCGCCTCCTCGAACTTGGCCGGATCGCCTTCCGGCTTGAGGATGACGATCTCGCGCAGGTGGGCGCGCTCGGGAAGGCGGTACGACTCCTTTTCCCGGTTGTAGCGCTCGCGCAGCTCGGCGTCGGTCATCTCGCTGCGGCGCAGCTCGCGTCCGAAGACCTTGCGGGTGGTCATGGTCTCGCGCAGGCGGGCTTCCATCTCGGCGCGGTTCAGGCCGCTGTCGCGGAGGGACTTCTCGAACTGCTCGTCGGAAGTGATGCCGTACTGCTGCTTCATCTGCTCGATCGCTTCCTTCACCTCGCCGTCGGTGACTGTGATGTTCAGCCGGTCGGCGCGCTCGCGGATCAGGAGCTCGCTGATCAGGTCGTCGACGAGGCGCTTGCGCACGTCCGCGCGGGCGGCCGCGGCCTGGTCGGGACGCACGTTCCGCTCGATCTCCGTGAAGGCATCGCGGAGGCGGCGCTCGTACTGGGTGCGGGTGACGATGCGGTCGCCGACGCGCACGACGATCCCCTCGAGGACCTCGGCAGCGGATGCGGTGAGCGAGGTGAGGGCGATGGCGAGGAGAAGAATGGTCTTTTTCATGATGGTGCTCCGGGTGAGACGGTCAGCGGAGACAACAAGTTCCGAGGGGATTTATTCGTCTTCCGAACGGGGGAGGGCGCCGGAGTAGCGGAAGGGGAGGCGGCGGGTCAGGACGGCGATGGTCATCTCGCGGCGGCTGGAGGCGACGAGCTGGGCCAGACGCTCGCGGAGAGCCTCCTCGCGGAGGCGGGCCACGATCATCGGCGTGGCGGCCTCGACGTCGAGCGTGCCGGGCGGACGGCGCTCGTCGACCTTGAAGATGTGGAAGCTGGAATCGGTGCGGATGACTTCGCTGATCTCCCCGGGAGCGAGGCGGAAGATCTCTTCCTCGAACATCTTCGGGATCTCGCCGCGGCTGACGAAGCCGATCTCCCCGCCGCGCTTGGCATTCGGCGCGCGCGAGTACTGCGCCGAGAGCTCTTCGAAGGGGGCGCCCTTTTTCAACTGCTCGCGGATGCTCTTGGCCAGCGTCTCGTCGCTGACCAGGATCTGGCGCACGCGCACTTCCTCGCCGCTGCGGAAGTCGCCGGGGTGCTGCTGGTAGTAGGCGCGGACCTCCGCCTCGGAGGGCTGGCCGACCTCGGCGGTGAGGTTGGCGATGAGCTTCTCGCGGCGCATCTCGTCGCGTTTCTCGATGACCGTGGCGCCGGCCTCGGTGCGCACCTGCTCGGCGATCTTCTCGCTCGGCACCTCGACGCCGTGCGACGCCGCGTACTCGGAGAGGATGATCTCCTCGACGAACTGGTCCAGCAGCGCGCTCGCGACCTCGGGCGTGAGCTGCGCCAGCTCCGTGCCGGTGTTGCGCTCGAGGTAGCGCTTGAAGTCCGCCAGGGTGAGCATGCGCTCGTTCACGCGCACGATCACGTCGGGAGGAATGGCAGGCTTGCGCTCACAGCCGACGGATACGGAGAGCAGAACGAGCAGCAGGATGACGGCGCGGCGGGCGAGCACGGACGCGCCGGAGTGTAGCAAAAACAGGGCGGGCTTCCGCCCGCCCTGTTCGATTCGTCACTGCAACTGCAGGCGGTTGAAACGCGGGTTCGTGGCGGTGGTGGCGCGGGTCAGCGTCACCTCGAGGTAATAGGACTTCTGCGCGAAGTTCCAGGTGAAGGGCCCCCAGAAGTCGCTGATGCAGATGTTGGCCTCGGGCGTGTTCGGGTTGTTGAACGTGGCGATGGTCGCCTCGGTGATGCCGCACTCCTGGACCTCTTTGAGCCGCACCGTGACGCCCGCTCCGGCGTAGGCGATCCACCACGAGCCCCAGCCGGGGTTCTGGATGTCGCCGTCGATCGGGTAGCGCGCCACGATCGTGCCGACCGCGCCGGCCTTGAACTGCAGCGACTGGCCGCTGAGCTCGAAGAGGTTCAGCGACGCTTCGTCGATGATGCCGACCGACCCGGCGGTTCCCCACAACTGCTGTGCGGACGCGGGAAGCGCCGCGAGGACGAACAACGCTGCTGCGACGAGGACGAGATGCTTTTTCATGCTGGTTCCTTTCATGGGAAGTGAAGCTGGTGGATGGTGGTGGAGCGCCGGCGCTCCACAGGCTCCTCAGCTGCACTGCGGGATGTGGACGACGATCGTGCCGGTCTCGGTCGATTGCCGTCAGTCGTTTCATGCACCCTAAAATCGGGCACGTGACGGCACTGCGATAGAGACATTTCGTGATTACGCGGCCAGCGTTCGCAGGACGTTTTCCACTTCGTCGATGACCTGTGTTCCGTGCTGGCGCAGCGGGAACGAGAGCACGCCGTTCGGGGAGAACTTCGCGTCCGGGTGCTCGCTGAGAAACACGAGCAGCTTGTTCGGGTCGACCTTGGCCTGCGGGGTGAGCTTGACCACGCCGCGCGCCCCTTCGCGCACGACCGACAGCACGCCGAGCTGCTTGGCGAACCATTTCACGCGCACGAAGTGCAGCAGCGCGTCGACGTTCGGCGGGACGGCGCCGAAGCGGTCGCGCATCTCGTTGCGGATGTCGGTGAGGCGCTCCTCGGTCGAGGCCGAGGCGATCTTCTTGTAGAAGGTCATGCGCAGGTTCTCCTCGCCGATGTACTCGCGGGGGATGTAGATGTCGACGCCGAGGCTCATCGAGGTCTCGATCTCCTCCTCGATGCGCTCCCCCTTCATCTCCCGCACCGTCTCCTCGAGCAGCTTGGTGTACATCTCGAAGCCGACCGCGGCGATCTGTCCCGACTGCTCGCCGCCGAGGATGTTGCCCGCGCCGCGGATCTCGAGGTCGCGCGCGGCGATGCGGAAGCCGGCCCCGAGGTCGGAGAACTCCTGGATCGCGGCCAGGCGTTTGCGCGCGTCGCCGGTGAGCACGCGGTCCGAGGGGACGAGCAGGTAGCAGAACGCCAGGCGGTCGCTGCGTCCCACGCGTCCGCGGAGCTGGTAGAGCTGCGAGAGGCCGAAGCGCTCCGCGTGATTGATGAGGATCGTGTTGCAGGCCGGGATGTCGATGCCGTTCTCGATGATCGTCGTGGCCAGCAGCACGTCGTACTTGCGCTCGATGAAGGCGAGCATGGCCTGCTCCAGCTCGCGCTCGTCCATCTGTCCGTGGCCGACGATCACGCGCAGCCCCGGCACGATGCGCTCCAGCAGCGCCTTCATTTCATAGATCGACTCGACGCGGTTGTGGACGAAGAAGACCTGCCCGCCGCGGCCGATCTCGAACTCGATGGCCTCGCGGATGAAATCGTCGTCGAACGGCACCACCGCGGTCTGGATGGCCAGGCGGTCCTTCGGCGGCGTCTCGATCACCGAGATGTCGCGGATGCCCACCAGCGACATGTGCAGCGTGCGCGGGATGGGGGTGGCCGACATGGCCAGCACGTCCACGCTCTTCTTGATCGACTTCAGCCGCTCCTTCTGCGCCACGCCGAAGCGCTGCTCCTCGTCGATGACCAGCAGGCCGAGGTCCTTCCAGCTCACGTCCTTCGACAGGAGGCGGTGCGTGCCGACGATGACGTCGATCTCGCCCGTCTCCACCTTCTTCAGGATCTCCTTCAGCTCCTTCGCGGAGTAGTAGCGCGTCAGCAGCTCGATGGTCACGGGGAACGACGCGAAGCGCCGCAGGAAGGTGCGGTAGTGCTGGAACGCGAGCACGGTCGTCGGGGCGAGCACGGCCACCTGCTTGCCGTCCATGACCGCCTTGAACGCGGCCCGCATGGCCACCTCGGTCTTGCCGTATCCGACGTCGCCGCAGAGCAGGCGGTCCATCGGCTTGCGCGACTCCATGTCGCTCTTCACGTCCTCGATGGCCGACATCTGGTCCTCGGTCTCGTCGAACTCGAAGGCGTCCTCGAAGTCGAACTGCCACGGAGAGTCTTTCTGGAAGGCGTGGCCGTGCACCATGCGCCGCGTGGCGTAGAGCTTCAGCAGCTCGTCGGCCATGTCGCGCATCGCCTTCTTGACCGAGGCCTTCTTGCGGCCCCAGGTCGTGCCGCCGAGCTTGTCGAGCGCCGGCTGCGCCTCCTCACCCGCGGTGTAGCGCTGGATGAGGTTGAGGTTCTCCATCGGCATCAGCAGCTTGCCGCCGCCGGAGTACTCGATCTGCATCACCTCGCGCTCGGTCTCGCCGAAGGGGATGCGCTGCAGGCCGAGGAAGCGCCCCACGCCGTGGTCGACGTGCACGATGTAGTCGCCGGCCTTGAGGTCGCGCAGGTCGGAGAGGAACGCCTCCGACTTGCGTTTGCGCCCGCCGATGCGCGTCGACGTCGGCGGCTCGAAGAGGTCCCACTCCGAGTAGGCGACGATCCCGAGCTCGTCGAAGACGAAGCCGCGGGCGAGGTTGCCGCCGGTGATCGTGACCGCACCGGCGAGCTCGAACTCCTTGAGCAGGCGCTCGACCTTCTCCACGCCTCCCTTGGTCGCGGCGAAGAAGAACTGCTGCCGCTCTTCCTTGCGGATGTCCTCCGCGAGCTCGCTGAGGCGATTGTTGTAGCGCTCCGTGGCCCCGGCATGCAGGCGCAGCTCATCGGCCATCGAGCCGATGTGCACCTCCGAAAACGAGAGCCGCGCGCTGCCGACGAACTGCAGGACGTCCGTGCCCGGCGCGACGAGCTTCTCCGGCGGATAGACGGCGCGCCCTTTCTCGGCCGCCAGCTCGTACTCGTTGCGCAGCAGCGACTCGTACTTGGCGATGGTGGTGGTGATGTTGTCGGGCTCGAGGAGGATCACGTCGAAGTCGCGGATGTAATCCGCGAACGTCACCGACTCGACGGCCACCGGCACGTAGTGCTCGATGCCGGCGAAGGTGCCGTTCTCCTGCAGCTTCTCGATCTTGTCGCTCACGTCGCGCTTGAAGTGCGGGTCCATGAAGTCGAGCGAGACCCGGCGGGCCAGCTTCTGGCGCGTCTCCTTCGTCACGGGAAACTGCGTCATCGGGTAGATCGTGACGGGGCCGCTCGGATCGCCGGAGCGCTGCGTCTCGACGTCGAACCAGCGCAGCGAGTCGATGGTGTCGCCGAACAGCTCGACGCGCACGGGCCCGGCGGTGTTGGGGGGGAAGAGATCGAGGATGCCGCCGCGGAACGCGAACTCGCCCGCTTCTCCGACCAGGTCCGTGCGCACGAAGCCGTTCTCGACGAGCTGCTCCAGGAGCCCGCGCATGTCGAGGTCGTCGTTCTCGGCCAGGTGGATGATGCGGGCGCGAAAGTCTTCCGCGCGCGGCAGGCGCTGGAAGAGCGCGCGCGTCGGGACGACCAGCACGTCCGCCGCGCCGTCGATGAGCATGCCCAGGGCGCGGATCTCTTCCCGGACCACACCCAGCGACGGCGCCACATCCTGGTAGGGGGAGAGCGACGGCGCCGGGTAGACGGAGACGCACTGCGGATCGCGGTGGAAGAGGCGGAGCGCGTTCTCGAAGTCGGCGACCGCGGCGTCGCCGGGCGTGATGATGGCCGTGCGCCGGCGCTGCTTGTCCTGCAGCGTGGCGATGAGCAGCGCGCGCGCCTCCACCGTGGCGCCGGTGACGTCGACTTTTTCCTCGCCCGTCAGGCGCCGGAAAAACGACGCACGCGCCACGCGCGTGCGAAGGTCAGAGATGAGCGGTTCGTGGCGATCCATTTATGGAGTGCGGCGACGCCAGTCGCCGCTTTCTATGCCGCAGCGCGAGCTGCGGCGGCGGCAGCCTGCGCTGCCGCGAAGAAGAGCGGCAGCTTGCGCTGCCGCACTCCATATTATGGCGTGAAGTAGCCTTTGATCGTTCGGGCGGTGAGTTTGGGCGAGTCCAGCATCACCTGCACCCGCCGGTACTGATTCGCCTTCCCGAAATCCGACACCTGATATGTGATCGCGAACTGCGCGCGCAGGTCCTTCTCGATGGCTTCGTACTTGGCCATCAGGTTCTGCTGCGTGGCGGTGGCGATGAAGCCGCCGGTCTCGGAGGCGAGGAAGCTCAGGCGCTCCAGCTCGCGCGCCGAGTTCGCTCCCTCGTAGGCGATGAAGTACAGCGGGATGCCCGCCTCGCGGGCCATCTTGTGCGCGTCCTCGAACGAATAGTTCGACGCCGTGTCGCCGCCGTCGGTCATGACCACGATGGCGCGGCGGTTCTTCTCGTCGCGCAGCTCGCGCATGGCGGTGATGAGCGCGTCGTAGAGCGCGGTCTGTCCGTTCGGCTGGATGTCGCGCACGGCTTTGCCGATCTCGGCGCGGTCGTGCGTGAGAGCCAGCTTGCGCCGCGGCACTTCCTGGATGGCGGTGATGCTGCAGCGGTCGCCGTTCCTGAGGGCCTTCTCCACAAAGTCCGAGGCCGCCTTCGCGGCGTGCTTCATCGAATAGGTCATGCTGGCCGACGCGTCGAGCAGCAGCGCGATCGAGATCGGCTGGTCGAAGGCCTTGCCGAACTCGAGGATCTTCGCCTCCGCGCCGTTGTCGATGACGCGGAACTGCGAGCGATCGATGTCGTCGCGCGTGTTGCCGTTGCGGTCCACGACCGAGACGAAGATCGGAATCGTGCGGACCTGCATCTCCCCGGCCACCACCTCGCCGCCGGCCGACCAGAAGTCCGCCGCCTCTTCGCCCGACTTCGTCCGTGCCGTCACCTGCACGAACCCGTTCGCCAGCACCGCGTCCGGCACGGTCAGGCGATACGGCTCGCTCCTGGTCTCGCTCACCACCTGCCCGTTGTCCCAGAGCTGCACGAGCTCCACCGGGTCATCCTTCGGCGAGGTCGTGATTGCCTCGAACGTGCGCGCGTCGATCTGCTTGAGGCGGAGCGACAGCGGCAGGTTGCCGCGGTTGATGGTCGTCGTCCACTGCGCGCGCTTGCCGCGGGAGGCCGTCGCCGTCACCGTGATCTTGTGCTGCATGGGCGCGGGACCGAAGTCGACGGTCAGCCGGTACGGCGCGAGGAGGTTGGTGGCCACCTTCTGCCCGTCCACCGTCACCGTCACCTTCGCGCTCTCGATGCCGGGGTCGATGACCAGGTCGACCACGCCGGTGTACTCGGCGTTCTGCTCGCTCTGGTCGCCGCGTGTCAGCAGGAGCTGCGTCGCCGCGGCGGCGTCGACGGTGATGAGGAGAGAGAGGAGCGAGACACGAATCAGTGAGGCATTCATAACTCCGCCTGTCGTTATGACGAAGCCCTCGTGTCAACTAGTGTGCCAGATTCCTCAGCGCTCGTAGATCCTTCTGTATTCATTGCGGTTGCGAGTTACCGTTTTCACGTACAAACGGGTCTCCGCGTACGGGATCGACTCGATGAAGAGGTCGATCTCCTCCGGCGAGGTGCGCGACATCCACCGCTGCACCGCCGTCTCGCCGGCGTTGTACGCGGCGATGGCCAGGGTGAGGTTGTTGTTCGTCGCGGCCAGTTTCTGCGACAGCTCCGCCGCGCCGACGGCGATGTTCTTCTCCGGAATGAAGAGATCGCTCCGCGTGATCTCGCCGAGGCCGCCGGCCGTGCCGATGCGCGACGCCTCGGCCGGCATGATCTGCATCAGCCCGACCGCGCCCGCGTTCGAGACCGTGGCCGGCTCGAAGCCGCTCTCCTGCCGGATGATCGACGCCAGCATGTACGGGTCGTGTCCGCGCTTCTCCGCCTCGGCCCTGATGGTGTCCCAGTAGGCCAGCGGGAAGAGGATCTCCCAGAAGCGGCGCGGGATGTTCGTGCCGCCATGGCGGACGAACTCGCGGAAGCGCCGCTGCAACACGCCGTTGGCCTTGAACGGCTCGCCGCCGCGCACGTAGACGTCGGCCAGCATGAACTGCACGGCAGGATTGCTGTCGTATTTCGCCGCGAGCACTTTCATCTCGCGCGCGGCCGCGCGGTCGAGGCCGACGTCCTGCAGCGCGCGGACGACGTTCAGGCGCGGCTCGTTCAGCGCCGACACGTCGACGTCCGGGAACGTCGCCAGCGACTTCGTCTCCGTCATCCGGATGCTCGGCCACAGCTCCTTCGCGCGGTACGCGTAGTAGCTGAACGGATACTCGGCCACGATCTGGGCCGCCTTCGCGTCGCGCTCGGCCGTCCGTCCGAACCGGTCGTGGATTTTCGCCGACCAGAAGAGCGAGTTCGTCTTCCAGTCGCCGTCGGGATACGCGCGGATGTAGCGGTCGTAGACCGCGAGTGCCTCGTCGTATTTGCCCCAGAGCGTGTACGTCCAGCCGAGGTTCCAGAGATGCTCGTCGCCGGCCCCGGCATCGATGGCCTTGCTGAGATTGTCGACCGCCCGCGCGTAGTCGATGACGTCGGTGGTGTAGTACTTGGCGCGGAGGATCTTCGCCTCGATCGCTTCCTTGCTCGCGGGGAACTCTTTCTCGACCGCGTCGAGGCCGGCCAGGAAGAGCGCCGGCGAGTCGGCGCGCCAGGCCGCGCGGGCACGCGTCAGCACGAGCGCGGGATCGCCGAGCTTCACCCCGTCCGTCTCCGCGAGCAGCTCGGAGTAGTGCCGCGAGTTGAAGAGCGCGCGGATGCGCGTGGCCCGCGCCTCCGGTGCGTCCGCGGGGAGGAGCGACAGGGCCTGGTCGTAGCGGTCGGCGCGCGCCAGCTTCGCGGCCAGCGCGAGCCGCTCCGCCGGCGGCAGGCCGGCCAGCTCCCCCTTCACATGATCGAAGGTCTGCTCGGTGTAGCGGCCCTGCGTATAGGTGGTGAGGAGGCGCATGCGCGTGCTCGTGGCGAGGTCGGTGCGTCCCGCTTTCGCCAGCGCGTTGGCCATGCTCACGAAGTCGGTCTCGGTCAGCTCGTCGATGGCCACGGCATTCGCCTGCGCCCACGCGGAGTCCGTGGCCGCGCGGTCGCCGAGTTGCGCGTAGAGCACCGGAAGGCGCAGCCGTGCCACGGTGGCCGCGGAGGTGTCGCTGATGGCGATGATCTCCGAGAGCAGCGCCACCGCGCTCTGCACGTTGCCGCGCGCCACCTCCGCCTCCGCGATGCGCAGCCGCAGGAACGGCGCGATCTCCGGATACGCGGCCGCGGCCTCGGTCAGCGCGGGCACGGCGGCGTTCCACTCTTTTTTATCGAAGAGCGCCAGCGCGTTGCGGGCCAGGTCGCGCGGCGGCGGCGGAGGCTGCGGCTCTTCGACGGCCGCGATGGGAACGGGCTCCGGTTCGACCGGCTGTGGCACCTGCGGTTGCTGCGCGCACGAGGCCAGCACCGCCACCATCATCATCACACCCGCTACGCCACGACCCTGACCCATCTGTCCCCCTCACTGTTTTCAAAACCGACACGCCGGAAGAACTCCTGCGCGCCGCGTGCGTCGTCCACGATGATGCGGCGCTGTTCGAGCTTCGCCGCGAGCTGCTCGACCTCGCGCATCATCACGCGGCCGATGCGTTTCCGCCGGAGCGCGGGCGCGACGAAGATGTCTTGCACGCGCAGCGTGTCGCCGGTGATCTCGAGCGCCACCACCGCCACGAGGTCGCCGAGGAGCTTGCCGAGCAGCCCCCATGCCGGGGGCGTCCCGGTGCCGAGAAATGCGCCCACGGCGTCGTGATCGGTGGCCTCGATCGGCCGGACGTAAAGTCGTAATCCCTTCACTTCAATGCCTTTTCAGCATAATCTGCTAAGCAAATAAATGTTGACAAACTTGGGGCGGCGCGTAGACTTCGAGTCGGCCCATTCTCCCAATCCACGGCTAAAGTGACTTGACTATGAACGTGCAGCAGGCGATCGACCAATTCCTCCAGCATGGACAGACCGTCCGAAACTTGTCCGATCGGACACTTCGTGCGTATCAGTCCGACCTGGCGCAGTTCCACCTTCACATGAGTGACACCCCGGCGACGGACATCACTCCCGAGCATCTCGAGGTCTACCTCGACAAGCTCGGCGGCGGCCCGTACCGCGACACATCGGTGCGCCGCAAGGTGGCCGCGCTGAAAGTGTTCTTCCGCTTCCTCGAGGAGCAGGGGATCGTCACCGAGTCGCCTGCCCGCAAGCTCAAGATCCGCAAGCCGGTCGAGAACCGCGTTCCGACCGTCCTGTCAAATCGCGAGGTGCGCGCGCTGCTGGCCGCTCCGAAGGAGCAGGTCGAAGAGCTGGCCATGGCCCGCGATCACTCGGCCGGCAGCCGCAACCGCTACTTCTGTGCCGTGCGCGACAATGTCATCATCGAGCTCCTCTTCTCGACCGGCATCCGCATCGGCGAGCTGGTGGCGCTGAACGTCTCGGACGTCGACATCGACCGCAGGCAGATCCAGATCACCGGACGCGCCACGCGCGGCCGCGTGGTGGCGCTCTCGTCCGAGACGCTGCCCGAGGCGATGCAGAATTACCTCGAGCTCCGCGGCGAGCGCTCGCTCTCCACGCAGGCGCTCTTCGTCGGCCGCTCCGGCACGCGCCTGACGATCTACTCGATCGAGAACATCTTCAAGAAGCACGTCCGCCTCGCGGAGATCAAGCGCCACGTCACGCCGCACTCGCTGCGCCACACCATGGCCGCGCAGCTCGTCTCCAGCGGCGCCGACATCAAGGAAGTGCAGGAGATCCTCGGCCACGCGTCGATCCTCTCCACGCAGGTCTACACGCGCCTTCCGATCCAGAAGCGCGGCCGCACCGCGGCCTCCGCTTCCATGAGCGCCGAGCCACGGCTGCTCATCAAGAAAAAAGCATAAGCCTCGCACGAGCGAATGAAAAAGGCGGCCCTCCGGGCCGCCTTTTTTTGGAGTGCGGCAGCGGTGAGCTGCCGCTCTCCATGGCGGAGGCGCAAGCCTCCGCCGCCGCAGCTGGCGCTGCGGCATTGAAAGCGGCAGCTGGCGCTGCCGCACTCCATAACGGCACCGCGCGCCGTCACCACTGGTTCGCTCGCAACTGACTTTTCCGCGGATCGGGCTGGTCTTGCAGCGCGTGAATCCGTGCGTTGAGCGTGCCGATGCCGTCCGTGCACGCGCGCGCTCGTCCCTGGATGGCATTCATGTGCTCCGCGCACGCAACAACGTGCTCTCCGGGCACAACGATGTGCTCCGCGGGCATAACATTGCGCTCGCAGAGCGTAAAGTTATGCCCGGCGAGCGTAAAGTTATGCCCGGCGAGCGCGACGTTATGCCTGTTGAGCACGTGGTTATGCCCGGCGAGCAGATGGTTGTGCTCCGCGAGCAGATTGCTGTGCCCTGCGATCACATGTTTCCGGCCTGCGATCGAAAAATTGCGCCTCGCGGCGGCATGCCGCTTGCGTTAGGGAAGGGCGTCCAGGTCATCACCAATTAGTTCCGGCAGTTCCGAAACTCGTCATGAATGCCATGAACGGATCGGTTCTGCAGTTCGGCGCCTTTCATCTCGTGCACGGCGTCGAACTGCTCTATCGCGGCGGCGACGTCGTGCCGCTCGAGCCGCGCGCCGTGCGCGTGCTGCGCTATCTCGTCGAGCACAACGACCGCGTCCTCTCGAAGGAAGAGCTGCTCGAGGAAGTGTGGGCCGACGTGTTCACGACCGACGGCGTGCTGAAGCGGGCGGTCTCGCAGATCCGGCGCACCATCGGCGACGACGCGGAGCAGTCGCGCTTCATCGCCACGTATCACGGCCGCGGCTATCGGTTCATCGCGCCGGTGACACGCATTGACACCGCGGTGCCGAAAATTGTCAGTACGCCCCCCGCCGAGTCCCTGCCGGAGCTCGTGCCGAACTACGACCAGCTCGCCGCGCGCGACGCGGAGCTCCTCACGCTGCGCGCCGAGTTTCGCAGCGCGCGCGAAGGCGCGCCGCGGCCGGTGGCGGTGGTCGGCGAGGCGGGGATCGGCAAGACGCAGCTCGTGCGGCACTTCCGGCGATGGGCGGTCGAGCAGGGAGCGGTGGCGCTGTACGGCCGTTTCTTCGATTACCGCGGCGCGCGCCTCGCCCCCTACGAGCTGTTCCTCGATCTCCTGCGCAGCGCGGCGATCAACGGCAAGCCGTCCGGCGACACGCCGCTGCGCGACTCCATCGAGGCCGCGTGCGGGATCCGGCTGCCGGCCGAGCTCTTCGAGGAATCGAATCGCGGCGATGCGGTCGGCGGCAATGACGGCGATCGCTTCCGCTTCATCGTGCCGATCTGCCGCGCGTGGCTGGCGCTGAGCCGGCGGCAGCCGCTGGTCCTGGTCCTCGACGATCTGCAGTGGGCCGATCCGGCCAGCCTCGACGTCCTCGGCTGCCTCATGCGCATGCTCGACAGCGAGCCGCTGATGCTCGTCGCCACTGTGCGCACCGACGAGGCGGAGAGCGCGGATCACCCGGTGCACGCCTGGCTCGCCGAGCAGGCGGTGCGCCGGACGTACACGACCGTGCGCCTGCAGCGTCTCGCCGAGCGCGATTGCCGCGAGGTCATCGGCAGGATCTTCGGCATCCGCCGCGGCAGCGAAGTGCCGCGCAACGACCTCGAGACGCTGCACGCGCTCACCGGGGGGAATCCGTACTTCCTGGTCGAGACGCTGCGGCATCTCGTGGCCGCCGGGGCGATCGTGCCGGAGGAGAGCTCGCGCTGCTGGCGCTGGAACGGCGTGCGCGATCTGTCGCTGCCGGAGACGATCGTCACCGCCGCGCGCGCGAAGGTCGAGCGCCTGCCGGAGCACGTGCGCGTGATGCTCGAGCACGCGTCGGTGATCGGCGAGGAGTTCCACGTGACCACGCTCTGCGCGATCACCGGCGTGCGCCTCGACGAGGTCGAGGAGATGCTGAGTGAAGGCGTGCGCGGCGGCGTGCTGTCGATTCACGGACTCACTCCCGGCGAGGATTGCCGCTTCCAGCACTCCATCCTGCGGCACGTGGTGTACGACTCCATTCCGCCGCGCCGCCGGCGCGAGCTGCACGCGCGCGCCGGGGCCGCGCTGGAATCGGTGTACGGCGCGGAGAGCGAGCGCGTGGCCGAGGCGCTGGCGGCGCATCATGCGGCGGCGGGAGAGCCGCGGCGCGCCTTCGACGCCGGCATGCGCGCCTGGCGCGCGGCCGGCAGCCGCTCGGAGTGGCGGAAGGCGGTCGCGCTCATCGAGCACGTGGAAGAAACCTCCCGCTCCTTCACGCTGACCTCCGCCCAGTCCCTCGAGCTGCTGCTCGCCCTCGGCGAGTCGTGGCGTGCCGCGGGGCGGATCCGCGAGTCGGCCGCGGTCCTCGACCGCGCCGTCGCCGTCGCCGCGGGCGATCCGCTGCCGCTCGGCCGCGCGCTCTACCTGCGCGGCCTGACCGCGATCGCGCTGAGCGACTACACCGCCGCGCGCGCCTCGCTCACGCAGGCGCTCGATCTCTTTCTTGGTCTCGAGAACGGTCCGGCGATCTCGCGCACGCTCGTGCAGCTCGCGGCCGTCGAGGCGGCCATCGGGAACTACGAGCGTGCCGCGTCGCTGGTCGAGGAGCTGCACGCCGGCCAGCCCGGCGCGGAGCTCGCCGCGCTCGCCGACGGCATCATCGGCTGGTCGCTCGCCCTGCGCGGCCAGTACGCGGAAGGGGCGGTCCTGCTCGGGCGGGCGCTCGACTATCACGATCGGGTTGGGGCCATCCGCGAGCGCGCGCTGCTGCTGCGGCGCCTGCACTGGACGCACCTCTCGCGCGGCGAGTACGGCAAGGCCATCGAGCTCGCCATCCGCTCGCGCACCGACTCGGCCACCGTCGGCGACGTGAACGGCGAGGCCAAGGCGAACATGGGCATCGGCCAGGCGCACCTGGCCCGAGGAGAGCACGGCCAAGCCATCTCGTATCTCACCCGCGCCATCGGTCAGCTGACGTCGATCGGCGACGCGCATTGCGAGGCCGAGTGCCTCTGGCTCCTCGGACGCGCGCGCTGTGAGACGGGCGCGCTCGACGAGTCGGCGGAGCTGCTCGAGCGCTCCCTGACGATGATCCGCCGCATCGGCGACCGCGACGACGAGTTCCGCATCCTCACGGACATGGCCCGGCTGAAGATCGCCCGCGGCGATTCCGAGGCGGCGCGCGAGTGCGCGCTTGCGGCGCGCGCCATCGCAGCGTCGCTGAAGAACCGGCAGGGCGTGGAAGAGGCGGAGGCCGAGCTGGCGCGCTGCGACGGCGCGCGAGTCTTCGCCTCCATCACCAAAGCATCACCGGACCCTCAGGAGCTTTCGGCGCGCGCGCTCTAACTTCCTCCCACACAACACAAGGAGGAAGTGATGAAGAGATTCGTGGCAGTGGTCTGTCTATGGATGATGTGCGGCACGGCGCTCGCCGGAGAGAACTTCGAGCGCATGCTCGAGCTGTACCGCCAGTCCAGCTACGCCGACTTCGAGCAGCGCCGGCGCGATTACGAGGCGCTGCAGGAAGCGCGGCGGGCGAACCATGACCGGCACCTGCCGGCCGGCACGCAGTTCGATTTCGCGCGGGAGAGCTTCCGCAAAGTGCGCGCGGACGGGCCGGGGGAAACCGGTGCGAACGGCTGCGCGTGGACGAGCGCGGGGCCGACGAACCTCAACGGCCGGGTGAACTCGATCGCCATCGATCCGACCAACAACCAGCGCATCTACGCGGCCACGGTCGGCGGGCTGTGGCGCTCGTTCACCGCGGGACGGCGATGGGAGCGCGTGTCGGACGACTTCCTGGCCACCGTGTTCGGCGCGATCGCGGTGAATCCGGGCGCCCCGAACGAGATCCTCGCCGGAGGCGGCGACTCGCAGATGGGGATGCACCCGGTCTACAACGGCGACGGCATGTGGCGCTCGACGAGCTTCGGCGCGCCCGGCACGTGGTCGAAAGTGCTGCCGGCCAAGTTCGACAACGGCATCGTCTACCGCATCATCTACGACCCCGCGCCGCCGCATCACGTGTACGTCGCGGCGAGGAACGGCGTCTGGCTCGGAACGCACGACGCGAACGGCAACCTCACCTTCGATCGCATCGACGGCTTCGACGCCACCACGCACGACATCGCCGTCGATTTCTCGGTCAACCCGCGGATCATCTATGCCGGCGTGCGCGAGAACAGCCTCACGAATCCCGCCTGGACCGTCGGCGTCCACAAGTGGCAGAAGGCGACCTCCTGGCAACTGAAGAGCAACGGCATCCCGCTCGCCGACGCGGAGACGTTCAGCATCGCCATCTCCCAGTCCCACCCGAACATTCTCTACACCAAGGTCTCCCAGCGCTCCGACCAGACGCTGATCGGTCTCTTCAAGACCGTCACCGCCGCGGAGGGAGTGAAAGCATGGGAGCCGCTGCCGGTCCTGAAGGACGATGCGGTGCCGGACGAGGGGATGGGGTGGTACAACACGATGCTGGAGGTCGACCCCACCGATCCGCTGCGTGTCTACGCCGGCGGGATCGAGATGTGGATGTCGACCGACGGCGGCTACGAGTGGGACATGGCGAACGAGGAGACCGACCCGGCCTATCCGCTCATGGCCCACGCCGACTTTCACACGCTGGCGTTCGACCCGTTCAATCCGAAGATCATCTACGTCGGCAACGACGGCGGCATCGACCGCTCCACCGACCTCTCGCAGGCCAAGTGGCACTGGACCGACGTCTCGCACGGCATGGTCATCTCGATGTTCTACTTCATGACCTCGAACCGCAGCTTCCCGACGCTGCTCGCGGGCGGGATGCAGGACAACGGCACCGGCATCTCGTTCGGCAACCGCACCTGGTACAACCCCGGCGGCTGCGACGGCTTCGACGTCGGCTCGGATGCGAAGAACCCCGACACGCTCTACGCGAACTGCAACAACAACGAGGTCATCGACGAGTTCACCAACCCGGTGCCCGGCACGCCCGGCGGCCCCGACCCCGGCACGTTCTTCACCGGCGAGATGATCAAGTTCGGCGACCCGAAGCCGGGGCCGCCGGTGATCACCGACATCGTCACGCCGAAAGCCGCGCTCGCGGGCAGCGGCACCTGCGGCAAGAAGACCATCGTCAAGACGGTCGACGGGGTGGCGTGGACGGATACCAAGCCGAACTTCAAGGCGGGGGGCGCCGCCATCGCTCTCGCCAGCGCGCCGTCGGCCAATTTCCAGACCTATCTCGCGGCCGTCGCCTACAGGTGTAATGGTCAGGGGCCGGCGTTCAGTCCGTACGTGATCCGCACGGACACCGGCGGCATGAGCTGGGACACGGTCAGCGGTCTGCCGGCCGACGCCGAGCCGTCGTCGCTGATCTTCGATCCCAACGACAAGAACCGCTCCTACGTGACGTACCGGGATCCGGCCGCGCGCATCTACATGTCCACCGGCGGGCCGTACTTCAAGATCGCCGGCACGTTCCCGAACAACATCGCGTCCGACGTGCGGAAGGTAGTCGTCGATCCGTTCGACCCGAACGTGCTCTATGCCGCGACGTCCATGGGCGTCTACCGCGGCGTGCTCACGCCGGGCATGCCCTTCACCGCGAGCTGGGACACGTTCAATGAGGGACTGCCGGACGGCATGGAGATCAACGACATCTGGGCCGATCCGCAGACCGGCATCCTGTCGATCGGCAGCTTCGGCTTCGGCGCGTTCCGCCGCGACATCCGCAAGGAGGCGAGCTGCAAGGCGCGCATGCTCGTCGTCCGCGACTGCGTGTACGACGACGGCCGCGAGACCTCGCCGTGCGGCGTGCCGGATGCGGAGCATCCCATCGTCGACGTCGTGCTGCCGCAGGGCACGTTCTACAAGCCCGACGACACGGTGGCTGGCAAGGCGTGGTGGTGGACCTCGCGCGACATCCGCATCGACGTGCCGTCGAACGCGCCGTACAAGAACAAGATCGACAGTGCGGACTCGGTCGAATTCGAGCTCTGCCCGTCGTCCATCTCCGACTGCCCTGCCGGCTCGATCGTCGATTCCTCACCGGAGGCGTTCAAGGCCGCGCGCGTGTACGTGCAGGTCACGAACCGCGGCGTGGAGCCGGTGCAGAAGACGCGCGTGATCGTGCTCTGGAACAACTCCGGGGCCAAGTTCGAGCATCTGCCGGAGACGTTCTGGACCAAGACCTTCCCAGCCAACGGAGTCTGCGGGCCGCTCGATCCGACCACGGGCTGGCAGCTCGTCGACCCCGAGCAGCCGTGCCGCACGATCGCCTCGGTGGCGCCCATCATGCCGGAGGTGGCGCGCTTCGACTGGAAGGTGCCGTTCGGCGCCGACGGCGGCGCGACGATGCTGACCATCGTCGAGTCGCCCCAGGACACGCTCGATCCATCCATCCGCGACAACAACATCCTGGCGCCGTCCGTCCTCGTGCCGGGCTCGCGTCACATCGCCCTGCGGAACGTGCGCATCGCCCCGTTCGACGTCGACAGCGTGCGCGTGCCGAAGCTCTGGCCGCTCGACCTGCTGAAACTGCCGCAGGACATCCTCGACGTCGAGCTCGTGTTCGCGAAGCCCGGCCTGCGCGGCAGCGTGCGCATGGTGCTGCCCGCCGGCCTCACCGCGCGCGCGGGCGAGGGAAGCGTGCGGCAGACGCGCGTGACCGAGGCGGAGCTGGTGCGGAAGCTGGAGGCGATGGGACTCGATCCGGCCAACGCGTGGGAAGTTGGCAGTGACGAAGCCTCGCTGTTCGTCGACCTGCGCCCCGGCCAGCGGGTGACCGCGGGCGTGATCGCCACACCGGAGGGGAGGACCACGTCGCGAGTCTCCATCGTGCAACGTTCCCGCGGCGAAGTAGCAGGCGGCAGCGTCATGCTGCTGCGTCCGCAATAGTCTGGAGTGCGGCAGCGCCAGCTGCCGCTCTCCATGCGGCAGCCGCAGCTGCCGCGCGCGGGCGGAGGCTGCGCCTCCGCTAAGCAGACCGCTGTCAGGACGCCAACGGAAGCGGACCGCCGGCGTCCCGCCGGCTGTCTGTGGCGGCGTCCCGCCGCCACTGTGCGGGCGAGACGCCCGCACAGACAGCCGGCGAGGACGCCGGCGGTCCGCTTCCGTTGGCGAAGCTAGTGCGGCCTGCTTAGGAGTGCGGCAGCTCACCCGCTGCCGCACTCCCGCGCAGACTCGTCTTTTCATACCTGGGAGGGGCCGGATGCGCGCACATCCTTCCCCGCACCCGTCGCGTCGAAGATCAGTTGCAGGATCGGCCGCGCGACGGGCAGCCGCGCGGCGAAGCCGATGAGCGCCCACCCGAGGTGCACATGTTCCAGGGCGCGGGCAACCGCGGCGATGCCGTCCGCCTTGGTGCCGTCCGCAGCCTCGTAGCGCACGCGTTGGAGGCGTGTCGGATATGTGGCCGCATCGGCGAAGCGCAGTTGCCGCGGCCCGAGCGCGCGCACCCGCGACGCGAATTGGCTGCACACATCGCATCCCTCGGCGAAGTAGATGGTCGCCGGCTCTTCGATGTACGGCCGCCACGACGGGAGCCACGCGCGCACGCTCTTCGTGTACCGCTCCCCCTCCGGGCCGAAGCGCGCCAGATCGGCGCCTTCGTCCCACGCCGCCAGGCCGACGGAGTAGACGACGGCCATCGCGCCGATGAGCATCAGCCAGACGTTTGCCGTCATGAGGAACAGCAGCGCCGTGGCGAGCTGCATCGGGTTGCGCACGTAGGCGTAGATCCCGCTGCGCACGAGCCGTTTCGGCGGGTCGAACGGGAACGGCGTCCCGCCGCCGCGCTCGGCGAATTCCTGCACCGCGGTGAGGCCGATGATGGCCGCGACGATCATGCCTTGCTGCAGGAGCCACGGAATGTGCGTGGGGCGTGACGCGCCGGCGATGTGCAGCACCAACGCGGGGAGGAAGAAGACCACGAAGGCGCAGAAGAGAACGACCTGGAGCAGCACGCGACGCCGGAGGTGCTCGTCGCGCGCCGTCCATCTTGCCAGGAGCTGCGCCGGGATCAGCACGATGGCCGCCGCCACGAGCTCGCCGACGAGCCACTGCGGACCGAGGATCAGGACTGGCGTGCAGAGGGGCATCAGGGCGAGGTCGACGGTCACCATCAGCGCAATGATTGCCGCGAGCGGGACGCGCGGCATCAGCAGCGCGGGAAGCGCGCCCCACAGCAGGGCCCAGCCGAGGAAGAGATCGGTGGGCATGCCAAAGAAGCCGCCGCCATCGAAGCGGAAGGTCCACCAGCCGAAGCGCTGCGCGAGGAGTTGAACGAGGAGCAGCGAGGGCAGCGTCCAGAACGTCGCCAGGTAGACCGCGCCGGCCGCCCGCCGCGACGGCGGGCGCCAGAGCCACGCCGCCGCCGCGCCAAGGAGCGGCAGCAGCAGGGCCAGGCTGCGGATGGCCAGCACCCTCATCGCGGCGTGGCCAGGTTGTCGATCAGGACGCCCGCCGCGAGCCGCGTCGCGTAGCGCTCCCACGGCCCGAAGTACCACGCCGGGTCGAGCTCGCGGTCGTACACGATGCTCCACGTCACCTCCGTGCGGCGGGCGTCGAGCGGGCGCCAGGTCACGTGCGAGGAGCGCCAGGTCAGCCAGTGCGCGATGTGACTCGTGTCCGAGACCGCCTCGAACGTCACGGAC
The DNA here is from genome assembly GCA_035627015.1 of Thermoanaerobaculia bacterium. GTDB lineage: Bacteria > Acidobacteriota > Thermoanaerobaculia > Gp7-AA8 > Gp7-AA8 > QHVT01. The sequence goes on along the minus strand of DASPMO010000081.1, from coordinate 30,987 downwards.
GACGGCCCCCGCTCCGCGACGCGGAGCATGAGGTCTCCCGGCTTCCCCTCCCCGCCCGCGAAGCGCACCACGCGCATCGCTCCCGGCTCGAGCCCTGCCCCCGCGGTCCGCTCCGGTCTCGGAAACTTGAGGCGCAGGAACGACGGCAGCTCCCGCTCGAAGCGCGGCGTCTGCGCCAGCGCGCGCTCCACCTCTTCGGGTGTCGCTTCCACGATGCGCACCGCTGTCACCTCCTCGCGCGTGGCGAAGGTCAGCGCGGGCGTCACCCCTTCGATGCTCATCGCGAGCAGCGGCAGGAGGATGACGGCGCGCAGGACCGAGGAGCCTTCCCTGCGCCGGGCGCGGTCGATGACCAGGCCGATGATGATGCCCACCAGGTAGAAGAGCGGCGCGGCCATCACGATGCAGATGAACCCCTCCCCGAGGATCGGGCCGGACATCAGGAGGGCGATGGTCAAGCCCTTGATGATCGTCCCCGTGGCGCTCCCGGCTCGCGGTGTCATGGCCAGGATGATGGCCAGCACCGCCGGCAGCCCGATGAAGAGCGCCGCGGTCTGCTCGAGCTTCTTCATGACGAGCAGCCGGTAAAGCACGCCCCCCACCGCGAGCGCGAGGATGAGCGCCGCCAGCGCCCACTGTGCGCGATGGATGCCGGGCCGGCCCTCGGGCTCGATGGACACGGGCGCTTCCTCATTTTTGATCATGTTCAAAAGTATGGGTCGGAGGGAGGGGAAAGGCAAGGGGGAGGCTCGTGGCGGCGTGGAAGACCTGCCGCGTAGACCTCGAAAGCGGCCGTGCGCGCATGGGAGTCGATCAGCAGTTCACGTAGACGACCGGATTCTGCTGTCCTCGATGGAAGTAATCCGCGACGCTGCGTCCGAAATACCGGTCCCGCACGGCCGCGTCGGCGACGTGTCCGAGGAACTCGCGGCGCCCGTTGGTGGTGAGCTTGGCGGCATCACGCGTGACATACGGTGTCGTCGCGGCCGGATGCCATGGCTTGATCTCGTACACCTCCCGCACGACGCCTTCGAAGACGGCAACGCGTACTGCGCCTTCGTGCAACGCGTACCGAATTTCCAGACGCCGCGCGTTGCTTCGTACAGCTCCAGCGGCGTCATGTTGTGGCGGTACAGACGATTGATACGGATCAGCAGCGCCGGCACGTCGACTTCCACCGGTTTCGCCGCGTAGTACATCGTCAACTCCGAAAGGGGAAGCCTTCCGAGTTGCAGACTGCGCCAGCCGTGAACCGCGTTCGTCAGCGTGTCCAACCCGAAGAGATCGATCACCGCCGCCTCGATGCGAAACGCCGTCTCCTCGTCGTGCAGCCCGTGCGCGAGGATGTCGACCCGCGGCTCCTTTCCCTCCGCTCTCAGTTCGGCGATGCGTGCGCATTTGCGCGACTCGGCCTCCTCGCTGAGATGCGACAGCGCGCGCTCTCCTTGACCCTTACCGAAATAGAACGGCTGCTCGGTGCGCGGGTCGGTGTAGAGATACACGTAGTAGCCGAGGCGGTGCGCCACTTCGGGACGGAGCTGCAGGCCGTCAGTCGATTCGCGCATCACGCCCCCTACGCAGGTCGAGCAAGTTGAAATCGAACGAATCGCAGAGGTCGCGTGCGTCGCCGCGCAGCGGAATGGGGGCATTCCAGGTGACTGAGCTCTTCATCGGGTTCGATGGGATCGCGTCCGGCCGGTCATGACTCCAGACCGAACCGCTCCGCCAGCCTTTCCAGGGTGAATTTGTGCCGCAGCTTGCACGCGGTCAACTGGTTGGCGAACATGCCTTTCTCCCAATACGCCTGCTCGACGGGCACATGCTCGTCCCAGCGGACACGCACGAGGTATTCGGATTTTTCGGCGTCATCCGCATTCTCGGCCATGTGCGTTGCACGGAGTGGCACTTCGAGGATCGATCGCGTCGCTCCATCGATTTCGACGGTGAAGTCCCGAACCCGCACCGCCGGCGCAATCACCTCGCCATAGCCGACATACCCTTGACCCGGGACGCATGCGAAGACTCGCGCTCCGACGAAGAGCTTCTCCAGCGGCCGGTTGTACCAACGTCCCTGACCGCCTGAGACGAAGCCATACCGAACACAGTCTTCCCATGTCCGGTGCTCACCCTCTCCGATGGCGACGTAAAAGTCCTGTCCATTCCACGGCTCGCTGCGCCGCGTCACGGCCTTTTCCGCCCGCGCCTCGGCTTCATTCGGCTCGACGAACCAGCTCCGTGTCAGGTACTCGCGGCCCTCGTCGTGGAAGCAGCGGAAGAACACCGCATTGATCGGAATGCCGGACTCGGAGAGATACGAAACGATCCGCTCCGTGCTCGGGTCCAGCTCCGACGCAACGATGACCAGCCTGTGACTCTCGTTCAGCGTCTCCGGCAGTGCCCCAAAGCGTCCCCGGAACCCTTCTTCAAACGGGACGTCCGACTGTTCAGACCAGATGCGAGCAATGTCATCGCGGCCGAGTCCCTTCACCCACGATCCGTAGTCGAGGAGCTGCGCGACAACATCGCGCGGCGTGCGGTCCCGCTTCAGCTCAACAACCACCAGCGCACCGTCGCCATCGACCGCCAGCAGATCGATCCGCTTCCCGTAATCGGTCGGCACCTGCCGCCCGACGATCATCACGTCAAGGCCGAGGATCGACACGTCCCGGTGCACGATCGATTCGAGGCGCTCCTCGCGGTCCATCCGTGCGGGAACGATCGCGCGCGTGTCGCCGTCGATACGCCAGATTCCGAGCTCCAGAGGCATTGATGGAGGGTAGCGAGGGCGGAAAGGACGGTCAATCGCGCCACAGCGGATCACGCAGCCGAGGCGCTACGGGTGCGCTCATCACCACCTGTCGCTTCTTCGCGACGCACGATTGTGTGAAAGTGACCTTGTCTACCAGCGGCGCCTCACAGATACTCTGCCCCTCGGTCGAGTGACCGCGTCCAATCCCATATGAGCCCCTCGCCTGAACAAGACGCCCGCCGCCTGATCGATGCTGCACTGAATCAGGCGGGTTGGGTCATCCAGGACCGCGCCGCGATGAATCTCGCGGCCGGCCGCGGCGTCGCGGTCCGCGAATTCAAGATGGCCTCCGGCCACGGCTTCGCCGACTACCTGCTGTTCGTCGATGGCAAAGCTGTCGGCGCTCTGGAGGCGAAGCCGGTCGGATATCCGCTGATCAATGTCGAGTTACAGGTCGACAAGTACGCGCACGGTCTCCCTGCCGGTCTGAATCCGCCCGTCGATCCTCTTCCGTTCCAGTACATCAGCACCGGCGTGGAGACGCGCTTCATCAACGGCCTCGATCCCGATCCAAAGACGCGCGCGATTTCCGCGAACCTGCCGCAAATCCATCGTCCCGAAACTCTCGCCGAGTGGATCAGTGCGGAGACCCTCGATCAATGGGTGAAGCGTCTGCACGCCGAGGGCACTGGCCTGTATACAGCCGCCGACGACACGAAGCCATCGTCGTTTCGCGCCCGACTGCAGACCATGCCCCCGCTCGAGCGCGGCACGCTGTTCAAGAACCAGTTCGAAGCGGTCACGAACCTCGAGCACTCGATGAAGCGCAGCCGGCCCCGCGCCCTCATCCAGATGGCCACCGGCTCCGGCAAGACCATCGCCGCCATCACCGCCATCTACCGCCTCATCAAGTACGGTGGAGCGCGCCGCGTCCTCTTCCTCGTCGACCGCAGCAACCTCGGCGAGCAGGCTGAAACGGAGTTCCAGGGATATCGCGCGCCTGACGGCAATCGCCTCTTCACGGAGCTGTACAACGTCCAGCGGCTGGCCTCGAACAACATCATGGACTCCAGCCGCGTGGTGATCGCCACGATTCAGCGCGTCTACTCGATGCTGAAAGGCGAAGAGCTCGACCCGCTCGCCGAAGAAGTGTCGCAGTTCGAGTCGAGCGGAGCGGCGATGAAGGAGCCACTACCGGTCGTCTATAACGAGCGCTATCCGCCCGAGTTCTTCGACGTCGTGGTCATCGACGAGGTGCACCGCTCGATCTACACCCTCTGGCGGCAGGTGGTGGAGTACTTTGACGCCTTCCTCATCGGCCTCACCGCCACTCCCTCGAAGCAGACCCTCGGCTTCTTCAACAAGAACCTGGTCATGGAGTACGACCACGAGCGCGCCGTCGCCGACGGGGTGAACGTCGACTTCGAGGTCTACAACATCCGCACGCAGATCACCGCGCAGGGGTCGACCGTCGAAGCCACGCCAGACACGATGCTCGGCTACCGGCACAAGCAGACCCGCGCCACGCGCTGGGAGACGCCGGACGAGGATCTCACCTACGACCCGAATGAGCTGGACCGGAAGGTCGTGGCGAAGGACCAGATCCGCACCATCGTCCGTACCTTTCGCGACCGCCTGCCGGTCGACATCTTTCCCGGGCGGAAGGAAGTGCCGAAGACGCTGATCTTCGCCAAGGACGACAGCCACGCCGAGGACATCGTGGAGATCATCCGCGACGAGTTCGGCCGCGGGAACTCCTTCTGCCAGAAGATCACCTACAAGGTCACCTCGGCCAATCCGCGCGATCTGATCCAGGCCTTTCGCAATCAGTACGAGCCACGCATCGCCGTGACCGTGGACATGGTGGCCACCGGCACCGACATCAAGCCGGTCGAGATCGTGATGTTCATGCGCGCGGTCAAGAGCCGCGTGCTCTTCGAACAGATGAAAGGGCGCGGCGTGCGGGTCATCGATCCGAACGACCTGCAGGCGGTGAGCGGCGCCCACGCGCGGGCCAAGACGCACTTCGTCATCGTCGACTGCGTTGGCATGACCGAAACGCAGCTCGCCGACACGCAGCCGCTCGAACGGAAGCGGAGCGTGGCGCTTGGCACTCTGCTGGAGCATGTGGCCATGGGCGGCACCGATCCGGAGATGCTGTCGTCGCTCGCCAGCCGCCTGTCGCGGCTCGATAAGGAATGCGGGCCGAAGGAGCATGCGCGCATTACGGAGGTTTCGGGCGGCGTGGCGCTGAGCGACATCTCCCACGGCATCGTCGAAGGGCTCGATCCCGACCGGCAGCTCGCCGAGGCGCACCGGATGTTCGGCGTCCCCGAAGCGGAGGAGCCCACGGATGCGCAAGTTCGCAACGCTGCCGAGACACTGCTGAAGGCTGCCACCGTGCCGCTGGCGACGAGCCCGGCGCTGCGCATGCTGCTCGCCGATCTCAAGCGCGAGCTGGAACAGGTGATCGACGAGGTCTCGCAGGACGAGCTGCTCGAAGCGGGAGCGAGCGAAGAGGCGAAGGAGAAGGCGAAGGCGCTGGTGACGTCGTTCGAGCAGTTCATCGAGGAGAACCGGGACGAGATCGAGGCGCTGCAGTTCTTCTACGCCCAGCCGCACTCGCGGCGGCTGACGTTCCGCGACATCAAGGAGCTGGCCGCGGCGATCAAGGCACCGCCCCGCTCCTGGACGCCGGAGAAACTATGGCGGGCATACGAGACGCTGCGGAAGGACCGCGTGCGCGGCGCGTCCGGCCAGCGCCTGCTGACGGACATCGTCTCGCTGGTGCGGTTCGCCGTGCACAAGGACGACGAGCTGGTCCCGTTCGGCGAACAGGTGCGCGAGCGCTTCGAGCAGTGGCTGGCGCAGCAACGCGATGCCGGCCACGCCTTCACGCCAGAACAGCGCCGCTGGCTGGAGATGATGCGCGATCACATCGCGACGAGCCTGGAGATGACGGTCGAGGATTTCGATCTCGCTCCGTTTGTGGAGGAGGGTGGGCTGGGGAGGGCGGCGCAGGTGTTTGGGGGTGAACTTCGGCGGGTGCTCGATGAGCTGAATGGGGCGCTCGCGGCGTGAGCGAGCTGCCGCACGGCTGGGCATGGGTCGAAGTAGAGGATCTGGCCGCGAATGAACCTTCAGCGTTTACTGATGGTCCGTTTGGTTCCAATCTGAAGACCAGCCACTACACGGAGCACGGCCCCCGAGTCATTCGTCTTCAAAACATCGGCGACGGGATGTTCGTCGATGAGCGAGCACATATTTCTGAAGAACACTTTCAGCGTTTGCGTCGCCATGAAGCACGCGCGAATGACGTCGTCCGCGGCTGGGTTTGAAATGGCTGCGAAGCCTGAAGATGCCTCTGGCTCCCGTTCCCGAGCAGCACCGCATCGTCGAAGCCATCGAGTCGTACTTCACCCGGCTCGACCATGCCGTGGCGACACTGGAGCGGGTGCAGCGGAACCTGAAGAGCTATCGCGCCTCAGTGCTCAAGGCTGCCGTCGAAGGTCGGCTGGTGCCGACCGAGGCCGAGTTGGGCCGCGCCGAGGGCCGCCACTACGACCCTGCGACAGGTCTCGATGTTCCAGACCGCTCAGTTCTGCCGGACGGCTGGAGAAGAGTTAGCGCTGACGCGATCTGCGGTGCCGTTGTCAGTGGTTCCACCCCTGCTGCCGACAAGCTGTTCTCCGGAGACGGCGAGATTCCCTTCATCAAGGTCTACAACCTGACCATGACAGGTCAATTGGATTTCACCGTCAAACCTGCATATGTCTCAAAGGAGACGCACAACGGTCAACTGTCGCGGTCTCGCGTGTACCCGGGCGATGTACTCACAAACATCGTGGGGCCGCCCTTGGGCAAGGTGTCCGTTGTTAGCACTGAATTCCCCGAGTGGAACATCAATCAGGCGATCGCGGCCTTCCGACCGTCGGAAGGTGTAACTACAGGTTGGCTACGGCTCGTGTTGATGTCTGCGCCGGCTCAGACATGGCTGCTCGGCACTGCTAAGACAACGACCAGCCAAGTAAATCTCGCCATCACGAATTGCCGCCGGTTGCCTATTCCTCTACCGCCAGTGCGAGAGCAGGTGAAAATCGTTTCAGAGGCGGATCGACTACTGTCGTTGACCGATGAAACGGAGGCCGACGCAGGACGTCAGCTTTTGCAGATACGCCGCCTTCGCCAATCGATCCTCAAATGGGCTTTCGAAGGCCGGCTCGTCGATCAGGACCCCACCGACGAACCTGCGTCCGTGCTCCTCGAACGCATCAAAGCCGAACGCGCGGTGTCGGCTGAAACAACCAAACCGAACAGAAAGCCCCGCCGCAAAGGGAACTCCGCCAACGCATGAGCGACGTCGCCAACCGCATCGTTCAAAAACTCTGGTCCTACTGCAATGTCCTTCGCGATGACGGGCTGTCGTATCAGGACTATCTCGAACAGCTCACCTTTCTCCTCTTCCTGAAGATGGCCGACGAGCGCGCGCGGCTGACTGGCGACGAGCAGGCCATTCCGACGGGTTATCGCTGGGCGGATCTCTCCGCGCCGCACATGGAAGGTGTGGCGCTGGAGCAGCACTACCGCGAGACGCTGCGCGTCCTCGGGCAGCAGCGGGGCATGCTCGGCCTCATCTTCGAGAAGGCCCAGAACAAGATCCAGGATCCGGCCAAGCTGCGGCAGCTCGTCGTCGAGCTGATCGGAAAAGAGGAGTGGCTGGCCATGTCGGCGGACGTGAAGGGCGACGCGTACGAGGGGCTGCTCGAGCGCAACGCCCAGGACGTCAAGGGAGGCGCCGGGCAGTACTTCACGCCGCGCCCGCTCATCGACGCCATCGTCGACTGCATCCAGCCGCAGCCGGGCGAGATTGTGGCCGACCCGGCCTGCGGGACGGGCGGCTTCCTCCTCTCCGCGCACGCCTACCTGAAGAACCACTACCCGCTCGATCGCGACCAGAAGCGGCATCTCCGCTACGAGGCGCTGCGCGGCGTGGAACTGGTCCCGAACGTAGCTCGCCTATGCGGGATGAACCTCTTCCTCCACGGCATTGGTCCCGACGGCACGGACGAGCACGAGCCGCCGATCGCCATCGACGACGCCCTGCGCGACGAGCCGTCGGTGCGGGCAAACGTCGTCATCACCAATCCGCCGTTCGGCAAGAAGTCGTCCGTCACCATCGTCAACGAAGAAGGCGATACCGACCGCCAGTCCCTCACCTACAGCCGTCCCGATTTCTGGACCACCACGTCGAACAAGCAGCTCAATTTCGTGCAGCACGTGAAGTCGCTGCTGGCCATCCACGGCCGCGCGGCCATCGTCGTCCCGGACAACGTCCTCTTCGAAGGCGGCGCCGGCGAAACGGTGCGCCGGAACTTGCTGAACGAGTGCGACGTCCACACACTCCTCCGCCTCCCCACCGGTATCTTCTACGCGCAGGGGGTGAAGGCGAACGTGCTCTTCTTCGACCGCAAGCCCGGTGCGAAAGACCCGTGGACGAAGACGGTCTGGGTCTACGACCTCCGCACGAACAAGCACTTCACGCTCAAGACCAAGCGGATGACCCGCGCGGACCTCGACGAGTTCGTCGAATGCTACCGGCCCGGCGACCGTCACCACCGCAGCGCGACATGGTCAGAGCAGACGCCCGAGGGCCGCTGGCGGCCGTACACGTACGAAGAGATCCTTGCCCGTGACAAGGTGAGCCTCGATCTGTTCTGGCTGCGCGACGAGAGTTTGGAGGACTCGGACAATCTCCCGGACCCGCACATCCTGGCGCAGGAGATTGCGGATGATCTCCGCTCCGCGCTTGCGCAGATCGAGGACGTGCTCGGGGATCTGGAGCAGCGGGCGGCGGTGATTCCCGCTGAGTGACGATTGACGGCCGACACGTTGGCTCGTGCAGCGGCGGTACGACGCTCCGGACTCGCTGGCGCAGCACAACTGGAGCGGCTCCGCATTCGGGAACAGTGCGTAGATCGCATCTGCATCGAGTGCGACATGAGTCTCCACCGGGGCACTCACGACGGCCGCGTACCGGCGCGTGGCGACGAAGCGATGAAGCCTCTCTGTTCGTCAGCCTGCGGCCCGGCCAGCGCGTGACCGCGGGCATGATCGCCACGCCCGTGGGGAGTGCCACGTCCCGGGTCTCGGTCGTGACGCACTCGCGCGGGGAAGTGGTGGGAGGAAGCGTGATGCTGCTGCGGCCGGAGAGGCGGGCCCTCGATACGGACCGCCGGCGTCCCGCATGCAATGCGGTAGCGCATGTCCAATACGCGACATCATCTGTATTTTTGGCAGTCATCGTGAATGCCCTCCCTGCCGAATGGCGGCCCTCCCCCCCGGTGTAAGTGGTGAACGTGTGCTCATCAGCGGCGATCAGCCGTTGATTCGTACGGCGCTGGGGCTGCTCGTGAGCGGTGGCGGCCTGCACGTCGTCGACGAGTGCTTCAACCAGCCCGAGGCGCTGCGCCGTCGCGCCGCCGCGGCCGACGTGGTGGTCATGGAGCTCGATCTCGACGCGCGGCGGCTCACGCGGATGGAGAAGCTGGAGCAGCTCCTCGCCGCGGCGAACGGCTGTCCGGTGCTCATCGTCACGCGCAGCGACCATCCGAAGAGCCTCGCCGAGGCCATGCACAAGGGTGCGGCGGGGGTGGTGCTGGAGAGCCGTCCCGCGGAACTGTTCCTCCGCGCCATCCGCGTGGTGCTGGCCGGTGGCGTGTGGGTGGAGCGCTCGACGGCGGCGAGTGTCTTTCAGGTGCAGGACGATGCCGGCCGCCTCACGCGCCGCGAGCAGGAGATCGTCGAGCTCGTGACGCAGGGACTACAGAACAAGACCATCGCCGAGCGCCTCTCCATCACCCACACCACCGTGCGCCATCACCTCACGTCGATCTTCGAGAAGCTCTCCGTCGCCAACCGCCTCGAGCTGATGCGCTACGCGTACGACGGGGAGCACGACTCCGACGTCGTCCGGCGCTGACCCGGCACATTTGTGCCGGGTGTCCGGTCCTTTCCGTCCGATGCGCGCGCGTGGCATGCGGCGCCATCGTGAGGAGATGAACAGCAAACGGCTCCTCGTCCTCGCCGCGATTCTGCTGCTGGCCGGCGCGCTGCACGCGCAGGTCTTCCCGATCCCCACCCCGGCTCCCTGCACGCGCCAGCTCCGGGCGAACGTGGTCGCGCTCGATCAGGTGTTCTTCTGGAACCGCCTCGGCGCGGTGCAGCCGCAGGGGATGATCTACGCGCTGCGCCGCGACGTCGTGCCCATCGATCCCTCCCTCGGCATGGTGGCCGGCAACGTGCGCCTGCGCGACGGCAAGCGTCCGCGCCCGCTCGTGTTGCGCATGAACGTCGGCGACTGCCTGCGCATCGATTTCCAGAACCTCCTGCGCCGGCGTCCGGTCGACGACCAGCAGCCGGTCACGCGCACCGCGTCGATCCACGTCATCGGCATGCAGCTCGTCGGCAGCATCGCCTCCGACGGCTCGAACGTCGGCAACAACCCGAGCAGCCTCGTGGCGCCGGGCGGCAGCACGTTCTACAACCTCTACGCCGAGCGCGAAGGCGGCTACCTGATGTACAGCACCGCCGCGCAGACCGGCGGCGAAGGCGACGGCGGCTCGATCAACGCGGGCCTCTTCGGCGCCATCACCGTGCAGCCGCGCGACGCCGAGTGGTACCGCAGCCAGATCACCCGGGAGGACATGACGCGCGTCATCACCAGCGTGAACGCGTTCGGCTATCCGGTCATCAACTACGCCCAGACGTACACCGCCCCTCATCCGCGCGCCCCCGAGCCCGTGCTGAACATGCTCTACAACAACGAGATCATCTACTCCGATCTCACGGCCATGATCACCGGCCCCAACGCGGGACGCCACATCGACAAATACAGTCCCGTGGCCGTCGAGCCGGACCGCAACCAGCCCTTCCGGGAAGTGGTGACCATCTATCACGACGAGATCGGCGCGGTGCAGGCCTTCCCGCACTTCCACGACAAGGAGCTCGAGCCGACGCTGCACAGCGTGCGCGATGCCTTCGCCATCAACTACGGCACGGGCGGCATCGGCGCGGAGATCCTCGCCAACCGCTTCGGCGTCGGGCCGATGGCCGACTGTACGGAGTGCAAGTACGAGGACTTCTTCCTCTCCGCGTGGGCCGTGGCCGATCCGGCCATGGTCGTGGACGTGCCGGCCAACGCGCCGTGCACGAAGGACGAGATCCAGGGAGGGAAGCTCGACTGCTTCACCATCGGCAAGAAGGCCACCAAGGCCTTCTTCCCCGAGGATCCGTCGAACGTCTACCACAGCTACCTGCGCGACCACCTCAAGTTCCGCATCCTGCACGCGGGCTCGAAGGAGCATCACATCCATCACCAGCACACGCACCAGTGGCTGCACACGCCGGACGAGGACGACTCCTCGTATCTCGACAGCCAGGCCATCGGGCCGGGCAGCGCATTCACGCTGGAGATGGCCTACCACGGCAGCGGCAACCGCAACCTGGCCGTGGGCGACTCGATCTTCCACTGCCACTTCTACCCGCACTTCGCCATGGGGATGTGGGGGATGTGGCGCGTGCACGACGTGCTGGAGCTCGGGACGGTGCTCGACGGCGAAGGGCGTCCGGCCGCGGAGTCGCGCGCGCTGCCCGACGGCGAGATCGAGGCCGGCACGCCTATCCCCGGCATCGTGCCGCTGCCGACCATTCCGATGGCGCCGCTGCCGCGGGCGAAGGCGTTCATCGAGAAAGGGCAGGTGGTCATCAAGGGCGACGGCAATCCCGGCTACCCGTTCTTCATCCCCGGCGTGGCCGGACACCGCCCGCCGCATCCGCCGCTCGACACCATCCACGACGGCGGACTGCCGCGCCACATCATCACCGGCGGCACGTTCTTCGAGCTGCACACCCGCACCGACTTCACGAAGATCCTGCTGACCGCCGACGCCTTCGCGCTGCCCGAGGCGGGGACGGACGTGGAGCAGGCGGCCATGCGCTTCCACGAGCAGCGCGAGCACGTCACCTTCAAGCCCGACGGCACGCCCGGGCGCTTCATCACCAACGGACTGCCGCGGCAGCCCGGCGCGCCGTACGCCGACCCGTGCGTGACCGACGACGGCCAGCCGACCGGCAATTACCGGCGCTACCAGTCGGCCAACTTCCAGCTCCCTGATATCAAGTTCAATAAGGTCGGGTGGCACTTCTTCCAGCAGCGCATGAGCGCGTTGTGGGACGACGTGGACGACACCATCAGCGGCGCGCGCGCTCCGGAGCCGCTCTTCTTCCGCGCCAACAGCCGCGACTGCATCGAGTTCCAGCTCGTCAACCTCGTCCCCGGCTTCTACGAGATGGACGACTTCCAGGTGCGCACGCCGACCGACATCACCGGCCAGCACATCCACCTCGTGAAGTTCGACGTCACCGCCTCCGACGGCGCGGCCAACGGCTTCAACTACGAGGACGGCAGCTTCTCGCCGGACGACGTCATCGAGCGCATCGAGGCGATCAACAAAGGCGGCGGGCTGCTGCTCCCGAACGGCACGCGCATCGACCTCGAGCCCAAGCCGCATCCGTTCTTCCACGTGAAGGGCGCGCAGACGACGGTGCAGCGCTGGTACGCGGACGAAGTGCTGAACAACGCCGGCGTCGACCGCACGCTGCGCACGGTCTTCACGCACGATCACTTCGGTCCTTCGTCCCATCAGCAGGTCGGCCTGTACGCGGGACTGGTGGTCGAGCCGTTCGGCTCCGCGTGGCTCGATCCGGAGACCGGCAATCCGTACGGCGGGCGCTTCGACGGCGGCCCCACGAGCTGGCGCGCCGACATCCATCCGCCCGCCCGCAACCAGAGCTTCCGCGAGTTCCTCCTCGAGTTCGCCGACTTCCAGCACGCGTACGAGGCCAAGGCCGAGCGTTTCCCCAATCCTGACCTGGTGATCAACCCTCCGGGCAAGAAGGAAGTGGGACTGCCGTTCCTCCTCGCGCCGCCCGACCAGTGCGATGAGGTGGGCAACAAGCCGCCGTGCCCCGAGGCCATTTCGGCCGACGATCCCGGCACGATGGTCATCAACTACCGCAACGAGCCGCTCGCGCTGCGCGTGCGCGATCCGAACACGAACACGCAGGCACCCGGACTGGCCGGCGATCTCTCCTTCGCCTTCCGCTCCGACATCACCCGCGCCGATCCACTGCTGAACGTGCAGCCGGCGTTCTATCCGCCGCTCAGCAAGAACGTGCAGCCGGGCGATCCGTTCACGCCGCTCCTCGAGGCGTACGAGGGGGACCGCGTGCAGATCCGCATCCTCGTCGGCGCGCACGAGGAGGGGCACAACTTCTCGGTCAACGGCGTGAAGTGGCTGTTCGAGCCGTCGTATACCGACTCCGGCTTCCGCAACTCGCAGATGATGGGCATCTCCGAGCACTTCGAGTTCATCATCCCGGCCCTGCCGAAGACGGCCGAAGGCAAATTCGGCGACTTCCTCTACACCGCCGGCCGGGCCACGGACGATCTCTGGAACGGCCTCTGGGGAATCATGCGCGCGTACAAGGGAGAGCGGCCGGTGCTGCGCCCGCTGCCCAGCAACGCCGACGCGCGCGCGAACTTCAATCCGCTGACGGTCGACGGAATCTGCCCGAGCGGCGCGAACCCGCAGAACTTCCAGGTGGCGGCGATCCGCGCCGACGTCGCCCTGCCCGCGAACACGCTGGTCTACAACTCGCGCACGAACCAGGGCGGCAGGCTGCACGACCCGACGGCCATCCTCTACGTGCGCATGTCGGACCTCAACCTGCTCACCGGCAAGCTGAAGCCCGACGCGCCGATCGAGCCGCTCGTGCTCCGCGCCGCGGCGGGCGACTGCATCAACCTCACGCTGACCAATCTCCTGCCGTCCACGCCGTACGACCTCGACGGCTTCAACACGCTGCCGATGATCGTGCGCGACTTCAACAACAACCAGATCAAGCCGTCGGTGAACGTCGGCCTGCATCCGCAGCTCGTCTACTACGACGTCACCGACAGCGACGGCTACAACGTCGGCTTCAATCCGACGCAGACCGTGGCCCCCGGCGGCTCGATCACCTATCAGTGGTACGCCGGCGGCTTCGAGGCCGATCCCTTCGGCACGATGGTGCACGTGCCGCGCGAGTTCGGCTCGACGAACCTCATGCCGTCCGACACGATCAAGCACGCCCACAAGGGCGCCATCGGCTCGCTGATCATCGAGCCGGCCGGCTCGACGTGGTGGGAGGACCCGAAGATGCGCGCCTCGGCCGTGATCACGGTCGGCGAGAAGCAATTCCAGGAGTTCGTCCTGCAGTTCCAGACAGACATCAACTTCCGCTACGGCAACGACAACTCGGCGGTGAAGCTCCTCGCCGAGACCGAGGATCCGGAGGACTCGGGGCACAAGGCCTTCAACTACCGCACCGAGCCGATGTGGAAGCGCTTCAGCTATCCGCCGCAGACGCCGCTGGAGATCACGCGCACGATCGATTTCACCAACGCCTTCTCGAACGCGCTCCTCGGCGTCGATCCCGAGACGCCGCTCTTCAACGCCAAGCTCGGGCTGGCCACGCGCTTCCGCATCCTCGCCGCCGGCGGGCACGCGCGCAACAGCGTCTTCAATCTGCACGGCCACATCTGGCGCGAGCTGCCGTACATCAACGATTCGCGCGTCATCGGCGCCAACGGCAAGTCGGAATGGACCGGCACGTTCATGGGCATCGGCCCGTCCAGCCACTTCGACGCGGTGCTGGAGCACGGGGCCGGCAGCCTGTTCCGGATCCCGGGCGACTACATGTACCGCAACCAGATGTCGTTCATGCTCGACGGCGGCATGTGGGGGATCCTCCGTGTCCATCCGTAAGCTGGTCTTCCTGTCGCTCCTGCCGGCGCTCTTCGCGAGCGCCGGCACTCCGCAGAAGGTCGAGCGCGACGGCGTGACCGTGGAGTTGCTGTCGGCCGAGGCCACGGCAGGGGAGGACGTGACGCTGCGCTTCTCCGTGCACGGCGACGACGGCCTGGGGCTCCGCGGGATTCGCCCGGCCGCGTGGATCGACGCGCGCAAGGGCTCCACCACCTGCAAGGACAAGATCCAGTCGTTCCTCGGCGGCACGCTGCGCGCGCGCCCGGTGGTCGACCTCAACAGCTACCACGTCATCACCCTGAACGTGGAGCCGTCCGTGGCCGTCATCGATCCGCTGGTCGGCTTCGGCGGCAGCAAGCTCCTCACCGCGGTGACGCTGCTCAGTCCCGGCGTCGACTGGGCGCTCACGCGCGACCAGCGCCGCCTCTTCGTCTCCATGCCCCTCGTGAACCGCGTGGCTGCCATCGACACTGAAACATGGGAGGTGATGCAGAACATCGAGACCGCATTCCGTCCGGCGCGGCTCGTCCTCGATGCGGAGGAGCGCCTCTGGGTCACGCATCAGAACGAGCGCGCCGGCGACCCGTCGCTGTCGGTCATCGACACGAAGTCGCTGACGGTCCTCACCACGCTCGCCACCGGCCGCGCGCCGCATCAACTCGCCTTCGACGGCACGCGCGCGCTCGTCACGAACGGCAGCGACGGCACGGTGTCGGTCATCGAGGCCATGAAGCGCGTCGCCAACATCGCCACCGGACCGTCGCCGTACGGCATCGCCGTCTCCTCGCTCAGCAACGCGGCCTACGTCATCGACCGCGACGACGGCTCCATCTCGGTCCTGAACGTAGGGCGGGCTTCAGCCCGCCTCTCCACGCGCATCGCCGCGAAGCCCGGCCACAACTCCATCCAGTTCGCCCCCGGCGGCCGCTGGGCCTTCGTCACGAACGGCAAAGAAAACACGGTCTACATCCTCGACTCCGCCACCGCGAAGATCGTCACCGTGGCCACGGACGTCGGCAAGGAGCCCGACCACGTCGCCTTCACCGACGACTTCGCGTACGTCCGCGCCGCCGGCTCGGATCAGGTGAAGATGATCCGCCTCGGCGCCCTCGGCCAGGACGCCAACGCGAACATCGCCACGTTCCCCGGCGGACAGCTCCCGCCCGCGGCCGCGGAGACGATCAGCTTCGCGCCGGCCATCGTCCCCGCGCCGGAGCCGAAGGCCGTGCTGGTCGCCAATCCCGCCGACCGCCTCGTCTACTACTACATGGAAGGAATGGCCGCGCCGATGGGGAACTTCCGCGCGGCCAAACGCTCACCGAAGGCGGCCATGGTGATCGACCGCAGCCTGCGCGAGTCCGAGCCGGGCATCTTCACCATCCGCACGAAAGTCCCGGCCGCGGGAACGTACGACGTGGCCTTCTTCCTCAACGCCCCGCGCGTCGTGCACTGTTTCGACCTCGCGGTGAAGGGCGCGCCGCAGCCAACCCGCGGCGAGGTGGCCATCGAGACGATCCTCGACAAGAAGCCGATCCTCGCCGGCGAGGAGCTCGAAGTGCGCTTCCGCCTCACCGACGCCGGCACGCGCGAGCCGCACCACAACGCGACGGACGTGCACGCGCTGGCCTTCCTCACCCCCGGCACGTGGCAGCAGCGTTTCGCCCTGGAGCCGGGCGACGACGGCACCTACCGCGTGAGACTCCCCGTGCCGAAAGCCGGCATCTATTACGTCTTCCTCGAGTCCGATTCCCTGCGCCTGCGCGTCAACGCAGGCCGCCCCTTGATCTTCGAAGCAGTGGAAAGATAAAGCGAAGCTCTGGACTGCGGCAGCGCCAGCTGCCGCTCTCTATGCGGCAGCCGCAGCTGCCGCGGGCGGGCGGGAGGCTGACGCCGCCGCTTTGAAAGCGGCAGCTCGCCCGCTGCCGCAGTCCAAACCTTCGATCCCTCCCTCCCGTATAACCGCCTCATGTTGCGCGTCGAGTCGGTCTCCAAACGTTTTCGCTCCGGAAATTACGGCGTCCGCGACGTCTCCTTTCACGTCCAAGGGGGCGTGCTCGGCCTCCTCGGCCCCAACGGCGCCGGGAAGACCACGCTCATGCAGATGATTGCCACCGTCACGAAGCCGACCGAGGGCCGCATCTTCTTCCGCGACACCGATGCCGTCGCCAGGCCCGACGACCTGCGCCGCCGCCTCGGCTATCTGCCGCAGGACTTCGGCGTCTACGAGAACCTGACCGCCTTCGAGTTCCTCAGCTACTTCGCCTCGCTGAAGGGCATCCGCAACCGCGCAAAAGTGCAGGAGCTGCTGGAGATGGTCAACCTGCACAGCGTCGCCAGCCGCGCCGTGGGCGGATTCTCCGGCGGCATGAAGCAGCGCCTCGGCATCGCCCAGGCGCTCATCAACGACCCCGACCTGGTCATCGTCGATGAGCCCACCGCCGGACTCGATCCCGAGGAGCGCGTGCGCTTCCGCAACGTCCTCTCCGATCTGGGAGAGGGACGGCTGGTCATCCTCTCCACGCACATCGTCTCGGACGTCGAGTCGATCGCCACGGAGATCGCCATCATGCGCGAGGGGACGCTGGTCACGCTGGCCACTCCCGAGGCGCTGATGCAGAGCGCGGCCGGCTCCGTGTGGGAAGTCGTCCTGCCGTCGCCGCAGTTCGACGAGGTGCGCCGCACCATGCACGTCAGCGGCGCGGTGCGTAAATCCGACGGCGTCCACGCCCGCATCGTCTCCCCCGTGCGCCCCGTGGCCGAGGCGCGGCTCGCCGAGCCGACCCTCGAGGACGCGTTCCTCTTCACCATGAACCGTGAAGCGGCGGCCTTTTCGCCCGCCGTCAAAGTGGCATGAGCGCGCAGCGACTCTGGGCCATCGTCCGTGCCGACTTCCTGGTCCGTCTGCGCCGGCCGTCCACGGCTATCGTCTTCCTCCTCCTCTCCGCGGTCCCGTACCTCTGGGTCCCCGATCCGGCCACGGGACGCGCGCTGATGGAGATCGCCGGCAAGCGCGCGCTCTACAACTCCGCCACCATCGGCATGGCCACGGCCACGCTGGGGACGCTGTTCATCGGCCTCTTCGGTTTCTACGTCATCTCCAACGCGCTGCGGCGCGACGTCCTCTCCCGCTGCGGCTACGTCATTGCCTCGACGACCATGCGCGGCAGCGAGTACATCGCCGGCAAGTTCGCGGGGAACGTGGTCTTCCTCTCCGTCTTCACCCTCGGGTTCATGGCCACGTCCATGGCCATGGTGCTGGTGCGGGGCGAGGCCCCGCTCGATCCGCTGCTGTTCGCGAAGCAGTACCTCCTGCTCGCGCCGCCGGCCATTGCGTTCGTCTCCGCCATCGCCATCGCCTTCGAGTGCACCCCCGTGCTGCGCACGAAGTTCGGCGACGTGCTCTATTTCTTCATTTGGATGGCGCTGCTGGGCGCGGTGGTCTCGACGCTGGAGAAGAGCGCGGGCGCGCAGTGGGCGCACCTCTTCGACATCTCCGGCTTCGGGATGCTGCAGGAGCAGTTGCGGACGTTCTACGGCACGAAGTCCCTCTCCATCGGCGCCACGAATTTCGACGCCAGCAAGGGGACGATGGACTTCGGCGGCCTGCGCCTGACGCCGCGCTGGCTGATGATCCGCGGCATCGCCGCGCTCTGGCCGATGAGCTTCCTGCTCTTGGCGCGCCTCTTCTTCCACCGCTTCGACCCGGCCCGCGTGCGCGCGGTGCCGAACGAGAAGTCGCGGCGGAGCTGGCTGGGACGCCTGAACTTCCTGGCCAAGCCGCTGGCCCGCCTGGCCGTGCGCGTCCTGGCGCCGCTCTCGCGCACCCCGGCCCTGACGGACGCGCTGACGACGATCGCCGGCTTCCCGCTCGCGCTCGTGGCAATCGTCGGCTGCGCCATCGCCGCCCTCGCCGCCGGGAGCGCGAAGACGCTCTTCACCGGCGTGCTGCCGCTGGCCACGGCCGCCTGCGCCATCGCCATCGCCGACATCGCCGCGCGCGAGAAGCGCGCCGGCACGTCCGCGCTGGTCTTCGCCGCCCCGCACCTGCGCGAGCGCTTCGTCTTCTGGAAGTTCTCCTCGACGCTCTTCGTGGCCCTGGCCTTCCTCGGCGTGCCGCTGGCCTGCGCCATCCGCACGCGTCCGCACATGACCGTGGCGCTCCTGGCGGGCGTGGTGTTCCTCACCGCCGCCGCGACGGCCCTCGGGATCGTCAGCGCGAACCCGAAGACGTTCATCGTCGGCTTCCTCACGTTCTGGTACATCGCCAGCCAGGATCGCGGCGCCACCCCCGCGCTCGACTTCGCCGGTTGGTTCGGCACGGCTACGCCGGCCATCGTGGCGGCGTATGCCGCGGGCGCGCTGCTGCTCCTGGCCGCCGCGCAGCTCTTTCACGCCCGCGAGCTGCGCAGCCGGTGGTGATCACTCCGGCAGCAGGTCCGCCGGCGGCGCCAGCGGATCGAGCCGCCGCGGCCGCGACCGTCCGATCATCAGCAGCGCGATGCCGCCCATGAACGCCGCGCCGATGGCCAGTCCGTAGCGCCCCAGCGAGAAGCAGAGCCACGCCAGCCCGGCCATGACCGGCGTGCCGATGATGGCGCTGATGAAGTTCACCGTCGATCCCGCCTTGAACTGCACGCCCGGCACCCGCGCCAGCTCCGCGAGCAGCGCCTTCACGAAGGGGCCGTACGTCGTCCTGCGGTCCTCGAAGTCGGCGAAGCCCGCCCAATGCACGTGGCGCAGGTCGACCCGCCCGAACTTCGTGTGTATGAAGCACTGGTAGTACTCGCGCTGCTTGGTGTGCTCGTACTTGAGGTGCACCTTGCGCACGTTGCTGAAGAGGCACGTCAGCTCCGGCGTGTCCGCCCCTTCGATGACCATGCGGTCGGGGTAGAGCGTGTACGTGCGCTCCTTCTCCAGCGCGGAGCGTCGAAACGAATAGCGAGCCAGCATGCCCAGGATTATCCCCCCGCCGACCCCTACCGCCCCCCTA
This sequence comes from Thermoanaerobaculia bacterium, assembly GCA_035627015.1. Classification (GTDB taxonomy): domain Bacteria; phylum Acidobacteriota; class Thermoanaerobaculia; order Gp7-AA8; family Gp7-AA8; genus QHVT01. Next base: position 11,381 of record DASPMO010000081.1, on the reverse strand, counting down.
CCGCCCCGCCCCTACGGCCCTCCTGCGGCCCCCTTGCGGACCCCCTGCGGCCCCCTTGCGGACCGCCGGCGTCCCGCCGGCTGTCGCGCAGGCGTCCCGCGCCTGCGCCCCGGGCGGGTGGTGGGACAGGCGTTAGCGCTGCAGCGCCAAGCGTTCGCACGGCAGCGCCAGGCGTTTACACGGCAGCGCCAAGCGTTAGCACGGCAGCGCCAAGCGTTTACACGACAGCGCCAGGCGTTTACACAGCAGCGCCAAGCGCTCGCACAGCACCGCCAAGCGTTTACACAGCACCGCCAACCCATGTACGCGCCTTGACAGAACCGTAAATCCTCACCAGCGCGTCGGATACGTCCCCAGCACCCGCACCAGATCCGCGCAGCCGCGCAGCGTCTCCAGCGCCCCGGCCAGCGGCTCGTCCGCGGCGTTGCCGACCGCGTCTACATAGAAGCCGTACTCCCAAGGCCGTCCTTCGATCGGCCGTGACTCGATCTTGGCCAGGTCGATCTCCCGCAGCGCGAACGCGCCGAGGGCGCGGAAGAGCGCGCCCGGCTTGTTGGCCACCCGCAGCAGCAGGGACGTCTTCCAGCGCCGCGGCGGCGCGTCGAACCGCGGACGCAGCTCCGCGTCCGCCGGTCCCGCCAGGAAGAAGCGCGTGAAGTTCTGCGCGTGGTCCTCGATCCCCGCCGCGAGCGTGGCCGCGCCGTAGAGCGCTCCCGCGCGGCCGGAGGCGATGGCCGCCTCGTCGCAGCTGCCGCGCTCCATGACCATGCGCACCGCGCCGGCGGTGTCGTGGACCGGCACCGCCTCGATCCGCGGACGCGCGCGGAGGAAACGGTCGCACTGCGCCAGCGCCACCGGATGCGAGTAGACGCGCCGGACGTCGCCCGCCGCCATCCCGCGCACGCCGAGGAGGTGATGCACGATGCGCAGGTTCGTCTCGCCGAAGATGGCCAGCCGCGAGTCGAGCAGGAGATCGTAGTTCCGGTGGATCGAGCCCGCCAGGCTGTTCTCGATCGGCGCGACGCAGCAGTCGGCCTGGCCGGTGCGGACCGCGTCGAACATCTCCTCGAAAGACGCACACGGCAGCGCCGCTGCCTCCCCGAGCAGCCACCTGGCCGCGCTCTCGCTGAATGCCCCCCGCTCTCCCTGATACGCCACACGCAGTTCGCTCACGGTTTCCTCCAAAACGCAAAAGGCCCGCTCCTGGGGGAGCGGGCCTTGGCGGGATTTCTGTGGACGATCGTCTAGCGCGCCGGCAGCTTCGCTCCTGCTGATGGGTGGCCGCTAAAAAATCGATTGCCGTTCATGGAAGCCCCCAGCATCTCACAGGTTCCCGGCGCCCGTGCTACACTCCGCCTGCTTCCCTGGGCGGGCGTAGCTCAGTTGGTAGAGTAGGAGCTTCCCAAGCTCTTGGTCGCGGGTTCGAATCCCGTCGCCCGCTCCACGATCAAATGCCTGACATCAGGCCACTTGCGTGATGAGGCCATACTTAATTCGCATCGCTGCTTCCGCGCATGATCAAGAGGCACTTCCACGATGTGATCAACGCGGCGACGTCGGATATCACGAATGCAATGTCCGAATCGGTGAACTCACACATCCAGCGCATCAAGAAGCGCTCCAGCGCCTCTCCGTCGGGCGCGTCCGCGCGTGCAAACCGCGGGTCGCCATCCTGCGCGATCGACACCGGTGAAAGAGCAGCGAGCAGCAACAACGCGACTAGAAGCGTGCCAGCGAGAGCCATGAAGCCTCCGCTTTCGTCGGGCAAAGAGGTAACCGAGAGTCGCCTGCGGCGGCAGGAGGCGGCGCGCAGCGGGGATCGTTCATCTCGCTGCACATGCGCATACTGACGAGGCGCGCCCGTTGTTCACACGGATGCTGCAGATGCTCTCCGTTCCTGGCCGTGCGCGATTGCCACTGCGCCGAATGCCAGCGCGGCGGCGAAATCTTTGACCACAGGCACGGTCACATGAAATTCGCGGTGTGAAGCTGTGAAATCGTATCCGCCTGTTCCGGGGTGAAGCCGGCGTGGAGGAGGCGCTTCACGCGCGAGGCATGCATGGTGTCGAGGAGCTCGCGGAAGGCCGCGTGGCCGCGGGCCACGGCGCCCGGCTCCGTGCCGCGGGCGGCGAGGACGATCAGCGCGTCCTGCACGGGAGCGGGGACGCCGGCCACGCCGTGGAGCGTCGCCGCACGGTGCCGCACCGCCTGTTCGAGGCGCGCGTAGAGCGTCGAGTCGCAGGCGAGGGCGGCGCGTACGTGCGCCAGTCCGAAGTGAACGTGCCGCGACTCGTCGGTGCGCGCGCGGTGCACGAGCTCCGCGGTGGCCTCGTCGGGCGCGTGGCGCTCGACGTACCCCAGCAGGTCGAGGAATGTGCCCTCGCCGAGCACGGAGAGGAGGAACGCGGCTTCGCTGAAGTCCGACAGTTCCAGCAGCGACAGCAGCGACCGGGAGGTGGTGACGGAGGACACGCCGAGCCGCGGCCCGCTCAGGCGGGCGCGCCGGAGAAACACCTCGATGTGGCGGGCCTCGTCCGCAAGTTGCGTGGCCAGGAACATCGACACCTCCGCGTACGCGGGGTGGATGCGGGAGATGAACTTCGACGGGAGATAGAGCGCGGACAGCTCGTTCTCCGCGAGGAAGGTCATGATCTGGACGACCGCTGCTTCGAGCGCCGGGGCATGGCCGCCAGCCTTGTCCCACGGGATATCGCGGCTGGCGTTCCACTGCGCGGCCACCGCTTGTTCGTAGAGCTTCCGGATTTCGGGCGGCGCAAGGTGATCGCGCTCGAGGAGGTCGAAGGGATAGGCCGGTCCGCCCGGCTCGACGTCCGCGCCCCGGGGCGCGAATCCGGTGATCGGATCGGCGCGCTCGGGCATGGCCTCACCCGCTTCCTGAGCGGCGCGGAGGGAGAACCGGCCCCGCCCGATGAGGTACCGGCGCGCGCCGCCGGCCGTCTCCTCGCTGCCGAGGTACTCGTGCCCCTCCGCGCGGCACCAGGACGGCAGGTCGTCCACGACGCTGGCGCTCGACGAGAGCACGGCCACGATCCCGTCTTCCTCCAGCAGCCGCAGCGCCGGGCGGACGAGCGCGAGGAGGCCGCCGCCGACCGTCAGCTCGCCGCCGTCGATGGCGACGACAGCCATGCGGCCTGATGGGGACTGGGATGTAGACATGGGCTCCGCGCTATTCACGACCGGACGTTTACGGCCTGCGAGTCGAGCGCCTCCTCCAGCGACCGGTATCCTTCTTCGCGCGGCCCCACCCACTCGTGCAGCCCTTCGAGCTCGAGGAGGCGGCGGTGCGCCGGCTCGTCCCAGCGCATGGCGAAGAGCGCGCGCTGGAAGGGTTCCGCTTTCGCGCGCGGCAGCGTGGGGAGCGCGTCGAACATGCAGTGATCGAAGGGGGGCGTGGTCCAGAGCGCCTCGAGCTGCGAGGGATCGATGTGGCCGGCGGACTGTTGGTTCGCCCAGATGAGGTCTCCGACCGTGCCGGCATCGGCGTCGCCTTGGCGGACGGCGCGCAGTACATCGAGCTCGCTCGTGCCGGTGTCGCCGTGCTTGCCGAGGTCGGTGTCGAAGGGGAGGATGCGGACGCGGTCGAGCTCGACCCCCTCACGCTGCAGAAAGTAGAGCGGAAGAATGCGGGCCTGGGTCGAGTCACGGCTGCCGACGGCGAGCGTCTTGCCGTGCAGATCGGCCAGAGTGCGGATGCCGGAGCTCTTGCGGACGATGAGCCTGGCCTTGAAGTCGCGGTCGGTGTCGCGCATGCCGAGGGAGAAGCTGCGGCCGCCGGTGGCGCGTCGGACGCGCACGTGGGCCAGAGGCGTGTTCCAGGCGATGTCGACGTGGCCGGCGAGCAGCTCGGCGACCTGCCGCTCGTAATTCGAAAAGAGCGCGAAGTCGAAGGGCACCCCTTGCTCCCGGAAGTAATCGCGCATCCCTTCCCAGATCGTCACCACCTTGGGATCGTAGGCCACAGCACCGAGGAGAATCGCGTCGGACATTGGATCTTGCTCCTGTCAGAACAGCGGCATGCCCGTGAGGGCCCGCCCGATGAAATCGTTGAGGTGGTCGACCGTGGGCGCCATGACCCACCCGGCCCGTGCGTCGCGGAAGTAGCGCTCGAGCGGGAGGTGGCGCGAGAACGCCGCACCTCCGCAAGCCTTCATGGCCAGATCGGTCACGTCCACGGCGGCCTCGAGCGCCGCCAGCCGCGCCTCGAGCACGTAAAGAGGCGTGATGTCGGAGGGCTGCTCGAGATGCGATAGCGTGTAGCCGAGGAGCGCGCGGGACTGGTCGGTGCGGACGCTCATCTGCGCCAGCCGTGCCCGGAGCGTCGGCAGGTCGCGGAGGAGCGCGCCCTTATGCTCGAAGCCGGCGGTCGAGAGGTGCTCCGCGGTCCGCGTCACCGCCGCCCGGCAGATGCCGTTCGCCATGGCCGCGGTGCCCACGGCAAACCACGGCAGGACCACCTGCAGGATCGTGGTCGGTCCGTCGCCGGACGCGGAGATCAGGTCGTCGCGGGCGATCGTCACGCGCTCGAAGTCGATGGGGGAGGAGTCGTTGCCGCGCAGTCCCAGTCCGTTGAACGAGGACGAGACGCGGACCCCATCGGTTGACTTTCGGACGAGGTAGACGGTGGATTCGAGCGACGACTGCGCATCCGGCTTCTGTGAGCTGGAGACGTACGAGTCGGCGTGTCCGGCCGCCGTGACCCACGACTTGGAGGCCGTGGTGACGTAGTGACCGTCGTCCTCCTCCAGCCGGGAGACGGGGGACCAGAACTGCGAGCGCGAGCCTTTTTCGGAGAAGGCCAGCGTCGTCAGGTGTTTCCCTTCGGCGATCTGCCGGAGCAGGTCGTCGCGGTTGCGGAGGATCGCGGAGGAGGCGATGGCCTGGGCCGCGGTCACGTGCATGACGTAGATCATGGCGCTGGAGGGGCAGCTCATCGCGAGCTCCTCGGTCACCGCCGCAAACGTGCGCGGCCCGGCGCCGCGGCCACCGAGCTCGCGCGCGACGCAGAGGCCGAGGAACCCCTGGCGCCGGAGGGCGTCGACGGTATCGCTCGGAAAATCAGCGGAGCTGTCGACGGCCGCGGCGCGGGGCGCGGCAACTTTCGCCGAAATTTCTCCAGCGGCAACGAGAACGTCTTCGGTCGGATCGACGCCGTAAGGGTGCAGCATTCGCCGTAGCTCCTTTGAGACGGAAAGCATGAAGTGTAGCACGGCGGTGCGCGGCGGCATCCGCGCATCGGAGGAAAGTCCGTCAGCTGCTTCCGGAACGGGCCGAGATCAACTGCAGCACACCTCGACCCGTCTCGCGCAGCCAGGCGATCTCGAACCACTTCGCGACTTCGACCGCGGTCTCGCGGTTGAGGTGCTCGCAGAAAAGTGGCGCGGTGAAAAGATTGAGAAAATCGAAACACCTGCCCAGTGCGCCCTTCGGCCGAACGTGCTCGAACAGGACCGCACGTCCCGAGGGACCGACGGCGCGGCGCAACTCGGCCAGCCCGCGGCCTGGCGATGCCACGCCGCAGAACACCAGCGTAGCCAGCGCCTCGGCGAACGCTCCGTCTCGAAACGGCAGGCGGTGGACGTCGGCCACCACGAGATGCATGCGCGACGGGCGATCTTTCCTCCGCGCCGCGCGCCGCAGCATCGCGTAGGAGAGATCGGTGGCGACGCCGTACGCCTGGCGCGGATAGAGAGGGAAGTTCAAGCCGGTGCCGGCACCGACTTCCAGCAGAGGCCATCGCTCGATGCTCGCGACCGCCCGCCGCCGCCAGCGGCGGAACAACAGGACGTCGAGCGGGATGAACACCAGGTCGTAGACGCGTGCGACGGAGTTCCAGAGCCCGATGGCGCGTGGCGTCTCGTACGGCGGAGGCGCGGTGGTCATGCGCGGTCCTCGTGCGGGTGCATGCGATATTTTTGCACGTGCGCGGGAAGTTGCGTGCAATGTCGCGAGTCTCTCCCGTGACGGCATCCGGTGAGGGCCGAATTCCTGCTCTGCGAAGGGAGGTCGCCGCCGGAATACAACAGCGGCTCGACGAAGCACTCCTTCCGGCGCATGACGTCGAGCGGTACGACTTCGCGCGCGATGCCGGCTCGCGGATCTCGATGGGAATGGACGTTCTCCTGGAAGGAGGAGTGACAGACGGCGGCCGTTTCCACACCCCTGACGGTCGCGCGATCGCCGTCATGAAACGAGCTCCGTGCGGCGATCAGCGGCGACGCGCGCGGCCGTGCGGTCGCTCCAGTCGTCGCGCATCCTCCGGAACGGCAGGACGAGGATGCGGCCGATGGTGACGTCTTCGGGCCGCGAGTACGCGGGCACACCTATGGTGACCGCCGCCTGCGGCACGGCGAGCAACAGCGTGCGATGGAGCCGGTCCCAGACCGACAACAAGCTCGAGAAATTGGTGAATGCCTCTCCTCGCCGGTCGGAGTGATGGATGCCGTGCATCCGCGGCGTCACCACGAGCTTCACCACCAGGCGCTCGAGACCGGCTGGAATGCGCATGTTGGAATGATGGAAGAGGATCGAAGCGAAGAGAATCGCCTGCCATACCCAGATCATGGGGAGCGTCGCGCCGATGAGCGTGACCTGGACGCACCGGAAGAGAAACGAGAGCATGTGCTCACCGAAGTGAAAGCGCAGCGCCGTCGACGCGTCGAGATCGCGGTCGATGTGATGGACGAGATGAAAGCGCCAGAACAACGGGACATGGTGGCTCGCCCAGTGCCACCACCACAACGTGTAATCGAGCAACACGACGGCGACCGCCAGCGCAGCGGGGGCAGGCAGCTGCAGCAGGTGCAGCAACCCGACCTCGTGTGCCGAGACCCACCGCGCGACCGGAACGATCAGGATCGCTTCCAGCACGAGGGCGACGACTGCCGAGATTCCGCTGAGGGTGAGGTTGCGCACGCTGCGGCGCAGCTTCGACTCGACCGTGCGGCGCAGCGGCGCGAGCCACTCGAAGAGGAGCACCACGCCCCAGGTCGCGGCGACGACCGCGACCGTGATCAGCTGTTGCGATGAGTTGCGCAATCGTTTCCGGCGTGGCTCCGCTGCTTTCCCGGAGTCGATCTTACTATAGGCAGAGCCGATCTTTGAGTCGAATTGATGGGCATTCGCCGATAGGAGCCGCTGACGATCCTTCGCCTCGCCTGGCGGAAAAGCGATACGATGGGTGTCGTCCGGTTGGGCAGATCCCGTGCGAGCTGGGCGTTCCGCCGGGAGCCCGCCCTGAAGCCGTCGGAGGCCCCGATGAAACCGCCGATCTACCTCGACTACAACGCAACAACGCCGATCCTTCCGGAAGCGCTGGACGCGATGCTGCCTCATTTGCGCGACGGGTTCGGGAATCCGTCGAGCGATCACGCGTTCGGACATGGCGCCCGCGCGGCGGTGGATCGGGCCCGCGAACGGGTGGCGGCATTTCTCGGTTGTGACCCGGACGAAGTGATCTTCACCTCCGGTGGCACGGAGGCGAACAATCTCGCCATTCGCGGAGTGGCCGAGGCGGCGGGGAACCGGCGCCATCTGGTGACGACTGCAATCGAACATCCGGCCACGGCGAATCCTTGTGCGTGGCTGGGCCGGCATGGCTGGCGGGTCACACACGCGGGCGTCGATCAGAATGGCGTGACGCGGGCCGGCGACGTACGATCGGCCCTTTCGCCGGACACCGCGCTCGTCACGGTCATGCATTCGAACAATGAGACCGGCGTTTTGCAACCGGTGCGTGAGATCGCTGAGTGGGCGCACGCGGCCGGCGCCATCGTTCATACGGACGCCGCACAATCGATCGGGAAAGTGCGCTTCACTGTACGCGAGCTCGGCGTAGACCTGCTCTCAGTAGCCGGGCACAAGGTCTACGCTCCCAAGGGCGTGGGTGCCCTCTATGTCCGAAGAGGCACGAGCATCGTGCCCTTTGCGCTCGGCGCATCGCACGAGCGCGGCCTGCGGCCCGGCACGGAGAATGTCGCGTCGATCGCCGGCCTCGGCGCGGCGTTGGAGCGAATCGGATCGGATCTCGAGTCGTCCGCCGCCCGGATGCGCGCTCTGCGCGACGAACTGTGGGATCTTCTGCGCTCCCGGATTCCGGGGATCGCGCTCAACGGGCATCCCGATCTCCGGCTCCCGAACACGCTCAGTGTCCGATTCCCAGGGGTATCGGCGCGCCCGCTTCTGGAGCGTGTGCCGCAAGTTGCGGCGTCCGCGGGCTCGGCGTGTCACGCCGGGGAGGACGTGCCATCGAGCGTAATCACGGCGATGGGTGTGGCTCCCGAAGCCGCGGTGGGCTCGATCCGCCTGACGCTCGGGCGTCCTACGACGCAGCAGGACATCCACGATGCGGCGGATGCGCTCGCGATGGGCTGGGCGGCTCTGCGCGTCTGATCGGTCAGGTTCCTTCAGCTGGACCTGCGCACACTGCCACGTGCGATGGCCGACACGACATCCGCAACGATCACCAGCGCTGCACCCATGAGGACGAGCAGGAACATTTCGTCATAGTGATTGCGCGCGCGGGCGTCCTGAATCCAGTAGCCCAGGGAGACGATGCCGAGCAGGCCCAGGACGGTCGCGTCCCGCACGCACGTTTCCCAGCGATAGAAGAAGAAGAGCAGCGTGCGATTGAAGACCAGCGGGAAGATGGCGGTGACTGCGATCTGCGAGCGCGACGCCCCCGCCGCATGCAGGGCTGCCAATGGCCCGCGATCGAGATCCTCGATCACCTCGGAAGCGAGCTTCCCGAGAATGCCGCCATTGTGGATGGCGAGCGCCAGCACCGCGGGCCAGGCGCTCGGGCCGAGGAGAATCAGGAGGAGGAATGCCCAGATGTACTCGGGGACCGCGCGCGCGAAAACGAATGCCGAGCGGCTGCCGATCGTTAGCGATTTCCACAGCGCTCGTTTCGCCGGCGGCGGCGGACGCAGAGAGACGCTGAACGCATCGGGCTCGGCGAAGTTTCGCGCCGCCGGAAGGCAGAGGAGCGCCGCGCCGGCGGCGGCCAGCACGATCGCGAGCATTGAGATGGCGAGCGTGGCCCCGGCGGCGGCGAGACCACGGTCGGCGAGGATGTCGAGCGTCCATTGCCAGGCGACGGCGACGTCGAATTCCCGCCCCTGGAGCGGGTGGGGCCTCAATTCGGTGAGGAACCGCTGCAGGTTTCGGAGACGGCGCTCGGAGAGAAACGCGTCGGCCGCGAAGCCGCCGCTCCCCCAGGACAGCGCGACGAGCACCATGACGGCCGCACAGCTCACACGCAGAAAGATGCTGCGCGGCCGGCGGCGGTACAGCGCCCGAACGGTCTCTTCGCGCGTCATATCGCCATCCTGCGGCGCAGCGCCCCGCTCCACGCCTCCACCACGAGCACGAGCACGAACAACGTGTATAGATACGTCCAGACCTCACCGTAATAGAGGTTCTCGAACGAGGCGGCGATGAAATATCCGAGCGTCGGGAATCCGAAGAAGCCGAGCACCGCCGATGCCCGCAACGCGCATTCGAAACGGTAGAACGCGTAGGCGATCATGTCCGGGAGCGCGCGGGGCAGCAATCCGAAGAAGAAGACCTGGACCGGCGACGCTCCCGCGGAGCGGAGCGCGGTCGCCGCGTCGCGGGGGGCTTCGTCGAGGATCTCGGAGAAGACTTTGGCCAGCGTTCCGCCGAAGGGAATGGCAATGGCCAGCACGGCCGAGCTTTGGGTCAGGCCGAACGCGGCGAGGAAGAGCACGGCCCAGAGCAGTTCGTGAGTCGAGCGCATCACCGCAATCACGATCCGCGCGGTGCCGTAGAGCGCGGGGACGATACCGCGGCGGACAACCCGCAGCCACCAGCTCTGTGCGCCCGACGGATCTCCCATCCACCAGGCGCTCGACGCGGCGAACGCCAGAAGCAACCCGATGACGATCGCCAGGCTCATCGCCTCCACGGCAATGAAGACCGTCATCCCGGTGGCACGGAGCGCGTTCACGAGCAGCGGGGGCGTCCCCGCCGGCACGTCCGACTCGTGGGCGACCGCAGGCGAGAGCGCGCGGACGAAGAACTTCTGTGCCGCGTGAAGTCCGGGCGCGGAAGGCACGAGGGAGTGCGTCCCGAGCTGCAGATATGCCGCGGACAGGATGGCCGTCGCCAGGAGCGCCAGAACCACGATCCCGCGGACGCTCCATGGCGGACGGGGGAGCCGCACCTCGAGTGCGGTCGCGCTCACGACGCCTGCTCCTCGGGGCGGAGATCGTAGAGCGCGGAGAGCTCGCGGTCGGCTACGCCGGACGAGCGGTCGAACACGACGCGCGCGCCTCGCAGTCCGATCAATCGCGGGAAGAACTCGCGCGCGAGCTCGACGTTGTGAAGGCTCATGCACAACGTCAGGTTGCGCTCGCGCGAGATCTCGGTCAGCAGTGCGATGGAGTCGCGGGCGCGGGCGGGATCGACGCTCGATACCGGCTCGTCGGCCAGCAGCGCGCGGGGGCGTTGATACAACGCTCGGGCGATGGCGACGCGCTGGCGCTGTCCTCCGGAAAGTCGGTGCACGGGCTGGTACAGCTTCTCGGGAATTCCGACGCGGTCGAGAATTGCATAAACGTCCGTGATGCACTGGCGCGATGGGGAGATCGCGTTGCGCAGGCCCTGGAGAAACGAGATGCGTCCGAGCCGTCCGGCGAGCACGTTCTGCAAAACGCGCAGATTCGGCACGAGCGCCAGGTCCTGATGAATGAAGCCGATGTCCGCGCGCACGCGGCGCAGCTCCGACGCGGAGAGTGCGGCGAGATCGTACCCGTCGGCGGCCACGGTCCCGCGCGCAGGGCGCACCGTTCCGTTCAGGAGACGGAGCAGAGTTGTCTTGCCCGCGCCGCTGGGTCCGACCAGCGCGACCGCTTCACCCGGGGCGATGTCGAGATCGATGGAATCGAGCGCACAGCAGTCGCCGTACTGGACTCCGACGCCGCGCAACTGGAAGTGGACGCCTGCCGCCATGGGGGCCTAGCGGAGCATGCCGAGCTGCTTTGCGACTTCGCGGATCCGCTCGTAGTCTTCGTCCCGGGCGGCGATCAGTTTCTCGCGCGGCAGCGCGGCGAGCAGCTGGGGCTCCTCGATCGCCAGCAGCGCGTTCTGCAGCCGCGCCGTGAAGCCCGCGCCGAACGTCGTCTCGAGATCCGGATGCGCGGTCCAGTTGTAATCGGTGTACGTCGGCGTCTTCCAGATGACGCGGCAGACCTCCGGGTTGGTCTTCCCTTCCTTCACACGGCGGTCGTAAACCTTGTAGTTCAGAACTCCCACGGCGTATTGCCCGGATTCCACCAGCTCCGCGGTCTTGTCGTGACTCCCGGAGAATCCCGGCGGCGTCTGAAACAGCTCGCGGGGTG
>DASPMO010000080.1:0-27717 GCA_035627015.1 Thermoanaerobaculia bacterium | reverse complement strand
TCACAGAGCGTGCGGCGGCGCGCTGCCAGTCCCCTCTCCCCACCGCAGTGGGGAGAGGGCTAGGGTGAGGGGCTCCCCTTTTCCGAGCGCCACAACCCCTCACCCTGACCCTCTCCCCACTGCGGTGGGGAGAGGGGACTGACCGCACGCTCTGTGATTGAACTTAGCGAATCGAGTACTAAGGCCGCCGCACTCCAGACCTACCGGAGCCACCCCGGCATCACCCCCGCCTTGCGCGCCTCCTCGCGGAACTGGTCCCAGGCGCGCTGCGCGCGCGTGACTTCCAGCTTCGCGTGAGGGATGCGCTCGCGGGTGCGGGCCAGTTGCGTGGTCTGGTAGGTGAAGTCGCGGGGGGTGTAGCCGAGGGCGAAGAGGGAGCTGATCTCCGCCTGCAGCTCCTCGACACGTGCCTCCAGCAGCGCCACCTCCTCCTGCGCGCGGCGGATCTGCTCCTCGTGCGCGCGGGCGCGGCTGCGCCAGAGCGCCTCCTCCTGTGGCGCCGGCGGCTGCTCCTTCGGCAGCGGCTTCAGCGTCGGGGCGGGCGGGGGAGGCGTGCCCGTGCCGGCGCGGTTCTTCTCCAGTTCCGCGATCAGCTCCTTCAGCCGCTCTTCGGAGACGCGCAGCCGGCGTTTCGGCTGCTCCTTCGGCTGCTCCTCGTTCTCCTCGACCCGCAACACTTCCGCGGCCGGGATCGAGTAGAGCTGGCCGCCGCTGCGGAAGATCATCGCGCCGTTCTCCTCCCGCAGGGTGCCTTCGACCGCGATGCGGTCTCCGGAGTTGAGGATGAGGGTCACGGCCAGAACGAGCGCGTTCATGCCCCTTAGATTACTCTTGCCCGCTCAAATATGCCCAACTGGCTCCACCTCGTCGTCAACTTCTTCTACCACCTCGGCCTGGCGCTCTGGCTCGGCGGCGTGGTCGTCCTCGGCGCGCTCGTCGCGCCGGCGCTCTTCCGGAGCCTGCCGCGCCTGGAGGCGGGAACCATTTTCGGAAAAGCCTTGCGAAAGTTTGCGCGGCTCCGCCTCGGCGCGCTGGTCGTCACCATCCTCGCCGCGGGCATCAAGCACGCCCTCTGGGAGCGCACGCCGACGCTCTGGATCTCCCTCCGCTGGGCGGCCCTCGGCATCCTGGCCGCGGCCGTGTTGTACGAGATTGCGTACCTCGAGCGGGCTCTGGAGGCGCGCCGCGTGCATCTGACCCCGGAGATGGCCGAGGACCACCCGCAACGCAAAGCATTCAACGTACTGCACAAACGCGCCGAAGGGCTGATGAAGGCGAGTCTCGTCGCCGCCCTGGCGGCGATGCTGCTGTCATAGAATCAAAGCGACCGGCATGGGAAGTAGCGTCGAGCACCTGCACATCCACTGGGTCCTGATCGCGCTCCTCTGCGGCGTCCTGTACCTCATCTTCGACGCCCTCCGCTCCTTCGCGCTCCAGCTCAGCCCCGTCCGGCTGCGCCGTCTCAGCACCGATGCCGAGGAGGCGCCGTCGCGCTGGACCCACTTCGACGTCGAAGACTTCCAGCTCGTCAGCGGCGCGCTGCTGCAGCTCGCCCTCGTCATCGGCGCCGGCGCCACGACGATGATCTACGACGAGGAAACGATCGGCCGCGCCGTCGCCATCAGCGTCGCCATCTGGGCTCTCGGCGTCCTGCTCTGGAAGTTCATCCTCGCCCTCATCCCCGAGGACACCGGCGAGACCATCCTCCGCGCGCTCATCCCCTTCGCGCGCTTCGTCTACTTCCTCCTCTGGCCCCTCCTCTTCCCGCTGCGCAGTCTCATGGAGCGCCTCCACCGCCGCAACGGCGACGACGACGAAGAAGAGGAAGTGACCGACGAGGAAGTGCAGGCCTACATCGACGTCGGCGAGGAAGAGGGGATCATCGAGGCCTCGGAGGGCAAACTGCTGCAGTCCATCGTCGACTTCGGCGACCGCCTGGCGCACGAGATCATGACCCCGCGCATCGACGTGCAGGCCTTCGACGCGCGCCGTCCCATCGCCGAGCTGGCCAAGATCTTCAGCGACTCCAAGTACGCCCGCATCCCCATCTACGAGAAGAGCATCGACCGCATCACCGGCATCGTCCACGTCAAGGACGTCCTCGACGCGGTGCTGAAGAACGAGCAGCGCGCCGTGGCCGAGATGGCCCGCCAGCCGTACTTCGTGTCGGAGACGAAGAAGGTCTCCGAGCTGCTGCGCGAGTTCCAGAGCGAGCACCTGCAGATCGCGGTCGTGGTCGACGAGTACGGCGGCACCGCCGGCATCGTCACCACGGAAGACATCATCGAAGAGATCGTCGGCGAGATCGCCGACGAGCACGAGGACGAAGAAGCCACCATCGTCGACGTCGGCGACGGCACGTGGCTGGTCAGCGGCCTGCTGCGCGTCGACGCGCTGGAGGAGACGCTCGACACCGAGCTCTCCGGCGACGACTACGAGACCGTGGCCGGCCTGATCTTCACCAGTCTCGGGCGCGTCCCCGCGGTCGGGACGGTCGTCTCAAAGAACGGCTGGCTCTTCGAGATCGAGCGCGCCGACCGGCGCCGCATCTATCGCGTGAAAGTGGCCAAAGACCCGAACTGGCGTGCCGGCGACGAGGAGGATGAAGAGTGATCTCGAATCGTTGCTATGTTGCTGGTTGCTGGTTCGTGGCGATTTCTCGTGGAGCCGCAACGAACCAGCAACCAGCAACACAGCAACACCGGCACTTCCACTCATGAGCACAGACACGAAATCCGGCACCGTGGCCTTCGTCGGCCGCCCGAACGCCGGCAAGTCGACGCTGCTGAACCGGATCCTCGGGCAGAAGGTCTCGATCGTCTCGGCCAAGCCGCAGACGACGCGCAACCGCATCGTCGGCATCCTCAACGACGCCCGCGGCCAGCTGGTCATCCTCGACACGCCCGGCATTCACAAGCCGCTGCACCGCCTGAACGTGCGCATGATGGACCACGTGCGCTCCGCGCTCAGCGAGGCCGACGTGGTGGCGCTGGTGGTCGACGCCACCGAGCCGTTCGGCAGGGGAGACCAGTTCGTGATCGACATGCTCCGCCAGGAGAAGGAGCAGAACCCCGACGCCAAACGCTTCGTGCTCCTCAACAAGATCGACGTCCTGAAGAAGCAGAAGCTCCTGCCGCTGATCCAGCAGTACCACGGCTTCGGCATCTTCGACGAGATCGTCCCCATCTCCGCGGCGAAAGGGGAGGCGGTCGAGGAACTGGTGGCGCTGCTCTTCCAGAACGTGCCGGAAGGGGAGCCGCGCTATCCCGCCGACGACTACACCACGCAGCCGGAGCGCTTCCTGGCGGCGGAGCTGGTGCGCGAGAAACTGCTGCACCACACCGGCGACGAGCTGCCGTACACGACCGCCGTGAACGTCGAGCGCTTCGAGGAAGACGAAGAGTCGGGGATGATCAGCATCTGGGCCTCGATTTACGTCGAGCGCGACTCGCAGAAGTCGATCGTGATCGGCAAGCAGGGCTCGATGATCAAGCGCATCGGCACCGAGGCGCGGCAGGAGCTGGAGGGAATCCTGGCCACGAAGGTGTACCTCGACCTGCACGTGGCCGTGCACGAGGGGTGGCGCGAAGACGAGCGCTTCCTCGGCGAGCTGGAGTGGCCGCTGACGTAGGGCGGGCTTCAGCCCGCCTCTTTCGTGGGCGGCGGCGGGCTGAAGCCCGCCCTACGTCCTTAAAAACGGATACCGCCTATCGCAAACTTCGCTAGGATACCGGCCAGCCGTTCCACGCAATCCCCCTGAGGAGGTTCAATGGCCGCAAATCGCGTCGTCCGTGTCACCCTCGTTCTTTCTCTCCTCCTTCTCGTCGCCCCCATGGCGCTCGCCCAGCAGACCGGTTCCGTCAGCGGCACCGTCACTGCCACCGACGGTGCCGTCCTTCCCGGCGTGACCGTCGAAGCCCGCTCCAACGTCCTTCCACAGCCCCGCGTCACCGTCACCTTGGAGAACGGTGACTACCGCTTTCCCTCGCTCGTGCCGGGGACGTACACCATCACCTTCAGCCTGGCCGGCCTGAACACGGTCACGCGGAACGTGAACGTGCAGCTCGACCAGAACCAGGACGTCGACGCCCAGCTCGGCCTGGCCGGCGTCGCGGAAGAGATCACCGTAACCGCGGAGGCCACGCTGGTCGACCGCCAGTCGGCGGAAGTGCAGACCGGCGTGTCGAACGCAGAGATCCGTGCGCTGCCGATCTCGCAGGAGTATCGCGACCTGCAACGGCTCATCCCCGGCGTGCAGATCACGCAGGACACGGTGCGCGGACCCAGCGGTGGCGGCAGCGGTCAGGACAACGTCTATCTGTTCGACGGCGTGAACGTGACCCTTCCGCTCTTCGGCGTGCTGGCCGCCGACCCGGCCACGCACGACGTGGCGCAGTACAGCGTGCTGAAAGGGGGCGCGCGGGCCGTGGACTTCGAGCGCGCGGGCGGATTCTCGGTCGATTCGGTCAGCCGATCGGGGACGAACGAGTTTGCCGGGCAGTTCAGTTACCAGACCCGCCGGCCTCAGCTCGTGGCCGACCAGAAGAACGTCGCCACGGTGACGCGGTACGACCAGACCCGCCACTGGACCACCATCAACTTCGGCGGACCGCTCCTTCGCGACCAGCTCTTCTTCTACGCGTCGTACTATCGCCCCGACTACCGGCGCGACAACCAGTCCAACAACTACGGGGAGCTTCCGTCGTACAGACTCGAGCGCGATGAGATCTTCGGCAAGCTCACCTGGACCCCCACCAGCGCCTGGCTCATCAACGGCAGCTACCGCGATTCGAGCCGCGACGAAACGGGCGACACGTTCGGCGGCTCGACCGCGGGGACGACCGGGTTCGGTTTCCAGACCGAGCTGAAGATCGGCACGCTCGAAGGCTCCTGGGTCCCGAACGGGAAGATGTACTCGACGTTCAAATTCACCGATTTCCAGAGTCCGGGCGGCGGCGTGCCGGCGACGCTGGCCACCCCTCTGTCGCTGGCGCCGGGGACGCGCCTCGACCTGAACAACCTGCAGATGGCCGGACAGTTCACCGTTCCGACGGTCATCGGCACCAACCCGACCCAGGCTCCGTTTGCGCAGGCACTCATCGACCGCTACGGCTACGTGGGGGCCAACGGCCAGCGCGTGGGCGGCGGCATCATCGGCACTTCGCGCTTCGCCATCGACGACGACGACTTCTACCGCCGCAGCGGTGAGGTCGGCTTCAACTACACACTGGGCTCGAACATCACCCACGATCTGCACGTCGGCTATCAGCGCTACGTCGACCAGGAGGACCGGCTGCAGGTCGGCAACGGCTGGGGCCTGCTGTCAGCGCCGGGCGGCACGGTCAACTGCCCGGCCGCGGCCTGCGGCACGATCACGCCTGCCTTCTTCCAGGCGCAGGTGTTCATCCGCACGAACCCCAACATCGAGTTGATCCACTCGGAGTTCCACTCGCAGAATTTCGAGATCAACGACACGATCCGCATGGGCAACTGGACCTTCAACGCGGGCGTTCTCGCCAGTGAAGACACGTTGTACGGACAGGGGCTGCGCGAGGCCGACAACCTCGCCGGCTATGTCAGCGCGCCGGGCCAGAAGTACAAAATGCACCGCATCCCGTTCTCCCAGATGATCCAGCCGCGGGTCAGCGGCACCTGGGCCTACAACGGATCGGACACGGTGTACGCGAGCTATGCCCGCTACAACCCGGCCGCCAATTCAGACGCCCGCGCGGCCTCATGGGACCGGAACCTCTTCAGCGAGATCAACGCCTACTTCGACGTCAACGGCGTCCTGATCGGTAACCAGGCCATCCCCGCCTCTTCCGGCAAGCTGTTCGTCGACGGCATCAAGCCGCGATACACCGACGAGTACATGATCGGCACCGCACAGCAGTTCACGCCGACCCTGTCGTCGCGCGCATACGCGCGGTATCGCTACTCGACCAATTTCTGGGAAGACACGAACAACAACGCGCGGACGGCGTTCGGCGCGAACGTGCCGGGAGTGACGCAGGCGCTCTACATCCCCGACCTGCCCGCCAGGGTGGCCGCGATCGGCAGCGGATCGTCGTACGTCATCGCCGAGCTGGACAACGCCTTCACGAAGTTCTACGAGGCCACCGTGGAATCCGACTGGCGGGCCACCGGCAACACGATGCTTCGCGGGTCGTACACCTGGAGCCACTACTACGGCACCTTCGACCAGGACAACTCGACGTTCAACAGCGCCAACGACACCTCGACGTTCATCGGCTCTTCGAACATCGCCGATGGCGCGGGACGCCAGATCTGGAACTTCAAATACGGCGACCTGCGCGGCGACCGCCGTCACGTCCTGAAGTTCTACGGGACTCAGGTCCTGCCGTGGCGCGCCACCATGGGAATCTTCGGCATCTTCCAGTCCGGCCAGCCCTATCAGCTGGAGAGCTTCCTCCCCTACACCGGTCTGACCGCGAACACGAGCGACACGAACCGCTATGCAGAGCCGGCCGGCCGGCGCAAGTCGCCTTCGCACCACCAGGTCGATCTGAGCTACACGCAGAACGTTCCCATCCCGTGGGGTGGATTGAACCTGCAGCTGGTCCTCGACGTGTTCAACGTCTACGACAAGCAGACGGGCTACAACTATGAAACGCGCGTCGGCTCGCTCGGCGTCAAGGCCCGCGAAGCGAACGGGCAATGCCTCGGCTTCGAGCCGGGGGACGTGGCCCCGGCGCTGAGCTGCCTGCAGCGCGCGCCGTTCGCCAAATCGTTCTACGACCCGCGCACGATCCAGCTGGCCGCGCGGATCAACTTCTAGGCGGCAATGGTTCGAAGTGCGGCGGCTACGGCCGCCGCACTTCGTCGAACAGTCTTTCGTTCTCGATCAACACGCGCGTCGTGGCATCGGCGTGCTTTTTCGCCTCCTCGATGCGCGCGGCCGCGTCGGGCTCCCGCAGCAACGCGCTGACCTGGGCGCGTTTGAAGCGCGCCATGGCATAGCCGGGATGGGAGCTCGGGACGCGGTCCAGTGCTTCCCGAGCCTCGTGGAGGCGGTTCAGCGCGAGGTACAGGACTCCCAGCTCGAGATGATTGCGGAAGGCCGGGCCCTGCCGGGCGCGCGCCAGTTCCAGGTTCGCGAGCGCGTCGCCGGTCTGCCCGAGCCGCATCTGCATTTCGGCGAGCCGGAGGAGCTCGGGCACGGTCGGCGGGCGCATCGTGTAGAGCTGCCGGCGCAGCGCGACAGCCTCCGCGACGCGGTCCTGCCGCTCGCGGATCGCGGCCATGGCTTCCAGCGCCGGCAGGCGGTCGGGCTCATCCCTCAGGATGCGCTCCAGGAGGGGGACGGCGCGCGGCCACTCCGGCCCCTTTGCGTAATGGAGCGCGAGGTACGCCTTCACGTCGGGCGAGTCGGGCGCGATGGCCTCCGCTTTTCTGAAAGCGGCCACCGCCTGCGCGTCGTGTCCCAGCGAGGAATGCGCGGCGGCGAGACGCAGGATGGCGGCCAGGTTGTGCGGGTCCCGGGCGTGGATCGTCTCGAGCAGCGGGATGGCTTCGGTGTAGCGTTCCGCGACGAACAGGCCCGACACGCGGTCGAGGAGAGGAAAGAGCGAAGTCATGTCCGCGGGCACGGGCGCGTCGGCGCGCACGGCCGGACGCACTCCCGCGCTGACATAGCCGAGGGAGGCCAGCTTGCGCTGCGCCTCCTCGTCGAGGCTCGCGGGAGGCGCGGCGGCCTGCGCCGTCGGGAGCGGGTAATCGCGCAGCGTCGCACGGATGGGGCGGGAGAGATCGCTGGCCGGGCCGAGATCGCGCGCCTCGCGCGGGTCGGCCGCCACGTCGTACACCTCGACGCGTCCGGCCATGATGGCCTTCGTGTGTCCCTCGACCGCCATCACCTGCGGTTGCCAGCCGTAGTCGAGGAACGGCTTCATGGCCTCGCCGACGATCACGCCCTCGGGCGCCGGAGGCGGAGCGAGTCCCGCGGCGTGCAGGAGGAGCGCGGCGACGTGGCGCGTGCTGAGCGGCGCGTCGCTGACGCCCCGGCCCACGCCGGGCCCGGCCATCACCATCGGCACGTGCATGGTGCCCTGGTAGAGGAGATTGCCGTGCTGCTGCTCGCCATGCTCGCCGAGGCCTTCGCCGTGATCGGCGACGACGATGATGGCGGCCGGGCCGCGTCCCTCGAAGGCGCGCAGGACGCGTCCGAGCTGCTCGTCCATGAACGCCACCTCGCCGAGGTAGGGGTTGTCCGCGTGACGGGCCCGGAACGGCTCCGGCGGCGTGTATGGATAGTGCGGGTCGTAGTAGTGGACCCAGAGAAAGAGCGGCTCCGCGGGTGCCTGCTGCAGGAACGCCAGCGCGCGCTCGGTGGTCGCCTTCGCATCGCGCTCCGGCGTCTCCGGCTCGTCGTACGAGTCGAATCCGCGCGCGATCCCGAACCGCTTCGCCACCGCGAACGCCGACACGAACGCCGCCGTCTGATACCCCGCCGACTTCAGCTTCTCCGCCAGCACCGGATGCCGCGCCGCCAGAAAGCGCGCGTTCTCCCGCACCCCGTGTCCCGCCGGATAGAGCCCGGTGAACATCGACGCGTGCGAGGGGAGCGTCTGCGGCACGGTGGCGTACGCGTATTTGTACGTGCGCCCGCGCGCCGCGAGCGCGTTGAGGCTCGGCGTAGCCGCGCCGATCGCATCCGCGCGCGTCGTGTCGAGCGTGACCAGGAGAATGTTCGGGCGGGGCGGAGCCACCGGTGCCTCGGATTTGGCACACGCGACGAAGAGCAGAAATACCAGGAGCCGCTTCACGGAGCGCAATGTAGCGCAACGTAGGGCGCGGCTTCAGCCCGCCCACCCCGAAAGAGGCGGGCTGAAGCCCGCCCTACATTCACGGCCGCGTGGCGCGCCGCTTCGGGCCCGTCTTCTGCGGCTGCGGGAAGGTCAGGCGCGCCACACGCATCTTTCCCGTCCCGTCCGAGAACGCGGAGAGGAACACACCGGCAAAGCCCACCATCTGGTTGTAGTCGCCGATGAACGGATTCGTCCCCGGCACGGCCATGTCCACTTCCCCCGTCACCGGCAACTGCTCCGACCACGTCGCGCCGCCGTCCGTCGAGCGCGTGGCGTAGAGGCGGAAGATCTTCCCGGCCGGGTTCGCGCGGCGGTCGAGCCACGCCAGCACCAGGTCGCCGTTCGCCGGGTCGACGGCCAGCGTCTGGAACAGCGCCGTGCCGCTGTTGAACGGCGTGATCGGCCGCGGCTGCGACCAGCTCTTCCCGCCGTCCGTCGAGCGCGCGAAGAAGACCGTGCCGACGAACGAGCGGCTGAGCTGCGGTCCCGTGATCGCCGCGATCCAGGCCTGATACAGGTTGCCGCGATGCGGTCCCGGCGACACGTCGACGCCGTGCGCGACGAACGTCGACGACACGGCAATGCGCACCGGCGCGGCGAACGACGCGCCGCCGTCGTGCGACACCTGCGAGCAGTAATAGCCGTCGCCGCAGGAGCGGAAGAGGATCACCTCGCCGTTCGGTCCGACCGAGATCTGGCCGCCGCTGCCCGGGCCGAGGAGCAGCTCCGGGCTCCAGGTCACCCCGCCGTCCGTCGAGCGCGCGAACACGGCCTCGGGGCGCGAGTTGTTCTTCGTGTCGACGCGCAGCCAGGCCACGTACACGTTGCCGTCGTACCGGCCGCCCGTCGTGTCGACGGCAATCCACTCCTTGTCGTCCGAGTAGACGGCCGGCGTGTCCGTCGGCGCGCGCTCCACCACGCCGTACGGGCCGTCCCACGTGCGCCCGTTATCGGTCGATCGCGAGACGGCGATGCCGCCGTAGGTGAGGGGATAGCTGTTCGGCCAGCCGATCAGCGTCGCGGCGTACATCGTCCCGGAGCGGTCGCTGGCCACGACCGGGTCGCCGTGGCGGATGTAGGTGCGCTTCGCGGTCGTGAAGCCGAGCTTTCCGCCGTAGTGCCACGTGCGCCCGCCATCCTCGGTGTAGAACGGCTGCACGTCGGCGTTGCCGACCCCGGAGACGACGCCGATGGCCACGGCCTTCTGCGGATCGGCGGCCGACAGGGCGATCGACGTCTCCCAGACGTTCCCTTTCGTGGCGGCGATGACGGTGCCGGGATCGTCGGCGGCAACTGCACGGAGAGCGAACAGCAGCAGGACTGCGCCAGCGGCTCGTTGCATGTTCCGCAGCATGCTCCCGGGTTGCGGGGCGGTCAACGCGTGCACACAATGTTGTATGCGAGACGTTACAGGATGAAGCGCGGCCTCGGGTGTCTCCTCGCCGTTCTCGTCATCCTGGTGATCTGCTTCGTCACCGCCGGCCCGCCGGAACCGGTTCCCACGCCGCCCGGCAGCTTCTCCTTCGCCGCCCTCGGCGACGCGCCGTATTACGTGTGGGAAGAGCTCCGCTTCCGCACGGTGCTGAGAGACCTCGAGCAGCACGACCTCGGCACCGTCATCCACGTCGGCGACATCTTCTGGCGTCCGTGTACCGACAACCACTACCGCCGCGCCTTCGAGCGTCTCGACCGCCTGCGGCATCCCGTCGTCTACACGCCCGGCGACAACGAGTGGACCGATTGCTGGGAGCCGGGATCGGGGGCGTTCCAGCCGCTGGAGCGCCTCGCGCGCCTGCGCCGGATCTTCTTCGCGCGCCCGCCGGAGCTGCCGGGACTCGAGCGGCAGCCCGTGTACGTCGAGAACGTGCGCTGGCAGCAGCAGGGCGTCGTCTTCGCGGCGCTGCACGTCACCGGCAGCCGCAACGGCCTCGGGAGAACGCCGGAAGACGACCGCGCCGCGTGGGAGCGCCTGGACGCGTCGATCGCCTGGATGCGCCAGACCTTCGCGAAGGCGTCGAGCGCGCCCGCCGTCGTCCTCGCCTTCCACGCCGGCCTGGCCCTGGAGCAGCCGCGAGGACACGAGTGGCGCAAGCCCTACGAGCCGTTCAACATCGCCCTGGAGGAAGAAGTGGCGCGCTACGGCAGGCCCGTGCTCATCATCCACGGCGACGACCACGAATACCGCGTCGATCGCCCCGTGCCGCGGCTGCAGAACCTCACCCGCCTCGAAGTCCCCGGCTCGCCGGAGGTGGGGTGGGTGCGGGTGGTGGTGACCCCGCGCGCGGCGTCACCGTTCACGTTCTCCGAGCGCGTCGTCCCCCGCTGGAAGTACTGGTGAAAAACGTAGGGCGGGCTTCAGCCCGCCTTAGGAGCGAACGTCCAGGGATTCAGAAGAGCAACGCCCGCGCGCTCATGGTCGCGAGCTCGATGCCAAAGCGGATCTCACCGAACGTCACCACGCTCACGTACAGAAGATCGAGCGGTTGCTCGGAGAGGAAGCGAACGACACGCGCATCCGGCTTCGGGCGGCGCAACTCGGACACGACATTCGTATCGAGCAGCCAGCCCGTCACAACTTGACCTTGCTGACCGGGGCGCGAGTCCCCTCGCGATCGAAATCGACATCGCGGAGGGGCGAATCGCGGAGCAGCTCGACCAGAGCCGCTCCGGTCCGTTCCCCTTGGACGCGCCGGAACTCCTCGACGGAAATGACTACGACTTCTTCGCGACCATGCACGGTAATCCGCTGCGGCCCTTCCGTCTTCGCCTTGCGAACCACTTCACTGAAGCGCGCCTTTGCGTCCTGAAGCGCCCAGTGGCTGCTGCGCGATCGCGTTCTGGTCATCCTGACCAGGATACGAGGCCGCGAGCCTTACTGCCTCACCTGGATGTTCCCCGCGCCGTGCGCCACTTCATCCAGCGTGTAGGCGGCGAGGCCGAAGCTCTGGCAGGTCACGCCGGTCGGGGCGTTCGCGCCGACCTGGATGCCGGCGTCGCCGGGCACTTCAAAGTCCGTGGCCAGCCACGAGAACATCGCGCCGTTGTCGCCGGGCACCTCGGCATCGGACGGCGTCCACGTCGCCGCGTTGTTGCCGTAGACCCCCCACGTGAAGCCATCGCGCGGCGCCTTGCTCCCTTCGCCGCCGTCTTCGACCGCCAGGATCGCGCGCAGGCCGACGTAGCCCGGCACGCTCGACGACGTGACGACGCCGCTCATCGCGGCGCGATTGCCCGTCACCTTCAGGCAGTCCACCGTCACGCCGATCGTCGCGGTCTGCGACGACGTTCCGGGGCCGCCGCTGTCGTCGACGGCGTCGTTCGAGACCTGCTGCGTCGCGGTGAACGAGATGTGGCCCTTCGGAGCGTTGCCGCTCGTCTTCGCGTTGAATTGAATGGCGCCGGAGGCACCGGGGAGTGCGAACGTGAAATCGCCGCTCGCGGACTGCGCCGACGCCGAAACGGACGCCAGCAGAAGCAGGAAGAGGAAACCTGCACGGGTTCTCGCCATGGACGAACTCCTTCTCTCGATTGTGCGGATCGGTACAAAGTACGTCCGAACGCCGTGTGCGTCAATGGCGGAACTGTGTCGAAACGACCCGTCCTGCCGCTCTCCATGCCGCGGCGCCAGCCGCGGCGGGGCGGGAGGCTGGCGCCTCCCGCATCGAGAGCGCGAGCTGGCGCTCGCGCACTCCAGACTAAACCGGCGCGAGCTCTTCTCCCGGGTTCACGAACACGTCCGTCTCGAAGTTGTACTGACGGTCGTACAACTGCCGGTATCGCCCGTTCAGTGCCAGCAGCTCCGCGTGCGTGCCGCGCTCGACGATCTCTCCCGTCTCCAGCACCAGGATCTGGTCCGCGCCGCGGATGGTCGAGAGACGATGGGCGATCACGAACGTCGTCCGTCCGCGGCGCAGCGCGCGCAGGCCGTCCTGGATCTTCGCCTCGCTCTCGCTGTCGAGGCTCGACGTCGCCTCATCCAGAATCAGGATGACCGGATCGGCCAGGATGGCCCGGGCGATGGCGATGCGCTGCCGCTGTCCGCCGGAAAGCTTGATGCCGCGCTCGCCGACGATCGTGTCGTACTTCTGCTCGAGCGGCTCCACGAACTCGTCGATGTGGGCCAGCCGCGCCACCTCCAGCACGTCCGCCATCGTCGCGTCCGGGCGGCCGTAGCGGATGTTCTCCGCGATCGTGCCGTCGAAGAGGAAATTGTCCTGCAGCACGATGCCGAGGTGCGAGCGGTAGTCGAAGAGGCGCAGGCTCGCCAGGTCGCGGCCGTCGATGAGCACGCGGCCGCTGGTGGCGCGGTTGAAGGCCATCACCAGGCTGATCAGCGTCGACTTGCCCGAGCCGCTCGAGCCGACCAGCGCCGTCGTCGACCGCGCCGGCGCCTTGAAGCTCACGTGCCGCAGCACCGGCACCCCTTCCACGTATTCGAACGACACGTCCTGGAACTCGATGTCGCCGCGCACGGCCTCGACCGGCGCGCGCGACGCGTCTTCCTCCACCTCGGTGCGCTGCTGCATCACCTCGCGGATGCGATCCAGTCCGGCGAAAGCCTCCGTGATCTGCGTCCCGATCGAGGCGATGCTCATCACCGGCGCGGCCATGAGGCCGGTGAAGAAGATGTACATGACCAGGTCGCCGAGGGTCATCGTGCCGCTCAGGATCGCGTTCCCGCCGACCAGCATCATCACCACGCTCACCACGCCGATGATCACCGTGCCGAACGCGGTTGTCGCGCTGACGGCGGTGATGGTCTTGGCCACGTTGCGGAAGAGCGTGTGCACGCCCTTGGCGAAGACGATGTCCTCGCGCTTTTCCGTCGTGTAGGCCTTGACCACGCGGATGCCGCCGAGACTCTCGCCGAGGCGGCCGGTCACCTGGGCGTTGATCTCGCCGCGCTTGCGGAAGAGCGGGCGCACGCGCTTGAAGACCACGGCCATGACCGCGCCGAAGACCGCCAGCGTGGCCATCGTAATCAGGGTCAGCTTCCAGTTCAGGTAGAAGAGGACGAAGAACGCCAGCGTGGCCGTGACCATGCTGCCGAAGAGCTGCACCAGGCCGGTGCCGACGATGTTCCGGATCCCTTCGGCGTCGGTCATGATCCGCGAGATCAGCACGCCCGACTTGGTGGAGTCGAAGTAGGAGACGGGGAGGCGGAGCACGTGCTGCTCGACGCGCTTGCGCATCTCCGTGATGGCGCGCTGCGCGGCCACGCCGAGGAGCTGCGAGAGGCCAAACGACGTGGCGGCCTGGATCAGCGTGGCGGCGATGGCCGCGCCGGCCAGGAGCGGCAGCAGCTCGTGCCGTCCCTTGCCGATCACCTCATCGACGACGTACTTCGACGACGCCGGCAGGACCAGTCCCGCCAGGCGGCTGACGAGCATCAGGCCGAGACCGACGGCGAGCCGCCCCCGCCGTGCCCAGATCAGTTCTTTGGCCTCGCGCCAGACCACGTCCAGCTCGAGCTTCTTCTTCTTCTTTTCTTCCGGTGGCACCGCGTGATTCTAGTCGAGTCGTTCCGACGCGTCCCGCCGCGTCATTCTGACCCGCCACCGAGGGCGGCACCGCCACGCGCTCGCTCGTCGCCATCAGCAACAGCGGGGCGACGCTGTGGACGGTGAATCTGTAAGGGGCGTTGGGGCGGGCCGGGCGGGCCCGCCCCGCTGTACGAACCCGCGACCTCCGGCGTGACAGGCCG
Organism: Thermoanaerobaculia bacterium; assembly: GCA_035627015.1. Classification (GTDB taxonomy): domain Bacteria; phylum Acidobacteriota; class Thermoanaerobaculia; order Gp7-AA8; family Gp7-AA8; genus QHVT01. The sequence continues at coordinate 13,185 of DASPMO010000080.1, read as the reverse complement.
GAGGTCGCCGGGAATCGAAAGGCAATCTACGGTGCGGACACCAGGCCGCGTGGCGTATGGTGAAGTGATGAATCGAACGACGAAGACGACGCTGCAGTACGTCACGTTCGCGCTGCCGTTTCTGGTGCTGGCAATCGCGATGTTCTTTTCTTTCGTCTTTCCCCTGGCCGGCTGCGCGTTGCTCCTCGTCTGGCTGGTGCTGTTCATGTTGTCGATCTTCTTCAACATGTGGGCGGTGAAAGCCACGTGGACAGGCCGGCATCGCGGCTCGACGATTCGCGTTTACAACGAGCTCACACTCGCGCAGCTCTTTGTCGACGACCAGCTCCTGGCCCAGCAAACCGGCTTCGCGTTCTCGGCCGATTTGCGCGGAACGGCGACGATCGACGGGCAGTCCGCCAATGTCGTTGGCAGTATCGCGGGAACGTTCGTGCTGAGTTGCCGCTGCTACGTCGACGGCACAGCGGTCGTGATGACGGAGCTCGAGACGTAGAGCCGCGCGCGCCGAGCCCATAGTGCCGTCGGCGACTTCTTACCCTCGCCCGGCTCCGCGCCGTCGTCGCCATCACGAAATGTCTCTAGCCCCTCCCGCGCCTCGGGCGCATCCTGCGTGAGTCAGGTTCAAAGTCGGCCGCGAACCAGGAACAACATAGGAGGTTTCTTGTGAAACTGAGCGGCAGGCTCTTCCCGTATCTCGTGTCTCTTCTCGTCGTGTGCGGCGCGCACAATGCGTTTGCGCAGTGCACCACTCCCTTCGCCTCGCAACCGTCGCCTCCGGGAGGCGACGTGGTCTACATCGACGACGCGATTCCCAACTATGCCACCGTCAGTTCCGGATCGTTGAACTGGGACACCACGCAGTACGCCACCGGAACGCAGTCGTTCTATCTCCAGGGCAGCGGCACGCAGACCGTCGAGATCGACGATCTCCACGAGTTCCACAAATTCGGCAGCGGCAAGGCGCAGTTGTACGTCCTGATCGATCCCTGCGACACGACCGCGGAGATCAAGGTGACGTTCGAGTCGGCGTACCGGAAGGTCTCCGTGTACTGGGGCGCGAACAACATTTCCGACCCGAACATCCTCGCCTTCAGCCGCGGTGCGCTGCCGACAGCCGGCACCTGGACCCGGCTCGAGATCCCGATCGGCGTGCCGCTCAACCTGCGCGGGCACGACGTCACCACGGTCAAGTTCCAGATCGACGGCGGACGCGTGTGGTTCGACCACGTCGGCACCAACGGCGTCGGCTGCACGCCGACGACCGCCTCGACGCCATCGATTCCCCCCGGCGCGACGGTCTGGGTCGACGACAGCATTCCGTCCGGCGCGACGATGACGGCCGGCGAGCCGTGGTCGACGCAGGCCGCGAGCGGCTCGCTCTCCTTCGCCTATCCGTACTTCGGCCAGACCGCGACCGGCGTCGTGCGCGTCAATGACCTGAATCAGGTCACCAGCTCGGGCGACGATCTGTTCCTCTACGTCATGCCGACGGGTTGCGAGCCGTTGAAGGAGTTGAAGATCACGTGGTTCAGCGGCGCGACGTTCGGCACGAGCGGCTGCATCTGGTACGGCTCGACCACTCCCGCGCCGGCCATCGGCGGCGAGAGCAACTGCACGTTCATCAGCTCGACCGTGCCGGCGGCGGATACGTGGACTCGTATCGAGATCCCGGCGGCGACGATCGGTCTCGACGGGCACACCATCACCGCGTTCCGCGTCGAGAACATCGGCAGTCAGGTGTGGGTGGACTACGCAGGCAATCAGCCGTAGGAGAGCACCACCCGGGGCGGGCCGAACCGGCCCGCCCCTATACTTCCGCCGCGTGCACGATTTCGACGATCCCTCCTTCGTCGACGCGTTCGACGAGCTTCCCCTCTGGTCCGCGGGTTTCGGCCTGTTGCTGCTCGAGCACGTGCCGCTGCTCGAGGGGTCGGTGGCCCTCGACGTGGGCTGCGGCACAGGCTTTCCGCTGCTCGAGCTGGCGCAACGCCTCGGTCCCGGCTCGGCCGTGCACGGGCTCGATCCGTGGCACGCCGCCCTGCGCCGCGCGGAGCGCAAGCGCCGGCAGGCGGGGGTCGCGCACGCGGCGCTGCGCGTGGGCGATGCCGCGCGGATGCCGTTCCGCACGCATGCGTTCGACCTGGTGGTCTCGAACCTCGGCCTGAACAACTTCTCCGATCCGCGTGCGGCGCTGGCCGAGTGCCGGCGCGTGCTGCGTCCCGGCGGCGTGCTGGCCCTGACCACGAACCTCGTGGGACACATGCACGAGCTCTACGACGTTTTCGCCGAGGTGGTGGAGGAGAGGACCAGGCTCGACGCGCACATCCAGCACCGCGCCACCATCGAAAGCCTGCACGCGCTCCTCGGCCAGTCCGGCTTCACCGTCACGCACGTGGTCGAGGATGCCTTCGTCATGCGCTACGCGAACGCCGCGGCGCTCTTCCGCCACGACTTCATCCGCTACGGGTTCCTCCCGGCGTGGGAGGAGGTCGTGCCGAGAGAGAAGTTTGCGGAAGTGGAGCGGCGGCTGGCGAGCCCACTGACGCTGACCATCCCCCGCGCATACGTTCAGGCCACGTGAAACGTCTGGAGTGCGCGAGCGCCAGCTCGCGCTCTCAATGCCGCAGCGCCAGCTGCGGCTGGCGCATGGAGAGCGCGAGCTAGCCGCTCGTGCACTCCAGAACTTCCACAACCACGATCGTGAGGTCGTCCGCGTCGCCGGCGCGCCAGGCCAGCACCTTTTCCACCACCGCGTCGGGAGACGCGCCCTCGCGCAGCAGCGCGTGCAGGCGCTCCTCGCCGAACTCCTCGCCGCGCGCGTTGCGGGCCTCGACGATGCCGTCGGTCCAGGCGGCGATGCGGTCACCGGGCTGCAGCGGCACGGTGGCGGACGAGTACGAGACGATGGCGAAGCGGCCGAGGAGGACGCCGTGCGGGCCGAGCTCCACGATCTCGTCGCCGCGCACGAGCACCGGCGGTGCGTGGCCGGCGTTCGAGACGGTGACGTGCAAGCCGTCGAACCAGAGATACGTCGCCGTGACGAAGTTGCGGCGCACGTCGCGCCGCAGAGTGGCATTCAGCTCGCGGAGCAGGGTCGCCGGATCGTCGGCCAGGCGGGCGTGCGACGACACCGCCACCTTCACCATCGACGCGATCAGCGCCGCCGGCACGCCGTGTCCGGCTACGTCCGCCACCAGCACACCCACGCGCGCATCGTCCGCGGCCACGAAGTCGTACAGATCGCCGGCCACGGACGACGCGGGCTCGAAGCGCGCGGCGAACGTCAGTCCCGCGACGGAGGGCATCGACGTCGGGAGGATGGAGCGCTGGATGTCGCGCGCGGTGGCCAGCTCTCCCTCCAGCTCCACGCGCTGCCGCTCGCCGCGGGCAAAGGTCCGCGCCGCGGCGTAGCCGAGGCAGGCCACGAAGATCAGGAAGCCCTGCGTCTCGTCGATCTGGCCGCCGGTGAGTGCACTGACGTTGTTCAGCAGCGCGAAGATGAGAAAGATCGCCGACCCGACGAGCACCACGCGCAGCTCGCGCGTGTGGCGCTTCCGCGTGTGGACCAGGTTCCCCAGGATGTTGATGCCGCCGAGGAACACCAGCACGTTGTTGACCGGCTCGATCACGTCCGGCTCCCCGCTGACGAGGCCGGCGATGATCGCCGCCGGCGCGAAGAGCGCGAACGCCCACACCTGCCAGCGCAGCGAGCCGCGCCAGCCGTCGCCGATCAGGTTCAGGGCCATGAGCCACCCCGGCACGTTGATGACGTACGTGATCCACGCCTCGGCGTACGCGGCGTGCCGCACCGACCCGCCGAGGAGGAGCGGGAGCGACGAGTCGGCGATCAGCCTCGCGCCGTACAGCGCGGAGAAGACGCCGAACCAGAGCAGCGCCCCGGCGTTCGCGCTGCGGCGCACGCGGGAGATCACGAGCGAGGCGATGCCGATGACGATCAGGATCGCGCCGACGGCCACGTCCTCGATGTCGCCGTGCAGCGACGACGTGGCGGCGTGCACCAGCGCGCGCGGGACGTGCTCGCGCGCGGCGATGGCCGGCACGCCGCCGAGGATCGGCAGCCGTGAGCCGCGCGGCACGCGCACGTACAGGAAACGCCCCGGCGGGATCGGCACGGAGTGCACGCGCAGGCGGCCGTCCGCCTCCGCGTCGCGGAACGCGTACACCCGCCGCGCGTCGACGAAGAGGTCGAAGGCCGCGCCGTAGGAGCGGAACACGACGTGCGGCTCGGGCGGGAGGGGAGTGGGGAGCGGTACGCGGTACCAGAGCTCCCGCTCGCGCGGCGCCGCGATCTCCTCCGACCACGCCGCGCCGACCGGTGGCGTCGCGCGCGGCTCCGTCAGCGCGTACTGCCAGCCGGCGCTGAGGTCGACCAGGGCGAGCGTCAGGAGGAAGAGGAGCCGCAATGCGCCCGCATTATCATCCGCAGCCATGCTCAACTACATCTGGTTCGGCCTGATGGCCCTGGCCCTGGTGATCGCCGCCTTCAACGGCACCATGGGGGCGGTCTCGGAGGCGGCCATCGAATCGGCGAAGACGGCCGTGGAGATCGCGATCGGCCTCGTCGGCGTGATGACCCTCTGGCTCGGCGTGATGCGCGTGGCCGAGGCCGCGGGACTGGTGACCCTGCTCGGCCGCCTGCTGCGTCCCCTCCTGCGCTGGCTCTTCCCCGAAGTCCCGTCCGACCATCCCGCCAACGGCGCGATCGTGCTCTCCATCGCCGCGAACATGCTCGGCCTGAACAACGCCGCGACGCCCCTCGGCATCAAGGCGATGGAGGAGCTGCAGTCGCTGAACGAGCAGAAGGAGACGGCCTCGAACCCGATGGTCACCTTCATGGCCCTCAACACCTCGGGGGTGCAGCTCGTCCCGGCCACGATGATCGGCGTCCTGGCCGCGACGGGGTCGACGAACCCGACCTGGATCATCGGCCCCTCCATCGTGGCCACCTTCATCGGCACCGTGGCCGCGGTGCTGGCCGCCAAGATGCTGCAGCGCTTCTATTCATCAAGTGGAACGGCGGACTCTCCGGCCGCCAAGGTGTCGGAATGATCAAGACCATCGTCGAGCAGATCTCGCTGTGGGCCATTCCGGTGCTGCTGGTGGGCATCCCGCTGGTGGGGCTGATCCGCAAGGTGAAGGTGTACGACGTCTTCATCGACGGGGCGAAGGAAGGCTTCGTCGTGGCCATCAAGATCATCCCGTTCCTGGTGGGGATCCTGGTGGCCATCGGCATGTTCCGCGCTTCGGGGGCGATGGACCTGCTGACCGCGGGGCTGAAGCCGCTCACGGACGCGACCGGATTCCCGGCGGAGCTCGTGCCGCTGGCCATCCTGCGCACGCTCACCGGCAGCGGGTCGCTGGCCTTCACGACGGACCTGGTCAAGACGCACGGCGCCGACTCGCTGATCGGACGCATGGCCGCGACGATGTACGGCAGCTCCGAGACGACGTTCTTCGTGCTGGCGGTGTACTTCGGCGCGGTGATGGTGAAGCGCACCCGCCACGCCGTGCCCGCCGCGCTGATCGGCGACCTCGTGGCCGCCATCGCCACGGTGGCGGTGTGTTACTGGCTGATGTGAGCAGACGTTGCTGGTTGCTGGTTGCTGGTTCCTTGCGGTTGGCCGGGTTGCAGCACCGGTGCTGTAACCCAGCCCACCGCAAGGAACCAGCAACCAGCAACCAGCAACGTGCTCCTAGTCCACCCGCGTCACCGTATACGTCCCGTCCGCATTCCGCTCCACGGCGATGTTCGTCGCGCCGTCGTTGACGAAGTCCTGCACGACGCGGCCGACCTGACTGGCGGGGACGCCGGTGAGGCTCTCCATCACTGCACCTCCAGGTCCTGCAGCGCCTTTTCGCGGAGCAGGTTGTATTGCTTGCCGTTGAGCAGCGTGGTCACGCTGGTGCCGGGGGCATTCTTCGACAGCCAGTCGTCGAGCTTCGCGCGGTTGCCGGGCTCGGCGTCGATCCACTCGCGCAGCGTGCCGCTGTTCGAGTCGTTGCCGAAGACGGCTGTCCCCTCGGCCAGCGGCTGGCCGGTGACGCGCGCGTGCGTCGGCAGGGGCGGCCCGAGGCGGCCGTCGGGCTCGATGGGGAGATCGAAGCCGAGATAGCCGACCACCAGCGGGCGGGGAAAGGTCTCGTTCATGGCGATGCCGCGGCTCGAGGCGGAGGCGATGGTCACGTTCGCGCCCGGCGTGGCCGCGGCCACACTCTGCGACACGCTGTTCAGGATGGCGGCGTAGTTCTGCGCCGCGTTGGCGGCCTGGGTGGTGTTGCCGGCGTCGAAGAGCTCCACCGGCTTCGAGGCGCCGGCGTCGAGGCGCCCGCCGCGCGCCTCGTTGTCCATCAGCGACACGTTCACGCCGCCGGCCACATAGACTCGGTAGACCATGCGCACGTAGTGCCGCTCGACCTGCTGCCGCCCCTTCTTGTCGGTGGTCGTGCGCGGGCCGTACTGCCGCAGGAAGTCGGTGTTGTCCGCGGCCCAGGCGTTGATCTGCGGCACGAGGACGGAGATCGGCAGCCCGTACGTCGAGGCGGAGGCGATGTTCACGGAGCCGTACGCATCGCCGGTCTGCAGCAGGCTCAGTCCCACCGGGATGGACTGGATGGGAATGGCCAGCGTCGCCCCCTGTCCCGCCTTCACCTGAAACGTGTACGACGGAAAGGCGGCGCCCGGCGCGGTGCTCCACGCGGTCAGCGGCGGCGCGGCCGGCGCGGGCTCGGGGAACTGCCACTGCCGCGGCAGCACGCTCGCGTCGCCGACGCCGTACGCGCCGTTGTAGAAGCTCTGCCACCCCGTCGGCTGCAGCCGCGCGATGACGTTGTCGAGCGGGAGGAAGCCGTTCTTCTCCAGCTCGTGCACTTCTTCCTCGATGGGCGTCGAGACGAGGAACACGTCGCCGACCTGCAGGTCTTCGGTGAGCGGGTAGACGGGGAGCACCTGGCTGGCGCGGATGGTCATGCACCAGTCGCGGGCGACGCGCGCGAGCTGGTTCGCGCGACTCTCGTCGAGCGAGCGGCAGCCGGCCAGGCAGAGCGCGAGCAGAGCTAGCGCGGCGGTGAAGTGCTTGTGCATACGGCGGAGTGTAACGTAGGGTAGGCGGACCGAGTCCACATGAAAATCCTTGCTGCCTTGTTGGTCATGGGCCGTCGCGCTCGACCGCGCTCCTGTACGAGTTCGCGGCCGAAGCGTACCTGTCGATGATCTTTCCGAAGTGAAGGAACCGGAGGAACCATGAATCGTCTGCAGATCCAGTTGGGCTTCGGGCTGATCCTGCTCTCGCTGCTGGGCGGGTTCGCCATGCCGCTGTTCCGCAACCCGCGCCTCGGCCTGACGGCGCATGTCGTCGGCGTCATGGGCGGGCTCGTGCTGATCGCCGTCGGCGCGCTGGCCGCGTCGTTCGCGCTCCGCCCGCGCGCGTCGGCGGTGATGATGGCCTCGTGGGTCTACACGGCCTACGCGAACTGGGTCGCGTCCCTCATCGGCGCGTTCACCGGCGCCAGCCGCCTCACCCCGATCGCCGGGGCGGGGACGACGGGCGACGCGCTGTCCGAGACGGTCGTGTCGCTGCTGCTCGCGTCGCTGTCGGTGACGTCCATCGTCGGGACGGCGCTGGCAGTGTGGGGCTTCCGCCGCGTCGCGCCGGCACGCGCGACGGCGCCGGCATCAGCGGTTTCGTGAATGCCTGACGGGCTGAAGCCCGTCCTACGTCGAGCGCGATTCCCGCGCAACGCATGCTCGACGTAGGGCGGGCTTCAGCCCGCCGGCACTCGCGGCGTCGACAGAAAATACAGCACCGCCCCCACCACCAGGCCGATCCCCAGCGCGATCACGCGCTTCGGCTCCTGCACCATCGTGATCACGAAGACCAGCGACACCAGCACGCCGAGGATCGGCACGATCAGGCCCGGCGTGCGGAAGCCCTCATTGAGCTTGCGCAGGCGCGGGACGGCGATGCAGGTCATGAGGTACGTCACCAGGCGCGCGCCGGCGGAGATCAGCGCCAGCGTGCGGAACGAGCCGGGGATGGCCAGCGCCAGCGCCACGGCCGTGTGAATGATGATGGCCACCGAGGGCGTGCGGAAGGTCGGGTGCACGTACGAGATCGGCCCCATGCGCCGCCCCAGCGAGAGCGCGTACAGCATGCGCGACCCCTCGAGCATCGTCCCGGAGTTCGTCCCGGCCATCGACATCAGCGCGCCGATGGTCACGATGATCGCGCCGATCGGGCCGATGATCTCCGCCGCCGCGGACGCGATCGGCGTGTCGGTCTTCGACAGGTCGGGCAGCGCGGACATGGCCCCGAGCTGCACCAGCACGTAGATCACGGCGATGATGAGGATGCCCACCAGCAGCGCCATCGGCAGGTCGCGGCGCGGGTTCTTGTACTCGCCCGCGGGGACGCCGAGGTTCTCGAAGCCGGCGTACGCGAAGAGCATGAACAGCGCGACTTCCCCCCAGTTCGCGGCCACCGGCACGGCGAACGAGGCCGGGAGCGGGTTGGACTTCCAGACGATCAGCGCCAGGAAGATGAAGCCGATGAGCGGGACCAGCTTTCCGAACGTGAAGATGTAGATCGAGGCGGCGCCGTACTTCACGCCGAGGTAGTGGATCACCGCCAGAAAGAGGATCGACACGGTGATCACCGCCGCGCGCGCATACCCCTCTTTCAGCGACGGCACCAGCAGCGCCAGGGCCACGACGAAGCCGTTCGACAGCGAGGCCAGCGACGTCACGCGCGCGATCCAGTTCATCCACCCCGTCTCGAAGCCGATGAAGTCGCCGAGGGCCGTCTTGGCGTACAGATACGCGCCGCCCGGCTCGCTGAAGTGGCTGGCCGCCTCGGCGAAGTTCAGCGCCAGGATGAACACCGGAATGGCGAACAGCAGCGGCGCCCAGAGCGAGAACGGGCCGAGGAGCTTGTACGACTCGTAGGGGAGGAGGAACACGCCGCTGCCGATGACGGCGTTGATGCACATCGCCACCAGTCCCCAGAACCCGACGGTCCTGACGAGCTTACCGCTGTCGCCCTGCATAGCCTGCCCCCCGAATCGCTCTCCCCGGCAGCTTGCCCGTCATCGCGCCGTTGCGCAAGACCGGCACGCCGTTCACGATGACGTCCGTGACGCCGGCGGCGTCCTGGTGCGGGTCCTCGAACGTCGACTTGTCGATGACCGTGTCGGGATCGAAGACCACCACGTCGGCGATCAGTCCCTCGCGCAGCAATCCTCGATCGCGGAGATTCGCGCGCGCGGCGGCCTGCGAGGTCATGCGCCGCACCGCCTCCTCGATGGAGAAGAGCTTCTCGTTGCGGGCGTAATGGCCGAGAACGCGCGGGAACGTGCCGGTGGCGCGGGGATGGATGGCCACGTTCTCGGCGCGCTGCTGCGGCGTGGGGGAGCCGCCGTCGGAGCCGATGGAGATCCACGGCTGCCGCAGCGCGGTGCGCACGTCGTCCTCGCTGATGGAGAAGTAGATGACGCGCGGCGAGGGCATGCTCGCGGCGAAGAGCGTCATCAGCGCCTCCTGCGGCGACACGTTCATCTCGCGGGCGATGTCCTCGATGAACTTCTTCTCGTATTTGTCCAGCTCTCTGGGGCCGTAGATCTGCGTCACGTAAATGCCGCGCTCCCCGCGGCGCTCGACCTGCGCCCGCAACGCCTCGGCGATGCGCGCGCGGTCGTCGGGGTTCTTCAGGCGCTGCTGGAAGTCGTCGTAGCCCCCCTCCATCGCCCAGTCGGGAGCGAGCGTGGAGAGCCCCGTCGACGACGCCGCGTACGGATACACATTCGCCGAGACGTCGAGACCTTTCGCGCGCTCGGCCTGGATCTTCTCCACGATCTGGGGCATGCGTCCCCACAGCGCGCGCCCGCCGATCTTGAGGTGCCAGATGTTGACCGGGATGTTCGCCTCGCGGCCGATGCGGAAGGCCTCGTCGAGCGCCTCGTCGATCTTCGCCCCCTCGTCGCGGATGTGCGAGAAGTACACTCCGCCGTAGCGCGCCGCGACGCGGGAGAGGTTGATCAGCTCCTCCGTCGACGAGTACATGGCCGGCACATAGATCAGCGACGACCCGATGCCGATGGCGCCGTCCTTCATGGCCTGCTCGACGATGGCTTCCATCTCCCGCATCTCGGTGGCGGTGGGGACGCGGTTCACGTCGCCGATGACCATCGTGCGCGGGTTCGAGGCGCCGACGAGCATGGCGAAGTTGAGGGCCGCGCCGCGGCGATCGAGCTCGTCGAGATAGTCGCCCAGCGTGGCCCAGCGCTCGCCGGCGCGCACGCGCTCCGGACGGTTCGGGCCGGGCGACGTCCCTTCGCCCGCGACCTCGGTGGTCACGCCCTGCCGCACCTTCGGCTCGAGCTGCGGGTACTCGATGGCCGTCGTCTGCGACCAGCCGAGGAGATCGATGAAGCCCGGCGCGACCATGCGGTTCTGCGCGTCGATCGTCGCGGCGGCCGGTGTGCTCGAGAGATCGCCGATGGCCACGATGCGATCGCCGCGGATGCCGACGTCGCCGCGGTACCAGGGGGAGCCGGTGCCGTCCACGATGCGGCCGTTGGTGATTTTCAGGTCCAGCGTGGATGGCGTGGGAGCGGGAGTGGTCGCGCAGTTGGTAAACGTCATGGCAATGGCAAGGGCAGCGATGATGACAGGCACTCTCATAGGCTCAGAGGCGCACAGGCTCATGGTTCTGTGGTGGCGAAGGCTCCTCTGTGCCCGTGAGCCTCTGATCCTGTGAGCCTTCATTCCATCCCCCGCACCAGATCGTCGAGCGTCTGCCGCGCGCGGATCACCGTGGCCTGGCCGCCGTCGACGAGGATCTCCGGCGGCAGGAGGCGCGCGTTGTAGTGCGAGGCCATGGAGAAGCCGTACGCGCCGGCGTCGCAGAAGGCGATGAGATCGCCCACGGTCACATGGTCGAGCGTGCGCGTGACGACGCTTCCCTCGGTGCGCGTGAAGACGTCGCCCGACTCGCAGAGGTTGCCCGCCACGACCACGTCCTCGGTCTCTCCGGTGCTGCCGCGCGAGGCGTTGAGGATGTGGTGGTACGCCGAGTACTTCGACGGACGCACGAGGTGGTTGAAGCCGGTGTCGACGCCGATCCACTCGACGCCGATGGAGACGCGCCTGGCCGTGCTGCGCGCCAGCAGCGTCCCCGACTGCGCGACGAGGTAGCGTCCCGGCTCCAGGATGGCCGTCAGGTTGCGCGCGCGGAGCATGGCCTTGGCGATGCGCGTCAGCTCCGCGCCGTATTCCTCGATCGGGAACTCCTCGTCGCCGGGGCGGTACGGCGTGGCCAGCCCACCGCCGAAATTCAGCCACTCCAGGTTCCCGAACGACGGCGCCAGTTCCAGCAGGCGCCGCGCCGCCTGCAGCAGCGGCGTGGGCTCGGTCACGCCGGAGCCGATGTGCATGTGCAGCCCGACCACCTTGCGGCCGCTGTCCTCGACCAGGATGCGCGCCGAGTCGAGCTCGGCGAGGTCGATCCCGAACTTCACGCCGCCGCCCGCGGTGATGACGTCGGCGTGATGGCCGGCGCCGATGTCGGGGTTCACGCGCAGGGCAATTGGGTTCGGCAGGTCGAGGGCCAGGCAGCGGTCGATCTCCGAGAGCGAGTTGACGTTGACCACGATGCGCGGATCGGGGATGGCGCGCAGGTCGTCGTCGGAGACGTTCGAGCAGGTGAACCAGACCTGCTCGGCCGTGTAGCCCGCCTTCATGGCCAGGTGGATCTCGCCCGGCGACACGCTGTCGCAGCCGAACCCCCCCTCGCGCAGCATGCGCAGGATGGCGAGGTTCCCGTTCGCTTTCATGGCGTAGAACGGGCGGAAGGGGAGGCCGGCGAACGCGCGCGTGACGCGCTCCATCTGCCGCCGGATCACCGCGGCGTCGTAGACGTAGAGCGGCGTGCCGAACCGCGCGGCCAGTTCTTCGGTGGAGACGTTGCCGATGTAGAGGACGTGATTGCGGTACTCCATGAGCGGGCGTGAGTATAGACGCGCGAGCTTCCCGGCCTTCCGTGGAAGGTCGCGCGCAGGCTCCGCGCCGACCGGTCGCGACCACGCGCGCGCAGCACCAACGCGCGTGCGGCGACGTTCGTCCGCGCCACGAAGGTGTGGGAGGATGGCCGCTACCTCGGCAATCAGATCGGAACATGGCTGAACGATGACAACGACCGATCTCGTATTCGAGCGCCTCGGCGGCTCCGTCTTCTACACAAGCGTCCGGCCGAAGCGCGCGGGAGCGGCTGCAAAATGACGCCGAGACGGAGGCTGCGGAATACGGCCGAGGAGCAGCGGAAGATGACACGGCTGGGGATTTGGAAACTGGTGGGGTGATGCGCACCTTAGCCAACCTCGCGGGGTTTGCGCGCGGGCGAGCCGATCGCCTCTTCGGCTACGATTTCTTCATCTCCTACGCGCACGACGACGGCGCCGACTATCCGCGGGAGCTGGCGAAACGCCTTCGTGAGCGGCAATTCACGGTGTTTCTCGACGAAGAGGTCTACGTCGGCGGCACTGACCTCCCGTCGGCGACACGGCGCCGCGTGCGCATGAGCAACAAGCTGGTGGTCGTCGGCCGACCGCACGTCCTGACCTCGACATGGGTGCTCAAGGAAGTCGACGAATCACTCGCGGCGGAGCGCGAGCCGATCGTCATCGACGTCGACGGCTCGTGGGCCGCGGCCGACGGCGCAAATCCGTTGAAACAGCGGATCGGCGAGCGCATCTATCTCACGGAAGAGCCGCCCGGGGCGGTCCTTCCTTCACCGCGCGTGGTCGACGATCTCGCCCGCAGCTACGACGCGACGCGGAAGGAGATCGTCCGCCGTTACACGTTGACCGCGGCGTTGGCGGCGTTTCTCGTCATTCTGTTCATCGCCGCCTGGCAGTTGCGCGAGGCACGCCTTCAGTCGCGGACGGCGGCGGCTACGCGCGCCGAAAATCTCTTCCGAGCGATGTCCCTCGCCGGGCGGGAGGACGACTTTGAGCCGGAGCCCCTGCTGCTGGCCTGTCGCGCGGTCGCCGCGGCGCCGCGCGGTGATCCGCGACTGCCGGCGTACTCGCTGCACGCGTTCTACGAAGGTCTGAAGCAGCCGATCGGCGTGGCGCAGCTTCCGCGGCGCGTCCAGTGGTCGGTGTTCAGGCCCG
>DASPMO010000079.1:0-3201 GCA_035627015.1 Thermoanaerobaculia bacterium | reverse complement strand
GGGCACGACGGAGCGAGCCGACCATCCCGTTGCAGCTTTGCCCATTTGGTGACGTCGGAGTGGTCGCGAGGGCTCTACAACACTCCGGCCGTCGGCGGAGGCCGGATCCGCCTTGGGGCGGTTCCGTGCGTTGTGCTCCGTGTCAGCGGGATCTGGACCGACCGCCGCTTCTCGACATGTGCCTGCTGGAATCGAAGAGCAGATCGGCAAAGCTGCCTGACACGCCCCGGAGGTCCTGGTGCTTCAACAACTCGATCCCGATGCCCGAGCACTTGCCGACTTCATGAGCGAGCTCTCCGAAGTGGCGTACTGCGCGGGTTGGATGGATGGCCTCGAGTTCGAGCTCTGGAGAGCGCTGATCGGCGGGCCGCGTACGTACGGTCGACTCGAGATCACCGACGAGCAGTTGGCCCGCCTCAGGGCGCTCTCCGGGGCGGCAAGCGGCTGGATCGTATTCGACGATGCCGAGGAGGAAACCCTCGTCCCGCTGGACGAGTGGCAACGGCGATTCGAAAGGTGGCAGCGGTAGCACTCCGACGACTTCACGCCCGTCTAGCGCCGCGATTGGAGACCTGGCCTGCCGGGGGTATCTGCTGACGAACACCTGCTGACATCACAATACGTGCATGTCGTACAGGCCCAGGTCGTAACCGTTGGGCGAGGGCAGCAAGACGAATGAAGCCGTAAGATCGCTCCAGGCGCCATCGAGAGGCATGTCGTATTCGACTGCGAACGCACCGCTCGCATCTGGCTCGTATACGCGCAATTTCTCCCCACTCGTATCCAGCAGGTCCGGGTCCGTGACGCATGGAACGAGCGCGCTGCGGTCCCTCCCCTCCTTCTCTTCTCGGAAGCGTCTACTGTACATGCCGATGGCCCACTGCAGCTTTCCTGCGGTGTACGCTACCGGGCCCACCTGTACCAGCATGTTCGATGCGCCCTCGTAGTCCCCGAGGGCCAAGCACTTGACCCATTGGCGAACTGCCGCGCGAACATCATCATGCGAGCGCGTTCTCGATGAGAGAGCCACGGTGACGTCCTCGTCTCGCTCGTCCCTGCCCGACGCAGCGAATGGAGTGTACGTCAGTCCGGCACTCATCGGGTGCGTACGTGAGAACTCGAACGAACCCGCAGCCGAGCCGCCACAAGCAACGCCCCCAGGCGGCCGGCCGGGCACGACGGAGCGAGCCGACCATCAGCGCAGGCGCCGGATGCGACCTGTCGTGGAACGCGCGCGGACCGGATCGAGAGCACGCGGCGCCGATGTCTGAGCCGGCTGTCGTGCCCAGCGCGACGAGGGTGCCGGCGAGTTTCGGCGCCGCGTCCGCCGGATCACCTCCGGCACGCGCGCGCCCTACGATCAGCCTGTGGGCGCCGAGCACTCTACCTGGTCGGCGAGCCCGGCGTGCCCGGACGGCCGCCCCACGGCAACGCGCCACAAGGCGAGGCGTACGGCGAACGCCGCGATCCGACGCGAGGCGGGAAGATGAGGATCAAGACGAAGAGCGGCGGGCACCCTCCGGGCGCCCGCCGCTCGGGTGGAACTCCGGCCGGAGCTACCGCGGGCCGGCGTTCGCGCGGACCAGCGCCTCGACGCTCGAGGCCGCGTCGAGCGTGTACGCGTACGGCGGGGTGAACGCCGTGCCGCGGCCGGTGACGTTGCCGCTCACGTTGGTGAAGAGGTTGCCGCGCACCGTGGCCGCGCCGTCGCCGTAGGTGAGGTCGATCGGGTCGTTCACGCCGATGAAGGCGTTGTTCTCGACGAGGACGCTCGCGCCGGCGCCGGGGGCGACGCAGTAGTTGTTGCCCGAGGCCGTGTAGAGGTTGTTGTAGACGTGCACCTGGCCGAACCGGACGCGCGGCATGCGTTCGCCCACGCCGTCCGCCCACCAGTTGTGGTGGAAGGTGATCCGGAGGTGGCCCGTGTCCTCGCTGGCGTTGCCGTCGCTGTGGCCGATGAGGTTCGAGAACTGGTGCCCGCCCGGACGGCCCGTGTAGAAGAACTTGCACCACGAGACCGTGATGTTGTCGGCGGCGTGCGTGAAGTCGAGGTTGCCGTCGCTGCCGTCGGAGATCGCGAGGTGGTCGAACCAGAGGTGGTGCGCGCCGTTCTGCACGCCGATGGCGTCCGACCCGCTCTGGCAGTCGGAGTTGTCGGAGCAGTTGTAGCCGATGACGTTGAGGTTCCGCAGGATGACGTTCGCGGAGCCGCTCATCCGGATGGAGCCGCGGATCGTCGCGGAGGCGTTCACGCCCTCGATCGTCTTGTTGGAGCCGATCGTCACGTTGCCCGAGATGGTCCCGGAGACCCGGATCACGGCCGGGTTGGTGCCGCCGGCCGCGCCGTTCAGGGCCGAGAGATCGCTGACCGTGATCGGCGTGGCGTTCCCGCCGCCCGTCACCGTGCCGCCGACCGTGGCCCAGCCGACGAGCCCGCCGGTGGGCTGCGTGCCGCCGGAGAAGCTGGCCGTCACCGTCCGGTTCGCCGTCATCGTGACGACGCACGAGCCCGTGCCGACGCAGGCCCCGTTCCAGCCGGTGAAGGTGGCGCCGGCGGCCGGTTGCGCGGTGACGGTCACGGTCGTGCCGGACGGGTAGGTGTAGGTCCCGGCCGCGGGGGTCGTCGAGCCGCTGCCGCTGACGCCGATGCTGAGGGTGTAGTTGGTGACCCCGCCGCTGAAGTTGGCGGTGAGGGACTTGGCCGCGTCCATGGTGATGGTGACCGGGTTGGCGGTGCCGGACGCGGCGCCGCTCCAGCCGGTGAAGGTGGCGCCGGACGCCGGGATCGCCGTCACGCTCACGACCGTGCCGGCCGCGTAGCTGTGGCCGCCGACCGTGGGGGTGGTCGAGCCGTTGCCGTTGACGGCGATGGTGAGCGCGTAGGTCGGGGTGGTCGCGCCGTCGTTCACGTCGAGGCGATCGACGTTGGGCAGACCGCGCGAGGAGCCGGCGGCGAGCCGGACGCGGTTCGTGCCGGCGTTGAGCCGGACGTTGACGGCCTTGGTCGTCCAGGTGGACCAGCTCGCGGTCGTCCCGAGGGAGAACGAGGTGTACGACCCACCGTTCGCGTTCATCTTCCCGGTCATGCTGGTGCCGGAGCCGTTGGCGAACCGGATCACGACCGAGTAGGTCTTCGCCGTCGGGACCGAGACCGTCCACTCGACGGAGGCGCTGCTCGAGGCGGAGAAGGTCGCGTAGCCG
>DASPMO010000078.1:0-48560 GCA_035627015.1 Thermoanaerobaculia bacterium | reverse complement strand
CCCAGCCACACCCCTTCACTCTGGTCTTGAGTCGGGTGTAACCCATCCGCCCGGTTTTTCTGTTACCTATCCTCCCGGTTCGTACCAAAGGGGAGCCCCTCACCCTAGCCCTCTCCCCACTGCGGTGGGGAGAGGGGACTGACTGCACGCTCGGTGTTCAAACTTAGCGAATCGAGTACTTAGTCGTCCCGCCCGATCATGATGAACGCCGCCCAGTAGTAGGGATGGGAGAAGTGGGCATCCTGCAGCATCTCGAGCTGTGCCTGGCGAAGGCACTCGGCGACCTCCGAGACCGCGGGGCGCCGGGAGAGCTTGCGGTGGAAGGCGATCATCAGGCGCGCGGTGGCGGCGGAGCTGACGCGCCAGTGCGTGGCGATCGTGCGCGGCGCGCCCGCGGCGAGGACGGCCCAGGAGAGGCCGACCACTCCTTCGCCGCCGTCGATGCGGCCGCGCGCGGTGTCGCACGCGGAGAGCACCACCAGGCTGGCGCGAAGCGGCATGCCCACGATCTCGCGGGCCTCGAGCAGGCCGTCCTCGTCGTCCGAGCCCGCCAGCAGGAGGGCCGAATAGAGCGGGGAGGCGCGATCGACCAGGCCGTGCGTGGCGAAGTGGATGACGTCGAACTGGCCGGCTTCCTCCTTGAGCGCCGTCTCCGAGGCCACGGGACCGGTGCGGATCGTGGCGCGCTTGCCGTAGAAGTCGCGCAGGGCGAGCACTTCGCGCCGGGCGTCGGGGAGGCGGCCGAGGTCCGCGGAGCGGTGCACGGCGTAGATCTCCTGCCGCATCGCGCCGTCCAGCTCCGGGTCGCCGAGGGCCAGCACGGTGGGAGGCGAGGGGCGGGGCGGCTTCGCGTTCAGCGTCAGAACCGACAGCGAGGGTGCGTAGAACACCGGCACGCGCTCGAGGACGTGATCCCCGTCCGGGGTGAGCAGCGCGTGGAACGGCACCTTCCAGAGGATGCCGTCGGGGATGATGCAGAGCTTCGTCCGCGGACCCTGCGGCCCGAACGCGGGGTGCAGGAGGAGGTCATAGAGGCGGCGCGCGGCGGGGCGATAGCGCGAGTCGCGTGCCTCGACCGCGGTGACGAATTCGTCGACCAGCTTGCGCAGCGCCGGCACGGTGGCGTCGATCGTCCACGCGCTGTGCGTGGTGACGCCGCCGCGATTCGCGGCCACGAGTGCCGTGGCCCGCTCCTCGCCGAGGACGAACTCGACCACCAGCGTCTCGGGAGGAATCGTCAACGCGGGCGTGCCGGCATCCGCCGTGCGCACGCGCGGCCGCGCGGCGCGGGCGATGCTCTCCTCGAGCTCTCCGCGCGCGCGGCGGAGCTCGGCCCGGATCGCGGTGGCGTCGCCGCCGTCGCGCTGCACGAGCAGGAGCCGGCGGTTGAGATCGACGACACGCCGGTTGAGGCGCGCCGCTTCCTCATCGAGCACGGGACGCTCGCCCTCGGCCAGCAGATCCTTCAACGTGCGCGCCTTCAGCCGCTCGGCGACCGCGAACGCGCCCGCCGCGTCGCCGGCGTCGACGAAGTGCTCGACGAGCTGCACGTACGGTGCGGACGCTTCGCGGAAGAAGGTGGCCAGTTGCCGCGGGTCGTCGACCACGCCGCGCTGCGTTTCGACCTTGTCGATGGCCAGCTCCAGCGCGGCGCGCTCCTCTTCGCGCCGTCCTGCGCCGCGGTGGATGTGCGCGTGCAGCAGCGGCGGCATCCACCCGCCCCCGAGCCGGGCGATGTGGGTGGCCGCTTCGCCGTGGCGGCCCTGCCGCACCCGGAGCTGCGCGAACGCGCTCTGGAGCAGCCACGCGGTCTCCGGTTTGCTGATCCGCGCCACGATCGACTCGGCCTCGGCCAGGGCGCACTCGGCCAGCACGAAGCCGCTGCGGTCGCTCCAGTACTCCGCCCGGGCGATGAGGATCTCGGCGCGGGTGTCGTCGTCGGCCGGGCCAAGGAGCGCGAGCGCGGCGTCGGTGCGCTCGATGTAGCGGTCCTCGCGCCCGAGCTCGAGGTCGGACGAGGCCAGCTTCTCGAGCATCCCTGCCTCGACCGCGACCATCCCGGTCCGCCGCGCGAGCGCGAGCGCCTTTTCGGCCTGCCGGCGCGCGAGCTCGCGATCGCCGCGGGTGCGGTAATTGGCGTCGAGGTTCAGCGCGGCGTTGATCATCGCCGCGGGGTCGTTCGACTCGTCGGCATACCGGCTGGCCAGGACGGCGTAGCGCAGCGATTCGCGGGGCTTGAGGCGGTCGAAGTAGGCGGACATCTGTGACGCGGCCAGGGCCAGGATCGACGCGTCTTCCACGTGCGCGTCGAGCGCCAGGACGCGCGCGAACGAGTCGGCGAAGGCGGCGTCGCCGGCGGTGAGCTGCGCGCGGCCGAGGCGCATGAGCGTCCGGGCCATGACGTCGGTGTCGCCGGACTGCGCGGCGCGCTCGGCGGCCTGATGGGCGGCCTGCAGCGCTTCCGCGGTCGTATTGCGTCCGCGGACGCGCAGCAGGATGCTGTCGGTGGAGAGCACCGCCGCATCGGCGGCGGCATCGGACCACTCCGCGGCCATGCTCCGGGCGAGGTCGTTGAGCTGCGCGGCCCGCTCCAGGTCGCTCCGGTTCGACTGCGCGATGGCCTCGCGCGTCAGGCTCTCGACCAGCCGGCGCCCGTGCAGCGACGGCTCGCCCGCGAGCAGCGCGTGGCGCTGTTCGGGCGGGGCGGCGGCCACCGCGCGGGCGAGACGCTCCTCCGCCGTTTCCCACGCCGTGAATTTCCACGCCGTCCCTTCACGCCGCAGGGTGATGATCCAGCGGACGCGCTCCGCCGCGGCGGCGCTCTTCGCGCTCCAGCGGCTCCAGAAGACGCCGGCCTGCACGGTGGCCTGCTGGTCGCCGGCGTCGATCGTCTCCACGTCGACGGTATGCAGCACGACACAGCGCGCGCGTGCGGCCCGCGTCGCCCGCGCCGCGAATGCGGCCGCCTCGGCGTCGCTCCAGAACGAGGCCGCACGGGCGACGTCGCCCGCGGCGTAGGCCTCATAGAAGCGGCGGACGGTCTCCTCGGGCGTCGCGGCAGCAGCCGTCGATACGAGGAGGAGGAAGATCGCGGCGGCGAATCGCAGACTCATGGGACCGGCCATTCCGCGATGCTGCGCCGCAGCCGCTGCCCCTCGGGCGACTGCACCTTGGTCAATTCCTGCACGGCGGCGTCGCGCAGTCCGTGGCGGGCGTAGAGGATGCCGAGGAGCAGGGGATCGTCGCCGTGGAGCTGCCGCGCGCTGCGGAGCTCCTCGCGCGCGTCGCGGCCGAGAATCCGGAAGAAGGCCGGGGGCGCCGGCGGCGCGGGGAGGATCGTCCGCTCCTCGCCGCGGCGGACCTCGACCTGCCAGTGATAGCGCCTGCCGCGCGCGAGCGGTTGCTCGGGACGCCAGCGGTTGGTGGAGAGGACGCCACTCTCCGCCGCGAGCTCGTTGCCGGCGAACACGGAGACGACGTACGTCGCCTCCTCGGCCGCGGGCCAGCGGAAGTGCGGGCGCGTCTCGTCGAGAATCTCCGCGGCCGGCTCGAGGCGCGCCTCGCGCTCGTCGCCCGGTCCGCGCAGCTCGTCGGACGGAAGCTGCAGGTCCGCCAGCGCGGCCGGCATTGCCACCGCGCCGCTCTGCAGCGCGGCCTGCACGGCAGCCGTCCACTCGCTGCGCGCGTACGTCGCGGAACGTGCAGCAACCGGCGGGGCGGGGCGGGGTGCGGTGACGGACGCCGTCGCGGTGGGGGCGGGATTCACGGCCACCGGCGTCGGCGTCACACCGCGGCGTGCGAACGTCGCGGCGCCGAGGATCGCCAGGCAGAGAACTGCTGCCGCGGCGGCGATCCACGGCCACACCTGGCGGCTCGTGCGGTTCATGGTCGCCGCCACCGTGCGGAGATCGGCAACGTCTTCGCGGCAGCGCGCGCACCCGGCGAGATGCAGCTCGACCGCTTCCCGCTCCTCGGGCGGCAGCGTGGCGTCGACGTAGCCCGTCAGCGTCGAGTCGACGTCGGGATGCCCGGCGTCGCGAAGCAGCCCCGTGAGGCCGGCGGCGGAGCGGACGACGGCCGGATGCGACCGCGCCGCCGCCGCGCACGCGCCGCACGACTGGAGATGGGTGACCACGCGCGCCGCGCGATCGGCGGAGAGGTCGCCGTGCAGCAGCGCGAGCACTTCGGCCGAGGCGGGATGCTGCGTCATCCGCCCCGCTTTCCGAAACGCTCCGGCCGGGTGTGCCGGGCCAGACGCTCCCGCGCCGCCCGGCGCAGATTGATGACCTGCTGGCGCGTGAGGCCGAGGCGCGCGGCGATGGTCAGGTCGTCCAGAGGCAGCGAGCTCCAGATCGACGCCAGCTCCGCCGCCGTCGCGCCGATGGCGGCGGCGATCTCCCCGGCCCGCGCGACGCCGAGGACCACGAAGAGGGCGATGGCGTTCATGCCGGAGGGATCGCGCAGGTTGAGCAGCAGCGCTGCGCGCTGCAGCGCCGGCAGGCGCTGAATCGCCTTCCACACCACTTCGAGCAGTTGCGTGTTCTCGAAGCGGGATGTGTGCGGCGGCAGCGGATCGGCGAGCTCGATCTCCTCGTGCGGGATGCGCTCGTCCACGATCTGCCACAGCTCGGCGGCGATGCTGACCAGCGACTCGAGAGGCAGCGGCCGCCCCGCGCAGGCGAAGATCGCCTCCACGGCCTCGGCCGGACGGCGCTGGTCGCGCGCTGCCGCGGAAGGAACCCCGCGGAGCTGGAACAGGCCGTTCATCGTGTCGGTGCGTCCCTGCCACGCGGCGAGGCCGCAGGTCATCCCATCGTTCGTGCTCCAGAGCGCGAAGCGGTCATCGTGGGTCAGGAGATAGCGGAGCCGGTTCTTGAGGCGCGTGCGCTCCGGAAAGCGCTCGCGCAGCACGTCGTAGATGGTGCGGTAGGTGAGCGTGGCGACGTAGCCCTCGAAGTCGCGGATGGCCTCGTCTTCGACGGAGTCGCCGGCGCGCAGCTTCCGCACCAGTTGCAGCGTGACCGTGGCGGTGATCTCCTCGAGCTCGGCGTGCGGCACGAGGCTGTTCGAGCCGGCGAACCGCCGGACCACCGTACGGATCGTCGGAAGGGCATGGTCGACGATGAGCGTCTCCAGCTCGTCTCGTTGCGGCTCTTCGTCCGGGGCGGCAGTCATCGGGGCTCCTGGCCCGATGGTACTGCGACGCGGCCGTTTGATGAGCATCCGACAAAAAAAATTCAATATCGGGAGGGATTCCACGTCCTGCGGACCGCCGGCGTCCCGCCGGCTGTCTGGGCGGGCGTCCCGCCCGCCCCCCTCGGTAGCGGCGGGACGCCGCCACCGACAGCCGGCGAGGACGCCGGCGGTCCGCTGAACACCTCGGGAATGCTACGATTTTGCGGAACATGTCTTCCACGACGCTGCATCCGGCGCTGCCTCAACTCGGACGTCTCATGACGTTCGAGGAATGGGCGGCCATGGACGAGGACGAGCCGGGCGAGCTGGTCGACGGCCGCCTCGAGGAGGAGGAAGTGCCGGATCTGATCCACGAGCTCGTGGTGAGCTGGCTGATCTACGTGTTCCGGACCTGGCTCGGGCAGAAGGGATTCGTCTTCAGCTCCGACGGCAAGTACGCCGTACGCGCCGATCGCGGCCGCAAACCGGACGTCGCGGTCTATCTGAGTCGCGAAACGCGGCGCCCCCCCGCACGAGGACTCGTCCGCGTCCCGCCCGACATCATCGTCGAGGTGGTGTCGCCTTCGCCGCGGGACGAGCGGCGCGACCGCATCGAGAAGATGGATGAGTATGCGTCGTTCGGGGCGACGTGGTACTGGATCGTCGATCCGAGTCTGCAGTCGCTGGAGATCTTCGAGCTCACCGGCGGCCGTTACGCACGTGCCGCGCGGGCGACGGAGGGACGGCTCGACGAGGTTCCGGGGTGCCCCGGACTGCAGCTCGACCTCGACGAGATCTGGAGCGAGATCGCGCAGCTCGATCCCCCGTAAAGCCCCCCACCCGGCACATTTGTGCCGGTTCCCACGGCCGGATGTCCGATGCGCGCGCCCGCGCCCTCAGCGCATCCTCAGGGCATGAGAGGCCATCGCCCCATGCTCGTGAAACGTCTCCTGCTGTTCGCTCTCCTCGCGCTGCCGCTCTCCGCTGAATACGCGCCGAAAGTACCCGACGTCGAGGTCGTGACGCACGAGGGAAAGAAGGTGCGCTTCTACAGCGATCTCGTGCAGGGGAAGGCCGTGGCCGTGAACTTCATCTTCACGAACTGCAGCACGATCTGTCCCGCCTCCGGCGCGCTCTTCGCGACCCTGCAGAAGCAGGCCGGCAGCGGCGTGCGCTTCATTTCCGTCAGCATCGATCCGTCGTACGACACGCCCGAGCGGCTGGCGGCGTGGAGCCGCAAGTTCCGCACGGAGCCGGGCTGGATCCTCGTCACCGGGAAGCAGAGCGCCATCGACGAGATCGTGAAGGCGTTCGGCGCCACGAGCGCGCGGCCGCAGGACCACCAGCCGCTGACCATCATCGGCAGCGATGTGACGCATGCATGGGCGCGGCTCTACGGCTTTCCCGGAGTCGAGAAGATCAACACGGTCGTGGCGAACGTGCGGAAAGGGGAGGCTCCATGAAGAGACTGGCCATGGCCGCTTTGCTCCTGTGCACCGCGACGCTGCAGGCCGGCGGGTTGTCGGAGGCGGGGAAAAAGTACTTCGGCGACATCGTGCTGACCGATCAGGACGGGAAGGAAGTCCGTTTCTACTCGGATCTCCTCGAAGGGAAGATCGTCATCATCAACTCCTTCTTCGCCAGCTGTCACGGGAGCTGCCCGGTGATGGGCGCGACGTTCCGGAAGATCCAGGCCGCGCTGGGCGACCGCCTCGGCCGCGACGTGCATCTGATCTCGATCACGGTCGATCCCGAGACCGACACCCCCGAGGCGCTCCGCAGCTACGCGAAGGCCGCGTCGGCGGAGCGCGGCTGGCATTTCGTGACCGGCGAGAAGGAGAACGTGCGGCAGGCGCTGCACAAGCTCGGGCTGCTCACCGAGACGAAGGAGACGCACACGTCGGTCATGCTGATCGGCAATGAGCCGAAGGGCGTCTGGAAGAAGGCCTTCGGGCTGGCCGCGTCCGACGAGATCGTGCGCCTGGTGCAGGAGGTCGTCGCCGCGAAATGATCCCGCGGCCGGTCCTGCTGTCGCTGCTCGTCGCGTGGAGCGCCGCGGCCGCGACGCCGCTCACGCCGGCGGAACTGCGCGGACGCCGCATCTACCGCGAGGGCACGGGCTCCGCGGCGATGACCGCCCGCATCGGGGACGGCGAGTTCGGCGCGAGCCTCTTCCCCTGCGCGACGTGCCACGGCGCCGACGGACGCGGCGTGCCCGAGGGGAGCGTGGAGCCCGCGGACGTGCGCTGGAGCGCGCTGGCGAAGATCCTCGTGCCGCCCGACGGCCGCGGGCGGCGGCGCCCACGCTACGACGAGACGTCGTTCGCGCGCGCGCTGCAGCAGGGCGTCGACGCCGGCGGCAACCGCCTGTCGCCCATCATGCCGCGTTACCGCATGGACGACGCCGATCGCGCCGATCTCGCCGCCTACCTGAAGCGCCTCGGCGACGAGCCGCAGCCCGGCGTCTCCGACACCACACTGCACCTCACCACGCTCGACCCGCGCGCCCGCCCCGTGCTCGAGGCCTTCTTCGCCGACCTCAACGCCGGCGGCGGCGTGCACGGGCGCACGATGCACCTGCGCGACACCGACGTCTTCGCCATCATCGGCGGCGCCGCGCCGATCCGCGACGAAGAAATCCCCTTCATCACGCCCCTCCCATTCGATCCGCCGCGTCCTGCCTCGTTCTTCCTCTTCTCCGACGTGTCGAGCCAGGCCGCCGCGCTCCGAACGCACTTTGGAGCCCCGACGCACATCCTCCGCCGCATCGAGGATTGGGAGACGCTTGCCGCTGCCGCCGGACACGACGACGACCTGCTCCTCCTCCTCGGCCCCACCGTCGACGCCGGCGCCATCCTCCGCCACCTCGCGCCACTGCCGTGGCGCCCGCGCATCCTCGTCGCCGGCACGAGCGACCCCGTCGCCCTCCTCGACGCCGGCCCCTCGTTCCGCAACCGCATCTTCCTCGCCGTCCCGTCGCTTCCCAGCGACGTCACCCCCGAGGCAGGCCGCGACCTCCTCGCCTTCCTCGACCGCCACCGCCTCCCGAAAACCCAGCTCCCCGCGACCATCGCCACCCTCGCCGCCGCCCGCGTCTTCGTCGAAGGGCTCAAACGTGCCGGCCGGGAGCTCACGCGCGAGAAACTCACCGCGTCCCTCGAAACCCTCTACCAGTTCGCCACCGGCCTCACGCCGCCCGTCAGCTACGCGCGCGGACGCCACGCCGGCTCCACCGGCGCATACATCGTGGCGGTAGATGTGGAGGGACGCACATTCGTGCCGGTGACGGGTGGGTGGGTGGCGCCGCGGGAGTAGTTCCCACACCTACAGTGGACCGCCGGCGTCCTCGCCGGCTGTCTGTGCGGGCGTCCCGCCCGCACCGTGGCGGCGGGACGCCGCCACAGACAGCCGGCGGGACGCCGGCGGTCCACATAAACACTTCGGGCCGGCTTTCGTGTCCTTACGCCTCGGGCTCAGGATCCGGCGGGGCGGGCGGAAGGAGCGCACGGAGCTGCTCGACGAGCAGGGCAGTCGCCGATCGACGACGTTGCGAATCCGTGCGGGATCAGTATCGCGGTAGCCGTGGATCAGACGGTGGCGTTGCGCGATGATCTCGCGCCAGGGCATCTCGGGGTGCTGAAGCTGAAACGCCTCACTGACGTGATCCGCGGCCTGCCCGCTCGACGAGCAGCCGGATCTCGTCCGCGAACTGGATCATGTCTGCCAGCAGAGCAGCGTCGTGTCGATCAGGCTGCATAGACGATCTGCCGCGTGGTCAGAATCTCGTAGCGGCGGAACGGATTCTTGAGCGCGCGCTTCTCGACGAGATCGACTCTGCGGCCGAACAGTTCCGCCAGTTCCTGCTCCATCGTCGTGATGTCCCACAGATCCCATGGAGCCTCCGGTTCGAACACCACCAGGAGGTCGACATCGCTGGCGGCACCGAAGTCGTCGCGCAACGCGGAGCCGAAGAGCGACAGCTCGTGAATGCGCCACTTCCGGCAGAACGCATCGACGGATTCCGGTGGAACGCCGAGACGGTCGCGCGCCCGAGGGGTGTTTGCCCGGAAGGTCATTCGCAGATCGGCGGGCAGCTTTCGAAGTAGTACGTGCGGGTGGGCGCCGTCGTGTTGCCCCACGACCACGGATTGCCGTCGCAGTCGGTGCCCGACTCGCCGACCAGCACTTCGACGTGATTGCAGACGGGGCTGCCCGGGCAGGTCTGGGTCTCCCAGTACTGCGTGACGCGCACTCTCGGATAGAAGCACGCCGCCTCGGCGCGCGACTCGCGGGTGGGGGTGGCAATCGCACAAATCCCCGCGACCGCCGCAACGATCAATGTCTGACGAAGTCTCATCTCGATGATTCCTCCCGATTCTGGATGGGGGAGGTTAGCACGCCGAATAACACTTCAGGCGGACCGTCGAAATAAACCCATATCGCGAGGGATCACCTCCCGAAAACCCAGCTCCCCGCGACCATCGCCCCCTCGCCGCCGCCCGCGTCTTCGTCGAAGGCCTCAAGCGCGCCGGCCGGGAGCTGACGGGCGAGAAACTGACCGCGTCCCTCGAAACCCTCTACCAGTTCGCCACCGGCCTCACCCGGCTGGTCAGCTACGCGCGCGGACGCCGCCGCCATGACGGCGCAGTCCGCCTGAAAACACCTCGGGTGGCGAAATGCGGCCCGATCCGTTTGCGCGCAGAAAATTGCGTCAGGATCGGTGAAAAACTTCATCATGAAGCACGGTAGGAACACACGCGCGTCCCTCAAACCCACAAAGGAGGACAACGCGATGGCCGAGTTTTCCGGCGCAGTCGCAGAGGTGTTTCACGAGGTGAGGCCGAAGAAGGTCTGGAAGTTCGACATCGCCGCTCTGTCGGTGCCGATCATCTTCAACAAGTACGGCGATCACGATCCGAACGGGATGATCTTCGCGCTCGAGCAGAACCGCGACAAGATCGAGCGCCTCGCCAAGCAGTGGTGCAGGATCATCCGCGAATGCGGTCACGAGCACGGACATGCGGGACACCCGCACGGGCCGCACGGCGGACACGGAAAACACGATCCGAAGTGCCACCACCAGTGCCACCCGTGCGACGGCGAGGGACATCACGGTCACCATCAGGACGGGGTGATCGTCCATCCGAAGTTCCAGCCCGACGCGCTCATCCAACCTCTCGTGATCCGCGCGCGGCAGTACGATCGCGTGCAGATCACCCTCACCAACTACATCGAATGCCGCAACGTCGGCATGCACCTGATCGGCCCCGGCTACGGCGTCGATTCGGATGGCTCGCACGTCGGCGAGAATCGCTCCTCGCTCGCCGCGCCGCACAAGAGCGTGGAGTACGTCTGGGATTGTCCGGAAGAAGGAGTGTTCTTCTTCCACGACATCGGCGATCCCGATGGCGACGAGGACGGCAGCAACGCCCACGGCCTCTTCGGCGCGCTGGTGGTCGAGCCTCCCGAGGCGTGGTGGACGGATCCGGTGAAGGGCATCGACCATCCCGCGGACCACGGGCTGTACGTCGACGTGCACCAGCGTCCGCGCGAGGCCTTCCGCACCGTGCCGAAGCCTCCGTTCGCCGGCCAGCCGGGCAGCCGTCGTCCGCCGCGCTACGCCGAGCCGGATGCGTCGTTCCGCGAGTACGTCCTCTTCTTCTTCGACGAGCCCGAGGTGCGGGAGCTCAAGTGCAATCACTGCTGCGACGACTGTCACCACGCGCACGGCGGAAAAGAGGACGAGTGCGGTCACCACGGCGGACACATGGAAGGTCCCTGCTTCGAGCACAAACCGTGTCGTTGCGAGCCGGAGAAGAAGAAGCATTGCCACGACGATCACGAGCCCGCCGAGCACGATCCCGATCACTTCCCGGGCGGCTCGCTGATGCTCTTCAACTACCGCTCGGAGCCGATGAAGAATCGCGAGCGGCAGATCTGGCATCGTCTCAAGCACGGCCAGCTCGATACCACCGTGATCAATGAGGAGCAGCATCACAGCTCGTGGATGTTCGGCGACGGCGCCACGCCGATCCTCAAGGCCTACCTCGGCGATCCGGTGCGCATCCGTCTCATCCACGCCGGCGTGAAAGAGACGCACGTCTTCCACCTGCATCTCTATTCGTGGCACGACGACTATCGCAATCCGCAGTCGCCGCTGATCGACGCGGTGACGATCACGCCGGGCACCGCGCACACCTTCGTGCCGCTCTACGGCGCGGGAAACATCCACGGCGTTCCCGGCGACGTGATCTGGCACTGCCATCTCTACCCGCACTTTCACATGGGGATGTGGGGCATCTTCCGCACGTTCGACACGCTGCAGAACGGACGTCCCGGCGCGCTGCTCGAGTCGAGCGACCCGATCTACGCGGGACGCAGAATCGGGCAATATCCGGACGGCTCATCCATCGAGAAACTGGCCGTGCTTCCCGACCGCGCCGCGCCACCCGCGCCGACACCGACGAAGCCCGGCTTCCCGCTCTTCATCGCCGGCAAAGTCAAACAGAAGTCGTTCGTGCCGCCGTGGCCGTATCCGAAGAAGAAGATCCCGAAAACCTTCGATTACCGCGACGCGACCGATCTCGAGCTGAATGCGATGAACGGCGATCCGAAGCCGGGGGAGCTGTTCACCTACTTCCCGCATCCGGCGGAGCGGACGCTCTGGGCCGGCGGCGATCTCGTGACGCGTACCGGCATCCCCAGTCACAACAACCTCGGCGGCCGCGGCGTCGTCGCCGCGCACGGTCACATCCGGTTCAACCAGCACGACTGGCAGGATCCGGACGGACACTTTTTCTATCTCGCGAAACATGAGGATGTCCCGTCCGGCCATCCGAAGCCGGAAGAGCCGCTCTTCTTCCGCGCCAACGCCGGGGACGTGCTCGATCTCACGTTCACGAACGGCATCGGCTTCCGCACGCCGGAAGGACCGGAATGCGCTCCCGACCACACACCCATTCCACAGCCGAAGGAAGGGCAGCTCCTTCGGATGGACTTCGACTACAACATCCCGCCCTGCAAAGAGATCCTCGTCCCAACAGAGAAGCGGCCGCGCGCGGAGTGCGGGCTGCATGTGCACATCGTCAAGTTCGATCCGATCTGCGCGGACGGCGCGAGCACCGGCTGGAACTACATGAGCGCGCCGCGCGACGGCATGCAGATGAAGTACCGCTGGTGGGCGGACGAGGACTTTGGCGTGATCTTCTTCCACGACCACCTCTTCGCCAACACACGCCAGCGGCACGGGCTCTTCGGCGCGATGATCGTCGAGCCGGAAGACGCCCGCTATCTCGATCCGTGGAACCACAAGCCGATGCAGGAAGGGACGCAGGCGGTGATCCGTCTGCCGAACGGTCATCAGTTCCGCGAGTTCTGCATGGGCCTTGGCGACTGGGTGGCGATGTACCGCGAGGTGAAGGGGAAGCTCTGTCCGATCCAGGGACCGGAGCATCCGAGCAGTCACGACGACAACGGCTCGATGGCCGTGAACTATCGCAGCGCGCCGCTCCGCGAGCGCGGCAAACGTCCCGAGCTCTGGTTCCGCTCCGAGAAACCGGAGCGCGCGGTCACGGTGTTTCACACGCTGCCGAACGAACCGATCGCCATCCGGCTCATTCAGGGCTCCCACGAAGAGCAACACAGCCTGCAGATTCACGACATGCGCTGGCGGCGCTTCCGCGGCGACGCGCGCTCGCCGCTGCGCAATCAGCAGACCCTCGGCATCTCCGAGGCCTTCACGTTCGAGCTCGAGGAGTCGTATGGCCCGGGCGATTACCTCTGGCGCTTCAGTGGCCAGGAGGACACTTGGCTCGGCTGCTGGGGACTGATCCGCGCTTACGACCCGGCCAAAGAGCACAAGGTCGTGCGAGGCGGACGTCCGCTCGCCATCCGTGTACCGCCGCTGAGCGTTGACCGCTGGCCGCTTCCGAAGCCGATCGAGTGCCGCCGCTTCCGCGTCGACGCCGTGCACAAAGAGATCGAGTACCGCGACGGAACCGGCAAGTGCCGGCCGACGCTGATCGACAAGAAGGGACTGGCCTTCGTCGTCCGCGAAATGGCGCCGCCGGGATCGGAGAAGTTCACCAAGCTCGACGAGCCGCAGCCGCTCGAGCCGCTGATCCTCCGCTGCTATCAGGGGGAGTACGTCGAGATCGAGGTCACGAACCGGCTCGAGAAGCACATCGTCGCGGAGAAGCATCCGCCGGAGCTGCCGGTCGAGAAAAGAGGTGAGGACGACACGCCGCAGGAGGCACGCAACAACCCTCCCATCTCCAACCACGTGTCGATGCACGCCGATCTCGTTTCGTACGACGTCCGCTACAGCGACGGCGTGACCGCGGGACGCAATCCCGTGCAGACCATCGCACCGGGGAAGAAGCGCGCCTACGTCTTCAAGGCCGACATCGAGCCGGGGCCGGTGCTGCTCCAGGACATCTCCGACATCCGCAATCACCGCCATCACGGCCTGTTCGGAACGCTCATCGTGGAGTCGCCGTACGTGGTTCCGTACCGCGTCGGCCGCGGCGAGGCGACGGCCGACATCGGCAAGGCAGCAATCGCGTGGAACGGCTCGCGCGCCACGCTGTTCAACCCATACACGGGAGAGAAGACCGAGGAGATCGTGCTGCTGCTGCAGGACGGAATCCGCTACTACGTGAACGGCGAGGAGAACGCGGGGGAACAGCCGAACCCGCCCGATGCCGAGGACGCGCATGGAGACGTCGACACCGAAGACCAGGGGCAGAAGGGGTTCAACTACAAATCCGAACGGCTCGACCGCGCGTTCTGCGAGCGGCCGAAGTGCGGCACGTATCCGAAGGACGACGATGACTGCACGTGCCATCACGGCGATCACGATGACGATCACGGCGGCGATCACGGCGGTCACGACGACCACGCGATGCACGTGGACGGCGAGCGGCACAAGAAGCATCCCTGCACGCGCGACCTCGACTACTCCGAACGGCGCAACGCGCAGCTGGAATGGTTCACGCGCCGCGGCGGCGGCCATTTCCCCGCCACGCCGACGTTCATCGTGCCGACGAAGAGCCGCGTGACCGTGCGCTTTGTCGGCGCGAACGACAAGCCGCGTAACCACGGCTTCACCATTCACGGCCATGCATGGCCGCGCTGGACGCACCGGCAGGGCATCGGCAGCGAGCTCGTGAGCAGCGAGGCGGGCATCACCACCGGCACCGCGCGCACGTACGAGCTCATCGCCAACGAGGCCGAGGGCGATTACCTCTACCGCGCGACCGTGCTGAAGTGGACGGTCGCGCAGGGGCCGTGGGGCATCCTGCGGGTGAAGAAGATCTGACACTTCGGGCCGGCTTTCGCCGGCCCGATCGATGTTTGCCTTAGAACGTCGCGTCGAGGAACGGACGGAGCTTTTTGCTGCGGCTGGGGTGGCGCAGCTTGCGGAGCGCCTTCGACTCGATCTGGCGGATCCGTTCGCGGGTCACGTTGAACGAGCGGCCGACTTCCTCGAGCGTGTGCTCGGCGCCGTCGCCGACTCCGAAGCGCATCTTGAGGACCTGCTCCTCGCGCGGGGTGAGGGTGCGCAGGACCTTCGAGGTCTGCTCCTTGAGGTTGGCCACGATCACGTGCTCGATGGGGGAGATCACGCCGCGATCCTCGATGAAATCTCCCAGATGCGAGTCTTCCTCTTCTCCGATCGGAGTCTCGAGGGAGATCGGCTCCTGCGCGATCTTCATGATCTTGCGGACCTTGGCCACCGGCATGTCCATCCGCTCCGCGATCTCCTCGGCCTGCGGCTCGCGGCCGAGCTCCTGCACCAGCGCGCGGCTGGTGCGGGTGAGCTTGTTGATCGTCTCGATCATGTGCACGGGGATGCGGATCGTGCGGGCCTGATCGGCGATGGCGCGGGTGATGGCCTGGCGGATCCACCACGTCGCGTACGTGGAGAACTTGTAGCCGCGGCGGTACTCGAACTTCTCGACCGCCTTCATCAGGCCGATGTTCCCTTCCTGGATCAGGTCGAGGAACTGCAGGCCGCGGTTCGTGTACTTCTTGGCGATGGAGACCACCAGGCGCAGGTTGGCCACGATCAGCTCCTGCTTGGCCTGATCGGCTTCCTCCTCGCCCGAGCGGATCTCGCGGATCGTCTTGCGCAGGTCTTCATGCGTGACGCCGTAGAACGTCTCCAGCTCGTTGAGCTTCTCCTGGTACTTCTGCAGACGGCGGCGGTAGAAGTCGCGGCGGGTCTTGTCCTTCTCGCGCTTCAGGGCCTGCTCGTCCTTGCGGATCATCGACACCGCCTGGGCCAGCTCGTTGTCGATGTCCTTGAGCTTGTTGATCATCCGATTGCGCGTCTGCGGCGTGAAATCGACGCGCTGCAGCTCGTCGGCGAGCTCCTGTTCGAGCTTGTCGATGTTCTTCAGCGTCGTGACGATCGTGCGCTCGGAGAGCTTCTTCGGGTCGGCCAGCTTGACCAGGCCGTCCTTGATCCTCTTGTCCAGCTTGGCGATGCCCTCGAAGATCTGCATGATGTCGGCGATCTTGTTGATCGCGGCAGCGGGCAGCTTCGGCTCGCCGTCGGCCGCGGCGGCGTCGGGCGTGGAGCCGTCATCGTCCGGCATGGCCAGGTCGATGGTCTCCTTGATCACGCGGGCGTCGCGCTTGGCGGCCTCGTAGATCTTGAGGATCTCTTCACGGATGATGCGGTTCGCGGAGAGGGCCTTGAAGACCTTCCGCTCCCCCTTCTCGATGCGCTTGGCGATGTCCACTTCGCCCTGGCGGTCGAGCAGCTTGACCGTGCCCATCTCGCGCAGGTACATGCGCACCGGGTCGTTGGTCTTGTCGACGATGCCGCTGGAGGCCGCGATGATGTCCTGCTGGACCTCCTCGCGCTGATCCATCTCTTTTTCTTCGATCGTGCCGTCGATCGTGACGATCCCCTTCGGGCTCGCCTGGAGCGGCTTCTCGGCGTCTTCGATGACATCGATGCCGAGATCGTTGAAGCGGATGTAGATCTCGTCGAGCTCCTCCGGCAAAGAGGTGACCTCTTCCGGGAGGACCTCATAGATCTCGTCGTAAAGCAGAAAGCCCTTTTCCTTGCCGATTGCGATGAGCTGCTTTACTTCCGCGTATTTTTCTTCAACGCTCAAGTCGACGACCCCCTCATCTTCAAAATTTGCATCCGATTCGAGATTCGAAGTGCGCAGGCGTGTCGTCATGGTTTCGCTCCTCGCAATGGGCAGCTTTCGCTTCCGCCCTGTCGGCACTCTCGAAGGCCCTCGAACGAGGCCTTGGCAGGTGTGTCAAAACTATTGGTTGACAAGCCGGCCAAAGTATCGTCCAGAGGACACCAACGTAATCTGGTGGGGACGCTAATTATTTCGTTGAGTGCAACATACGCGAGAGTTGGAGCTTCTCCTGGTAGAGCTCGGCCACACGATCTCCATCGCTTCCCGCATCGATGATCTGTCGTTGAATCTGCTGCATGCGGCGGGAGAGGTAAGTCCTCTCCATGGGGAGGAGGTTCTCTTCGATTCGTTGGAGGGAGCGGTCGTCAATGTCCTCGGTGAGGCTGAGCTCGGAAAGGAGCGTGAGCTCGGCCTCGCCCCTAAGATGGGTCGCGACCTGGACAAAATCAATAGGTTGGCCGGCCGAAAGCTCACTTTTTATGATAGAAAAGAGCGTTTTGCAGCCGGGGTCGTCGAAGTACTCCTCCCGCAGCCGCCCCAGCTGCTCCTCCGACAGCCGTCCCTGCATGGCCGCGATGAGCACGAATTTCTCGCCCGTCGTCTGCGGCGCCGTCACCTGACGCTCGGAGGTGGCTGACGCCGATGCTTTCCCGCGCACGCGCGACCAGACGGTCTCGAACTCGAGCCGGAAGGCGTCGGCGATGCGCTGCGCCGCCTCGTTGCGGACCACCGGGTCGGTGACGGCGGACAGGAGCGGCATGAACTGCTCGACGCGCTCGGACTTTTCGCGCCCGCTGAGCGAGGACGCGTCTTTGGCCCATTCGCGGAGGCCGAACTCGAAGATGTCGAGGGCGTGCGAGAGGACGTCGAGGAAGCCGTCGACGCCGCGCGCCTGCACGAGCGAGTCGGGGTCTTTCTCTCCCTGCAGGTCGAGCGCCTCGACGTGCAGCCCCGCGGCGAGCAGGATCGGCGCGGCCCGCAGCGTGGCCGCGCGGCCGGCGTTGTCTCCGTCGTAGGCGAGCACCACCTTGCGCGTGAAGCGGCGCAGCAGGGAGGCCTGTCCGGTGGTGAGTGACGTTCCCATCGAGGCGACGACGCCCGGCACGCCGGCATGGTCGATGGCGATGGCGTCGAAGTAGCCTTCGACCAGGATGGCCCGG
This sequence comes from Thermoanaerobaculia bacterium, assembly GCA_035627015.1. GTDB lineage: Bacteria > Acidobacteriota > Thermoanaerobaculia > Gp7-AA8 > Gp7-AA8 > QHVT01. Next base: position 31,057 of record DASPMO010000078.1, on the reverse strand, counting down.
TCGTAGCGGCGCATCGCGTCTTTGGTGCGATGGAGGTTGTAGAGCAGCCGCGATTTGTTGAAGAGCTCCGACTCGGGGGAGTTGAGGTACTTCGGCTCGCTGCCGTCGAGCGAGCGTCCGCCGAAGCCGACGACCGCGCCCGTGTCCGAGTGGATGGGGATCATGAGGCGGTTGCGGAAGCGGTCGTAGTAGCCGCTCTTCTCCTTGCGCGGCGTGACCAGGCCGGTCAGCTCGAGCTTCTTCTCGCCGTGCTTCTGCCCGAGGCGGCGGAGGAGGTAGTCCCACGAATCGGGGGCGAAGCCGAAGCCGTAGCGCTGGATGATCTCTTTCGGGACGCCGCGCTGGCGCAGGTATTCGTCGGCGGCGTTGGGCTTCCACTCCAGCGCCTGATGGAACGCTTCCGAGGCGTCGTCGAGGACCTCGAAGAGATCTTCCTTGTCGCTCTGCTTCTGCGTCCTCTTCTTCTTCGGCAGCTCGATGCCGTAGCGCGCCGCCACATGCTCCACGGCCTCGGGGAAGGTGAAGCGCTCGGTGAGCGCGAGGAACTTGAAGACGTCGCCGCCCGTGCCGCAGCCGAAGCAGTAGAAGAGCCCTTTCACGCGGTCGACGGTGAACGACGGCGTCTTCTCCCGGTGGAACGGGCAGAGGCCTTTGTAGCGCGTGCCGGCCAGCTTCAGCGGCGTGACCTGTCCGACGAAGTCGACGATGTCGGCCGCATCGCGGACCTGCTGGATTACCTGGTCGTTGAGGTCGACGAAGGACATGACTGGAGGCTCACAGGTTCACAGGCTCACAGGCTCACAGGAGAGCCGCGATGAGCCTGTGAGCCTATGCGCCTGTGAGCCTCCTACCCGAGGACCGCAATGGTGGCTCCATCTCCGCCTTCATTATCCGCCCCCGGGCGGTACGACTTCACCGCCGGATGTTTGCGCAGGTGGTCGCGGATGGCTTTGCGCAGCGTACCCGTGCCGAAGCCGTGGATGATGCGCACCGCTTCTTTTCCTTCGAGGAGGGCCCGGTCGAGGAACTTGTCGGATTCGTCGAGGGCCTCGTCGACGCGCTGGCCGATGAGGTTGAGCTCCGCGGAAACTTCCGGCGCATCCGTGGACGTGCTGGTCTGTCGCGGCTTCGCCGGCGCGGGTGCCGGTCCACTCTTCGACATCAAATCCCGCGTCTCGACGGTCATCTTGCGGCCGTTCACGTTGAGCACGGCCTTGCCGCCGTTGACGGAGACGACTTCGCCCGTCACCTTGAACTTGCGGTGCTCAGCTTTGTCGCCCACTTTCACGCTGCGCTGTTCCTCGGGGATGAACTCCACCGCCTTGTCGACGGCCCTGGTGATCGTGCGCAGGACTTCGTTCGGATTCATCGAGGCGCGGGAGGCGCGGTCCTGGTCGCGGAGTGCCTTGACCTCGGCCTGGAACTGGCGCGTGACGTCGTCGCGGAGGCGCTCGAGCTCTTCACGGTAGGTCGTGCCGAGGCGCGTGCGCTCTTTCTCCAGCGCGGCGGCTTTGTCCTGCATGGTCTTGCGCTCGGACTCGAGGGAGCCGCGCAGCGCCGCCAATTCGTCCTGCTGCGCCACGATCTCGGACATGCGCTTCTGCAGCGTGGCCAGGAGGTGATCGGTCTCGCCGTAACGCTCGCCGAGGCGCTCGCGGGCGGAGGCGATGATCGCCTGCGGCAGCCCGATCATGGCCGCCACTTCGATGGCGCGCGAGCGGCCGGGGACGCCGGTGATCAGGCGATACGTCGGCAGCAGCGTCTCGGCGTCGAACTCCATCGACGCGTTGACGATGCGCGTGTCGTTGACGGCGAAGCTCTTCAGCGCCGAGAGGTGCGTGGTCACGACCACCAGCGCGCCGACTTCGAGCAGGTGCTCGATGATGGCCGCCGCCAGCGCCGCCCCTTCCTCGGGGTCGGTGCCGGAGCCGAGCTCGTCGAGCAGCACGAGCGAATTCTTCGTGACGCGCGCGAGGATGCGCTTGAGGCGCGTGAGATACGCCGAGAACGTGGAGAGATGTTCGAGCACGCTCTGGTCGTCGCCGATCAGCACGTGCAGCGCGTCGACGACCGGCAGCACCGTGCCGTCGGCGGCGGGGACGGGGAGGCCGCTCATCCCCATGGCCACGAGCAGGCCCGCGGTCTTCAGCGCCACGGTCTTGCCGCCGGCATTGGGACCGGAGACGACGAGGGCGGTTTGACACAAGGTGTCATCCTGAGCCGCGGAGACGGCGAAGGATCCCCCGCGGCCGGACGCTGCTCGTGCAGCCGCAGGGGGTCCTTCGCTGCGCTCAGGATGACAGGTGAGTCGGATGGTGAGTGGAACGACCTTCCGCTGCCCCTCATCCTCCCCGAACGCCTCCTGGCGCTGCGCGGCCAGGCGCTCGTCGAGGAGTGGGTGTCGTCCGTCGATGATGTGCAGCTCGCGGTCCTTCGAGAACATGGGACGCGAGCCGCGGATGGTGTCGTGGAACATCGCGCAGGCCTGCAGCGCGTCGAGCTCCGCGGCGATGGCCACGGCGTCGTGAATGGGCTCGTGCTGCTCGAACAGGAGTCCGGAGATGTAGCGCACGATGCGCGCGATCTCCTCGCGCTCCTGGATCAGGAGGTCGGCCAGGTCGTTGTTCAACTCGATGGCCGCCATCGGCTCGATGAAGAACGAGGCGCCGGAGCCGGAGCGCTCGTGCAGGATGCCGGTGACGGCGTTGCGGTGGTCGCTGCGCACGGGGATGCAGTAGCGGTCGCCGCGCTGGACGATGAGCGGCTCCTGAATCGCGTCGGCGTTGCGATTCATGATGTCGTTCAGCGTGCGCTGGATGGCGGCGCGCTTCTGCTGCACGCGGCCACGGATCGCGCGCAGCTCGGCCGAGGCCTCCTCGCGCAGTTTCCCCTCGCGGGTGAAGTACTTGTTCAGCTTCGCGAGCAGCTCGCCGAGGTCGGGGATCTGCTCGGCGATGGCGCGGAGGCGCGGATAGGTGTCGGTGCGGTGCAGCGTCTCGCGCATGGCCTGCGTGGCGCGGATGGCGCGCACGACGTGCCACGACTCCTCGAGGTCGAGCACGGTCTCGCGTCCGCGGAGGTGCGCGTCGTCGAGGCCGGCCAGCGGCAGCAGTCCGTCCGTGTGATAGAAGCGGACCATCTCGCCGAGGTCGGCCTGGGCGTGCTCGCACTCCTCGAGCTTCGCCAGCGGACGGCGGCGCAGGACCGCTGCTTTTCCCGGCGCGCTCTTGGCCTCCATGGCCACGAGCGTGAGGACGCGGTCGAATTCGAGGACGTGCAGGGACTCGGGTGCGCTCACGACGGTGGTGTACATGTGTTGGGACGCATCCGCTATTCCGTCACCCGATCCGCACGATGCCTCTCCTCACGGCGATGCTCACGGCCTCGGTCCTCCGGGCGGCGCCGAGTTTGGTAAGGATGTTCTTCACGTGCACCTTGACCGTCTCCTCGGCGATGCCGAGGCGCGTGCCGATGCGGCGGTTGCTCTCGCCGCGGGCCAGGAGGTCGAGCACCTGCTGCTCGCGCGCCGTCAGCTCCGACGTGCCGACGTGCTCGAGCAGGCGCGCCGAGGGGCGGGCCGTCACGTAGCGGCGTCCCTCGTGCACCGCGCGGATGGCGTCGAGGATGTCGGAGGTGGGGTCGGACTGGAGGACGTAGCCCTGCGCGCCGGAGCGGATGGCGCGCCAGACCGACTCCTCGTCGGCACTGTTCGTGAGGACGACCACGCGCGAGCGCACGTGGCGGCGGCGCAGCGCGCGGATGACGTCGATGGCCGAGCCGGTGCGGAAGTGCAGGCCGGTGATGACGACGTCGGGGCGATGCCGCTCGTACAGCGGCACGAGCTCGAGCGCGTCGACCGTCACTCCGGCCAGCTCCATATCGTGCTGTCCGGCGACGAGCGCGAGGAGTCCCTCGCACACCACCGGAGAGTCGTCGACGACCGCCACGCGGATCTTCATGCCCGCGGAAACTACGCGCGAGGGGCGTCAACGATCCAAAAACGGTGGGAAGCGGTGGATTCGGTGGGACGAACGGCGGAACCGCCTCAGCGGGGTGGTGCCGTGCCCTTCGCTTTCTTCGCTTCCGCGACGGCGGGCTTCACGAAGTTCTCCTGAAAGTAGTAGCGCGCCACCGGATCGTCGCCGGCCATCTCCCGCTCGAACGGGGAGAGGTCGTCGCCGGCCTGGACCGCCTTCACCAGCGCAGACCAGCGTGCTGACCGGATTGGGCGTGAGCTTTCGGATCTCCGCGATGATGTTGCGCGCGATCTTCGAGCTCCCGCCGGCGTCGACGGCCACGACGTCGTGCTCGTTGATGATGAAGGTGACGTTCCCTTCCACGTACGGCCGCAGCGGCTCCGCGCGCGAGGCGACGTAAACGCCGTCGGCGACCTTCTGCACGCGCACGTCGAAGATGTCGGTCGCGGCGGCGGGGGAGGCGAGGAGGAGCAGCAGCAGGAAGCGCATGGCGTGATGATGACGCGCGCCGTGTGACGAAACGTGACAAGAGGTGACGAAGCTGTTGCTGGTTGCTGGTTGCTGGTTCGTGGTGGTTCTCGCCTGAAGCCACCACGAACCAGCAACACAGCAACCAGCAACAAACAAAAAAGCCCGCGATTGCTCGCGGGCTTTTCATCGCTGCCTCGGGCAACGATCAGTAACCGGTACGCTTTTCCTCGGCCAGCTTCCGCAGCACCTTCTTCCGGGCGGCGATCGCTTTCCGTTTGCGCTTGGTGCTCGGCTTTTCGTAGTGCTGGCGCTTCTTCAGCTCGGACAGAATCCCCGACTTCTCACATTTCCGCTTGAAGCGGCGAAGCGCATTCTCGAATGTCTCGTCTTCTTTGACGTGTACGAGAGGCATCCCCCAATCCCCCCCTTCTGTCGTGAGCTTTAGGCATTTTAAAGGCGCGGCTCGGGCCGGTCAACGGACCGTCCGCGTGGAGTGCTCAACCCGTGGTCGCGCCCGCCGATTCCGTGATTCCTGTGAAAAGTTGTAAGTTACACAGCCGCAAAGGAAATCAGTACATGCGCCTGTTCTCAATAATTTGCACCCTTTTCCTCGTATCCGCGTCGGCGGACGCCGACACGCTCGTGCTCGCCGGCGGACGCCTCATCGACGGCTACGGCGGCACCCCGCTGGAGAACTCGGTGGTCGTCATCGAGGGGAACAAGGTCGTGGCGGTCGGCGCCGAGGGGACGATCGCGGTCCCGCCGGGCGCGAAGGTGATCGATACCAACGGGTACACGGTCATGCCCGGCCTCATGGACATGCACGTCCACCTGATGATCCTCGGCCACGGCAATTACGACCACTGGGACCGCACGTACCCGTCGCAGTTCCGGGACGTGATCATGCCCATCTCGGCGAAGCAGCTCCTCATGGCCGGCGTGACCACGGCGCGTGACCTCGGCGCGCCGCTGGAGGACATCGTGGCGGTGAAGCGGCGCATCGAGCGCGGCGAGATCCCGGGGCCGCGCATGTTCGTCTCCGGGCCGTTCCTGCAGAAGTCCAACACGCCTCTCGACGCCGCGTTCCGCTGGATCGTGAACGGCCCCGAGGACGCGCGGAAGAAGGTGCGCACGATCGTCGAAGGGGGAGCGGACGTCATCAAGCTGATCGACCAGGACCAGATGACGCTGGAGGAGGTGAAGGCGATCGTGGACGAGGCGCACAAGCACGGCAAGCACGTGGCCGCGCACGCAGCGCCTCGACTACTTCCGCCTCGTCTCCCGCCGCATCCCCACGCTGCCGAACAAGTTCCGGCAGCTCCGCGAGTCGGGCGTGACGATCGTGGTGGGTACGGACTCCGGCATTCCCCTGAACTTCCACTTCGACTCGACCTGGCGCGAGCTGAAGACGATGGTGGACCTCGGCATGCCGCCGATGGAGGCGATCCGCGCCGCGACGTTCTGGCCCGCGCAGTTGCTGAAGCAACCCGACCTCGGGACGATCGCGCCAGGCAAGCTCGCCGACGTGATCGTGGTGGACGGAGACCCCCTGACCGACATGTCGGCCCTGCGGCACGTGGTGCATGTGGTGAAGGATGGGAAGGTTTATCGCTGACGCGCTAAACCAGCCGCTCGACGCGCGCGATGATGGCGTCGATGGCCACGAGGTTCTCGCCGCCCTCGGGGATGATCAGGTCGGCGTAGCGTTTCGACGGCTCGACGAACTCCTCGTGCATCGGGCGGACGGTGGTCATGTACTGCTCGATCACCGACTCCATCGACCGGCCGCGCGTCTTGATGTCGCGGACGAGGCGGCGCATGAAGCGGATGTCGGGCGGCGTGTCGACGAAGAGCTTGATGTCGATCCGCTTCCGCAGCTCGGGCTCGGCCAGGACGAGGATGCCCTCCACGATGATCACGCGCCGCGGCTCCACGCGCTGCGTGTCGTCCTTGCGCGAATGGGTGGTGAAGTCGTAGATCGGCACTTCCACCGCCGCGCCCTTGGCCAGCACGTCGAGGTGCCGCGCCAGCAGCTCGGTCTCGAGCGAGTCGGGGTGATCGAAGTTGATGTGGTGCCGCTCCTCGGGGGAGAGTCCCTCGAAGTTGCGGTAGTACGAGTCGTGGGAGATCCACTCGATGCGCTCTTTGCCGACGCGGTCGTGGATCGCCCGCGCGACCGTGGTCTTCCCCGAGCCGGTGCCGCCGGCGATGCCGATGATGACCGGCTTCACGACGAGTGCTCTTCCAACTCGGCCTCGGTCATGAACTCCGTGGCGTCATCGTTCCCGCAGGTCGTGCAGACCACGGCGCCGAGCTTTCCGTTCGTGTACTCGAACTGGTAAGTCGGCGTCTCGCACTGGAGGCAGATCAGATATTCAGGCTCGTCGCTCATGTCGGGTGGGGAGGATAGCAGAGCTTCCGCGCGCCGGCCGCGAGCGCCGACGGGCTGAAGCCCGTCCTACGTTCAGCATGCTCGTCGCGATCGATGTGCTGAACGTAGGGCGGGCTTCAGCCCGCCGGCACTCGCGCAGAGGTTCGCGAGTTACGGAACTGTTTCGCGAGCCCCGTCCCCAATAGAGGACGTTCGTGTGATCGCGGATCTCACGCTTGGGATCCGCGATCCCACGCTTGGGATCCGCGATCCCACGCTTGGAGTGCAGGGACTTCACGGTTGGGATCGCGCATGCCAACGTTGTGATCCACGACCTTCCGCGGGAGGTCGATCGATGTCAAACGTGTGAACGTTGATGCCACGCTTGGGGTGCGGCATCTCGACTGTGGCTCCTGAACCACACACCGTGAGATCGCGGATCACAAGCTTGGGATCGCGGATCACAAGCTTGGGATCGCGGATCCCAAGCTCGAGGTCCCTGCACCCCAAGCGTGGGATCGTGGATCCCAAGCGTGAGGTCCCTGCACCCCAAGCGTGAGGTCGCGGATCACAAACGTAGGATCGCGGATCACAAGCGTGGGATCGCGGATCTCGTTCGTTCAGCGCAGTCCCACGCGTGGGGCGACGAACTTGCCGGCGTGGGTCGCGCTTTCGATCACCGAGGCGTACACGTACGTCTCGGGCACGGGCGTCTCCACCACCACCGAGAAGCCGCTCCCCTCGGCGATGAGGGGGAAGAGCGACTGGATCGAGGAATGGATCATCGAGCCGGCGCGGACATGCACGCGAGAGACGGCGATGGTCCGGCCGGGGATGCGTTGCAGGGCCAGGACGAAGTCGGCGTCGCGCTGGCTGAAGTTCACGAGGCCGATGTTGGTGCGGAACTCGTCGCTGAAGGCGAGACCGTCCAGCACGCGCACGGGATAGAACGCCGAGCCGATGAAGGTCTGGATCGGTTCCGGGGGCGACGGCTCTCCGCCGTCGCGGATGGCGTAGACCCGCGCGCGCACGGTCACCGAGCGGCGTCCGAACGTGCGCACCACGAGCGGGGAGAGGAGGTGATCGAGTCCGAAGAGTTGGCCCGTGACGTCGGGGTAGCGCAGCGACTGGCCGCGGCCGAGGGTCGTGGCCATCTCCGCCAGCTCCGGCGCGAGCGGCAGCTCCATGGAAAAGTCGACGTCCGCGCCGGTGTCGTTCACGATCTCGACGTCGGTCTTCCAGCGGACCATCGTCGCGCCGAACACGCTGCCCACCACGGGCACAACCGCCGTCGCGACTTCCTGCGCCGCGAGCGGGCCCGCGCCGAACAGCAGCAGCAAGAGCAGTCGAAACCTCATCCCGGGCCCTGTGACGTTTCGGATTATCTGTGAGTTTCAGACAAAGTGCGGGCGCAGCACGCGGGTGCCGACGACGAGCACCTTCTGCAGCGGCGAGAGCGAGAGGCGTTTGCGCACGGCGACGAGCGGGTCCTGGCGCAGTTTGGCGAGCACGGTGGCGTAGACGCCGCCCATCAGCAGCGTCGGGAAGCGCGCGTCGAAGTCGAGCTCGCGCAGCAGCGGCTCGGCCTCCCGGAAATACCTCTCGGCGCGCGCGATCTGGAACTCGATCAGCCGCCGCACGCGCTCGTTCTCCGCGCGCGCGACCAGCTCTTCCTCGGAGACGCCGAACTGCCGCAGCTCTTCGGCCGGGAGGTAGATGCGGTCGCGGCCGAGGTCGTCCCCGATGTCGCGCGTGACATTCGTGAGCTGCAGCGCGGTGGCCAGCGCGCGGCCGTGCTCGATCGCGGAGGGGGCGCGGTAGCCGAAGATCGACAGCGAGATGTCGGAGATCGACGAGGCCACCAGCTCGCAGTACTGCAGCAGCTCCGCGAACGTCTCGTAGCGCGTCTTGACCATGTCCTGCCGGCAGCCGTCGATGAGCGCCAGGAACGCGCTCTTCGGAATCGCGAAATGCTGCAGCGCGTCGGCCAGGGCGATGGTGATGGGATGGGTGGGGACGCCGGAGTAGGCGGCGTCGAGCTCGCGGGACCATGCCTGCAGCCGTGCCAGGCGATCTTCCGTGGCGGCGATGTCTTCGTCCGCGATGTCATCCGCCACGCGGCAGTACGCATACGCCGCGTACACGGCGCGGCGCTTGCGCTTCGGCAGGAAGCGGAAGCCGACCGAGAAATTCGCGCCGTGCTTGTGGGCGATGGCGCGGCACTCCGCGTACGCCGCGTCGACATTCATGAGAGCGGCCCCAGCGGCGGCACCTTGATGGCCGTGTCGCGCGAGCGGCACCAGTGCTCGCCGGGCTTGTGCATGCAGCGTCCCGAGTGGTGCCAGGCGCGGCGGATCACCGGCGCCAGCAGCGACTTCCACCAGGCGCGCTTGTGCCAGCCGTGCAGATAGCGGTTGAAATCCTTGGCCCGCGCGGCCTGGCGCACGAACATCCCCAGCCCCAGGTTGCCGCCGGCCTCATAAAGAAAGCGGTTCACCAGCGACGTCTCCTGCTTCGGTCCGAGCTCGCGCTGCCACAGCTCGTCGAAGTCGCGCTCCTCGAGGATGCTGCGCGCGGCCAGCCAGCCGCTGGTGAGTGCGTAGCGGATCCCGAGGCCAAAGAGATAGTCCTGAAAGCCGGCCGCCTCGCCGACGTAGCGTGCGCCGTCCTTCGTCGCCTGGCGCTTGAGGTGGAAGTTCATGTACGAGTAGCCGGTGCGCGTCTCGGAGGGGATCGTGAACGGGTCGACGCGCTGCGCGGCCTGCAGCGAATGCTCGAAATACTCGTCGATCTTCTTGAAGTCCGCGACGATCGCGCAGCCGAACGTGGCGATCCCCTCGAGGATGAAGAGGTACGAATAGCCGCCCGGCGCGAGGTGATGGTTGAAGAACACGTCCACGCGCTCCGGGTCGTCGGTGCGCCAGGTCATCTCGCGAGCCAGGCCATCGGGCGTCGAGGGGCCGGTGGCGATCACGTCCGCCTCGGCGATGCGGCTATTGAAGATGATGGTGACGCCGAGGCGCTGCGCCTGGGCCAGCAGGCCGCGGTCGAGCGTCTGCTCCTCGGCGCCGCGGCGGATGAAATAGCCGAAGGGCTCGTCGCTGCGGACGCTGCGTTTGCGGTCGCGCGCGTCGTAGAACGTCGCGGAGTGGGCGGGGCGGAGCCAGAAATTGCGCTCGATGCCGATGCGGTCGAGGAAGTCGAGCACCGGCTCGCGCTCCGAGGAGGCCTCGATGATCTGCAGGTCGCCGATGAAGCGGACGCCGACGTCGCGTTTGGCCTCGTGCACTTCCACGCTGCGGCCGGCGCGCGCGAGCGCGATTGCTGCAGCCAGTCCGGATGGTCCCGCACCTGCAATGCGGATGGGTCGAGTGGGCATCGAAAGCAAGGTATCTTATCCCGACGTGTCCGGCGTCTCCGACGTGGCTGCCGAGCCGCCACTGCCCACCCAGCCGCCTCGGCCGCGGCGGCGCGCCGGCGGCTACGCGATGCTGGTGGCCGCGGGCATCCTGCTCAGCCGCGTGGCGGGGCTCATCCGCACCAGCGTCTTCGCCCACTACCTCGGCGCGTCGGCCGCCGCGGACGCGTTCAACGTGGCCCTCAAGGTCCCGAACTTTCTGCAGAACCTCCTGGGAGAAGGTGTGCTCTCCGCGTCCTTCATCCCGGTCTACTCGCGTCTGCTGTCGCGCGGCGAGGAAAAGGTCGCGGACCGCGTGGCGGGCGTCTTCGCATCCTTTCTCTTCATCCTCGTGCTGGTGCTGGTCATCCTCGGCTGGCTCCTCACGCCGGTCATCCTGAGCATCACCGCGGCGGGGCTCGACGCGCCGACCATGGCCATGGCCGTGAAGTTCACGCGCATCCTCTTTCCCGGCGTCGGGCTGCTGGTGCTGTACGCGTGGGCCCTGGGCATCCTGAACGCGCACCGCCAGTTCTTCATCGCGTACGTCGCGCCGGTGCTCTGGAGCGCGGCCATGATCGCCACGCTGGTGATCTTCGGGATGCGCCTGCAGGGGGCGGCGCTGGCGAACGCGCTGGCGTGGGGGACGCTGGTCGGCTGCGCGCTGCAGTTCGCGATCGAGATCCCGTTCGTGCTGCGGCACGCGAAGCATCTCTCGTTCGGCTTCGACCGCACGCTCGAGCCGGTGCGGACCATCTTCCGCAACATCGGTCCGGTGGTGGGCGGACGCGGGGTCGTGCAGATCAGCGGCTACATCGATACGTTCATCGCCACCTTCCTCCCCACCGGCGCCGTGACGAGCTTCTTCTACGCGCAGACCATCTACCTGATGCCGGTCTCGGTCTTCGGGATGTCGGTCGCGGCGGCGGAGCTGCCGGAGATGTCGCGCGAGACGGGCTCGCAGGAAGAGGTGTACGCGGCGCTGCGCAGGCGGCTCGACCGAAGCGTGCGGCAGGTGGCGTTCTTCGTCGTCCCGACCACGGTCGCGTTCATCCTCATCGGCAACGTGATCGTGGCGGCGCTGTTCGAGCGCGGGAAGTTCACGCACAACACGACGCTGGTGGTCTGGTACACACTCATCGGCGCCTCGGCCGGCCTGCTGGTGGCGACGCTGGGACGCCTCTACTCCTCGGCGTTCTACGCGCTGCACGACACGCGGACGCCGTTCCGCTACGCCATGGCCCGCGTCTTCGGCGGCGCGGCGCTGGCGTTCCTCTTTGCCTTCCCGCTGCGTCCGATGTTCGCGCAGGCCGTCCGTGCCCTCGGCCTGCCGCTCCCCGACGTCGAAGGGGGCGGCACGGTGCTGGGCATCGTCGGCATCACCCTGGCGTCGGCGTGCGCGGCGTGGATCGAGTTCCTCCTGCTGCGCCGGGGGATCCGCCGCCGCGTGGGGAAGGGGGAGTCGAAGCGCGCGTACATGGTCAAGCTGTGGGCTTCCGCGCTGGCCGCGGGGATCGTGGCCGTGCTCGTCGACCGCTACCTCGCGCGTCCGCTCGCGGCGAGCCTGCCGCTGTCGAAGATCGTGGAGGCCGTGCTGACGTGCGGCACGTTCGGAGTCGTTTACTTCGGCGCCGGCCTGCTGCTCGGGATCCCCGAGGTCAAGGCCACGCTGGGAAGACTGAAGAGAGGATAGGAGGAGAAGAGAGACATGCCGTCTGCTGATGGAGTGACCGTCGTCGATTTCTGGGTGGAGCGGAGCGCGCCGGGGGAGCCGTTCCCGATCGAGCTCGATCGTCCCGGCGTCTCCGCGGGATCGATTCACGTGAACGGGCGCGACCCCGACACCTTCGCGCTGATCGCCGGCCTCTTCGCCGCGCGGGGCCACCTCTATTACTCGGCGTCGACGGAGACGATCTCCACCGACCCGTACTTTGGCGACCTGGCCGCGGATGACGCCCGCGTCGACCGCGAGATGGAGGTCATCGACGTCGAGGTGATCTGGAGCCTGCGCACGCGCAACGGCCGCATCATCCTCACGCTGCAGAACCACCAGCGCGTCTTTCTCCCGATGCGCGAGGCCTCGGCGGCGCTGGGATGGCTGCTCACGATCGGGCGCCGCCGCGTCACCTGGGATGGCGAGAACCTGATCAGCCCGAGGGACGAGGGGACGCTGCCCGGCGCATAATGCCGGGCATGCGAATCCTCCCTGCCGCGCTCCTCCTCCTGCTCGCCGTGTCCGCGCTCGCGGAGGAGGAGCAGTCCATCATCGAGGTCGCGGCGCCTCCCGGCTGGACGCTCTCCTCGGGTGGCGACAGGAACAGCTTTCACCTGACCAGGGGGACCATCGTGCTCGATGCCAGCATCTATCCCGGCGAGAAGAACGCCATGGCCACGAAGGAAGCGCTCGAGAGACTGATGCGCCAGAGCTTCGGGCACATGCTCGAAGGGGCGGTGCAGACGGAGATGACCTTCGCCTTCGCCGATACGCCCGGCGGCTTCATGGGCTACACGGTCTTCACCGACAGGAAGTGGGTGGGGCGCGAGATCCCGAAAGAAGAGTGGCGGCACGCCACGGCGGGCGTGCGGCGTTGGCCGAACGCCTTCGTGCACTTCACCATCCTCTCCAACGACCTGGAGTCGGAGGAGTACCGGCAGGCGCTCGACCTCGTGCGGTCGGCCTTCCGCCAGACCAAGGCGGCGCGGTGATCTGCCCGGAGTGCGGCAGCGAGTACCGCGAAGGCTTCACCCGCTGCGCGGACTGCGACGTCGACCTGGTCGTGCCGGCCGACGCCCAGCCGGCCGAGCCGGAGACCAGGCTCGTCAGGATTTACGAAGGGGGCAACGCCGCGGTGCTGCCGCTGATCGAGTCCCTGCTGCGCGACGCGAACATCGAGTTCATGACCCGCGGCGAGGCGCTGCAGGACCTCTTCGCCCTCGGCCGTTTCGGCACGGGCGGCGGGAGCAATGCCGTCGGTCCGGTGGAGTTCTGGGTGCGTGAGGACGACGAGGCGGCGGCGCGGGAACTGCTCGCCGGGGCGACGGACGCCGAAGAAGCCTGAGCCGGGCTGTCATCCTTCTTGCTACCATCCGCCCCCGTGTCAGTACCAGGAATGACCGGGGCCCGCGTCGCCGACCTCGACGTGGATCCGGCCGAGGCCTTGCTGGAGGTCAAAAACCTCCGGACCACTTTCTACACCGCCGACGGCTCCGTCGATGCCGTCGACAACGTCTCGTTCAACGTGCGGCGCGGCGAGGCCGTGGCGCTGGTCGGCGAGTCGGGCTGCGGCAAGAGCGTCACGGCGCAGTCGATCATGCGGCTGGTCTCCGTGCCGGGGAAGATCACCGGCGGGCAGATCCTCTTCAAGGGACGCGACCTGGCGAAGCTGTCCGAGAAGGAGATGCGCGACGTCCGCGGCAACGACATCGCCATGGTCTTCCAGGAGCCGATGACGTCGCTGAATCCCGTCTTCAAGATCGGCGCGCAGGTGGCGGAGGCGATCCGCATCCATCGCAAGGTCGGGAAGAAGGAAGCGTGGAAGCAGGCCGGCGAGATGCTGGAGCTCGTGTCGATCCCCGATCCGCACAAGCGCCTGCACGACTATCCGCACCAGCTCTCCGGCGGCATGCGCCAGCGCGTGATGATCGCCATCGCCCTGTCGTGCGACCCGGAGCTGCTGATCGCCGACGAGCCGACCACCGCGCTCGACGTGACCATCCAGGCGCAGATCATGGAGCTGCTGGCGGGCCTGCAGAAGAAGCTCGGCCTGGCCGTGCTGCTCATCACGCACGACCTCGGCGTGGTGGCGGAGTTCTGCGAGCGCATCGTGGTCATGTACACGGGACGCGTGGTGGAGGAGGCGCCGGTGAGCCAGCTCTTCGCCAACCCCGCGCATCCGTACACGCGCGGGCTCCTGAAGTCGCTGCCGAGCATCGAGAAGGCGGTCGCGGAGGAGGCGGCACCGCGCACGTCCGCCGAGGCGCATTCGCCGTACAACCCGCCCCCCGGACGCCTGGCCACGATCCCCGGGATGGTGCCGCCGCTGACGAACCTGCCCCGCGGCTGCAAGTTCAACCCGCGCTGCCCGGACGTCATGGACATCTGCCTCGGCAACGAGCCGGCGCTGATGCCGGTGAGTGCGGGCGCGAGCGCGCGTTGCTACCTGCATGGCGATGAGGCCGATCCGGAAAGAATTGAAAATTGAGAATTGAAAATTGAAAAAACCATGAGACACGAGGCACGAGCAGTTCCGATCTTTCAATTTTCAATTTTCAATTTTCAATTTTCGTCATGAGCGACAAACCCTTCATCCCCGGCGACGATGCTGTCAATGGCGGGGTCGCGCCGGCCATCACCGGCGGACTGCCCACGCCCGCCGACCAGACCGCGCGGCAGATCGACCGCGACGCGAAGCCGACGCACGACCCGGGCGAGGAATCGGCGCCGCAGCGGACCCCGAAGGTGCCGCTGGGCCTCGGCGAGCCGCTGCTGGTCGTGCGCGACCTGCGCAAGTACTTTCCGGTCAAGCGCGGTGTGCTGGCCCGGGTGGTGGCGCAGGTGAAGGCCGTCGACGGCATCAGCTTCGGTGTGGCGCGCGGCGAGACGCTGGGCCTCGTCGGCGAGTCGGGCTCCGGGAAGACGACCGTCGGGCGCTGCATCCTCCGCCTCATCGAGCCGACCGGCGGCACGGTCGAATTCGAGGACACGAACGTTCTCGGCCTGAACGCCGGCGACCTGCGCCGCATGCGCCGCAACATGCAGATCGTCTTTCAGGACCCGTACGCGTCGCTGAATCCGCGCATGACCGTCGGGACCATCGTGGCCGAGCCGCTGATCATCCACGGCGGCATGAACGGCTCGGAGCGGCAGGAGCGCGTCGCGCAGCTCCTGCAGAAGGTCGGCCTCAGCCCCGATTACCGCAAGCGCTATCCGCACGAGTTCTCCGGCGGGCAGCGGCAGCGCATCGGCGTCGCTCGTGCCCTGGCCACGAACCCGAAGTTTCTCGTGCTCGACGAGCCGGTCTCCGCGCTCGATGTCTCGGTGCAGGCGCAGGTCGTCAACCTGCTGCAGGACCTGCAGGAGGAGCTGGGGCTGACGTACCTCTTCATCGCCCACGATCTCTCGGTGGTCGAGCACATCTCCACGCGCGTAGCGGTGATGTACCTCGGCAAGGTGATGGAGCTGGCCGGCCGCCGCGCTCTGTACGACGATCCGCTGCACCCGTACACGAAGGCGCTGCTGTCGGCCGTCCCGGTGCCGGACCCGCAGGTGAAGAAGACGCGCATCCTCCTCAGCGGCGACATCCCCACGCCGCTCAATCCCCCGAGCGGCTGCGTCTTCCACACGCGCTGCCCCATCGCGCAGTTCCCGATCTGCAAGACCGAGGTCCCGGCGCTGGTCGAGCACAAACCAGGACAGTTCGCAGCCTGCCACTTCGCAGGGGAACCGCTGCCGCACGAGCGGAAGGCGTAGTTAGCGGACCGCCGGCGTCCTCGCCGGCTGTCTGTGGCGGCGTCCCGCCGCCACCCACCCCGAGGGCGCGCAGGCGGGACGCCTGCGCAGACAGCCGGCGGGACGCCGGCGGTCCACTTGCTCTGCGGGATGATGCGAGGGGTTGGGTGCGTTCACCCGCCCGCGTGCGTCTCTTCCAGGTCGACCCCGACATCCGGCTGATCAACAGCGAGATCTATCTCGACCCCGCGGAGCCGCGGAAGCTCGGGATCATCTCGCACGGGCATGCGGACCACATCGGCCGCCACGAGCACTTCATCGCCACGGCGCCCACGGCCGCGTTTCTGCGCGCGCGGAGCGGCGACGACCTGAAGGGGACGGAGCTGCCGTACCGCGCGGAGCACAGAGTCGGTGAGTGGACGGTCGAGCTGTTCCCCGCGGGGCACGTCCTCGGCTCGGCCATGATCCGCGTCTCCAACGCCACGCATGCGCTGGCGTATACGGGAGACTTCCGGCTGACGCCTTCCTTCACCGCCGAGGCGGCGGAGATCCCGGAAGCGGACGCGGTGATCATGGAGTCGACCTTCGGCGGCGGCGACTCGTGGCGGTTCCCGTCGCGCGAGGAGCTGCGCGAGCGGCTCATCGGCCTCGCGCGCGACATCATCAGAAGAGACAAGACGCCGGTGCTGCTCGCGT
The DNA here is from genome assembly GCA_035627015.1 of Thermoanaerobaculia bacterium. Lineage (GTDB taxonomy): Bacteria > Acidobacteriota > Thermoanaerobaculia > Gp7-AA8 > Gp7-AA8 > QHVT01. The sequence continues at coordinate 14,696 of DASPMO010000078.1, read as the reverse complement.
ACTCGCTGGGCAAGGCGCAGGAGACGACGGCCATGCTGCGCGGCTCGGGCGTGCCGCTGGTGGTGCATCCCGTGGTGGCGCGCATCTCTTCGATCTACGAGCGCAACGGAGTCGAGCTGGGAGCGTATGAAGTGTGGGGGAGGCAGTCATCGCTGTTCGGTCACCGCTCCACGATCGATCTCCGAGGGAAGGCGCTGATCGTGCCGCCGCACATGGCGGCGGAGATCCGTCGCGTGCCGCGGCGGGAGACGGTGGCGCTGACCGGCTGGGCGCTGCACGGCACGCGCGATGCGGACCACGGCCTGCCGCTCTCCGATCACGCCGACTTCGGCGAGCTGGTCTCGTTCGCCGAGCAGAGCCGGGCGAGCGTCATCTACGTGACGCACGGCTCGAAGCAGTTCGCGCAGGAACTGCGGCGGCGCGGCATCCGCGCCGAGTTTCTGCACGGAAAGCCGCAGATGCGTTTGTTTTAGAATCGCGCCTCGGTCTCTTGGAAACCATCAACTCATCCTTACGTACAAGAGGCGTGTCTGGGAGGACTTGCATGACCGTTGTTCGACGTTTGATCACCATTCTGCTGGCAACGCTGGGGGCGAGCGCACTCTTTGCGCAGACCACGACCACCACCCCCGCGGGCCGGACGACCGAGGCCATCACGGCCGAGACCGACCGCGACGCGCAGGACCCGCGCGCGCTCCGGCTCTCGCTCCGCGAGGCCATCGGCACCTCCGTACAGCAGAACCTCGGCGTGCAGTTGCAGAACTACGAATACCGCATCGTCGGACAGAACCTGCGCGCGCAGTACGGCATCTTCGACTTCATCACCGACGCCAGCCTGGTCCACTCCAGCAGCCGCAGCCCGACGGACAATCCCTTCGTGCCGAGCGGCGGCCGCTCGACGACCTTCAGCGCGGGCGTCAATCAGGTCCTGCCGACCGGCGGCTTCTATGACATCGACGTCGTCGCCGGCCGCGCGACCGCCATCGGCGGCGAGCGCTTCGTGAATCCGCGGTATTCGAACTCGATCGACCTGAGCTTCAACCAGCCGCTCCTGCGCGACTTCGGCATCGACATCACGCGCCGCGGCATCACCACCGCGCGGAACAACCTCGGCATCACCGAGGGAGCGTTCCGGTCGGCCATGATGGAGACGGTCTACCAGACCGAGCGCGCCTACCTCGACCTCATCTACGCGCGCCGCGCGGTGGACGTGGTCAAGGAGTCGCTGTTCCTGGCGCGCGACCAGGCGCGCATCACGCAGATCCGCATCGACGTCGGCGCCTCGGCGCCGCTGGACATCCTGCAGCCGCGCGTCACCATCGCCACCACCGAGGAGCAGTTGATCAGCGCCGTGGCCAGCGTGCGCAACGCGGAAGACCGCCTGCGCGCACTGCTGAACCTTCCGCCGACGGAGTGGGACCGTCCCATCGTCCCGGCCGACGACGTGACCTACACGCCGATGACCATCAATTTCCAGGAAGCGGTCCAGCGGGCCATCGCCAACCGCCCGGAGATCGACCAGCAGCGCCTGCAGACCGAGAACGCGCGCATCCAGGCCCTCTACACGCGCAACCAGATCCTGCCGGCGCTCGACTTCGTGGCCGGCTACGGTCTGGAAGGACAGGCCGGCCGCCGCGTGATCGGCGAGGACGCGAACGGCGACCCGATCACCGTCAGCGATCCCTTCACCGACACCTTCTCGCAGATCGCCGGGCTCGACTTCCCCGGCTTCAACTTCGGCTTCAACTTCGGCATCCCCATCTTCAACATCCAGGCGCGCGCGAACGCCCGCGCGGCGGAGCTCGACCTCGAGCAGTCGCAGACGTTCCAGGCGCAGACGCAGCAGAACATCGCCGTGGAAGTGCGCTCGGCCGCGCGCGCGGTGGATACGTTCGCGCAGACCATCGCCGCCACGCGCGCCGCGCGCGAGGCCGCCGAGCGGAACGTGGAAGCGGAGCGCAAGCGCTACGAGAACGGCATGACCACCAACTTCCAGGTGCTGGAAGTGCAGCAGCAGCTCAGCGACGCCCGCGTGCGCGAGCTGCAGGCCATCGTCGGATATCAGCAGGCCGTGGCCGCGTTCCACCGCGCCGTCGGCGACACCCTCACCGTCCACAACATCTCCGTCGCACCGCCCGAGCAGATCGAGGAACCGGGGCTCGGTCTCTGGCTGGACCGTTACAATTGGCTGTACTACGGGAATCGGGTCCGCCAGAACACCCCCAACGCTCAGACGGAAGGAACGACGAGATGACGATTGAGACGGCCGGCTCCACACCGGCACAGCCGGTATCGCCGGCCGCGCCAGCAAAGAACGTCTTTCAGCGGATCGCGGGGGTGTTCTTCGCCCCCGACGAGACCTTCGCGGACATTGCCCGCAGGCCGGACATTCTCTGGCCGCTGGTGATCCTGACCCTGTTCAGCTTCGTGACCACCGCGCTGATCGTGCCCCGGCTCGACATGGATGCGGTGGTCGCGCAGCAGGCCGAGATGCTGCAAAAACAGAATCCCAACATGTCCGACGCGGACGTCGAGCGCATGGGACGGATGACCAGGGCCATGGGCAAGGTCTCCGGCTGGCTCACGCCGGTCCTCAGCATCATCGGCTACCTGCTCATCGCCCTGGTGCTGTGGGGCGCGTTCCGGGTGATGGGGGGCGACGGCGACTTCAAGGAGTCGCTCTCGACGACGCTCTACGCGTACATGCCGGCCGTGCTCCTCGGCGGACTGATCGCCACGGTCATCATCGTGATGCGCGGCACGGTCGACCCGACGCAGATGGCCACGGTGGTCAAGACCAATCCGGCCTTCCTCGTCGATGCGAAGGAGCAGCCGGTCCTCTCCGCGTTCCTGGCCTCGTTCAACATCTTCGTGCTCTGGACGATCTTCCTCCTGACGGTCGGCTTCTCGAAGGTGGCGCGCGTGACGAAGGCGAAGGCGGCGACGATCATCGTCCTGCTCTGGCTCGTCACCATCGGGGTGAAGGTCGGCTTCGCGGCGCTCGGCGCGGCGAGAATGAATGGGTAGGCCCATGAAGCGCGGGCTCATCATTGCCGGCGCGGCGCTGGTCATTGCCCTGGTCATCTTCGGCAGCGTCAGAAGCGGCGGGCCGAAAGGGGAGAAGGTCTACACCGAGGTCGTCGCACCGCGCACGATCGAGTCGCTGGTCACCGCGCCGGGGCAGATCGACCCGAAGGTGAAGGTCAACATCAGCGCACACATCGTCGGCAAGATCGAGAAGCTGTACTTCGAGGAAGGCGACGTGGTGAAGCGCGGGCAGAAGCTGGTCGAGCTGGAGAAGCCGCTCTACGTGGCCCAGCGCGACCGCCTGAACGCGGAGCTGGGCAGCCGGCGCGTGGAAGTGCAGCGCGCCCGGGCCGCGCTGGCGACGGCGGAGTCGCAGTACCGCCGCGCGCAGAGTCTCAACCAGCAGGGCATCCAGGCGCAGGAGCTGTTCGAGCAGGCGCGGCTGGCCCTCGACAACGGCCGGGCCGCGCTGGCCGCCGCCCAGCAGGGCGTGAATCAGGCCGAGGCGGGACTGCGGTCGGCGGCGGAAGACCTGTCGCGGACCACCATCGTCTCGCCGCTGGACGGCAAGGTCGTGCAGCTCAACGCGCGCGAGGGGGAGGTCGTCGTTACCGGCACGATGAACAATCCCGGCTCGGTGATCGCCGTGATCGCCGACCTCTCGCAGATCCTCGTGGAGGCGGAAGTCGGAGAGACGGAGGTCGTCGGCCTGAAGCTGCAGCAGCCGGCCAAGATCAAGGTCGACGCGGTGCCGGACAAGGAGTATCGCGGCCGCGTCGTGGAGATCGGCAGCTCGGCCGCGGTGCGGCAGGGCGCGGGCTCGGGCATCCGCTACTTCAAGGTGAAGGTGGCCATCGACGACGCGGACGACCGTCTGCGCCCGGGCATGACCTCGCAGGTCTCGATCGTCACGAACAGCGCCCCGAACGCGGTGGCGGTGCCGATCCAGTCGGTCCTCGAGCGCCCCGTGAAAGAGGGCGACGAGGATTCGCCGAAGAAAAAGTACGTGCTGCTCGCCGCCGCCGGGAAAGCGAAGCAGGTCGAGGTGTCGACCGGCATCAGCGACGCCACCCACGTGACCATCCTTTCCGGCCTGAAGAACGGCGACAAGATCATTACCGGCCCCTTCCGGACGCTGAAGAAGCTGAAGGACGGCGCCGCCATCGAAGAAACAAAAGAAGAGAAGAAAACGTCGAAAGACGAGGACGACGAAAAATGAGCGCGCTTCCACAGACCCACCCCGCCCAACTCATCTCCATGACCGAGCTCACCCGCGTGTACGACCTCGGCCCGCAGCAGATCTTCGCGCTCAACGGTGTGAACCTGACCATCGATCAGGGGGAGTACGTGGCCATCATGGGCCCCTCCGGCTCGGGCAAGTCGACGCTGATGAACATCATCGGCTGCCTCGACACGCCGACCTCGGGGTCGTACGTGCTGGACGGCGTGCCGGTGGAGACGCTGGACGACGATCAGCTGGCCGCGATCCGCAACCGCAAGATCGGCTTCGTCTTCCAGACGTTCAACCTGCTCGCCCGCACGACGGCACTCCAGAATGTCGAGCTGCCGCTGGTGTACGCGAAGATCCCCCGCGCCGAGCGCCGCCGCCTGGCGGAAGAGGCGCTGGTGGCGGTCGGCCTGAAGGACCGCATGGGCCACCAGCCGAACGAGCTCTCCGGCGGCCAGCGCCAGCGCGTGGCCATCGCCCGCGCCCTGGTGAACAAGCCCTCGCTCCTCCTGGCCGACGAACCGACCGGCAACCTCGACTCCAAGACCGGCCGCGAAATCCTCGACCTCTTCCACGAGCTCCACGCCCGCGGCAACTCGATCATCATGGTCACGCACGAAGATGACGTTGCGCGGGAGGCGGCGCGGATCATTCATATTCGGGATGGGCGGGTTTCGACTTAGGGGTAAAAGGCGAAAGGAAAAAGGTAAAAGTCGTGGGCGGGACGGTTCAGCGTTTCGAGGATCTCGTCGCGTGGCAGCGAGGGATGGATCTTGCGGCCCATGTGTACGAGCTTTCCCGGCAGGGGAAGTTCGCTCGTGACTTTGCGCTCTCCGATCAGATTCACCGAGCAGGTATCTCGGTTCCAGCCAATGTCGCAGAAGGTTTCGAGCGCGGCAGCCGGGCCGAATTTCACCGTTTCCTGAGCATCGCCAAAGGCTCTTGCGGCGAAGTTCGCACCCACCTTCACCTGGCGAAACGCCTCGGGTACCTCGACGACCAGACGGCTGCAGCCGCGCTGACCGAGGCCGAAGAGGTGAGCCGCATCATCAGCAAGCTGCGGACGACCGTCGCGAAACAGCGCGATGCCGCCAAACAGTAACAAGAAGCGAAGCACTTTCACCCTTTCCCTTTAACCTTTCACCTGTCGCCCATGTTTACGGAAAACCTCAAAATCGCTTTAGTCGCCATCTGGGCCAACAAGATGCGCAGCATCCTGACGGTCCTTGGGGTCATGATCGGGGTGGCGGCGGTGATTGCGGTCGTGTCGATCGTGCAGGGGTTGCAGCACAAGATCTCGAACGATCTGGCGGACATCGGGTCGAATTTCATCCAGGTCTTTCCCGATCCGGGGGAGCAGCGCAATCCGTTTCTGCAGAAGATGCCCGATCTGACCTTCGAGGATGCGGAGGCGGTGCGGCGGGGGACGACGTCCATCCGCGACTTCACGCCCATCTTTCTGACCAGCGCGCAGACCAAGGCGGGGGATGCGCGGCATTCGGTGCAGTTGTCGGCGGTCGGCCCTTCGTACCAGGAGATCCTCAACCACTGGGTCGAGCACGGCCGTTTTTTCACCGCGGTGGACGAGGAGCAGCGCAAACGCGTCTGCACGATCGGCATCGACGCCGCCCGCGACCTCAACCTCGGCGACAACCCGATCGGGAAAATGGTCCAGGTCGACAACAACACCTTCACCGTCGTCGGCGTCATGGAGAAGAAAGGGGGCACGTTCGGCAACAACCAGGACGATGTCCTGCTGATCCCGTTCTCCACCGCCGCCGTGCTCTATGGCAGCGAGAACATGCGCAAGCTCGTGCTCGCCTTCCAGATGGAAGAGGGCGCCGACATCGAGCTGGCCAAAGACCAGGTCCGCCAGGTGCTCCGCACGCGCCACCGCCTGAAGAAGGAAGACAAAGACGACTTCCGCATCCTGGCGCAGGAGGAGCTCCTCAAGACCACCTCCAGCATCCTCGGCGGCGTCTCCATGGTCATGGGCGGCATCGTCGGCATCGCCCTCCTGGTCGGCGGCATCGGGATCATGAACATCATGCTCGTGTCCGTCACCGAGCGGACTCGGGAGATCGGCATCCGCAAGTCGCTCGGCGCCCGCCGCGGCGACGTCCTCATCCAGTTCCTGATCGAGGCGGTCGTCCTCTCCGGATTCGGCGGCGCCGTGGGAGTCCTCGGCGGCACGCTCATGGCCATGCTCACGCGCGCCATCCTCAGCCGCTGGACCGACCTCCCGCCCGTCCATACGCCGCTCGTGGCCATCATCGGCGCCTTCGCGTTCTGCGCCCTGATCGGCATCATTTTCGGAATTTATCCGGCGGCCAAGGCCTCCAAGCTCGACCCGATCGAGGCGTTGAGGTACGAGTAACGAGGTACGAGGTACGAGTGGCTCCGCTTGGGCATACTCATGGCCTGTGCCTCAGGCATTGAGCGCGCCCAAGCGAAGCACTCGTACCTCGTACCTCGTCACTCGTTACTCTCCTGGCACGTCTCACGAAATGACGAAGCCAAGGAGGCGGTTACGCCAGTCGTGCTCACCCGAAAACTGAAGTTCCTCATCGCCATTGTTGTGGTGCTCGCCTCGACGGCCCAGGCCTCCGAGCGCATGCAGCTGTCGCAGGTCGAGAAGGGTATGAAGGGCTACGGCCTGACGGTCTTCGAGGGAACGAATGTCGAGAAGTTCGACGTCGAGATCCTCGGCGTGCTGCACAACATCGGTCCCGGACAGAACCTGATCCTGGCGAAGGTCGACCATCCGGTCGTCAAGCGCGCGGGCGTCATCGCCGGCATGAGCGGGTCGCCGGTCTTCGTGGACGGCAAAGTCATCGGCGCGCTCGCGTACGCCTGGCAGTTCGCCAAAGAGCCGGTGGCCGGCATCACCCCGATCGAGGAGATGCTGAAGCTCGGGCAGGTCGTGCGCCCGGCCGGCGCCTCGCCCGCGGGCGCGGCCCCGCGCATGAGCGGCGCCGAGCTGCTGAACGCCCTGGCCGGCAGCAAGCCCGAGGCCGCGTTCGACAAGTTCCTCCAGAGCATGGCCGCGCGGCCGGTGAATACGATCAACGGTGCCACGCGCATCGCCCTGCCGATGTCGGTGGCCAGCTTCGCGCCGGAGACGATCCAGCGCTTCGCGCCGCACTTCGAGCAGCTCGGCTTCATGGCCGTGCCCGCCGGTGCGGCTTCGACCGCCACCAGGAAGAGCAACAAGACCACCTTCGCGCCCGGCGATCCGGTCGGGGCCGTGCTCCTCACCGGCGACTTCAACGTCGCGGCGAGCGGCACCGTCACCTACATCGACAACGAGCACGTCTACGCGTTCGGCCATCCGTTCCTGGACATGGGCGAGATCAACTTCCCGATGGCGACGTCGGAAGTGGTGACGGTCCTGCCGAGCGTGGCCAGCTCGTTCAAGTTCTCGAACACCGGCGACATCGTGGGCATGCTCCGCCAGGATCGCGCGGCCGGCATCATGGGCGTCCTTGGCGCGAAGGCGGACATGATCCCCGTTGACGTCACGCTCAATGGCGCCGGTCCGGAGCGCAAGTTCCACGTGGACGTGGTGCGCCACTCGTACCTCTCGCCGCTGCTGCTGGCCATGGTCACGGACTCGATCGTCTCGAACGCGCAACGCGCGGCGGGCGAGCGCACCGTGCTCCTCGACTCCGAGATCAAGCTCAAGGGCTTCGAGACCGTGCGCATCCGCGAAGGCTTTGCCGGCCAGCAGGCCCGCCAGGCCATTCCGCAGTACCTCGCGCTCGTCTCCGGCTACCTGATGTCGAACGAGTTCAAGGACGCGGAGATCGAGTCGGTGACGATCCGCCTCCGCCACGACGACGATCTCCGCATCGCCAAGCTGATGGAAGCGTCGCTGGTGAAGCCGGATAAGGGCCGCGTCTCGCCCGGCGACACGGTGCAGGTGCGCGCGGTGCTGAAGCCGTATCGCGGTGAGTCGTTCGTCGAGACGTTCGACGTACGCATTCCCGACGAGCAGCCGGCCGGTCCGTCGTACCTCCTGGTCGGCAGCGGCTCGGTGATGAACGCGATCGATTTCTCGCTCGTGCCGCCCGATCCCCGGACGCTCGAGCAGGTGATCCGCGTCCTCGGCCGCCTGCGTCCCGCCACCGACCTGACCGTCGGACTCTATTCGACCGGTGAGGGCGCGGTGACGTCGGGTGTCTACCTGCCGAACCTCCCGCCGTCGATGCGCGCCGTGGTTGTTGCAGATACGTCGAACGGTGCACAGGCCGCGGTGAAGTACCATCCGGCCGGGCACAACGCCCGCCCGCTCGGCTACATCGTCGATGGCGCTCTGAAGATCGACATCGACGTGCAGCCGGCTCTGTAGGTACGAGGTACGAGTGACGAGGCACGAGTAAAAGCGGCTGAAACCCCGCGAACCGCGCCTCGTCCTACTCATACCTCATACCTCGTACCTCGTACCTCGAAAGGATGTTCATGCGCCGATCGCTCCCCCTGATCGCGTCACTCGTTGTCACGTTGCAGTTGTCCGCGGTCGCGCCGCAGTTCTGGCGCGTGCAGAACGCCGAGGATTTCCTCGCCGGCGAGATCGAAGGCTTTGCCATCACCTCGCGCGGCGAGCTGCGCGTGGCTCCCGCCATGCGGAAAGTCGCCACCTTCACCGATCCCTTCGTCCTCTCCCAGACCGTGGCGCCGAACGGCGATCGCTTCTTCGGGACCGGCAACGAGGGGAAGGTCTACCGCCTGCGCGGCGAGGAGCTGAAGCTCGTCTTCACCGCGCCGGAGCCGGAGATCTACGCCGTCGCCTTCGGCAACGGCGCGCTGCTGGTCGGCAGCTCGCCGAACGGCAAGGTCTACCGCGTCGATCCCGACAGCGGCAAGCACACCACGCTGTTCGACCCGCAACAGGCGTACATCTGGGCGCTCGAGACGATGGACAACGGCGACCTGGCCGTGGCCACGGGAGTGGAAGGAAAGCTCTTCCGCGTGCCGGCCAATGGTGCGGGAACGGTGCTGTACGACGCGCCGGATACGCACATCCGGTCGCTCGCCGAGCGGAAGGACGGCTCCCTCCTCGCCGGCGCCTCGGGCAAGGGGCGCATCTACGCCATCGATCGCAACGGCTCGGCGCACGCGCTGTTCGATTCGCCGCTGAACGAGATCGCCTCGCTGCACGTCGACGCGAACGGCACCGGCTGGGCCGCGGCGGTGAGCAACGTGCTCCCGTCCAGCGCCCCGGCCAAGTCGCAGTCGAAGTCCTCGGGACAGCAACAGCAGGGACAGGGACAGCAGGGACAGCAGCAACAGCAGTCGGGCGAGCAGAAGAAAGAAGGAGAAGCGGTGGAAGTGAGCTTCTCCTTCGAGGACAGCAGCGCCTCGGCGGCCGCGCAGAGTGGCTCGTCCGAGGTGTACCGGATCGAGCCGGATGGCTTCGTGGAGACCGTACGGAAGTTCGAGCGCGAGATCGTGTATGCCGTCAGCGGCGGCGAGAACGGCGGCGTACTGCTGGCCACGGGTCCGAACGGCCGCATCTACGACCTGCGCGACGGCGAGCTGTCGCTGATCGGCGCGGTGCCGGAGAAGCAGATCGTCTCCATCGCCGGCAACGTCGTGACCACCACCAACGCCGGCGCGGTGTACCGCATGGAGACCCGCAGCGCGCAGAACCCGGAGTTCCGCTCCGCGGCCAAGGACGTGGAGCGCTTCTCGCGCTTCGGCAACTACCGCATCGAAGGGCGCAACCTCGAGGGGAACACGGTCGCCATCTCGTTCCGCAGTGGCAACACCCGCACGCCGGACGCGACCTGGAGCGCGTGGACGCCGCCGCAGACGGCGCTGGAGGGCAGCATCGCCGCACCGCCGGCGCAGTTCATCCAGTGGAAGCTGACCATGCCCAAGGGGAGCCCGGCCGCCGCCGTGGACGGCGTTTCGGTCGCCTTCATCAACCGCAATGTGGCGCCGGAGATCGAGGCCATCTCCGTGCAGGACCCGGCCGTCATCTTCATCACCAACGCCTACCCGTCGTCGCCGCAGGTGGTCGAGGCCACCAACCCGGACGAGTACGGGATCTTCACGAGCCTCGATACGCCGCGCGACCGGACGCCGGCCGAGCAGGGCAAGCGCATGTTCCGCCGCGGCTACCGCACGGTGAGCTGGCGCGCCTCCGACGACAACGGCGACCAGCTCCGCTACACGCTGTCGTTCCGCCTGAAGGGGAGCGACCGCTGGCTGCGGCTGCGCGAGAACATGGAAGAGACGCAGCTCAACTTCGACACGTCGCAGCTGCCGGACGGCCGCTATGAGCTGCGCCTCGTCGTCACCGACGTCACGGACAATCCGGACGGCGCGCTGACGGACACGAAGGAAGGCGTGGAGTTCCAGGTGGACAACGGCGCGCCGCGCATCAGCGTGGCCCGCAACGGCAGCAGCGTCGAGGTGAAGATCAGCGACGAGCTGTCGCCGATCGGCCGCGTGGAGTATTCGGCCGACGCGGAGAAGTGGATCCGTCTCACGCCGGCGGACGGCATCGCCGACTCGCGCGAGGAAACGTTCCGTCTCGACAACGGTACGGTGGACGGCAAGTTCGTGATCGTCCGCGCGGTGGACGCGTTCTACAACGTCTCGACTGCAACGGTGAAGTAGGAGAACGCCGCCCCCGCGGCGGCGTTCCCACTATAATCGCCGCGTGAGTCGTCGGTCCGCTGCACTCATCGCACTGCTCCTGTGCTTCGCCTGCCTGCGCGACGAGCAGCCGGCGCAGCAGCCCTCCCGCACCCCGAAGAAGCCGGCTGCCGCGGCCGATGCCGGGACGCCGCAGGAGGGGGGGACGCTGGTGCGGCGCATCGAGGCCGACGTCGTCACCCTCAACCCGATCACCAGCACGTCGACCTACGACCGGCAGGTGGTCGACTACCTCTTCACCCCGATGGTCTATCTCGACCAGGACCTCGAGCCGATCCCCGGACTGGCCGACTCGTGGGAGATCCTGGAAGGCGGCCGGCTATACCGCTTCGAGCTGAATCAGAAAGCCACGTTCGCCGACGGCACGCCCGTGAAGGCCAGCGACGTGGTCTTCACGCTGAAGAAGATCTTCGATCCGACGTCCGAGGCTCTGCAGATCATCGGAGCGTTCGAATATCTCGACCTCGCGCGCACGCGGGCGGTGGATGACGACACCGTCGAGATCGGGTTCCGGCAGCCACTCGCGGCGCAGCTCATTCGCTTCCACGACGTCATGGTGCTCCCCGAGCACGTCTACTCGAAAGGCAAGTTCCGCGAGGACTTCAACTCCACGGCCGTCGGCAGCGGTCCGTATCGCCTGGTCAAGCGCGATCCGGGCAAGGAAGTCATCATCGAGCGGCGCGAGGACTACTGGCGCGAGAAGCCGCCGCTGAAGAGGGTGATCTTCAAGGTGATCTCCGATCACGCCACCGCCTGGAACGCCCTGCGCCGCGGCGACATCGACGAGACCCGCCTGAGCTCCGACGTCTGGCGGCGCGAGCACCAGAACCCGCAGTACGCGAACAGCGTCGACTTCCGCCGCTTCTACACGATGAGCTACAACTTCATCGCCTGGAACCTGCGCACGCCGCGTCTCGCCGACAAGCGCGTGCGCCAGGCGCTGTCGATGTGCATCCCCACGCAGTCGGTGATCAACGACCTGTACTACGGCACGGCGCGCGCGATGAGCGGACCGTTCACCCCCGACTCCTTCGCGTACAACCCGACCGTGCCGGTCATCCGCCACGACCTCACCGGCGCGAAGCGCCTGCTCACGAATGCAGGCTGGATGGACTCAAACGGCGACGGGGTCGTCGACAGCAAGGGGAAGCCGCTGAAGATCGAGCTGATCCTGATGGCCGGCAATGCCACGACGCTGCAGTTCGGGCAGATGCTGCAGGGCGAGATGAAGAAAATCGGCGTGCAGCTCGAGCTCTCCGTGCTCGATTTCTCGAGCGCCATCCAGCGCATCATGAACGGGAACTACGAGGCCGCGTACTTTGGGTACGACCTCGACAACGATCCCGATCCGTTCAACATCCTGCACTCCTCGCAGGTCCCGCCGCGCGGGCAGAATTTCGCCTACTACGCGAATCCGGAGATCGACCGGATCATCGTGCAGGCGCGCTCGGAGATGGACCGCTCCAAGCGCAAGGACCTTTACTGGCGGCTGCACGAGATCGTGGCCGCGGATCAGCCGTACACCTTCACGGTGCAGGTCTCCTCGAAGTGGGGACTGCACAAACGCGTGCGCGGAGCGGAGGTCAGCGGATACGGCCTCTATCGCTGGTTCCCCGGTCCGCTGGGGTGGTGGATTCCGCGCGATCAGCGGGCGCATGATCGCGCCGGGCAATGACGACCTATCTCGTCCGCCGGATCCTCTACGCCGTCCTGACGTTTCTCGGCATCACCGTGGCCACGTTCGCGCTGATTCATAGCGTGCCGGGCGATCCCATCACCTTCTACCTCGGGCGCGGCATGCACTCCGTCCCCCCGGAGGTGCTCGCCGCCATGCGCCGCGAGCTCCATCTCGACGAGCCCCTGCCCCAGCAGTACCTGCGCTGGCTGAAGGGCAGCGTCACCTTCGACTTCGGCCGTTCGACGGTGGACCGCCGTGCCGTACGCGACGTCGTCCTGGAGAAGCTCCCGAACACGTTTCAGTTGAACCTGTTCGCGTTTCTGCTCGCGGCATCGCTGGGGGTCCCGATCGGGCTCTGGTCGGCGTCGCGGTCGGGGAGGCTCACGGAGCGCCTGTCCGCGGTCGGGTTCTTTCTGCTCTATTCACTACCGAGCTTCTGGGTCGCGCTGATCCTGATCCAGCTCTTCTCCGTGCGCGTGGACTGGCTGCCGCTGTTCGGGATGAATTCGGACGACTATCCGAGCCTCGGGTGGGGCGGGCAGCTCGTCGACCGGCTGAAGCACATGGTGCTGCCGGTGCTGACGCTCACGTACGCGCAGCTGGCGATCTTCGCGCGCTTCTCCAAGTCGGCGGTGTCGGAGGTGATCCGGCAGGACTACATCACCGCCGCGCGCGCGAAAGGGGCGGGCACCGCGGCGGTGCTCTGGCGCCACGCCTTCCGCAATGCGCTCCTGCCGCTGATCACGCTCCTCGGCCTGGTCATTCCGTACCTCATGTCCGGCAGCGTGATCGTCGAGCAGATCTTCCAGTGGGACGGCGTGGGGCTGCTGTACTACAACTCCATCCTGGCCCGCGACTATCCCGTGGTCATGGCGCTGACCGTCGTCACCGCGGTGCTGACCCTCATCGCCAGCCTCCTGGCCGACATCCTCTACGCCTTCGCCGATCCGCGCGTGCGGCTGGGGGAGGGGACGCGATGAAGAGGGGTTGGCGGTTGGCGGTTGGCGGTTGGCGGGGGAGTCGCACCTCGCGAGACGGCTCTCTCCCGTCAACCGCCAACCGCCAACCGCCTACCGTCTGGAGGCGCTTCCGCCGCAGCAAACTGGCCACCGTGGCGCTCGCGTACGTCGGGCTGATGGCCGCGATCGCGCTGCTCGCGCCGGTGCTCGCGAACCGCAAGCCGCTGATGCAGCGCACCGCCGAAGGGTGGAGCTTCCCGGCGATCGCCGACTACTGGGTCGACGATCCCGACATCGAGCTCGCGCCGCAGGCGACCACCTTTGCCCTGCCGGCGCCGGTGCCGTTCTCGCCGAACACGGTCGACCTGGCCATCCGCCTGCGCCCGCCCGGCGGCGGTCACCACCTCGGCACGGACGATCTCGGCCGGGACATCCTGGCGCGGCTCATTCACGGCGCGCGCGTTTCCCTCGCCGTCGGCTTCTTCGCCACCGCCATCGCCCTGATCGTCGGCTCGCTGCTCGGGGCGCTGGCCGGCTACTACGGCGGTGCCGCGGACTGGATCGTCTCCCGGGTCATCGAGGTGGTGCTCTGCTTTCCCTTCCTCTTTCTCGTCCTCGGCATCGTGGCGCTCTTCAAGCCGTCCATCTGGACGATCATGATCGCGCTGGGGCTGACTTCCTGGACGAGCGAGGCCCGCTACGTGCGCGGCGAGTTCCTGCGCATCCGGGAGGTGGAGTACGCGCAGGCAGCCCGCGCCAGCGGCGCGCGCGACGGGCGGATCATCTTCCGGCACCTCCTGCCGAACGCGCTCGCGCCGGTGCTCGTCTCCGCGAGCTTCGGCGTGGCCGTGGCCATCCTCACCGAGTCGGCGCTCTCCTTCCTCGGCCTGGGCGTGCCCCTGCCCATGGCGTCGTGGGGGAGCATGCTCTCGAAGGCGCACGAGCACATCGAGTACGCGTGGTGGCTGGTGCTCTTCCCGGGGCTGGCCATCTTCACGACCGTGGCGGCGTTCAACGTGGTCGGCGAGCGCGTGCGCGAAGCGCTCGATCCGCGCTCGCAGTGAGGGGGCTCTGGAGTGCGGCAGCGCCAGCTGCCGCTCTCTATGCCGCAGCGCAAGCTGCGGCGGGGGGGGGGGCG
>DASPMO010000077.1:0-90767 GCA_035627015.1 Thermoanaerobaculia bacterium | reverse complement strand
TGCTGCCCTTCGCGGAACATCACGCGCTCGACCGCGCCCGCCACCCGCGAGGTGACGGCCACGCTCTCGAACGCCGCCAGCGAGCCGACCGCGGTGACGGTGTACTCGACGCGCCGCGACTCGACCGGCTTGACTTCGACGGGGAAGGCCATATCGCGCTTTTTCGCGGCGCCACCGCCGTCGGGTTTGGCCTCGCTCTTCGAGCACGCACCAAAGGCAAAAGGGAAAAGGAAAAGGGTAAAAGTGAGGGCGGCCGCCCGTTTCGCGCTGCTGGTCATGGTTTTTACTTTCACCTTTTCCCTTTCACCTTTCACCCACAGCGGCCACGCCGCTCGCCTCGCGCAGGGAAAGATACGCGAGAGCCATACGATAGGTCGCGGTGGCCTCGGCCACTTCGGCTTCGAAGAGGCGCTGGGTGGCGTCGGCGAGCTCGAGGGCGCTGGCGAGTCCCTCGCGATAAAGGATGGTCGTTTCTTCGGCGTTCTTCCGCGCGGCGCGTACGGCTGCCGTGGCCTCGCGCAAGGCCGCCTGTTCGGTCGAGAGCTGCACGGCCGCGCTCTGCAGCTCGCGATCGACGCCGCGGAGCGACGCCTCCAGCTCCAGCTCCGCGCCGCGCACGAGCGCCTCGCGCTCCAGCCGCTCCGCGCGGCGCACGCCGGCGTCGAACACCGGCCAGGAGAAGTTGAAGGCGAAGAAGGCATCGTTGGTGCGGTCGGCGATCGGGCCGTCGTTGATGTTGCGGGTCTGGGCGTTGAAGCCGACCGACGGGAGGAAGCGCGCCCGCGGCTCGTCGGCGAAGGCGCGCAGCGCCTCGACCTCGGCTCGCTCGGCCGCGATGTCGCCGCGGCGCTGCTGCGCGGCGGGGACGTCGGTGGCCGGCGGCTCGGCCGCGGCGTCGAGCAGCGCGGAGGGACGCGCGAGCGGCCCCACGTCCGCCTTGAGCAGGTTCTCCAGCTCCACGCGCGACGCCTGCACGTCGCCCGCGGCCTGCGCCACGCCGCGCACGGCGGTCGCGAGCTCGAGCTCCGCGCGGGTGACGTCGTTCGAGCTGACCAGCCCCGCCTCGAAGCGCGCGCGGACGTCGTCGAGACTGGTGCGCGCGAAGTCACGGCGGCGCTCGGCGGCGAGCAGGACCTGCTCGAAGCTGAGCGTGGTCAGGAAGACCGCCGCGGCGTCGTAGCCGAGGAGACGCTTGCTCTCGCCGGCGCCAAAGCGGACCGCCTCGCGGGCGAAACGGGCCTGGCGGAAGAGCGGAAAGACCCGCGCGTCGAAGATCGGCTGCGTGAGCGAGGCGGCGGTGGCGAGCTGGCGGTCGGTGGTGTCGGCGTAGTCGTTGCGCCAGTTGCCGGCGATGTCGACGCGGGGGAAGAAGGCGGAGCGGGCGCGGCTGACGCGCGCCTCCGCGGCCTCGACCGTGGTGTCGGCGATGGCCGCACGCTCGTTGCGCTCGAGAGCCAGAGTCACGGCACGCTCGAGCGTGAGCGGGGCCTCCTGCGCGGCGAGCGCGGAAGGGTAGACGAGTAGCAGGAAAAGCAGCAGGGATTGCTTCACGGCCGGCTTCACAACACAGACGTTCGGTTTCCTATGTCCGAACGCGGTTAACGGATGGTTGCGATCACGTCGAAGGATGTGCCACCGGAGCCGTTCTTCGGCGTCACCTGGATCGTCTCGCGGAGCGTTCCCGCCTTCGCCTTCGCGCCGTCGACGGTCACGGTGATCGACTCCGTCGCCTTCGGCGGCACGAGCGGGCCGTATTCGTAGTAGAGACAGCGGCACGCCGAGCGCGCCACATTGATGGTCACCGGCTCCTCGGAGTCGTTGCGGAACGTGTACTGCCGCGTGGCGCGCGTCCCCTTGCGGACGAGGCCGTAGTCGTGCGCGCGCGGCGTGACGCCCATCTGTGCCGACGCCGGCGCGATGGTGCCGGGATCGGGCACCGCGTCGACCGTATCGGCCGCGGTGGCGGTGGTCTCGGTCGCCGGCGCGGTCGTCTCCTCGACCACGGTGCCGGTGCCGGCCGCCGGACGATCTTTGCTCGCCCACCAGATCAGCCCCCCGATGAGCACGAGCGCGACCAGCGCGATGCCGGCCAGCATGAGGATGCGGCCTCCCCCGCCGCCCGGCTGGACGATGCCCTCCTCCGGCTCGTCGTACATGGCCGCGGTGTTGACGATGGGACGCGAGTCGATGGGATCGTGATCCGGCAGGGTGGGAGGAGCGGGGCTGCGCGGCGGAGGAATGACCGGCGCCGTGATCTCCCCCAGCTCCCGAAGCTGCGCATCGACGTCGGCCAGCATCTTCACCAGCGACTCGCGATGCTTGCGCAACACGTCGATCTCGCGGGCGCGACGGGCGCTGATGGTGCCGAAGTCGTCGCTCATGGAAAAGATGTTATCAGTTGTCGGTTGTCGGTTGTCTGTGCTGCAGTTGTTGCTGGTTGCTGTGTTGCTGGTTCGTTGCGATGCCTGGGTTTCAGAACCAGCAACTCGGTTCGTTGCGATGCCTGGGTTTCAGGCCATGCGGCGCAACGAACCAGCAACCAGCAACCCAGCAACCTCTAGATCGGCAGCCAGTACGAGAACTTCACCAGGAACACATCCTGCGACGGCGCGTCCGGCAGCGCGCTGAAGTCGCGGCGGAAGCGGAAGTCGCCGACGGGGGCCACGTCCGCGCGGTTCTCGCTCCACACCACGTACATCGACGAGCCGGGACGGAGCTCCCAGCGCACCACCGCGCTGCCGCGCACGCTGCGCAGGTTGAAGTCGGGGTTGCCGTCGTACGACGACGCCTCGAACTCGTCGTCGCGCGCGCGGACCAGTGTCTTGAAGCCCGAGTAGTCGCCGCTGGCGATGAACGGCTGCACGTACAACTGCGCGGAGAGGCGCGCGTTCATCGTCCACTCCGTGCGGATGCCGATGTCCAGCGTGCGCTGGCTCAGCGTGGCGAAGACGTAGCGGTTGCCGAACGTCGGCGCGTACGAGGGGTCGGCGATCGTCGTCACGTACTGCGCCATCTCGTGCAGGCGGCTGAACATCGGCGTCACGGAGATGCGCATGGCCGGCGTCGGGCGGTACGTGAACGAGCTCCAGATGAAATCGGACGAGCCGCCCATGCCGTCGGTGAGCTGCTCGCCCTCGATCGACACCGAGAACTTCTTGCGGCTGTCGCTGCCGAAGCCGCCGCCGAAGTACGTGTAGCCGGGACGGAGCATCGTCGGCCCGCCGCGGGTGGCCTGGTCGCTCACGCGGTCGTCCGCCGTCCCGCCGCCCCACGCGTATGCCGACCAGTAGTTCTTCAGCAGCACGTAGAAGTTGCCGGCCACACCGTTCGAGGTGAGGTCGCCGTCGAAGTTCCAGTTCTGATACTTGCTCGCCCAGGTGCTGATCTCGCGCGTCCACTTCGTCTGGTCGGTGTTGAGGTAGTGCAGCACGGCGTGCGAGGAGATCGCGTCCGTGCGCGTCAGGAAGCCGAGGTCGTTGATCTCCAGGCCGGGGGAAAGCGCCTGCACCTGGAAGTTCGGACGCCACTTCCCCTTCTGCTTGGCCACCATCACGCGGCCCATGTAGCCGGTGAGCGAGGTGCGCGTCGGGTCGTACTCGACGTGTCCCGCGTCGGGGCGCTGGTAGTAGCGCGCGGCGCCGCGCTGCGTGCGGGCGATCGCGTCCTGCGACCCTTCCACCATCGAGCCGCCGGTCAGCCACTCCACGATCCAGCTCTTGTCCTTCAGCAGCGTGTAGCCGTCGATGCCGCCGAAGTACGAGCTCTCGCGCAGCACCGGCTCGAGGTTGTCGGAGAGGCGGCGGTTCACGGAGGTGAACATGAAGCCGGCGCGCGAGTCCTTGCCGTACTCCTTCGTGGCCCGCGCCACGAGATAGTTCGTCATCGGCTCGACGGTCTGCTTCCCGACCTCGGAGCCGAGGCGATACCACCCTTCTTCCTGATCGGTGAGCGCGTCGAAGATACCCACCGTCCACCCCTTGCCCACCTTGCCGGTGACCTTGGCGGCGCCGAGGATCGTCGTCTCGCCGGGAGAGTCGACGTAGTCCGCGTCGATGAAGCCCTGCGGCGTGCGGCCGATGCGGCGGGAGTAGAAGAACGTCGGGAAGGACATGTTGAAGCCCCAGCGCGAGCTGGCCGGCCCGTTGCCGAAGCGGAAGACGCTCGCCCCTTCCGTGAAGAAGGGACGCTTCTCCGTCAGCGACGTCTCGAACTGCGAGAGGTTCAGCACCGCCGGGTCGACTTCCACCTGCCCGAAGTCGGGATTGATCGTGCCGGTCAGGGTCAGGTTCGGCGTGATGCCGTACTTCACGTCCAGCCCCGCGTCCATCTGGTGCGAGGTCGACTGGATGAAGGGATTGTCCGCGCGGCTGCGGAGGTCCGTGCGGGCCACACCGTACGGCATCACCTCGAAGGCACGCTTCGGCTTGATCCCCTCGATCCCCTCCAGGTCGCCGAAGCGCGAGACGAACACCGACTCCGACTTCGGCGAATGCACGAGGCGCGAGCTCTCGCGCGTCCGCGCGTTCCAGCGGCTGACGTTGATGCCCCACGTGTGGACCGGCTTGTCCTGGAAGCGGAGCTGCGAGAACGGAATGCGCACCTCGGCCACCCAGCCGTTCTTCGTGATCTTGGCCGCCGAGTCCCACACCGCGTCCCAGCTGATGTCGTCGTTGATGTCGTTGTAGAGAATCATGTCCATCTGCACGTTCGAGGCGTTGATGACGAACGCCGCGCCGTTCAGGCGGTCGAGCTGCGAGTCGATGCTGATGCGGATGTAGTCGCCGTTGTTGAGGTCGGAGTCGCGGCGGGCCAGCAGCGGGCGGGCCGGCTCGCTGTCTTCCATGACCGCGGCGAAGTAGATGGCCTCGTTCGTGTAGGCCGCCTTGATGCGCGTCTGCCCCACCGCGGGCTGCCCCTCGTTCGGGTCGCGCTGCGTGAAGTTCGTCATCTCCGGCGCGGTCTGCCAGACGGGATCGGAGAGGTCGGCGTCGACGTTCGGCGCCTGCTCGGCGCGCACCGCGCGGAAGACGGGCCGCGGCTTTGCTTCCTGTGCGGCGAGGGTGAACGGCAGAACCGCGACCACGATGGGAGCGAGCCGGCGGAGCATCATTGAGTGACCCTTTCCAGAGATGTGATTCAATCGCTACAGACGCGCGCCGCGCCGGAAGGTTTGCTCGCGTGACACTTTGTTGCAAATGAAAGTTTTCATCGGACAGATCAACTCCACCGTCGGCGCGCTGACCGCGAACGCCGAGCTGATCCGCCGCGCCTACGCGGAAGGCGTCGCTGCCGGCGCGGACGTGGTCATGGTCCCGGAGCTGGCCGTGACCGGCTATCCGGCGCGCGACCTCCTCGACCGGCCGCACTTCATCGAGCGCGCGCTCGAGGTCCGCGACGAGCTGGCGAAGATGACCGGCGAGACCACGCTCATCTTCGGCTGCCCCGTGCGCAACACGCACTGGTGCGGCAAGCCGCTGCACAACGCGGCCATCGTGGCCCGCAACGGCACGATCCTCCTCGAGCAGAAGAAGATGCTCCTGCCGACGTACGACGTCTTCGACGAGCTGCGCTACTTCGAGCCGGGAACGGAAGTGCACCTGGTCGAGATCGCGGGGAAGCGCGTCGGCGTCTCCATCTGCGAGGACTTCTGGTTCGACGACGAGGTCTTCGGCCAGAAGATGTACTGCGCCAATCCGGTCGACGACCTGGCCCGCCAGGGCGCGGAGGTGCTGCTCAACATCTCCGCCTCGCCGTTCAACGCCGGCAAGCGCCGCGCGCGCTGGGAGATCTTCTCGCAGATCTCGCGGCGCTACGACGTGCCGCTGGTCTACGTGAATCAGGTGGGCGGCAACGACGAGCTGCTCTTCGACGGCTCGTCCATCGTTTTCGATGCGTCGGGCCAGACCATCTTCTGCGCCCGCGCCTTCGAGGAGCACAACACGCTGGTCCACCTCACCGGCAGCCCGTGCGAGATGGTGCTGGCCCTCGGCGAGGAGGAGGAGATCGGCCGCGCGCTGATCCTCGGCCTGCGCGACTACATCCGCAAGTGCGGCTTCAAGGACGTGGTCATCGGCCTCTCCGGCGGCATCGACTCCGCGCTGACCGCGGCCATCGCGGCCGAGGCGCTGGGGCCGGAGCGCGTGACCGGGATCGCCATGCCGTCGCAGTTCTCGTCGCAGCACTCGATCGACGACGCGCGCGCGCTGGCGGAGAACCTCGGCATCCACTTCCACCTCGTCCCGATCTCGCCGATCTACGCGCCATACGAGACCGCGATCGACGCGCTGTTCGGCGAGCACAAGTTCGACACGACCAACGAGAACATCCAGGCGCGCATCCGCGGCAACATTCTCATGGCCTGGTCGAACCGCCTCGGGGCGATGGTGGTGTCGACCGGCAACAAGTCGGAGATGGCCGTCGGCTACTGCACTTTGTACGGCGACATGGCCGGCGGGCTCTCGCTCCTCGGCGATGTGTACAAGACCACGGTCTACCGCGTGGCGCGCTGGATCAACCGCGAGCGCGCGTTGATCCCCGAGTCGACGATGACCAAGGCGCCGTCCGCGGAGCTGCGTCCGAACCAGACCGACCAGGACACGCTGCCGCCGTACGACGTCCTGGACTCGATTCTCAAGCTGTACATCGAGGAGTGGCTCGAGGTCGACGCCATCGCGGCGCGCGGCTTCGACCGCGACCTCGTGGCCCGCATCCTGAAGATGGTCGACACCGCGGAGTTCAAGCGCCGGCAGGCCGCGCCGACGGTCCGCGTGTCGAGCAAGGCTTTCGGCAGCGGCCGCGACATGCCGATCGCGCAGCAATGGCGCCGCGAGCCGGGGAAGAAGACGCATTGAAGCCCTTTCTCGCTCTTTCTCTCCTGCTCTTCCTCTCCTGCGCGCGCGACACGATCTCGCGCGAGGAGTGGGAGCGCATGGCGCGCGAGAATCGCGTGCTCTACGTGCGCTCCCTCATCGCCGGGGAGACGGCGAAGGACGCGAAAGGCAACCGCGGCCGCACCTACGACCGCCCCGCCGAGGAGTACGTAAAGGCGATCGACCAGGCCTACGCGCGCGGCGACGCGCGCGAGGCGCACGAGATTTTCGAGGAGCTCGGACGTTGACCCAACTCACACCGCACCCCCCTCTCACCGACTATTACGACGATCCGGCACGGCGCGAGGAGTACGTCCGCGAGATCTTCGACGAGACCGCGCCGTGGTACGACTGGGCCACGCGCTTCCTCTCCTTCGGCTCCGGCGACTGGTACCGCCGCGAGGCACTGCGCCGCATCGGCCTGGCGCCCGGGATGAAGCTCCTCGACCTGGCCACCGGTACCGGTGTCGTGGCGCGCGCCGCCACCGAGGTCACCGGCGATCCCGGCTCGATCGTCGGCATGGACGCGAGCCTGGGCATGCTCCGCTCCGGCCGCACGTCGTCGCCGAAGGTGCAATGCCCCGCCGAGTCGCTCGCCCTGCGCGACGCGACCTTCGACCGGATCAGCATCGGCTTCGCCCTCCGCCACTTCGCCGACCTCTCTTCGGTGTTCCGCGAATGCCACCGCGTGCTGAAACCGGGCGGCAAGCTGCTCATCCTCGAGATCACCGCCCCCGAGTCCCGCCTCGCCCGCGGCTTCCTGGGCGCCTACATGGGCCGCTTCGCCCCCGCCGTCATCGGCCTCCGCTCCCGCAACCGCCGCGCCGCGGAGCTCTTCCGCTACTACTGGGAAACCACCCGCGACTGCGTGCGCCCGGAAGTGATCGTCGACGCGCTTCACTCCGCAGGCTTCAAGGACGCGCAGCGGAACAAGGCGCTAGGCATCTTCAGCGAATACTCTGGAGTGCGGTAGCGCCAGCTACCGCTCTCTATGCCGCAGCGCCAGCGGCGGCGCCGCGGCGTCGCCGCCGCACTCCAGACGCTACGCGTGGCGCTCGAAGAAGAGCGCGACGTCTTCTTTCGTGACTCGCCCCTCGGCGACCCCGATCACGAGCTCATAGACCTCTTCGCGGCCTGCACGTAACTTCAGGCCGTTCAGCCCGAGAAACGCCAGCGCGCAGGCGAGCGCTGTGCGCTTGTTCCCGTCGAGGAATGGATGGTTCCGGCAGATGCCGTAGAGGTATGCCGCAGCCATATCGAATAGCGTGGAATTCAGATACTCGCCACCGAACGTCGCTTCGGCGTTACCCATTGCGGATTGGAGCAGACCGATGTCGCGCACGCCCGTCGAGCCGCCGTACTTACGGATGCGGTTCTCGTGAATGTGCAGGACGTCCTCGAGGGAGAGGAACTGGGGGTGCATCACTCCGCGAGCCGCTTGAAGACGCTGCCGTACTGCTCGTCCATTTCGTCCAGCAACTGGTCGAGCTTGCGCACCGAAGCCACGGTGATGACACCGCCCTTCGCCGATACCTCGACCTCGTCGCCCTCCTGAAGACCGGCCTGTTCCAGGACGGCAGGATCGAGCACGAGCGCACTACCTACGAGCTTTGTCTTCATACCTCTCCAGAATCCGCCGCCCGGCGCGCTTCTTCCAGCCGTTCGATCTGGATGGTCAGGAACTCGCGGAGCGGCTGCTCCTGCTCCGCGGCCAGGGGGGCAAAGGCGATGGCGGAGCGGAAGACGTATTCGGGGCCGGTGTCGTTGCGGCGCACCTGGACGATGGAGCGGAGCACCTCGCACGGGATGTAGATGCCGCCGTAGCTGGGGAAGATGAGCGTGGCGGCGGTGCCCGGCTTGACCGGCGAGCGGTGCACGACGGCGGCGCCGGTGAGGCTGAGGTCGATCAGCTCGCCGTTGACGTCGGAGAGCTGCACCGGAATCGATGCCGTCGGAGTGCGCTCGCTGCGGCGGCGGTCTCTTGGTGTGGCCATGAACCGCGTCCGATTATAAAGGCCAGAGCTCGACACGTTCGAGGCGGCGCAACTGCAGCCGTTCCGCGGCGCTGGCATTGGCCACCGAGATCTCGATGCAGCCGGTCGAGCCGACGATGAGGAAGGCGCCCGGCGCGGCGTTGCCGTAGTTCTCCTCGATGCGGTCGATGGTGTGCTCGCGCACTCTCAGGGCAAACGGCGCGAACGGGATGCGCGCGCGCTCGATGTCCGTGATGGCGTTGCCGAAGCGGTCCACCGCCACGATCGTGCCGCGCACGACGTCGCCGTATGACGGCCGCTCGTAGCGCAGCCGCGCGTACGACTCGAGCCGCGGCCCGAGCTCGGCGAGCGGCGTTCCGCTCGCGATCGCCGCCGCCACCGGCGCGAAGCGGTCGCGCCCGTGAAAGGTGTTGCTCCCCTGCGGCAGGAAGAACGACTCGTTCGTGACCGCGTAGGCCACGCCGTCGACGAACGTCAGCAACCCGTTGTCCGGCGCCAGGAACACGCGTCCTTCGCTCTCGACGGCGATGATGTTCCGCGCCGTGCCCACGCCGGGATCGACGACGCAGACGAAGATCGTCCCCGCCGGCCAGTAGCGCACGACGGTCGCGAGGAACCACGCCGCGCCGAGGACGTCGAAGGGGGCCAGATCGTGCGAGAGATCGTGGACCGGCGCGTCGGTGCGCGCGGCCAGCACGCCCTTCATCGCTGCGACGTAAGGGTCGCGGGTGCCGAAGTCGGTGAGGAGGGCAATGCGCATGCGGCGAAATATACTCGCCGCCGTGTTCCCGACCGTCCCTCCCCCGCCGCAACGCCTGCTCGTCTTCGCACGCCTGCCGGAGCTGGGGAAGGTAAAGACGCGCCTGGCCGCGGACCTCGGCGACGCGCGCACGCTGGCCGTCTACGAGTCGATGCTGCGCGAGCTCCGCGCCTCCATCGGGACGTCGAGCGAAACGACCGAGATCGAGTTCCTCTGGCCGCCCACGCCCGGCGCCAACGGCACGCTCCTCACCCGCGCCTTCGGCGAGCACGCCAAGGCCATGCAGACCGGCGCCACCCTCGGCGACCGGTTGTCGATGGCGTTCTCGGAGCGCTTCTTCTTCCACCGCACCGAGAAGATCATCGCCATCGGCGTCGACGACCCGCTGCTCCCGCGCACGCTGATCGACCACGCCTTCTCGCTGCTCGACTCCTGCGAGTACGTGGTCGGGCCGGCGCAGGACGGCGGCTACTACCTCTTCGGCTGCCGCGCGCTGTCGTTCGAGCCGGAGGTGTTCCGCGGCATCGAATGGGGCACGCAGACGGTGCTGAGCGAGACCGTCCGCCGCATCTCCGCGACGCAGCGCACCTGCGCGCTCCTCCCCGAGCGCTTCGACATCGACACGGCGGACGACCTGGAGCTGTATGCTCGCGTGACGGGCTGGCAGCCATGAAGATCCTGAACGCCGAGCAGATGCGCAACATCGACCGCCGCACCACGGAGCGCTTCGGCGTGCCGTCGATCGTGCTGATGGAGAACGCCGCAAACGCGGTGGTGGAGACGATCTTCGACCGCTATCCCGACGCCGACCGCGTGGCGCTGGTCTGCGGCACCGGTGCGAACGGCGGCGACGGGTTCGCGGTGGCCCGGCATCTCGAGAACCGCGGCGTGGTGCCGGTGATCGTCATCGTCGGCGACCGCGCCGCGATCCGCGGCGACGCCCGGGTGAATCTCGAGGTCTGCCAGCGCCTGGGCATCCCGATCTACGCGGTGCGCGATCCGGACGACGTCGAGACCGCGCTCGCCCATGCCGCCGACGCGGACCTGATCGTCGACGCGATCTTCGGCACGGGGCTGAACCGCGCGCCGTCCGGGATCTACGCGGACGTCATCCGCGCGCTGGCGGAGCTGCGCATCCCCGTGCTGGCCGTCGACCTGCCGAGCGGCGCGAACGCGTCGTCGCACCAGCCGTTCGAGCCGTGCGTGCAGGCCGAGGTCACGGTCACGTTCGCGGCCCCGAAGCTGTGTCACGTCTTCGAGCCGGCGGTGCTCTACTGCGGCGACGTCGTCGTGGCCGACATCACCATCCCCGAGATCGCCATCGAGGACGAGGCGGTGATGCTGGCGCTGATCACGCCGAAGGACGTGCAGCCGCTGGTCGAGCCGCGCGCCGCCGCGACGCACAAGGGGACGTACGGCCACGTCGGCGTGATCGCCGGCTCGCCGGGACGGAGCGGCGCGGCGGTGATGTGCGCGCGCGGGGCGCTGCGCACCGGCGCGGGCCTGGTCAGCGTGATGACCGACGCCGAGACGGCGAAGCTCGTGCACGCCGGCTCGATCGAGTCGATGACGTACTCCGGCGGCGACCTGCAGGAGTTCCTGAAGAACAAGACCGCCGCGCTGATCGGTCCCGGCCTCGCCGATGACGAAAAGGCGTACCGCCACACGCGCGCGCTCGTCGACGCCATCGAGCTGCCGCTGGTCATCGACGCCTCGGCACTGAACGCCTTTGCGAACCGCGCAAATGAGCTCAACGCACGTGGACTTCCTCGCGTGATCACGCCGCATCCCGGCGAGCTGGCCCGCCTCCTCGGCGGCGACACGTCCGCGATCAACACGGACCGCATCGCCGCCGTGCGCGAGGCCGCGCGCGCGACGAACTGCGTGGTCGTGCTGAAGGGCCATCAGACGCTCGTCGCCGAGGCCGACGGGCACGTGTGGGTCAACCCGACCGGCAACCCCGGCATGGCCACGGGCGGCATGGGGGACGTGCTGGCGGGCATGATCGCCGCCCTGCTCGCGCGCGACGCCGACCCGCTCGACGCCGCCTGCGCCGGCGTGTACCTGCACGGGCTCGCGGGCGACCTCCTGGCCGAGGAGCTGGGGGACACGGGACTGACGGCGATGGAAGTAGCGGACAAGGTCCCATACGCAATTCAGAGGGTGCGCTAAATCACGTCGAAGCCCGTGATCGTCTTTGCCTGTACGACCAGCGGCTCGATGCGAGGGTCCGACAGCGGGGCATGCAGCAGCGGCATCGGTGGAAGCGCAGGCTTTGCGCGCTCATATAACGCGAAAGCCAGCCATGCCGGATTCAGCGACGAGCGATAGCAGATACCGTGAATGCCGGGATAGGCTTCGTAGATCACGCGCGACCACTTCCGCGACTGCTCATGCTTTCCTGACGCGATCGCAGCACCGGCCTTGGCCTTGATGCCCCATTCACCGGTTACGTCGAGCAGCATCAGCGGAGATGCCAACGCGAACTGCACGATCCATGGTTCATTCAAACTGCGATTGATGACGCCCGTCGACTGGAAATACTCCGCGAAGGCCGTCGGCGGTACGTCAGCGGCGTAGAGAATCCCGAACTTCGGATGCATGCGTGGCGGAGGATCGGCAGGATGATGATCGAAACGGCTGCCTGTCGGCCCGAATGACCGCAGGTCATTCCATGGGACCGGGTATGGCCCGGCGGCCGGGAAGATCCGCCACAGCAGCGACCCCACAGTCAGATGATAGGGGCGGGGAGAGGTTCTCCTTCGCAGTTCCGCAGCGGATGGAGGATCGTCAAGACTCTCCAATCAGAGTCCGTTCCCTACTTCCCCGGCGAGTTCGGCCACGCTGGCGATGTCACCTCCACGGGCGAGCCATACAGTGGGTGAAACAGTCTCGCCTTCCATGACGAGATCGGCATTCGGAATGCTGAACCAGTTGATGACCTCCAGTGGATGAAGGCCCGGATTGAGACGCGGCAGTACGTCATCGATTCCCCGGAGAAGCCGCCCTCGGTGGAATTGGAACTTCGGCAGAACCCAAGTGTGCGCGAACGGGATCGCGTAGAGCTTACGCGCGCGGATCCGTCTCGTGATCGATGTGGCGGTAGTGGCCAGCAGGTCGGCAACCTCGCTGGGCAGCAAGCCGTCCTTGACGATGCCGATCAGCTTGCGGTGCGCCGACGCTCCGATCTTCTCGCCGCTGCTGACCGGTAGGTTGTCCGGAATGATGATTCGGGAGGCTGAGGCCCGCTTCTGAAACGCATGCCTCGCCACACCGACGGCCGCGGCACCCGCGGCGCTGAGGCCGATCACCTTCAGCACCCGCGACTTCTTGGCCGTGGACTTTGCCTGTCGCTTTTCCTTCTTGAGCCGGACGCTTTCGAGCTCGGTCATGGCAGCCTCGTGAGATTCCCAACCAATAGAATACCTGAGTAATGCCTGACTACCTCTGCACCACCGAGGCCGATACCGAGCGCGCGGGACGCGAGATCGCGCGCACTCTCACGCCCGACGCCGTCGTGCATCTCGTCGGCGATCTCGGGGCGGGGAAGACGTTCCTGGCGCGGGCCATCTCCGCGGAGCTGGGAGCCAATCCGCTCGACGTGGCCTCTCCGTCGTTCGCCATCGTGCACGAGTACCCGCGGCGCGGCGGGGCACCGATCATTCACATCGACGGCTACCGCCTCTCCGAGAACCGCCGCGAGTGGCTGGAGATCGGGATTCCGGAGATGCTCTCCGGCCCCGGCGTGAAGCTCATCGAATGGCCGAAGCGCGAGTTCGAGGAGTTCGAGGACGGGCACGTCGAGATTCGGATCAGCGTCCAGGAGGATGGCTCGCGCGTGATTGACGTCGAGCAAACTCCAGCTTCTCGGGATTGACGATCGACACCAGCTCGGCGATGCGTCCGGCCTCGAAGGTGAAGGTGAGGATGTTCTCGATGACGCCGTCGCGCCAGCCGACGATGGCCAGCGCGCCATTGACCTCTTCGATCGTAACCTCGATGCCTGCCGCGAACTTCGTGACGATGCCGATCCACATCTGCGACACCGCATCGACGCCGTGAATGGGCCGCTTCGCCGCGAAGGTCTTGCCGCCGCCGTCGCCGATGGAAACGACGTCCGCCGCGAGGACGTTGCGCAGCGCCGCGACGTCGCCCGTCGACAGCGCGCCCATGAAGGATTCGATCAGCCGCCGCTGCTCCTCGGGCGGCGGCGCGAAGCGGCGTTTCTCCTCCGCCACGCGCTCCTTGGCGCGATGGAGGATCTGCCGCGACGACGCCGGCGTGATGCCGAGGAGGTCGGCGATCTCGTTGTGGTCGTGCTCGAGCACGTCGTGCAGCAGCAGCACGGCGCGCTCCTGCGGCGAGAGGCGTTCCAGAGCGCGCAGCAGCGCCAGCTCGACCTGTTCGTCGCGCGTGGCACGCGCGTACGGATCGCCGTCGATGCCGGTCAGCACCGGCTCGGGGAGCCACGGCCCGATGTACTCCTCGCGCTGCTTCTGCGCGGACTTCAGGCGATCGAGGGCCAGGCGCGTGAGGATCGTGACGAGGAACGCCTTCACGTCGCGCACGACGTCGCGGTCCGCGGAGGCGAAGCGCACGTACGCGTCCTGCACGAGGTCCTCCGCGTCCGCCGCGCTGCCGGTCATGCGGTAGGCGATCGTGAAGAGCAGCGCCCGGTAGGCCTCGAACTCCTCGTTCACGCGGTGGCCTCCAGCCGCATCGACATGACGGTATAGCGGCAGATCAGCTCCTTCCCCCACGCCGCGGCGCGGCCGGTGAGGCAGAGCTCTTTGGGCGAGTCGTCGGAATGCACGAACTGAATGATGCCGTCGTTTCGGCCGAGGGAGATGCATTGAATGACGAACGAGAAGCGGAACGGCTTGGTCGTGGCGCCGGTGAGGACGTCCGCGACGTAGGAGCCCATCGGCAGGGCGATCGCGCACGACATACGGCGGCCCTGAAAATCAGCGGCATCGCCGATGGCGTAGATGTCAGGGTCGGAGGAGCGGAGATGGTCGTCGACGATGATCTGGCCGCGGGCGTTCACGTGCAGGCCGGCCTCGCGGGCGATCGGCGAGAGCGTGAAGGACGTGCACCAGAGCACGGCGTCGGCGTCGGGTGTTTCACTCACGCGATGATGTTCGATCACGGCAATGCCGTGCTCCTCGAGCCATGCGCGCAGATGGCGCTGCGCTTTCGCGGACAGGCCGTGCCCAATCGTGTTCGCGTCGTAGAGCGTGACCTTCATCTCCGGATGCCGCTCGGCGATCTCGGATGCGGTCTCGATACCGGTCAGCCCGCCGCCGATGACGGCCACGCTGCGCGCGTTGCGCACCGGCTCGAAGGAGGCGTTCATGCTGCCGAGGGCATAGACGAGCTTGTCGTACGGAATGGAGCCGTTCACCAGCTTCCGCTCGCGATCGATGGACGTGACGCGCGCGCGGATGAAGCTCACGGGCAGGTTCCGGAAGAGGCGTGCGTACGGAATGGGCGGAATCTCCTCCCCCGCCGCGACCTGATGCAGGCGGATGCGCTCGACCATGGCGTCGCGCGCGTCGATGAGAGTGACCGGGATGCCGCGCCGGGCGATGCGCGCCGCCGCGCTCGCGCCGCCGTAGCCCCCGCCGAGGATGACGATGCGTTCGTTCTTCATGTGCGTGAAGACGAGCGGCACGCGCGGAGTGTGACAGACGAGGTACGAGGGACGAGGGACGAGGGACGAGGGACGAGGGACGAGGGACGAGTAGCTCCGCTGCGGCGCGCTCGGGGCACGAACCTCAGGCGTCGAGCATGCCGGAGCAGAGCACTCGTACCTCGTACCTCGTCCCTCGAATAGAATCCGCCCTCGATGGAGATCACCCCCGACGTCATCCGCTCCCACGGCATCACCGAGGACGAGTACCAGCGCATCCTGCAGATCCTCGGGCGCGCGCCGAACTACACCGAGCTCGGGATTTTCTCGGTGATGTGGTCCGAGCACTGCTCGTACAAGTCGTCGCGCGTGCACCTGCGCAAGTTCCCCACCTCGGGGCCGCGCGTGGTGCAGGGGCCGGGCGAGAACGCGGGCGTGATCGACATCGGCGACGGCTGGGTGGCGGCGTTCAAGATGGAGTCGCACAACCATCCGTCGTTCATCGAGCCGTACCAGGGCGCGGCCACCGGCGTGGGCGGCATCCTGCGCGACATCTTCACCATGGGCGCGCGGCCGATCGCCTCGCTCGACTCGCTACGCTTCGGCAGCCTCGACGCGCCGCGCATGAAGTACCTCGTCGACGGCGTGGTGCGCGGTATCAGCGGCTACGGCAACTGCATCGGCATTCCCACCGTCGGGGGCGAGACGTCGTTCCATCCGTCGTACAACGGGAACATCCTCGTCAATGTGTTCTCGCTCGGCGTGACGAAGCGCGAAAAGATCTTCAAGGGCACCGCCAGCGGTGTCGGCAACCCGGTGATCTACGTCGGATCGAAGACCGGCCGCGACGGCATTCACGGCGCGACCATGGCGTCCGCGGAGTTCGACGAGGCCTCGGAAGAAAAGCGCCCGACCGTGCAGGTCGGCGATCCGTTCACGGAGAAGCTCCTCCTCGAGGCCTGCCTGGAGATCATGGACTCCGACGCCATCGTCGGGATCCAGGACATGGGCGCGGCGGGGCTGACGTCGTCGTCGTTCGAGATGGCCGGGCGCGCCGGCACGGGCATCCGCATGAACCTCGACCGCGTGCCGGTGCGCGAGAGCGGGATGACGCCGTACGAAATCATGCTCAGCGAGTCGCAGGAGCGCATGCTCATCGTGGCCAGGCAGGGGCGCGAGCAGGAGGTCGTGCGGACGTTCGAGAAGTGGGACCTCAACGCGGCCGTGGTCGGCCAGGTCACGGACGACGGCTTCGTGCGGCTCTTCTGGGGCGACGAGGAAGTGGCGGCCATCCCGGTCGATCCGATCTCCACGGAGGCGCCTGTCTACGAGCGTCCGCTCGCGCGGCCCGCGTACGCGGATGCGATCGCGGCGTCGGTGCAACGCGAGCGCAACGACGGCGACCAGACGGACACGCTGCTGCAGCTCCTGGCCTCGCCGAATCTCTGCTCGAAGCAGTGGATCTACGAGCAGTACGACACGACGGTGCGCACGAACACGATCGCGGGTCCGGAGAAGCGCGACGCCGCGGTGGTGCGCGTGAAAGACATCGGCAAGGCGCTGGCGATGACGTCGGACGTGAATCCGGTGTACTGCTATCTCGATCCGTACGAGGGGGGCAAACAGGCCGTGGCCGAGGCGGCGCGGAACCTGGCCGCGTCGGGCGCGCGGCCGGTGGCGATCACCGACTGCCTGAACTTCGGCTCGCCGGAGCGGCCGGAGATCATGTGGCAGTTCGCCGAGTGCATCCGCGGCATCAGCGACGCCTGCCGCGCGCTGGAGACGCCGGTCGTCTCCGGCAACGTCTCGTTCTATAACGAGACCGAGGGGAAGGCCGTGTATCCGACGCCGACCGTGGGAATGGTCGGGATCATGGAGAGCGATCGCGACGGCTGCGGGATGACCTTCCCGGAGGCGGGTCTCGAGGTGCTCCTCGTCGGCGAAACGCGGGACGAGCTGGGCGGGAGCGAGTGGCAGCAGATGTTCGCGCCCGATGCGCTGGCTTTGCCGCCGCGCGTCGATCTGGACGCCGAGAAGAGGCTCGTGGAGCTCCTGCTCGCGGCGCACGGCGAGAAGCTGCTCCGCGCCGCGCACGACGTGTCGAACGGCGGGCTGGCGGTGGCGCTGGCGGAGATGTCGATGCCGGACATCGGCTGCCACGTAGACATCCACGAGGAAAGCATCGACGCCGCCGGCGCGCTGTACTCGGAGTCGCAGGCGCGAGCGGTCGTGGCCACGTCGAACGCGGATCGTCTGATCGAGCTGGCGCAGGCGGGCAATCTCCCGATCCGCCGCCTCGGCCACACGGCGCACGGCGTGTTCCTCATCGAGAACGGCGGCGTGCCGCTGGTGCGTATCGCGCCGCAGGAACTGCATCGCGTGTGGCGCGGAGCGTTCGAGCGGCATCTCGGCGGCGAAGATGTGGTCGCCCACTGACACCGCGCGGCTGCGCTTCGGGACCTGGTCTCTCGACGAGGTCGAGCTCGCGTTTTCGCTGTGGGGCAATCCGGAGGTCATGCGGTTCATCGGCGGGCCGTACTCGCGCGAGAAGGTGATCGCGCGGGTGCAGAGCGAGATCGAGAATCTCGAGACGAAGCACGTGCAGTACTGGCCGCTGTTTCACGGCGACACGTTCATCGGTGCCTCCGGACTGCGTCCGCGCGACGACATCTTCACGCTCGGGTTTCATCTGCTGCCCAAGCACTGGGGACACGGCTACGCGCCGGAGGCGGCGCGGGCGGTGATCTCGTATGCCGGCTCGGTGTTGCACGCGACGGCGCTCTACGCGGGACATCACCCGCAGAACGACAAATCGCGCCGGGTACTCGAATCGCTCGGATTCGAGTACTGGCGCGATGAGTTGTTCGTGCCCACGGGGCTGATGCACCGGGGGTATCTGCTGACTTTGGGCGAGAGCCGGGCGGGCTGAAGCCGCGCCCTACGTTGAGCACGCGCGTCGCGAGACGTGTGCGAACGTAGGACGGGCTTCAGCCCGTCCCGGTCTTGCGACTACTTCTTCTTCTGCGAGTGTGGGACCGACACGGTGACCTGGCCCGTCGCTCCTCCGCAATCTACGTTAATCGTGTACATGCGGCCGCTGCCGGTGCCGAGGCGCTCGGCGCGGAGGCGCACGGTGTGGGCGTCGACGATCTCGTAGTCCTCGGGACCCGGCTCGTTGCTCGTGATCGACACGATCGAGCAGGACGCGGCGCCGCAGTTGTCGGAACCGGTGTACGCGATGTTCACGTCGACCATCTGCCCGTTCGGCGGCCAGAGCACGTTCGGCGACGCGGTGACGGCGCTCACCGAAGGCGCCTCGTCGTCCGTCACCGTCACGTCGAAGTCGCAGGACAGCGCGCCGGCGGTGCACGTCACCGTGGTCGTCCCGATCGGGAAGAACGCCCCGCTGAGCGCGTCGCACGTCGCGCCCGCGGGAGGCGTGAAGGTCACGTTCGCGCCGCACGCGCCCGCGTCGTTGCCGACGGTGATGTCGTCGGGGCAGGTGATGGAGCAGACCGATTGCGGCGGCGCGTCATCGGCCACCGTGAAGTTCACCTGGTTGCGATTGCAGCCGCACGGCGAGTCGTACGTGACCACGCGCCAGTTGCCGGTGATGTGCTGCGTGCCGCTGCCCGTACAGCCGGGATTGGGGATGTCGGCATCCGAGTCGGGCAGCGTGAAGTCGTAGATGAACGGATCGGACGTCACGTGCACGGTCGCGTACAGCGGCGCCTCGGGGAGGAACGTGCACTCGTTGACCGAGCCGCCCGCCGCCATCAGCCGGTGCGGCTCGCCGTTGAACGTCAGGCCGCCGGAGACCTTGATGTGCACCGTTTCGCCCGGCGCCCAGGTCGCGCGCGGGTTGCCGCAGTCGTCGAGCAGCTCGATGCCGACGTAGAAGCGCGCGTAATAAACGTGCGAGCCGGTGAAGCCGCCCACGCAGATGTTGCGGCCGTCGCCCGGCCCCCACGTGATCGTCGAATTCACCGTCGGGTCATCGGGATCGAAACCCCACGAGACGAAGTGGCCGTTCTGATCGGAGAACGCCGGGTAGACGGTGCCCACCGTGAGCATCACCGAGTTGCCCGGCGCGACGTCGAGCGCGTAGCCGGAGTTACCGACGCCGTTCACGATCGACGTCGCCCCGCCGCCGCTGGTGCAGTCGGACGAGCCGGTGAAGGGCTGCACCTGCAGCGTGAAGGTCTGTGTGTTCGGGGCGTTGAGAAAGTTCTGATAGCTGATCAGCTTCACCGTCGCCGTACCGGCGAACAGTGGAGTGACGACCAGACAGGCAACAACAAGGAACGCGATGCGGCGACCGTTCATGAAGCTCTCCCTCCAGATGTTTAGCGGATCGGAGGGAACATAGGTCCCCGCGGCGATTGCGGCCGTGACGGCGGTCACCGCATGCGATCGAGGATCTGCCCCACGCGGTCCTTCGTCTCGCCCGGCAGCAGCGACTCGAACGTGACGGCCACGCTCTCGCGCATCCGGTTCTTCTCCGCCGTCTCGGCCGCGCGGAACTTGGAGTACATGACGTACGACACGAGCGAGACCTTGGTCTGCGGGAGCTCGGCGAGATGGGCGAGGTCGCGCAGGAGGCGCTCCACGGGACGTGCCTCGAGGTCCTTCACGAACGACTCCATCTCCGAGAACGTCCGGGCGTCGATGCCGCGCAGTACGACGGAAGAATCAGTCATCACACATTCTCCTTTTTCAGGGGCAATCCTTCGATCGAAAAGAGGCTGAAGAGCTGTTCCCACCCAGCCACGGTGAGCGTCTTGCCGTCCGGCGCGATGCCGAACGACTCGGTGGCGCGCTCGCGGTCGAAGCCGCCGAGGGGACGGCGCGTCTTCGTGGTGTCGGCGCCGGGGACGAAGTCCTGCACGAAGACGCCGTTCACTCCTTCCTCGTTCTGGGCGAGGAAGGCGATGGCCTTGCCATCGGGCATCCAGCGCGTGCGGCCGAGGATGGCCGTGGTGCGGCGCACTCTGGGGACCGGAATGGAGAAGCCCATGTCCGCCCCATCGGAGAGCCGCGCCACGCGGATGTTCACGTTCGGCGTGAGGCCGTCGGCGATGTAGCTGACGTACTTCCCGTCCGGCGAGACCTCGGGGAGCGCGGTGCGGCGCTTCACGACATGCGTCGCCTGCGTGCCGTCCGGCCGCACTTTCCAAAGGCCGGCTTTGGCGGGATTGAACGAGCAGTAGACGATCCACTGTCCGTCCGGCGTGGAGGTCGGGTTTTCCGCATCCTTGCCGTCGTGCGAGATCTGCCGCGCGCCGCTGCCGTCGGCGTTGGCGATCCAGATCTCCAGATTCCCGGAGCGTCCGGAGCTCCAGACGATCTTCTTGCCGTCGGGCGTGAACGCCGGATCCCAATCCTCGGCGCCGTCATCGGTCACGCGGCGCACGCCGCCGTTGCTGTCGGTGATCCAGAGATCGAGGTTGCCGCTGCGGTTCGAGGAGAAGAGGATGGACTTGCCGTCGGGGGAGTACGACGGCTGCCGGTCGCTGGAGTTGCCGCGCGTGATCCAGCGCTCGCTCGAGCCGCCGAGCTCGCGCAGGTTGTCGCGCGGGCTGCGCGCGTCGAGCACGAGCTTGCCGTCGGCGAGCATGTCCAGCACGACGCCGTTGTGCGACGTCCAGCCGATCTCCTCGGCGACGTCTTCGTCGATGTCGTGGCGAATCACTTTCGCGCTGCCGCCGACGACGATTTCCACCGACTGCGCGCGCACGTAGACGAGTGCGTCGCCGTCCGGAGTCCAGAGCACCGAGGAGATCTCGCCCGCTTTCGCCGGCGTGGCGAGCTGCCTCGTTTTGCCAGTCTCGGTGTCGACGATCGTCACGCCCTGCGTCACGCGTCCGCTGTCGGTCGTGACGACGGCGATCTTCGTTCCGTCCGGAGACCAACGCGGATGCAGCGTGCCGATGCCGGTGCGCGCGAGCTCGCGTGCACCGGAGCCGTCCGCGTTCGCGACCATGATCGCGGTGAGCAGCGTGCGCGGACCGGGGATCGTGCGCGTGAAGGCGAGCTTCGTTCCGTCGCGGGAGACGTCGGCCGTGCCGACGTCGTCGATCAGCCGCCGCGGCTCGCCGCCGACCACGGGGACGCGCCACAGCGACGCCTTCAGCGCGCCGGGCGTGTCGGCGTGCGTGTAGTAAATGGCGGAGTTGTCGGGGGCGAAGCGCGGGAAGTCGTCGATGCCCGCGGTCAGCGCGACCTCGCTGCCGCCCTCGACCTGCTTGAGCCAGATGCGCTGCACGCCGTCGCGATTCGAGGCGAAGGCGATGAGCTTCCCGTCCGGCGAGACGGCCGGTGAGTAGTCGTGGCCGGAGTACGTGAGGTAGCGCTCGGAGGTGATGATGCGCGGCTGCGGGCGGCGCACCCACGCGGTGGCCAGCGAGCCCGCCAGCAGCGCGATGAGCACGGCCGCGGCAGCCGGCCAGCGGCGGCGCAGGCGCACGGCCAGCGTGGCTTTCTCGCGGATCGGCGTGGCCGCGCCGGCCTCGCTGAAGTGATCGCGGAGGTACTGCAGGTCGCGGGCGAGATCGCGCGTCGAGACGTAACGGTCTTCGGGGTCCTTGGAAAGGCAGCGGTCGACGATCCAGCGCAGCGGCGCGGGGACGTGCGACGCGACGACCGACAGCGGCGCCGGCTCGTCGCGCACGACCATGAACAGGGTCTCGACGCCGCTCGCGCCGTTGAAGGCGCGCTCGCCGGTCAGCAGCTCATAGAGGATGGAGCCGAAGGAGAACTGGTCGCTGCGGTAATCGGTCTCCGCCGCGCGCGCCTGCTCGGGCGACATGTACGAGTACGTGCCCATGAGCATGCCGGGCTCGGAGACGTTCGCCTCCGCGGTCTCGAGCGAGCGGGCCAGGCCGAAGTCGAGGATCTTCACCACGCCGTCGCTGGTGAGCATCACGTTCTCGGGCTTGAGGTCGCGATGCACGAGGCCGCGCTTGTGGGCCGCGGCCAGGCCGTCGGCGATCTGCGTGGCGATCTGCAGCGCCTTGCGCACCGGCATCGCGCCGCCGCGCATGGCCTCGCGCAGGGTCATGCCGTCGACGTACTCCATGGCCATGAAGGCGCGCTGCGAGTCGTCGCGGCCGATCTCGTAAATGGTGACGATGTGCGGATGGTTCAGCGAGGACGCGCTGCGCGCCTCGTTGCGCAGCCGCGCCAGATGCTCCGCGTCGGACGCGAGATGCGCCGGCAGCAGCTTGATGGCGATGTTGCGCCCGAGCGAGTCGTCGTGCGCGAGAAACACTTCACCCATTCCGCCGGCGCCGAGCTGCCGGAGTAAGCGATAGGGGCCGATCCAGTCCGCGGATGCCACCGCTGCCAGGGCCATGTTGTTTCCTCTCTGCTGAAGGTGCGCAGAGAGTACGTCCCGTACTGCACTGGTTACGTCACAACACGAGAGAGTTGTTGTGAACGAACTGTTTTCAGACGCAGGTAAGTGTCTTCCCTCTTCAGGTGTCGTATGCTCCCGGAATCATGCTCCTTCCTGAACCTCCGGACCCTGCGGTCTCGCAGATCACGTTCCACGAAACTCACGCCGTGGAAATCCGGTTCAGCGATGGCCGCGAGGTGGTCTTCACGGGAAAACTCGCCGCCGAGCTGCGCGAGACGGTGCAGGTGGCCGTGCGCCGCGGGTTCGCCAGGAAGATGCGAGGCAGCTCGGGTCCGAACTCGATCGCGAATTGAGGGGATTACCCGATCACGATCCCGCGGCATTCGCCGAAGCCGATGCGCGGGGTCCCCTCTTTCTCGCAATACGCCCGCAGGATGACCTCGTCCCCGTCTTCGAGGAAGCGCCGCGTCTCGCCGTTCGGCAGCGCCACCGGCTCCGTGCCGCGCCAGGTCAGTTCGAGCAGGCAGCCGCGCGACTCCTTCGCCGGACCGGAGATCGTGCCGCTGGCGAGGAGATCGCCCGGCCGCAGGTTGCAGCCGTTGACGGTGTGATGGGCGACGAGCTGGGCGACGGTCCAGTACATGTCGCGGAAGTTGCCGCGGCTGAGTCGCACGGGCTCGGTCATCGTCTTCGTGCGCAGCCACACTTCGACGTTCACGTCGAAGGCGACGCTGTCCCGGAGGTACGGCAGTGGCTCGGGATCGCCGGCTTCGCGTGCCGGCGGCTGTGTGCGGAACGGCTCCAGCGCGTCGAGGGTGACGATCCACGGCGAGATCGAGGTAGCGAAGTTCTTCGCCAGGAACGGGCCGAGGGGCTGGTACTCCCACGTCTGCACGTCGCGCGCGGACCAGTCGTTGACGAGGCAGAAGCCGAAGACGTGCTCCAGCGCGTTCTTTGCCGGGATGGGATCTCCCATCGCGTTCCCTACCCCGATGACGATGCCCATCTCCATCTCGTAGTCGAGGCGCTTCGTCTTCCCGACCGCGGGATCGCCGTCGTCCTTGAGCTGTCCGCTCGGGCGCTTGATCTCCTTGCCGCTGACGACGATCGACGACGAGCGGCCGTGATAGCCGATCGGCACCCACTTGTAGTTCGGCAGGAGCGGGTTGTCGGGACGGAACATCGAGCCGACGTTCGTGGCGTGATGGACGCTGGCGTAGAAATCGGTGTAGTCGCCGATGTGGATGGGGAGGAGCATCTCCGCGTTGGCGATGCGGGGAATGTCGCCGACGACTGCCCGAATGCGCTGTTTCGTCGCCACCGTCACGTTCTTTGCCGCGAAGGCGTTCAGCACCGGCTCGCGCAGCGCCGGCTCTCTGATGAGGTCCGCGGCCGCGTGGAGGTCGAGCACCTCGTCGTGGAGTCGCGTGCAGATGTGCGGCTCGCCGTTCACGCGGGCTACGCCGAAGGGGAGGTTCTCGATGGGAAAGTCGGTCACAGCCACCCCAGCTCCTTCAGGTCGTTGATCGGCTCTTCGAACGAGCACGAGCCGAATGAGGTCGCGAATTCTCTTCGCATCGTTCGCAGCTCCTCGGTCGTGACCGCGTGTCCGCGCCAGCTCGCTTTGCCGTCCTCGAACGCGAACGCCTGCGGATCGGTCTCGCCGAGGATCGCCTCGGCGTGGTCGAGCAGCGCGGCGGCGAGGAAGACGTTGAGGAAGCCGTGCATCATGCCGGTCGGCGCGTTCGGCTCGTACGTCAGCGGCTTCACGCAGCGCAGCGGATGGTGCAGCCCCGCCGTGGCCTTGAACGCCACACCCTTCGCCTTGCACGCGCGGAGGAACTCCGCCACGTTGCCGATGGCCGGGAAGGCGTCGGGGGTGATGCCGCCGGTGCGGATCTTCGCGCGCTGGCCGTGTTCTTTGATGGCGTCGAGGAGACGGATGTCCGCGATCTCGACGTACACATCCGGCGGGAACTGCGCCACCTCTTCCTCCGTGGTCGCCTTCACCTCGTCGACGCCGAGGATGCTCAGGGGGAGCTCCTTCGGCACCTCGTTCGCGCGTGCCTGCGGCACCACGAACCTGCCGAGGGCCCAGGCGTACTCGCCGTCGCGGTAGCGGGCGTAGTTGCGCACCGCGTCCTGCATCGACAGCGCGGCGGGCGGAAAGAGGCCGGCGTAGTCGATGAGGTGCTCGAGAAGTGCGTGCAGCGACTGCTTGATCATTCCGGCTTAAAGTTCTTCCTCAGCCCGTGCCAGCAGCGCCAGTAGTCGCGCTGCAGGGCCGGCGTCTCGAGGGCGAAGCGGGTCGGGCGGATGAGATGCCGCGTCTCGAACATGAAGGCCAGCGTGTCGCCGAGGAACTTCGGCTCGAGCTTGGCGGAGCTGGCGGCATCGAACGTCTGCGCGTCCGGACCGTGGCCGGACATGCAGTTGTGCAGGCTCCCCCCGCCCGGCGCGAAGCCTTCCGCCTTCGCGTCGTACACGCCGTAAATCAACCCCATGTACTCGTTCATGACGTTGCGGTGGAAGTAGGGTGGCCGGAAGGTGTTCTCGGCGACCATCCAGCGCGGCGGGAAGATCACGAAGTCGCAGTTGGCGGTGCCGGGTGTGTCCGACGGCGACGTGAGGACGGTGAAGATCGACGGGTCGGGATGGTCGAAGGAGACGGTATTGATGACGTTGAACTTCGAGAGGTCGTACTTGTAGGGCGCGTAGTTGCCGTGCCACGCCACGACGTCGAGCGGCGAATGATCGATGCGCGCGGACCAGAGCCGCCCGCCGAATTTTGCCACCAGCTCGAAATCGCCGTCGACGTCCTCGTAGGCCGCAACGGGAGTGAGAAAATCGCGCGGATTGGCGAGCCCGTTCGACCCGATCGGGCCGAGATCCGGGAGCCGGAACGGCAGCCCGTAGTTCTCGGCGATGTAGCCGCGGGCTTCGCCGCTCACATCCACCCGGAACTTGCAGCCGCGAGGGATGACGGCGATCTCCCCCGGCTTCGCCTCGACGATGCCGAGCTCGGTCCTGAGGACGATCGTCCCTTGTTCCGGCACGAGCAGCAGCTCGCCGTCCGCGTCGTAGAAGAACCGCCCCTCCATCGACCGGTTGGCGCGGTAGATGTGAATCCCCACGCCCTCGTTTCCCGCGATTGTGGTCAGCGAGTCGACGAAGTCGCCGTCCACGATCGGCAGCGGGTCCCACCGGAGCTGATTCGGCGACGTGGGCACCTCGTCGAACCGCCCCCGCAACTCTCCCGCGTCGATCTCCGCGAACGGCTCGTGCATCACGCTCGGCCGGATCCGGTACAACCACGACCGCTTCTGCATCCCCCGCGGCACCGTGAACGGCGACCCCGAGAACTGCTCCGCATACAACCCGAACTTCACCCTCTGCGGCGAGTTCCCCCGCTCGGGCAACGCACCCTTCAACGCCTCGGTTGCGAATTCGTTGTTGAATCCCGACTGGTACATGGTGGCGGCGGGCTGTTTATCACAGTTACACTGACCTCGTGAAAACCGTGCAGTTGTCCGAGCTCGGGGCCGTGGCGGAGGACGTTCGCAAGGGCGAGACGGTCGAGGTGCGCGACGGGGAGCGGGTGGTGGCGCAGGTGGTGCCGTTCCCTCAGACCGGGATCGATGAACGGATCAACGAACTGGAACAGCGCGGCTTCGTGCGTCCCGGAAGCGGCGAGCCGTTCGGCGATGACTTCTTCACGCGCGCGCTTCCCAAGTCCGGCAAAAGCGTGCTCGAGCAGCTTCTCGACGACCGCGACAACGGACGATGAGATTCTGGGAATCGTCCGCAATCGTGCCCCTGTTGGTGGAAGAAGGCCATACGCCGACGCACGACGCCTCCTCAGTGAAGATCAATCGATCCTTGCGTCTCAACTGACGCCGGTGGAAGTATCGAGCGCGCTGTGGCGAAGGCGCCATGCAGACGAGCTCACCTCCGCCGCGCACGCAGAGGCCGAACGCACGTTTGCAGAGATCAGTCGTCGCTGGCGCGAGATCTCCCACGCTCCCGACATCGTCGCGCTGGCGCTCGATCTTCTGTCGCGGCATCCCTTGCGATCGATGGACGCCCTGCAACTCGCAGCAGCGATGTTTGCCTCCGGCACCCCCGCCAGGATGCCCATCGTGACGTTCGATCGCCGCTTTGCCGCCACCGCCCGTGCCGAGGGGTTCCCCGTCCTCCCCTGACCGAATTTTCATTGGAGATCCACGTTGTTACACTGACCTCGTGAAAACCGTGCAGTTATCGGAGCTCGGGGCCGTGGCGGAAGACGTTCGCAAAGGCGAGACGGTCGAGGTGCGCGACGGGGAGCGGGTGGTGGCGCAGGTGGTGCCGACGCCGCCGATGACGATCGAGGAGCGGGTTGAAGAGATGATCCGGCAGGGCAAGGCCAGCCGCAAGAGCGACACCGAGCTGCCCGACTGGTTCTTCAAGGAACGGCCGCCGCAGTTCGAAAGCAGCGTGCTCGAGCAGTTACTGGCGGACCGCCGCAAGAACGACTGGTGAAGTTCTGGGACTCGTCCGCCCTCGTTCCACTTGTCTCTAACGAGTCGACCACCGACACACTCAACGCGATCATGGCGGCCGATCCGGCCGTCGTTGTCTCGCCGATCACTCCGGTTGAAGTGGACAGTGCCGTATGGCGCAAGGCGCGGCAGACTCGGGACGA
The DNA here is from genome assembly GCA_035627015.1 of Thermoanaerobaculia bacterium. Lineage (GTDB taxonomy): Bacteria > Acidobacteriota > Thermoanaerobaculia > Gp7-AA8 > Gp7-AA8 > QHVT01. The sequence goes on along the minus strand of DASPMO010000077.1, from coordinate 63,471 downwards.
AGTTGCACGCCAGCGCAGCCTCCGGAGGTTGTCCGAACTGCGCGACCGATGGATCGTCGTCGAAGAGTACGCCGCCGTGTTCGAAGAGGCACGCCGCATGGTGGCGCGGTACGGGCTGCGCGGCGGCGACGCCATTCAGCTCGCCACCGCCATCATCACCCGCGGCAATGCGGTGCTCGTGTTTGTCGCTCTCGATGAGGACCTCAAAGCCGCTGCCCGCGCCGAGGGGTTTCCCATCCTCCCCTGACCCGAATTTCCGTGCTCTAATCCCCGTTGACCTCCACGGCATGTTCGACAAGCTCCATGAAGAATGCGGTGTGTTTGGCGTCCTCGGCAGGGCGGATGCGGCGAACCTCGTCTACCTGGGGCTGTATGCGCTGCAGCATCGCGGGCAGGAGTCGGCGGGCATCGCGGCGGTGAATGGCGACGGGCGGATCATCTCCGAGAAGGAGATAGGGTATGTCGCCGACGTGTTCACGCACGAGCGGCTGTCGCGGCTGCCGGGGAACACGGCCATCGGGCACGTGCGCTACTCCACCGCGGGCGGCTCGATGCTCTGCAACGCGCAGCCGATCGTCGCCTCCACGAGCAAGGGGCCGATCGCGGTCGCGCACAATGGGAACCTGACCAACGGCGACGAGCTGCGGAAACAGCTCGAGGCCGAGGGGGCCATCTTCAACTCCACGGCCGACAGCGAAGTCATCGTCCATCTCATCGCCCGTTCGAAGGCGAGTGAGGTCGAGGGGGCCTTCGTCGACGCCCTGAGCCGCGTCCAGGGCGCCTATGCCATCGCGCTCCTCACGCCCGAGCGCATCCTGGCGGCCCGCGATCCCTACGGCTTCCGGCCGCTCGTCCTGGGGAAGCTCGAAGACGCGTATGCGGTCTCCTCGGAGACGTGCGCGTTCGACCTCATCGCCGCCGAGACCGTGCGCGAGGTCGGTGCGGGTGAAATCGTGGCCATCGAAAAGGGCGGCATTCGCGTCGTGCGGCAGGCCCGCGCGGAACGCGAGGCGCGCTGCATCTTCGAGCACGTCTACTTCGCCCGCCCCGATTCCGTCGTCTTCGGCAACAGCGTCGCCGACGTGCGGCAGCGCTTCGGCGCACAGCTCGCGCGCGAGCATCCGGTGCCGGCGGACATCGTCGTCCCCGTCCCCGACTCCGGCGTCTTTGCCGCCCTCGGTTACGCGCTCGAGGCCGGCATCCCGTTCCAATACGGGCTCGTGCGCAATCACTACGTCGGCCGCACGTTCATCGAGCCGAAGCAGACCATCCGCAGCTTCGGCGTGAAGGTGAAGCTGAATCCGGTGCGCGGCCTCGTCGAAGGGAAGCGCATCGTCCTCATCGACGACTCGATCGTGCGCGGCACGACCTCGAAGAAGATCGTGCGCATGCTCAAGGACGCCGGGGCATCCGAGGTCCACATGCGCATCTCGTCGCCGCCGACCTCCTGGCCCTGCTACTACGGCATCGACACGCCCGAGCGCACGCAGCTCATCGGCTCCTCGCACACGACCGAGCAGATCCGCGACTTCATCGAGGCCGACTCCCTCGGCTATCTCAGCGAAGAGGGACTGCTCGAGGCCGTGCGCAAGGACGACGACCCGCGCGCGCTCTACTGCACCGCGTGCTTCACCGGGAAACGCGTCGACGTGCCCGTTGAAGCGGCGGACAAGGCGCTGGCTACCGCCGCGTCCTGAGCTCCTCCTCGCGCGCCGTCGAGACGCTCCGCGCACGCACCGCGTCCACTTCGTTCGCGCGCGGCACGGCGTCCTCCGTGACGACGTCGTTGCCGATGCGGTCGTCGATCAGCTCGTCGAAGAGCGCCCGGTAGTGCAGCATCGCCTGACGGAGGTCTTCCGTCGACGCGCCGGCCGCCCCCTCGATGACTTTGTGTCCGGCGCGGTAGTGGTCGACGATGCGCGGGTGCGTGACCGAGAGATCGGCGGCGTGCCGGTCGAAGTCGCCCATCGGATAGCCGCGGGTGCGCATGATGTCGGCGACGAGCTCGTCCGCTTCGACGACGGCCGTGGTCGGACGCTCCAGGAAGTGCGCTTCGACCTTCTGCCAGTCGCGGCGGAACCGCTCGCGGTCGCTCGCCTGCAGCGGGACGATGTTGTACTTCTTGACCTGCTCGGTACGCTCGATGAGGTCCTGCTCGGCACGCTTGCGGTTGCCGTGCGTGCTGAGGGCGTGGTCGTACTCGTTGCCGAATTTCTCGCGCAGCGACGCGCTTCGCGCGCGGCTCGCGGAGCGGGCGACCAGGCCGACGACGAGCATCAGCGCCATCACTCCCAGCGCGACCCAGACCCAGATCGGGTCGATGGCCAGATTGTTCATGATTGTGTTCCTCCGGAATACAGAAGGGGCAAAAGGCAGGCCTAACGCGCCAGTTCGCTCTCCGCCGCGATCGTCCCGAACGCCGCCCACTCCTTTTCCTTCACGATTTCGCGGAAGAGGGTCATGGCACGCTCGCGCTCGCCGTTGTAGAGGAACCAGTTCGCCACGCCATAGTGAATCGCGGCGTCGTTCTCCTTCAGCAGTTCCTCGGGGGAGATCTCGCCGCGGTACATGAGCAGGAGCTTGTGGTACGCGGTGTTCTCGATGATGTCCATGTCCGTGCTGATGGGAGCGAGCACGGCCTCGGCCTCGTCGGCCCGGCCGAGGCGGCGGAGAGTCATGTAGAGCCAGTGCCCGGTGGACACGACGCCGTCGGGGTTCTTCGAGACAGCCATGCACTCGCGGTACGCGCGCAGCGCGGACTCATAGTCGCCTTTGAGGTAGTGCGCGAGGCCGAGGTGGTACCAGATGTTCGACTGCAGCGTGCTGGTGGGAATGTTGCGCGCGTTCGGCAGGCCGTCCGGCTCGATCTGGTCGGGCGTATTGCGGACCAGCGAGGCGGCCTTGGTGAGATCGGCGATGGCGCGGTCGAACTGCCGCAGCGTGATCCAGCGATGGCCGCGGTGGCGCAGCATGCGTGCATCGCGCGGATGTTTGCGGATACCCTGCGTGAAGACCTCGATGGCCTCCGCGTAGCGGCCGAGGTAGGCGGTGCGGCGGCCGAGCCAGATCAGCGCGTCGGCGTCATTCGGGTTCTTGTCGTAGTTGGCGCGGGCGGCGGCCAGTTCCTGCTCGCGCTGCGCGCGCACGGCATCAGGCATCGTGAGCGGGGGCGGCGTGGGAAGCGTGGGAGCGCTCGTGCACGCGGCGAGGAGAAGGACGAACGCCAGTTTGCGCATGCGATCATCCTCGCATGAACATCGCCATCCTCGGCGCGGGCGTGGTGGGAGCGAGCGTGGCGTACCACCTCGCGCGGCGCGGCTGCGGCGTGACGGTGTACGACCGCGCCTCCGACTTCGGCGCCGGCAGCACGGCGAAGGCGACGGGCGGTTTCCGCGCGCAGTTCGACACGGAGATCAACGTCCGCCTCTCGCTCCTCTCGCGCGAGAAGCTCCTGCGCTTCGAGCAGGAGACCGGCGTCGATCCCGGCTACGCGCAGCACGGCTATCTCTTCCTGGCCTGCAGCGACGACGAGCTCCGCGCGCTCGCCGACGCGCAGGCGGTGCAGCACGCGTGCGGCCTCGCCGAGGCGCGGATGATCGATGCGCGTGAAGCCAGGACGCTGAACCCGAAGATCGGCGACGGGACGATCGTCGGCGGCGCATTCTGCCCGACCGACGGGTTCATCCGGCCGATGAACATCCTGCGCGGCTATGCCGAGGCGGCGCGGAAACTCGGCGTCGGCTTCGTCTTCAACACCAGCGATGCCGAGGCCGACGTCATCGTCGATGCCCGCGGGGCCTGGTGCGGCTCGCCGGTCATGCCGGTGCGGCGCAACGTCGTGGCCACGGTTCCGACCGGCGTGCTGCCAGCGGAGATGCCGATGACCATCTGGGCCGGCGACTGGTACCACCTGCGCGTGCGCGACGGCCGCGTGCTGCTGCTCTGGCCGGACGATCCGGTGCTCGACGACGATGAGTGGCTGTCCCGCGTCATCGAGATGACGCGGCGGCGCATGCCGTGCCTCAGCGACGTGCCCCTCGGCGAGCACTGGTCGGGCTTCTACGAGATGTCTCCCGACGGCCACGCGCTCCTCGGCCGCGTCGCCGAGAACCGCTGGGTGGCCACCGGCTCGTCGGGACACGGGGTCATGCACGCGCCGGCGCTGGGGCAGCTGCTGGCGGAGATGATCGTGGACGGGGAGGCGTCGATCGACGTCAGCGCGCTGAATCCGAGGCGGTTCGCAACGTAGGACGGGCTTCAGCCCGTCCCCCCGGGGGAGGCGGGCTGAAGCCCGCCCTACGTTTTCACGAGCAGGGCACTGCAGGTGACGCCGCCCTCTGCCTTGGCCAGCTCCGAGGCGTCCACGGTGCGCACGTCGATCCCGCGCGAGCGCAGCATCTCCGCCGTCTCCGGATACGCAGCCGGGTAGATCACCACGTCGCCGATGAGGAGCGCGTTCGGCTCCTCCGCCTCCAGCAGGTTCCATCCCGCGAACGGTGTCGCGTCGAGCCATTCGCCGCGGAAGAGCAGGCTGTCGCGCGACACGCGCGTGATGGCGGTCTTGAGATGCAGCGCACCGGTCACGTCCACCGGGATCACCTCGCGACGCGTGTGGAAGCGCAACTGCGCGAGGGCGGCCTCGTTCGTGCGCGTCGACAGGCCGACATAAATTTTGTCGTCGAGGACGAGCACGTCGCCCCCGTCGATCGTGGCCGGTGCCTCGATGTGCACGAGCGGGCGGTACGGCGCCAGCGCGTCGGCGACCGCGCGCGTCTCGCCGCGACGCGACTCGGCGCCGGGACGCGTGATGACCGCGAGATCGTCCAGCACGATGGCCGTGTCCTCGATGAAGACGCAGTCGGGATACGCGTCGTCGGCCGGTAATTCGATGACGGTGCAGCCGAGGGACTGGAGCACGCGGACGTACTCGCGATGCTGCATCGCGGCGGCGGCATAGTCGATGCGCTGCCACTCCTGATAGGTGAGCTGCGCGTGCTGAATCGTGCGCGCCACACCGCGCGTGACGGCGATCATCGCACCGCCTCCACGATGGCCTCTTCGATGAGGCGCGCCTGATCCACCAGCGCGTGATCCCCTTCGTCGATGACGACGAGCTTCGAGCCGGGAACGAGCGCGCCCGAGGCCTCCCATTCGCGCCAGCGCCGCTCGACCATGTCGAACGGCACCGTCTCATCCTGGCGGCCCATGATCGCGGTCACGCGCGAGGGCGGCGGCGTGGCGTCGACGTACAGCGTGGCCATCTGCTCGAAGAACGCGCGATGGATCGGCGCGTCGGCGTCGCGGGCGTAGTTGAAGACAGTGATCGGATCGCCGGCGGGGATCTTCTCGCGCCAGCGCGCGGCCACGCCGAGGGCGGGGGCAATCAGGACCAGCGGCACGGCGATGCCGCGCTTCGCCACGGCCACCGCGATCAGCGCGCCCATGGAGCTGCCCACCATCGCCCGCGGCGGCGTCTCGCGGGCGCAGGCGACCGCGTGCTCGACGACCGCGTCGAAGTCGAGCCGCTCGAACGACGGCACGTTGCAGTCGGGCGTGTTCAGCTCGATCCCGTGCGGCTCGAGCAGCGGCCGGAGGGCCGTGATCTTCGCGCTCGCGGGCGAGGAGGCGAAGCCATGGAAGTAGAGAACGGAGATCACACGCGCATCGTACAATCGCCCGTCCCCCGCATGAGCACTCCCGATCCAGAAGCCACCGCGCGCATGGCGTCCGATGCCGTCCGCCCGCCGCGCGGCCGCGGAGCGGACGCGCAGTTCGCGCCGGGCACGATCGTGGCGGGGCGCTACCGCATCGCCAGCATCCTCGGCAGCGGCGGCATGGGAGAGGTTTATCGCGCCGACGACACGAAGCTCGACCAGCCCGTGGCGCTGAAGTTCCTCCCGGCGCGGCTCGAGCGCGACGCCACGCTCCTCGCGCGGCTGCACGACGAGGTGCGCCTCGGCCGGCAGATCGCGCATCCGAACGTCTGCCACCTCTACGACATCGTCGAATGGGAGAACGCGCACTTCGTCTCGATGGAGTACGTCGACGGCGAAGATCTCTCGCGACTCCTGCGCCGCATCGGACGCCTCGCGCCCGACAAAGCCGTCGACTTCGCGCGCGGCATCGCCGCGGGGCTCGCGGCCGCGCACGCGAAGGGAATCCTCCATCGCGATCTGAAGCCGGCCAACATCATGATCGACTCGCGCGGCGACGCGCGGATCATGGACTTCGGCCTGGCCCTCGCCGCGGGCGAAGACGACGGCACGATCTCCGGCACGCCGGCGTACATGGCGCCGGAGCAGCTCGAGGGAGAGCCGGCCACGGTGCAGAGCGATCTGTACGCGTTCGGCCTGGTGCTGTACGAGCTCGTCACCGGCAAGCGCGCGCACAACGCGCGGACGCTGCCCGAGCGCGTGCGCGACCTCACCAGCGAGATCGCCACGCCGTCGAGCCACATCCGCGACATCGATCCCGCGGTCGAGCGAATCATCCTCCGCTGCCTGGCCAACGATCCGGCGCAGCGGCCGGCCTCGGCGCGTGAAGTGATTTTGTCGCTCCCCGGCGGCGACCCGCTGGCGGCGGCGCTTGCCGCGGGAGAAACGCCGTCGCCGCGCATCGTGGCCGCGGCCGGAGCGGAAGGAACGCTGAAGCGGTGGCAGGCGTGGACGCTGCTGGCCGCGATCGTGGTGCTGCTGACGGCCTACACCGCCTTCCGCCTGCGGGCCGCGCCGGAGCTCGACACGCCCGCGGACGTGCTCTGGTCCCGCGGCTCGACGATCCTGGAGACGCTCGGCATTCCCGCTCGCGACCCGACGGTGCGGCAGCCGTACAACACGACCGGACCGGCGCCGCACCGGTTTCGCATGGAGTACGGCGTCGCGAGACCGCAGGTCTCGCGCTTCACACTGCTCGATGTGAACGCTCCAGGCTGGGCCACGGTCGAAGTCGATGAGCGCGGCCGCCTGGCCGCCCTCCTGGCGGCACCGGATACGAACTGGAAAGCGAAAGCGCTCGACTGGCGGCCGCTGCTCGACGCCGCGGGAGTGGACGCCGCCTCGCTCCGCCCGGCCGCCCCGCGCAACGTACCGGTGGCGGCGTTCGACGCGCGCGCCGCGTGGATCGGCACGTACCGGAGAGAGCGCACGCCGATCCGCCTGGAGGCCGCGGCGTGGAAAGGAACGCCTGTCTTTTTCACCATCAGCGCACCGGACGACCGTCCGCCGCCGCCACCCGCGTTCGGCAACCCTTCCGCGGAGCGGTTCATGTTCGGCCTGCAGTTCATCGTCGGCGCGATCGCGGTGGTGCTGGCCGTGCGCAACGTCCGCTCACGCCGCGGCGACCGGCAGGGGGCGGTTCGCGCGGCACTGGCAGTGTTCGTTCTGGGTGCGCTCGAGGCATTCTTCAGAACGGCCGCGCGCTCGGGCGCACTCGCTGCCGCCAGCGATCCCGCCTGGCTCTTCGGCCAGGCGACCGCCACGGCGCTCTTCGTCCTCGTGGCCTATCTCGCGCTCGAGCCGCTCGCAAGGCGCCGCTGGCCGGAGCTGCTCATCGCGTGGGCCCGTCTCGCGGCCGGGCGCGTGCGCGATCCGCTCGTCGCGCGCCACGTCCTGATCGGCATCATCGCAGGGATCGCGCACGCCTTCCTTTCGCTGACCGCGCGTCCTCTCGCGAGCGCCCTTGATGGCCGCCCCGAAGACCCGCCCCACACCAGGATCGGCAGCGGCTGGGATGCGCTGGAGGCCCTCACCACCGGCGCGGCGGGCGGGATCTTCGTCAGCGCGATGATGATGATCGCGCTGGTGATCTTCACCGTCATCCTGCGCAAACGCATGCTGGCCGGCGCCGTCATCGTGGCGGTGCTCGTGATCTACCTGTGCGGATCGGTCGTGCAGCGGCCCGCGTCGATCCCGAGCTACGTGGTCATCGCCCTGGTGATGGCGTTTGTCATCCTTCGCTACGGAGCGGTCGCCGTCGGGGTCATGCACGGAGTGTTCTTCGCCATCCTCACCGCGCCGCTGCTGCCCGGCGCGGGATGGGCCATGGCCAGCGCCCCCCTCACCCTGGCCGCGGTGATCGCGCTGTCCCTGTGGGCCTTCCACACCTCCCTCGGTGGTCAGCCGGCGTTCAGCTCATCGCTGCTCGACGAATAGCAGCCGTACAATTCCGCCTTCCCCAGATGAGCACTCCCGATCCCGAAGTCACCACGCGCATGGTGTCCGACCCCGTGCCCACGCCGCACGGCCGCGGCGCCGACGCGCAGTTCGCGCCGGGGACGATCGTGGCGGGGCGCTACCGCATCGCCAGCATCCTCGGCGCGGGCGGCATGGGCGAGGTCTACCGCGCCGACGACACGAAGCTCGGCCAGACCGTGGCGCTGAAGTTCCTCCCCGCGCGGCTCCAGCGCGACCCGCTCCTCCTCGCCCGCCTGCACGACGAGGTACGCCTCGGCCGGCAGATCGCGCATCCCAACGTCTGCCACCTCTACGACATCGTCGAGTGGGACGGCGCGCATTTCGTGGCCATGGAGTACGTCGACGGCGAAGACCTCTCGCGCCTCCTGCGCCGCATCGGCCGGCTCGCGCCCGACAAGGCCGTCGACTTCGCGCGCGGCGTGGCCGCGGGGCTCGCGGCGGCGCACGCGAAAGGCATCCTCCACCGCGACCTCAAGCCGGCCAACATCATGATCGACTCGCGCGGCGATGCGCGGATCATGGACTTCGGCCTGGCCCTCGCCGCCGGCGAGGACGACGGCACGATCTCCGGCACGCCCGCGTACATGGCGCCCGAGCAGCTCGAGGGCGAGCCGGCCAGCGTGCAGAGCGACCTCTACGCCCTCGGCCTGGTGATGTACGAGCTCTTCACCGGCCGCCGCGCGCACGACGCGCGCACGATGCCGGAGCGCATCCGCGACCTCACCAGCGAGATCACTACGCCGTCGAGCGTGATCCGCGACATCGACCCGACCGTCGAGCGCGTGATCCTGCGCTGCCTGTCGGCCGATCCGGCGCAGCGGCCGGCCTCGGCGCACGAGGTGATCCAGGCACTCCCCGGCGGCGATCCGCTGGCGGCGGCCCTCGCCGCGGGCACCACGCCCTCGCCGGGACTCGTGGCCGCGGCCGGGACGGCGGGCAGCCTCCGCCCCGCGGTCGCCTGGACGCTGCTCGCGGCCACGCTCGGCATCATGCTCACCTTCCTGATCGTGACCGTCCGCGGGCGCGTGTGGCAGCGCTTCGGCCTCACGCGTCCGCCCGAGGTCGAGGCCGAGCGCGCCGGCGAACTGCTGCGCGGCCTCGGCATCCCGGCGCAGCCGTTCCGCACGTACGGATTCAACGAGGACGTGCAGCGCCTGCAATGGCTCGTCGAGCACGACCGGCCGCGGCTGCAGCGCCTCGGACAGGACTTCACGGCGCTGCGCTTCTGGATGCGCGAAGAGCCGGAGCCGCTCATCGACCGCGGCTTCGTCCGCTCGCCGGAACCGACGCTCGAACGGCCGCCGCAGAGCGCGAGCGGTTCCGTGCGCATCGAGATCGACCCGAAGGGGCGGCTGCTCTCGCTGCGCGCCCTCGCCTCGGAGCAATGGAAGCCGCGGCCGCTGGAGTGGAACGCGCTCCTGCGCGCGGCAGGATTCGATCCGGCGCGCTTCACGCCCGCCACGCCGAAGCTTCTCCCGCCGTCGTACGCCGACGCGCGCGCGGCGTGGAGCGGCAGGCATCCCGACGACGGCGCTCCGCTGCACGTCGAGGCGGCGGCGTTCCGTGGCGTGCCGGTGCTGTTCCGCGTCATCGCGCCGTGGGACGCGACCGAGTCGCGCGATCCCTTCTCCACCGACGGCGGCTTCTACCTCTTCGGCATCTTCACGATCGTCGTGGCCGCGGCCGGCGGCTCGATCCTGGCGTGGCGCAACCTGCGGCAGCGGCGCGGCGACCGGCAGGGCGCGATCCGGCTCGGCTCCGTGCTATTCGTGCTGACCTTCCTCCGCCGCATGACCGAGGCGGAGCACGAGACGTCGCTGGTGCACGAGCTCGCGGTACTGACGCTGGCCATCGCGGACGGGCTCTTCTACGCCGCGCTGTTCTCGCTCGTCTATCTCGCGCTCGAGCCGTACATCCGGCGCAAGTGGCCGCAGGGGCTCATCTCGTGGGCGCGGCTCGTTTCGGGGCGATGGCGCGACGCGATGGTCGGCCGCGACATCCTGATCGGCAGCCTGCTCGGACTGCTGCACGCGCTGCTCGCGGCGAGCGGCCCCATGCTGCTCATGCCGTGGTCGCCGGGAACGGCGCGCGACTTCAACTCGGTGCTCATGCCGGTCGCGCGCATCGCCTCCACGCTGCAGGTGGCGATCATCCAGGGACTGGCTTTCATGATCATCCTGATGCTGCTGCTGATCGTGCTGCGGCGCCGCGCGCTCGCCGCGGCGGCGGTCTTCTCGCTGTGCATGATCGCGTACTCGTTCGCTTCGCGCGAGCCGGCCGCGCTGGCGATGTTCGCCGTCATCGCCGCGATCCTCACGCTCCTGATCACGCGTTACGGCCTGCTGGCCACGATGGCCGGACAAGCGGCCTTCCACGGCTTGTTCCACTTCGCCCTGCCCGATGCGCTCGACTGGTACACGCTCCGGGTGAGCGTGCCGGCGCTCTTCTTCGCCGCGCTGGCGGTGTGGGCGTTCCGCACGTCCCTCGGCGGTCAGCGCGCGTTCGCGGTCGACGAATAGAGCACGCGATACGCGCCGCCCGCGCCGGGCGGGACGTGCGGGAACTCCTCGAGCTCGAGCCCGTGCACCGCGTCGCGGACGGCCCGCGTGATCAGGATGTCGTAGCCGTTCGCGTACGTCTCGCCGAGGATGCACGCGGAGTTGACCTCCGCGCCGTAGACGTCCGCCTCCGCCACACGAAGCACGCGGCCATAGCCGAGGCCGACGCCGAGCAGGACCGGATCGCGGCCGGTGTCGTTGTAACGGCGGACGGCACGCTGCATCTCGATCGCGGTGCGCACGCCCTCGTTCGGGTCGCGAAAGATGGCCAGGAAGCTGTCCCCCTCCATCTTCAGGAGGAGCCCGCCATGGCCTTCGACGACCGGGATGAGGATGCGCGCCGACTCGTGGATCGTCTGCAGGAACGGGATGATCCCCTGTTCCGCCACGCCGCGCGAGAAGCCGGAGAGGTCGGTGGCCATGATGCACCACGCCTCGCCGAAGGAGCGCCAGATCTCGTCGTCGATGGAGGCGCGGTCGGCGCTGGCGATGCGGGCGTCCAGGAGCGCGGTCAGCCGGGGGTCGAACACAGGCGTGGATTGTACCGGGCAGCTTTTGTGCTCACACATCGGCACGTGAGGGAACGCACATGAAATCAGTTCTGGCAATCGCGACACTGAGCCTGCTCGCCCTGACCGCGTGCAACCGCGACCGGGTCGAGACTCCCGAGGGAGCGAGCAACGACACCGTCATGACCACCAGCGATGCGGCGGCCACCGCGCCTCCGCCCACCACGACTACCGTCACGCCGAACACGAGCACGATGCCGACGTCCGACGCCGCGCCAGCGCCGACGAGCGAGATCGCGGACGGACAAGCCGCCTACAAAGCCCGCTGCGCGACCTGCCACGGCGCGGACGGGAAGAAGAACGCGGCCAACGTGATCCTGACCTCGGCGGCGACGCAGTCGAAGCCGGACGCGGACCTGATCAGGACCATTCGCGAGACCGGCCCCCACCGCGGGCTGACCCGGAGCGACGCCGAGGCCGCGGCGGTGGTGTCATACATCAAAGCATTGCGGTGAGGCAGCGGACCGCCGGCGTCCCGCCGGCGGTCCACTATTGACCGGCACGAGCGGTCGCTCCGGTGTCGCGAGCGGCGTTGAACCGCAATCGCCACGGCTCGTTCACCGCCCTCTCACACTGGTGCGCCTATCATCCCCTCCGTCAAACAGGAGGGGTCTCATGCGTCGTTCGTTCATCGCGGTCCTCGCGATTCTTTTCCCCGCAGTTCTCGCCGCGCAGGGCATCACGCTGCCGCCCAACGGCGACAACCAGAAGTCCTCGGTCACGCAGCACATCGGTCCCGTCAAGGTCACCATCGATTACAACAGCCCCGACGTCCACGCGCCGAACGGTGAAGACCGGCGCGGCAAGATCTGGGGCACCGACGTCGCGCATTACGGCTTCCGCGACGAAGGCTTCGGCACCTGCTCGCAGTGCCCGTGGCGCGCCGGCGCGAACGAGAACACGGTCTTCACCGTCTCGCACGACGTAACGATCGAAGGGCAGCCGCTCCCCGCGGGCAAGTACGGCCTGCACGTGGTCGTCGGGAAAGAGAACGAGCCGTGGACGCTCATCTTCTCGAAGAACCACAGCTCCTGGGGCAGCTACTACTACGATCCGGCCGAGGACGCGCTGCGCGTGAGCGTGAAGCCGTCGAAGAGCGAGTACAACGAGTGGCTCACGTACGAGTTCACCGACCGCAAGGCCAACCAGGCCACGGTGGCGCTGAAGTGGGAAGACGTGCAGCTCCCGTGGACGATCAAGGTCGACAACGTCACGGACCTGTATCTCGCGCAGATCCGCAACGAGCTGCGCAGCTCGCCCGGCTTCAACTGGCAGAACTGGAACGCGGCGGCGCAGTACGCGCTGCAGGCCAGGCGTCCGAGCGACGCGCTGGAGTTCGCCGAGGTGGCCGCGACGCGCCAGTTCGTCGGACAGGAGAACTTCCAGACGCTGAACACGCTCGCCGCGGCCCAGGAAGCGGCCGGCAAGACCGCCGAGGCGGCGGCCACGCGCGAGAAGGCCATCAATCACCGCACCGCCGGCCCGCTCGAGATCCACGCCTACGGCCGCCAGCTCCTCACCCAGGGGAAGAAGGAAGACGCCCTGCGCGTGTGGGAGCTGAACGCGAAGCGCAACCCGAACGTGTGGCCGGTGAACGTCGGCCTGGCGCGCGGCTACTCCGCCGTCGGGCGCTACAAGGACGCGCTGAAACACGCCAGGCTCGCCCTGGCGCAGGCGCCGGACGACGTGAACCGCAACTCCCTCGCCGCGGGCATCAAGAAGCTCGAGGAAGGGAAAGACATGAATCAATAGGCCGGCACGGGGGGGACGGGCTGAAGCCCGTCCTACGTCGAGCACGCGCAGCGCGAGAAAGGCGCTCAACGTAGGGCGGGCTTCAGCCCGCCCCGCTTCCCGCGCGCAGGCGCATCATCGCCAGAATCCCGAGGAGTGGGCCGGGCGCGAGAAACGCGAAGGCCCACTCCCACCCCACCCTGGCCACGAGCAGCGGCATCATCCGGATGGAGACGGTGGTGATGAGGAAGCCGATGCACGTCTGCAGCGTCAGCGCCGTGCCGATGTAGCGCGGGTCGGCGTATTCGGTCACGCAGGCGGAGAACTGCGCGGAGTCGGCCACCACGGCCGCGCCCCAGATCACCGCCACGACCAGCAGCGCCACCGGCGCCTTCCCGTACAGGAAGCCGATGGCGATGCAGCACGCGCCGCTGACCGCCATCGCCGACGCCGCCACGACCGCGCGTCCGATGCGGTCCGCGTACACCCCCGCGATCACGCACCCGACCGCCCCCGCGCCGATGACCAGGAACGACGCCGCCTCGGCGAACCGCGGCGAGTCGCCGCTGGCCTGCACGCTGGCGCGGATCATCACCGGCGCCCACGCCCACATCGCGTACAGCTCCCACATGTGCCCGAAGTAGCCGAAGTTCGCCAGGCGCACGCCGCGGTTCGCGAAGACGCGCGCGATCTGCGACGGATCGAAGGGCTGGTTCGGCAGGGCGTACGGACCGTCGTTGACGAAGCGCAGCACGAGCAGCGACGCCAGCACCGCGCCGACCGAGGCGAAGGCCGCATTCACGCGCCAGCTGTCCGAGCCGAACGCGTTGACGAGATACGGCACCGCCTTCCCCAGCGTCAGCGCGCCGATCAGCACGCCCAGCGCGAAGCCGCGGCCGGTCTTGAACCACGTGGCGATGATCTTCATCCCCGGCGGATAGACGCCCGCCAGGAAAACGCCGGTGAGCACGCGCAGCGCGATGGCCGCGCCGAAGCTGTCGACGGCCCACGCCAGCAGCACGTTCACGATCGCGCCGAGAAACGCGCAGAGGGCGAAGAGGGTGCGCGGGCGGATGACGTCGGGAAGGTTGAGCGCCGCGCTGAGGAGCGTCCCGGCCACGAAGCCGAGCTGCACGGCGAGGATAAGCCAGGAGGTGGCCGACTCACTGAGCCGCCACTCCGCGGCGATCCGCGGCGCTACGGCCGAGACGCCGAACCAGAGCCCCATCGCCAGGAGCTCCGCCAGGGCGACGACGCTGAGGGCGGTGAAGCGGTGCACGCGGGCGACATCATAAATGCCGCGCTGCGTCGACTAACCCCATCCGGAGAGCCGCACGCCGGCCACATCGTGACTATGGATGTGCATAGGGACGGCATTATGCAAGTTTTGGCGTTGCGTGCAAGGTCAGTATTGGACATCCCTTGCGAAAGTAGGGAAATGCAGGGCACTATCTCTCCTACAAGGCAGGAGAGAGCGCATGGTCGACATCAATCAGATGCTGGAGAACGATCCTCGTCTGCGCGACGAGGTGCAGAAAAAGTTCGGGAAGAAAACCACCGCCGCGGCGGCCGAGGGGACGCCCGGCCCCAACGCGGAACGGATGGAGTCCCTCGGCCTCGGCGGCGAGGGGATGCCCATGGGGATGGAAGCGATCATCCTCAGCTACGGCCGCCCCGTCCTGTTCGTGCGTAAGAACACCTTCGAGATCCCGATGAGCGACGTCTGGACGGAGCGCCTCCGCGCCGCTCAGGGCTTCCTCGACAAGATCATCCCCGCCGTCGGCCGCATCGAGGTGAAGAACCACGATGAGCTGGACTGGGTCGGCACCGGCTGGCTCGTGCGCGACGACGTGGTGGTCACCAACCGCCACGTGGCCGTCGAGTTCGGGCTCAAGGCGGGACAGCTCCCGGGCTTCATCTTCAAGAAGAATCTCTCCGGCCGCACCATCAAACCGTCCATCGACTTCCGCGAGGAGTACAACGAGCCGGAAGAGGACGAGCTCATGGTCAAGGAAGTGCTCTACATCAGCGACGATTTCGGCCCTGATGTGGCGTTCCTGCGCCTCGAGAAAAAAGCGGAGCGCCCGCCGATCGAGCTCGATCCGGCGCCGCAGAAGGACTCCGACGTCGCCGTCATCGGCTACCCTGCCCGCGACGGCCGCCGCAATCCCGGCCCCGACATGGCCCGCATCTACGGCGACGTCTACGACGTCAAGCGCCTCGCGCCCGGCTCGCTGACGAAGGTCGACGAGCAGTACGTCTACCACGACTGCACGACCCTCGGCGGGAACTCCGGCTCCGCGGTCATCGACCTCAAGACCGGCCGGGCCCTCGGCCTGCACTTCAGCGGGTCATTCAAGAAGACCAACTACGCCGTGCCGGCGCCGGTGGTGAAGCAGCTTCTCGATCAGATTCCGTGAAGTAGACTCGCGCGGCGATGAACGACACTCACCGCCGCGCGTTTCCCGCGGACTTTCTCTTCGGCGCGGCGACGTCCGCGTATCAGATCGAGGGCTCGCCCCTCGCCGACGGCGCGGGGCCGAGCATCTGGCACCGCTTCAGCCACACCCCCGGCCACACGCACAACGGCGAGACCGGCGACGTGGCCTGCGATCACTACAACCGGTTCCAGGACGACGTGGCGCTGATGCGCGAGCTCGGCCTCGGCGCGTATCGCTTCAGCATCTCCTGGAGCCGCATTCTCCCCGACGGCACGGGCGCGGTGAACGAGCGCGGCCTCGACTACTACAGGCGCCTCGTCGACGCGCTCCTCGAGGCGGGCATCCAGCCGAATGTGACGCTGTATCACTGGGACCTCCCCGCCGCCCTCGACGACCGCGGCGGCTGGCTGAACCGCGACGTGAGCTGGTGGTTCGCCGACTACGCGCAGGTGGTCTTCCGCGCGCTCGATGACCGCGTGGCGATGTGGGCCACGCTGAACGAGCCGTGGGTGACGAGCGACGGCGGCTACCTGCACGGCACGCTCGCGCCGGGACACCGCAACCACTTCGAGGCGCCGCTGGCCGCGCACAACCAGCTGCGCGCGCACGCCGCGGCGGTGCAGGCCTACCGCGCGTTCGGCACGAAGCCGATCGGCATCGTGGTGAACCTCGAGCCGAAGTACGCGGCCAGCGACTCCGCCGAGGACGCGGCGGCGGTGAAGCGCGCCGACGCGTACATGAACCGCCAGTACCTCGACCCGCTCTTCTTCGGCAGCTATCCGCCGGAGATGCTGGAGATGTTCGGCGAGGCGTGGCCGAATCTCTGGGACGCCGCGGATCTCGCCGTGCCGATCGATTTCCTCGGCATCAACTACTACAAGCGCGGCATCACCCGTCATGACCCTTCGGAGCCGATCGAGCGCGCCGTGCGCGTCGACAATCCGCGCGGCACCGTGACCACGCTGAACTGGGAAGTCTTCCCGCAGGGGCTGACCGACATCCTGGTCTGGGTGACGGAGCGCTACGGACGGATGCCGCTGTACGTGATGGAGAACGGCGCGGCGTTCTACGACCAGCCGGTCGCCTTCAACGGACGCATCGAGGATCCGCTGCGCGTCGACTACCTGCGCGAGCACCTGCACGCGGCACTCGATGCCGTCGACCGCGGCGTCGACCTGCGCGGCTACTTCGTCTGGTCGCTCCTCGACAACTACGAGTGGAGCGCCGGGTTCGCCAAACGGTTCGGCATCGTGCACGTCGATTACGAGACGCAGGCGCGCACGATCAAGGAGAGCGGCCGGTTCTACGCGGACGTGATCAGACGCCGCAGCGTCTGACTATGGAGTGCGGCAGCGCCAGCTGCCGCTCTCAATGCGGCAGCCGCAGCTGCCGCGGGCGGGCGGAGGCTGGCGCCTCCGCATGGAAAGCGGCAGCTGGCGCTGCCGCACTCCACATCAGAGCACGTAGGGCTCCATGCCGCGGGTGACTTCGATCTCCAGCGTCTTCCCTCGCCACGGGCGCGTCATGCGAGCGCGCTCCCATTCCGGCGGGAGACACGGATCGACGAGCAGGCCCTCCCACGTCGGCCGCACGCCGAGGACCCATTCGGCGACCACGCGGTGCAGCCAGGAGGCGGAGCCGGTGTACCACGTCCACCCCGCCCGGCCATTCAACGGCGAGTCGGGTCCGTCGACGTTGCCGGGGAGGACGTACGGCTCGGCCCAGTAGCGCTCGGGATCCTTGTTCGTCGGATCGATGGCAGTGAGCAGCTTGCCGACGAGCGCGGCGTCCTTCACCTTCGCCGCGGCGGCGATGGCCCAGGTGGCGGCGTGGGTGTAGACGCCTCCGTTCTCGCGGAGGCCGGGCGCGTATCTCGTGATGTAGCCGATGCGCTCGTCGGGCGTGTCGTACGCGGGGGCGAGCAGCAGCGCGCCCGACTCGCGGACGAGGTGCTCGCGCACGCTGCGCATGCACGCCGCGGCGCGGTCGGGCGGGGCCACATCGTTCAGGATGGCCCACGTCTGCGCGTTGAGGTAGATGCGCCCGCGCCTGTTCTCGCGGCTGCCGATGCACGAGCCGTCGTCCAGCGTCGCGCGCCAGTACCACTCCCCGTCCCAGGCGTGCTCGTTGATCGCGGCGACGAGGCGCTCGCGGCGGGTGTCGTAGTCGCGGGCGAACTCCGCGCGGCCGCTGCGTTTTGCGATCTCGTTCCAGTCGGCGAGCAGGCCCGCCAGGAAGTGCGCGAGCCACACCGACTCCCCTTTCTCGCGCATGCCGGCGGCGGAGAGTCCGTCGTTCCAGTCGCCGGCCCCGATGTATGGCAGGCCGCGCGGCGAGGTGCGCCGGAAGACGCGCTCGAAGGCGCGGCGGACGTGCTCCTCGAGCGGCGCGGGAGTGGCCTCGTCGAGGAACGGCGCCGTGTCGCCGAGGATCGAAAAGTCGGCGGTCTCCTTGAGGTAATTCGCGGTCACGAAGCCGAGCCAGAGCAGGTCGTCGGTCATCTTCGTGATGTGCCCCTGCTCGGAGAGCGGATGCCACCAGTGATAGACCGAGCCGTCCGCGAACTGATGCGCGGCATGGAGTCCGATCTGCTCGCGCGTCTTCCGCTCGTCGATGGTCAGCCAGACCTGCGAGTCCTGGAGCTGGTCGCGGAAGCCGTACGCGCCCGACTGCTGGTAGTAGCCGGCGCGGCCCCAGATGCGCGCGGAGATGGCCTGGTAGCGCGTCCAGTCGTTGATGAAGGCGTCGAAGGTGGGTGAGCCCGTCTCCAGGCGATGCGTGGAGAGGCGCTCGTGCCACGACTGCTTCACGGCAGTGAGATCGCGGTGCATCGATGGAACATCCCGACGCAGGAGGGCCCCGCACTCCTCGCGCGACTTCCCGACGGCAATGGTGAAGCCGATCGTTTTCTCTTCGCCGGGCCCCAGCTCGACGACGCCGCGCAGCGCGGCCACGGGGTCGTAGTGGCGTCCGAAGAGGCCGCGCCAGTCGCGGCGTCCGAGCGCCTCGGGGGCGCGCAGCGTGCCGTTGCGGCCGAGGAACTCCGCCTTTTCGCCCTCGGCACTTGTGACCTCGGCTGTGGTGCCGAAGGCACAGACGTAGGGAAAGTCGCTGTTCCAGTGTCCCCACTCCGCGCTCGGGACGTCCCACATGTGGTTCCAGGCGTAGACGGCGTTGCCGTCGCGCTGCGTCTCGATGAAGAGCTTGTGGAACTCGCGCCGCGGCGCGGGGGTGACGCCGCACACCCACTCCAGATAGCCGGTCAGGTCGAGGCGCCGCCTCGCGCTGAGAGTGTTCTTCAGGCGCACGATCCAGAGCTCGACCGAATCCTGCTCGTGGGCGAAGAGCGTCCAGTGCGCGGTGAGGCCGTTGCGCTCGGTGACGAACGTCGTGTACCCGATTCCGTGGCGGCACTCGAAGCGGTCGTAGTCGGCCCAGACGGGCGCGGGCGAGAGCGACCACACATCGTCCCCCTCGGCGAGGTAGAGGAACTTGCCGCTCGTGTCCTGGGCAAAGTCCTGCTGCCACCAGTTCACGACGGCGAGCTGGGAGTTGTCGATCCAGGTGAAGCCGCTGCCGCTCTGCGACACGGCCAGTCCGAGGCGCGGATTGGAGATGACGTTGGCCCAGGGGCGCGGCGGACGCGGGTCGGTGATGACGTATTCGCGCCCGTCCGCGGAGAAGTGACCGTAACTCATAGATCCTTTCAAAACGTAGGGCGGGCTTCAGCCCGCCTCCCCCGTGGGCGGGCGGGCTGAAGCCCGCCCTACGTTGAGGATGATTTCGGCGGGGACGGCGCGCACGGTGGTCCGGGCGCCATCGTAGGGGGAGACGACGACGATGCCCTTCGGCGGCACGCGCAGCGTCCCGCCGATGCGCAGGCGGTTGCCCTCGATCGAGTAGCTCAGCATGCCGTAGTGCGTGGAGAGGTTCTCGACGCGCACGCCCTGCCGCGCCCACTCCGGCGCGATCCCCGCCGCGAGGATCAGTGCACCGTCGTCTTCATAGGCGAAGAAGTCGAGCGCGCTGCGGATGAAGTCGGAGCCGACCCACGTGTGGGGCATGTCGCCGATGAACCCGCCCTCGCGCGGATTGGCCCGTACGACCTCGGCCCACTGATACCAGGCTGCCGGCCGCTGGTCCGCGAAGAAGTAGTCGAGCAGCTTCCGCGCGCGGTCGGCGTGGCCGAGGCGCACCAGCGTGCCGACCACGCGCAACTCGTACGGCGTGTACGTGCGCGGCTCGAGCGCGTGCTCCCAGTATTTCTCGAACGTGCGCAGGAGCGCGCCGCGCGGGAGGTCGGCGTCGACGGGCGTGACGGCGACGGTGGTCGAGGTGGCGTCGAAGTCTCCCAGCTCCACGGAGCCGGGGATGTAGTCGATCTGGTGCTGCTGCATCGTGCCGGCGATCGACGCGAGGAGGTGCGCGCGGAACTCGGCGGCGAAGTTTTTCTCGCCGGTCAGAAACTCCGCGTCCTCGAGCCCCTTGAGGATGAAGAGCGTGTCCCAGAACGAGTGCATCGCCTTCGCGGAGTACCCCTCGTGGCTGATCGACTCCGGGACCATGCCGTAGAAGGGCGTCCCTTCGTATTTCGCGGTCATCCGCTCGTGACGCAGCTTGTCGATGAAGGCGACGACGCGGCGGATGGTGGGGAGCATGCGCTCGACGAGGGCGCGATCGCCGGTGTGGCGGTAGTACTCGGCCACGAGGTAGATGAATTGTCCGTGGCTGTCGTGCTCGGGGACGGGATCGGCGCCGGCGGCACTGACGCAGCAGGGAACGTAGCCGTCTTCGCGGATGGCCTTCGCGTACCACTCGATGAACTCTTTGACCACGCCGTACTGCCCGAGCCGCAGCAGGGCCTCGGAGGTGAGCGAGCCGTCGCGAATCCACGCGCGCTCGTAGGAACGGGAACCGGGGTGGATGGCTTTGTCGTCGCGATTCACGAGGATGTAGTAGAGCTGGCGCTCGATGGTGCGCGCCAGGCGGGGCTCGGCGGGGAGGTGGAGCTTCAGAGGTACGAGGTACGAGGGACGAGGGACGAGTTCTCCGAGGGGGAGCTCGATGGTGACGTCGGTGCCTTCGAACTGGAGGAGGCGGCTGGCGTAGTCGCCCGCGACCTGTTCCTCGGGGAGCTTCGCACCGGTGAAGGGAGTGCCGGCGTTGAGCACATCCGCGTTGCGCAGCCTCACCACGCCACCGGTGCGATTGAGAAACTGCCACTGCGGGTTCACCTGGAAGGGACGCACCGCCAGCAGCAGCTTCGCGTTGGGGGCGACTTCGTAGCGCACCTTCAGCTTGCCGTCCTCGTAGCGCGGGGTGATGGTCAGGTGCTTTTTCCAGACAACCTGGGGGCCTTCCTTTTGCTCGATGGCCACGTCGTTCCAGGTGATCAGCTTGTTGTCCAGCCACAGAAAGGGCTCGATGGAGTAGCGGGCGGCGCCGGCTTCGATGGCGCCGTCCTCGGAGAAGAGGGCTTCTTCTTCCTCGCCGTTCGTGCCGCCGAGGATCGTCCAGTAGGACTGCTCGCCGAGGAAGTAGCGGGGGAAGAGTCCGCGGCGGTGGTGCTTCGCCATCTCGGTGAAGAAGGCGTTGTCGTCCTTGAACGGCGGGAGCGTGCGGTACGGCACGGCGACGCGCACGTCGCGGGCGTCGGCATCCGGCATCGGGATCCAGCTCTTGCCGGTGGCGTCGGGTTGCTCCAGGACGATGCCGCCGATCTCCTGGACATCGCCGCTGAGTGGTTTCAGCTCGATGGCGTCGAACCACACCGTCCCCTTGCCGCCGCTGCCGGCGGTGACGACCAGCTCGATCGCGTCCACCGTCTTCGGCAGCGGGGCGTTCGGACCGGCCGGGCCCCACGCGAACTCGAGCTGGCGTTTCTTGATCGAGACGCGGCGCCAGTCGGGGGGAAAGTCGTACTCGCGGCGCGTCGTCCACCAGACGTTGTCGCCCTGCACGAACTTCACTTCCAGCGTGTTCGGCTGCGCCTCGCCCTTCACGCGGAAGACGAGCTCGAAGTTTTCCGGGAGCTCGAGGCGGCCGTCGCGTCTCGCGATGGCGTAGCCGGCGCGTCCCCGGAAATCAAAGTCGACGCGCAGCGAGTCGCTCTGCGTCAACGTCATCTGGACGCCTGCTGCCGGAATCGCTTTCCAAGGGATTGTTGTCAGTTGTCGGTTGTCAGTTGTCTGTGCCTCAGCGCCAGACATCACAGACAACAGACAACCGACAACCGACAACACGCGCAGCGTCGTCACCCCTTCACGCTCCCCGCCATCATCCCGGCGATGTACTGCTTCTGCAGGGCGAAGAAGAGCGCGAGGACGGGGATGATGGTCAGGACCGCGCTGGCCATCATCAGCTCGAGGTCGGGGAAGTGCTCGCCGCTGAGGTTCGCCACGGCCACGGGGAGCGTGTATTTCTCGTCGTCGGTGAGGATGATCAGCGGCCACATGAAGTCGTTCCACGCGGACATGAAGGTGAAGATGGCCAGCGTGGCCAGCACGGGGCGCGCGGTGGGAAGCACGACCGACCAGTAGATGCGCCACTCGCTCGCGCCGTCGATGCGCGCGGCGGCGAGGAGGTCGTCCGGGATCGAGACCATGAACTGGCGCACCAGGAAGACGCCGTAGATCGTGGCGATGTACGGGATCAGCACGCCGGCGTAGGTGTTCACCAGCCCGAGGGATTTCAAGAGGAGAAACAGCGGCAGCATGGCCACCTGCGCGGGGATGCCCAGCGCGGCGACGAGCAGCGTGAACGTGCGATCGCGGCCGGCGAAACGGAGCTTGGCGAAGGCATAGCCGGCCATGGAGTTGACGAGCAGCGAGAGCAGCGTCGCGGCGATGGCCACGAAGAGCGAGTTCAGGAACGCGCGGCCGAGGTTCAGGTTCGTGAAGAGCGTCTGATAGTGCTCGAACGTCACCTGCGAGGGGACGAGCCGCGGCGGGAAGCGCGTGGCCTCTCCCTGCGGCATGAACGAGGCCGAGACCATCCAGGCCAGCGGAATGATCGTGGCCACGGCGCCGCCGAGGAGCGCGGCGTGGATGAGCAGGCGCTTCACCGCGTCCTCCGGATCAGCGTGTTGGCCAGCGTCGCCAGCAGCACCATGGCGAAGAGGATGAACGCCACCGCGGCGGCGTAGCCCATGTTCCACCAGCGGAAGCCCTCGCGGTACATGAGCATGACGATGGTCAGCGTGGCATTGAGCGGGCCGCCGTCGGGCGTCATGACGTACGGCTCGGCGAAGACCTGCAGGAAGCCGATGGCGGTGATGATGCCGACGAAGACGAACGTCGGCCCGAGCTGCGGCAGCGTGACGTGCCAGAACTGCTTCCACTCCCCCGCCCCGTCGATCTTCGCCGCCTCGTACAGCTCCTCGGGGACGTTCTGCAGTCCGGCCAGGAAGATCACGGTGGCGTACCCGAAGCCGCGCCACACGGCCAGGAGGATCAGCGCCGGCATGGCCCAGCGCGGGTCGCCGAGCCAGTCCGGCCCCTGGATGCCGATCGCGTCGAGCATGCGGTTCAGCAGGCCGACGCGCGGGTGGTAGACGTACTTCCAGACGATGGCCACACCGACGATGGTCGTGACGACCGGCGCGAAGTAGATGGTGCGGAACAGCGCCTTGAAGCGGGCCAGCTTCGCGTTCAGCAGCAGCGCCGCGGCCAGCGCCACGGCGATCGTCAGCGGCCCGCCGACGAAGGAGAAGTAGAGCGTGTTCGTCAGCGCGCGCCAGAAGAGCGGGTTGTCGAGCAGCGAGGCGTAGTTCTTCGCGCCGACGAAGCGCGTATTGGCCGCGTCGCCGATGGAGTAAAGGTCGAAGTCGGTGAGGCTGAGGAAGAAGCCCGCGATCACGGGGAGGATGAAGAAGAGGGCGATCAGCGCCATCCCCGGCGTGAGGAAGAGGAGGGCGGCGCGGGACTGGGGTTTCATGGGCGCGCCTCCGGCCTACAGTCCCCTCTCCCCGCGTGCGGGGAGAGGGCCAGGGTGAGGGGCCGCTCCTCGCGCCGGGCATCGCCCCTCACCCTGACCCTCTCCCCACCTGCGTGGGGAGAGGGGACTGGGGAGCGCGCCAGCACCCAGCGCCGTTTCTCCAGCATCGCGTCAACCTTCTTGTCCAGCGCCTGCGCGGCCTGCCGGGGGGTGTATTGCCCGCGCACGGTCAGCTGGCCATGCTCGGCCACGGCATTGACGATGTTCTCGGCCTCGGGGAGGCGGGGCAGGGCCACGGTGCGGTCGAGCTGCCGGCCGAAGGCGGCCAGCTCGCGGTCGCCCTCGATCGCGCGCCAGGCGCTCTTCCGCGCCGGGAGGTCGCCGGTCAGCTCGTAGAAACGCGACTGGATCTCGGGACGGGAGAGGAAGGCGATGAACTTCTTCGCCGCCTCCTGTTTCTCCGAGCGCTTCGAGACCACGAGACTCGAGCCGCCGGCGATCGCCACGCCGGGGTACGGCGTGCCGTCGGGCGCGGGGAGCGGGGCGGTGCTCCAGCTCTTCTGCTGTTCGGCGGTGAGGCGGGTGCGGAGGTTGCCGACGTCCCACGGCCCGGTGATCCACATCGCGAACTGCCCCTCGCCGAACTGCTGATAGATGTTCGCCACCTGCGTGTTGCTGACCGCGGGGGCGTAGCCGCGGCGGAACATGTCCACGTAGAAGGAGAAGCCCTCGATGAAGCGGGGATCGTCGAAGTGTGCCCGCGCGTCGTCGTCGACGAGCACCGCGCCGCGCTGCAGCGCCAGGATCACCGGCTGCGGCCACTCGTTCGTCGGCATGACGATGGGGTAGAAGTCGCGGCTGGGATTCTCGCGGCGGAGCTTCTCCATGACGGCCATCCACTCGCTCCACGTGCGCGGCGGATTCGGGATCATGTCGGTGCGGTAGAAGAGGAGGCGCGTGTCGACGTACCACGGGATGCCGTACAGCGTCCCGCCGATGACGTTCGTGTCCCAGATGCCGCCGAAGTAGTCTTCCCGCGGAACGAGCGTCGGCTCGAGCGGCACGATGGCCCCGATCGTGACCAGCTCCGACATCCACGAGTTGCCCACCTGCAATGCATCGGGCAGCGAGCCGCCGACGTGCGCGGTCAGAATCTTCTCGTGTGCCGCCGTCCAGGGGATCTGCTGGACATCGACGCGAATGCCCGTTTCTTTGGTGAACTGCGGGATCAGCTCCGCGACGACTTCACCCTCACGGCCGAGGCCCCAGAACTCGATGGTCGTCGACTGCTGCGGGCGAGCGCAGCTCGCGAGGAAGAGCACGAGCAGCAGGAGTGGAGCGCCGGCGTCCCGCCGGCTGGCTCGGCGCCGTCTCGGCGGCGAGGACGCCGCCGGGCCAGCCGGCGGGACGCCGGCGCTCCACTCATTCAAGCCACCCCCCGGTAAACCCGGCCCGGCGCAGCCCGCGCCGGATGTGCTCATTGCGCCGCATGACCTCCCAGACGAGCCCCGAGCGATGGTTCTCGATCATGGCCACGATCGGGCCCTGGTCGATGCCGAGGTAGTCGTTGTCGAACCAGCCGACCCCCTTCACGATGCGGCCCATCTGCACCGGGCGAGGCTCGGTCAGCGTCGGATTGAACGCATCGAGGAAACCGTACTTCTGGTAGACCTGCGGGTACTTCGCGGCCATGGCCTCGATCGCCGGCACGGCCAGCTCGGGAGCGAAGGCGATCGACGACGCGGCGGCGGTAGGGGCGATCGTGCCGTCGTCGCGCACCTCGCCGGGGGCGGCGCCGCGCGCGGAGTAGGTCCAGAACTGCTTGCCGTTCCACATTCCATCGAACGGGCCGTCGCAGGCGGTCAGGCCCCAGATGTTCTCGGGGTAGCCCTGGCGCTTCGCGTAGTCGCGTTGCCAGACGGTGGCGCGGCGGGAGTTCTCGAAGTAGTCGATCCCCTTCGCGCGCATGTAATGGTCCTTGATCCCGCGGAAATCGATCCAGACGTGCGAGTACTGATGCCCGAAGAGCGGCGGGAAGACCACGTGGTCCTCCTCCCACTTGTACGAGCTCGTGTACGCGTTCCACGCCTTCGGCGAGATCGGATACGTCGGCGAGCCGATGGCCAGGACGTACAGGATCATGGCCTCGTTGTAGCCGGTGTAGTCGTAGTCGTGCAGCCCCTGCTCCGGCGTCCACCCCATCGACACCAGCGGGTGGCGCTCGTGGAAGAACGTCCACTCCGCGCGCGAGTACAACCGCTCCGTCGTCTCGCGGATCTCCCGCTCCACGGCATTGTCGCGATCGAAATACGACTGGCAGAAGAGCGCTCCGGCGAGGAAGAGCGTCGTATCGATCGTCGACAGCTCCACCTCCTTGAAGCGCTTCCCCGTCTTCATGTCGACGAAGTGGTAGAAGAAGCCCTTGTGCCCCTCGACGCCGTTCTCGAAGAAACGGAGCGTGGTGAGCACGCGCTGCGCGGCAGCCTCTCTCGTGATCCAGCCGCGCTCCGCGCCGATCCCGTACGCGGTCAGGCCGAAGCCGACCGCGGCGATGCTGGAGAACGACTCCGTCGGCCAGCGGTCGGGCACGAGGCCGTTCTGCGGGTTGGTGGTCTCCCAGAACCAGAGGAACGTGCGGTGCTGCAGGTCGTCCAGCGTAGGGCGGGCTTCAGCCCGCCCTCCCCCGGGGGGACGGGCTGAAGCCCGTCCTCCGTTGGACGACGTACACGCGAGTGCGAGGACGACGAGTACAGCGAGAGCGTTTCGCACTACTGGAACGTGATCCTCGTCCCGAACTGGAACCGGCGCGTGTTGAACTCGGCGTTGGGCGTGAGGAAGTTCGGGTTCGGCGAGTTCAGCCCGCCGCCCCATGTATCGAAGCCGCTGTAGTTGTCGTAGTCGAAGATGTTGAAGGCCTCGGCGATGAGGCTGACCCGCACGTTCGAGAACGTGGGGGCGTTCCACTGCAGGCGCATGTCCACCGTCCGGTAGGCGAACTCCTCGATGCCGAGGAAGCTCTGCGTCTCCGGGCGCGTGCCGTTAGGGTAGAAGTGGAACGGTCCGGTGAGCGCCTCCGAGTAGCTGACGGGCGTGCCCGAGCCGAGGGCGATGATGGAGGACGCCTCGAAATTGAACGGCAGCGCCACGCTGCCGCTCATGACCACGCGGTGGCGCTCGTCGTTGTTCGACGGGAAGCGCGGGAAATCGGGCGGCAGGAAGTCGAACGCGAACGCCACGCCGTCATCCGTCGACGCGTTCTGGAACCCTTCCGACCAGGTGTACGCGAAGTTCGCGCCCCAGCGCGAGCCCGCCGTGCGCGGGCGGTCCAGCGTGAGGTACACGCCGTTGTACTGGCGGGTGCGGTCGTCGTAGCTGCGCAGGATCAGGCCGTAGCCCGGGATCGGGATCCAGTTGCCCCAGCGGTCGTCGAAGCGCGTGCCGGTCGGCTCCGTGCCGAAGCTCCACACCAGGCCGTTCTTGCTGCGCGAGTTGGCGTACGTGAGCGCGCCGAGCCAGTTCCGGCCGAGCTGCTGGCGCACGCCCACCGTCCACTGCGTCGACTGCGGCGCCTTGGTGTCGTTCTCGAGCAGGTAGACCTCGGGGCCGCCGGTCTGGCCGCTCTGCACCAGCGTGCGGAGCTGGTTCGGGTCGAGGTACTTCGGGTCCCACGCCACCGCGCGCGGCCCGCAGTCGGGGTTCGGCGCGCCGGTCGGCGTGAAGCAGATCGAGTACTGCTTCCACTGCTGGCGGTAAGCCTCGTCGTAGATGTCGTTCAGCGTGACGCGGTCGTAGTAGAGGCCCCAGCCGCCGAAGACCACGGTCTGGCCGTTGTCGCGCAGGTCGTAGCTCAGGCCGACGCGGGGCTGGAAGAGGTTCTTCGGCGACTCGCGGTTGTCGCCCGTCGAGATGTAGTCTTCGACGTCGAACAGCTCGCGGATGCACCACTCGGTCTTCCCGCCCACCGGCTGCGCGTACGTGCGGCAGGCCGTGCGCAGGCCGTTGGCGATGTCCGGCGGCGTGACGTAGTCGTTGTTCAGCATGTTGGTCTCGTAGTCCCAACGCATGCCGACGTTCACGCTCAGCCGGTTGATCTTCCAGTCGTCCTGCGCGTAGAAGCCGAACTGGGTGTTGTCGAAGTCGAGCGACGGGTCGCCGAAGCCGACGATGGCCTTGAACGGGTACTGCCACTGCTCGTTGGGGCGGTACTCGAACAGCGGATTGAGGAAGGCCGACTTGGTGAGGTCGTAGGAGACGTTGCTGACCACGCCGCCCACCTTGACCGTGTGCGCGCCGCGCCAGTTCATGTACAGGCTCACGTCGTCGCGCAGGCTGATGCGCTCCTGCTCGAGCTCCTGGATGAAGTCCTTGCTGCCGACGTCGAGCAGGTTGATGAAGTTCTGGTGGACCTTGCTCAGGTCCGTGGCCGTGTCGGCCCAGGTCAGGTTCTGGTACGAGGCCACGGCCTCGTTGATGGCGTTGCTGCCGAACACGAACTGATGGCGCAGCGTGCCGACGGTCGAGCCGATGACGATGTTCGAGCCCCCCTCCTGGACGCGCTGGTTGCCGAAGCCGCGGATCTCGTCCTCGTCGCGCGTGTGCGCGGAGAGCTCGGCGGACTGGTTGGCGGTCGGCTGGAAGGAGAGCTTGCCGAAGAAGAGCGTCGACTCGAACGGCGCCACGACGGTGCCGGTCTCGTAGTCGTCGAGGAAGGCCCGCACGTTGGCCGGCGCGTGGTTCCACTCCGAGCCGACGAAGACCGAGCTCACCACGTCGCGCTCGTTGCGCTCGCCGGTGACGAAGAAGTGCATCCGGTCGCGGATGATCGGGCCGCCGAGGGAGAGACCGTACTGGTTCCGCTCATTGCTTCCCTCGCGGTCGCCGCGCAGCTTCGCGAAGTCGTCCTGCGTGATCATCCCCTCGTCCTGGAAGAGGTAGAAGGCGTCGCCGGTCAGGTTGTTGCCGCCCGACTTCGTGACCGCGGTGATGACCGCCGCCGTGGCCTTCTCGTACTCGGCCTTGTAGTTCTGGGTGAGCACCTGGTACTCCTGCACGGCGGCCTGCGGGAAGGGGTTGCCGCGGCTGGAGTCCTGCATGAACGCGCCGCCCTTGATGATGTCGTTCTTGAACGACACGCCGTCGATGAAGACGTTCACCTGCTTGGCGTCCTGGCCGCCGCTGCTGAACGTCTGCCCCGCCCCCTCGGTGTCGCGGGTGAAGGAGACGCCCGGGGCCAGGCCGGCGAAGGCCAGGAAGTTCCGGTTGTTCATCGGCAGCGACTCGATCTGTTGCTGGGTGATGTTCGTGGAGACTTCCGTCGTCCGCGTGTCCATCAGCACCTGCGTTCCCTCGCCAAGGACGGTGATGTTCTCCATCAGCACGAGATCGGGCGTGAGGCGGAAGTCGAGCTCCAGGCTCTGGCCGACCAGGACCTGCACCTGCCGCGAGCTCCCCTTGTAGGAGGGGGCGGTGACGTCGATCCGGTAGGTGGCCGGCGAGAGTCCGGCCAGCGTGAAGCCGCCGTCCGCGCCGGCCGTGGCGTTGTGCGTGAAGCCGCTGGCGATATTGGTAGCGGTGATGGTGGCGCCGGGGAAGAGGTTGCCGCTCTCGTCGTGCACCGTGCCGCTGATCGTGGCGGTCGTCTGCGCGGCCGCGCTCACGGCGAGAAGCAGCAGGGCTGCAAAGACTGCGAAGGTACGAAACATCGCCGGATCTCCTATGTCCTCTTGCTTCGTTGGTTCTTGTTGCGCTCCGCGCCGCACGAGCGGCGCACGACGAGCGACGTCTCCAGACGCTGAGGTGCTTTTTCGCCGATGAGGAGTTGCAGCCCGCCGCGGCCGAGCTCCGCGATCGGCACCTTGACCGTGGTCAGCGGCGGATCGAGGAAGCGCGCGATGGGGATGTCGTCGAAGCCGACCAGGGCCATGTCGTCGGGCACGCGCAGGCCGGCGTCGCGGAAGCCGCTCAGCGCGCCGATGGCCATGGAGTCGTTCGCGCAGAAGACGGCGGTGGGCCGCGGCTTCAGCCCGAGGATGGTTCTCGCCGCCTCGTAGCCCGACTCCTCGGTGAAGTTGCCGGCGATCTCCACGGCCTCGACGCCCTGCGCCTTCGCCCCCGCGCGGAAGCCGCGGCGGCGCTGCTCCGCGTCGTTGTTGCGCGCGGGGCCGGTGATGAAGGCGATGCGGGTGTGGCCGAGGCGCGCCAGGTGGCGCACGACGTCCTTCGCGCCTCCGGCGTTGTCGATGGTGATGGAGGGGCGCCCGTCGGCCTTCGCGTTCAGCAGCACGGCCGGGAGGCCGGGCGGGAGCTCGGTGCAGAGCGCGGAGGGATCGAGATCGGGCGACATGACGATCAACCCGTCGACGAGACCGCGCACGGCCTGGATGACGGCGCGCATCTCGTCGCGGTCGGCGTGCGAGCCGCTGAGGAGGAGGTGATAGCCGCTCTCCCGCGCCGCCAGGTCGATGCCGCGAATGACCTCGGAGAAGAACTCGCCGTGCAGGTCGGGCAGCACCACGCCGATGGTGCGCGTGGAGCGGGTGGAGAGACTGCGCGCGCCGGCGTGCGGGATGTACTGCATGGCGCCGGCGACGTCCATCACCTTGCGCACCGTCTCCTCGCGGATGGGACCCTTCTGGTTGAAGACGCGCGAGACGGTGGCCACCGAGACTCCGGCCCGCGCGGCAACGTCACGGATGGTGACGTTCACCGGGAGGGCGGCGGAGCGGATGGATGTGCGCGCCATGTAACCGGTTACACAACCTATCACATTTTTGGAGTGCGGCGGCACGGCCGCCGCTTTCAACGGCCGCGGCAAAAAAAAGGCGCAGGCTTTCGCCTGCGCCTTGGAAAGCGGCGGCTAAGGCCGCCGCACTCCAGACTAAACCGTCGGTTGCGTGCCCCGCACGGGGATCTTCGGCGTCTCCACCGGACGCTGCTTCACGGCGCTCATGGCCATCTGCAGCATCGACGTCACGTCCGACAGGTCCGCCGGGACGATCATCGAGTTGCCGGCCTTGGCCAGGTTGCCGAACTGGGCGATGTACTGCTCGGCCAGCTTGAGCTGCATGGCCTCGTAGCCGCCGGCGATGGTCGTCGCCTCGGCCACCTTGCGGATGCCTTCCGCGGTCGCCGTGGCCACCGCGAGCAGCGCCTGGGCCTGACCCTCGGCCTCGTTGATCTGGCGCTGGCGCGCCGCTTCGGAGTTCTTGATGACCTGCTGCTTGTGGCCTTCGGCGGTGTTGATGGCCGCGTCGCGCTCACCCTCGGAGGAGAGGATGACGGCGCGCTTCTCGCGCTCCGCGCGCATCTGCTTCTCCATCGCCGCCAGGACGTCCTTCGGCGGGGTGATGTTCTTGATCTCGTAGCGCAGCACCTTCACGCCCCACGACTCCGAGGCCTTGTCCACTTCCTGCACGACCTGCGAGTTGATGTTCGTGCGCTCCTCGAACGTGCGGTCGAGGTCGATCTTGCCGATCTCGCTGCGGAGGTTCGTCTGCGCCAGCTGCTGGATGGCCCACGAGTAGTCGCTGATGCCGTAGGAGGCGCGCTCCGGGTTCAGGATCTTGAAGTAGAGGACGCCGTCGACCGCCACCTGGACGTTGTCCTTGGTGATGCAGACCTGCTCCGGCACGTCGAGGGCGATCTCCTTGAGGGAGTGCTTGTAGCGGACCGTGTCGAAGAACGGCCAGAGGATGTGCAGGCCGGCGCCGAGGGTCTCGTTGTACTTGCCGAGCCGCTCCACGACCCACGCCTGCTGCTGCGGGACGACGCGGATGATCTTCGAGATGACGATCAGCGCGAAGAGCGTGATTACTCCGGTAACGATGATGGAACCTGTCATGGCTTCTCCCTTTTGGCGGACTGAAGCCCGCCCTACATGGTCAAGCCGTCCGGATGTGGATGGTCAGACCTTCCACGCCCGTGACGACACAGCGTTGCCCTCGATTCAGCACCGTCTCCCCGACGTTGCGCGCGCTCCAGGTCGTACCGCGCAGCTCGGCACGGCCGATGGCCTGGGGCGCAATCTCTTCCATTGCGGTTGCCTGCTCCCCAACAAGGGAGTCGACCACTTTCTTCTGGTCGAGCTTGAGTTTTCTTACGGCAATCGGCCTCAGGAAGAAAAAAGCGAAGAGGGAGGTGGCGGTAAAGATGAGCAGCTGCGACCAGAGCGGAAGGTCGAGCCCGGCTCCCACGAGGATGCCGACGACGAACGCGCCGATCGAGAAGAAGGCGATGTGCAGGCTCCCGGAGACGAACTCCGAGGCCAGCAACACGAATCCAATGACGATCCAGACCCACCACGCCATGGTGGCGAGCGTAACTTCTGGAGTGCGGCAGCGCAAGCTGCCGCTCTCAATGCGGCGGCGCCAGCCGCCGCGGCCGCAGCTTCGCTGCGGCCATGGAAAGCGGCAGCTAGCGCTGCCGCACTCCAGACACCTCCGCCCGTCCGGCGCGGAAGTCCACCCGCGCCGGCTTCCCGCTCGCATCCAGCGCGAACGTCACCTGCGTATCCGCCCAGTCGTACACCCGCTCGTGCCAGCGCAGGCGGAAGGTGTCGTAGTGCCAGTGCTCGAGTTCCCCCGTCAGCCCTCCGCCGAACTGGAACGTCAGCTTGCCGTTCGCATGCGTGACCACCATGTCGCCGTAGAGCTCATCGACATACGTGCCGGCGTACTGCTCCGGCGCCACCGACGGCTTCGTGTCCGGCGTGCGCGCCGGCAGCTCGGCCGCGCGCGGGACGAGCTTCCCGGCCCAGTCGGGCTTCGACTCCCGCCCCAGGAGCTCGTTGAGGATGCGTCCGGCGATGGTGCCGTGGAGGATCGGCGCGTGCCACGTGTTCACCATCACCGCCACGCCGATCTTCTCCTCCGGCAGGATGGCCGCGTACGTCGGCATGCCGTCCGCGCCGCCGCTGTGCCAGAACATGCGGTGGCCGTGGTAGTCCATCACCTGCCACCCCAGGCCGTAGCCGGCGAAGAACCTCACGCCGCGCGCGGCACGCATCTCGGGCGTCGTGGTGATGACCGCCTGCGGCTCGTGCATCTCGTTCATGGCCGCGGCGGAGATGAGCCGCTTCCCTTCCCACGTGCCGTCGCCGAGCTGGAAGAGAAGCCATTTGGCCAGGTCGTGCGGCGTGGTGTTGACCGCGTTCGCGCCGAGGATGTTCAGCGCCTTCCGCGCGCGGATCGGCTTCAGCGCGCCGTCGCTGACGGAATGGCCGTCGGCGAAGTTCTTCACCCCCACGTCGTGATGCACCGCGACGCTGCTCTCGGTCATCCCGAGCGGCTCGAGCAGGCGCTTGCGCAAGAGGTCCGCGAACGGCATCCCCGCCGCCCTGGCAATGGCCTCGGCCGCCGCGGCGTAGGCGATGTTGTGGTACGAGACGCCGGTGCGGAACGGCTGCGCCTCGTCCAGGTAGCGCATGCGCCGGATGAGCTCCGCGGTGGTGTAGTCGCCGAAGACGAAGAGCGCATCGGCGCGCTCCAGCCCGTGCCGGTGCGCGAGGAGGTCGCGCATGGTGATGTGCTGCGTGCGGTACGGATCGGCCAGCGCAAACTCCGGCAGATGCTTCCGCACGGGGTCGTCCCACGCCATCTTCTTCTCGTCCACGAGCGTGGCCATGGCGGCCGCGGTGAACGACTTGGAGATGGAGGCGATGTCGAACATGGTGTGCCCGTCGACGCGCTCCGGGCTGCCGTGCCGGCGGAAGCCGTAGCCTTTGGCGACGACGACTTTGCCGTCGCGGACGACGGTCACCCCGATGCCCGGCACTTCCCACGCCACCCGCGCCGCCTCGATCTCGGCGTCGAGCTGCGGCGTCCATTGGGCGTGAATGTTGACGGCGACGAACAGCACGAGGAGCGCGCGCTTCATCGCAGCGCCTCTTCCGCCGCGATGCGGACCATGATGTGCCGGTCGGTGCGCAGTGCTTCCAGGGTGGCCCGATGCGTTCCTCGGCCGCCCAGGTAGGACGCGACCGGCGTGCGCACCTGCCACGCCTCGTCGTCGACGGCACTCAGCATCGCCGGCTCCGCGGCCGGGTCGCCGAGGTTCGCCAGCGCGTGCGCGGCCATGGCGCGGATGCGCCAGCGGCGGTCGCGCAGCATCGCGACGAGCGGCGCGGTGGCGCGCGTGTCGCCGGAGTAGCCGAGGGCCCAGGCGGCGTAGGCGCGGACGCGCCAGTCGCGGTCCTGCAGCTCTTCGAGGAGCGGCTCGACGAGCAGACCGTCGCGCACTTTCGTCAGCGCCCAGCGGGCGCGCTCGGGGACGTAGTCGATGCTGTCGCGCGGCGGACGCGCGGCCGCGTCGAGGAGGAAGGTGATGAACACGGCGTCGGGCCCCGTGGCCTCGACGTCCGCCACGGCCACGGAGGGGAGCCGCTCGCTCTGCGGCGGCGAGTCGTTGCGCAGGTCGGGCTCGCCGAAGCGCGGGCGGGGGATGTCCGCCTCCAGCGCCGCCAGCGCGGGGGCCAATACGAGCACGGCGATGGCCGCCGCGCGCGAGCCCTTGCGCGCGATTCCGGGATTGAGGATCGCGGCGATGCGCGTCTCCAGCTGCGACGGCGCCGCCATCGGCATGGCCATCGTTCGCGTCGCGCGGGCGACGTCGACGATCGCGCTCGCGTAGTCGCACGGCGCCACGCCGGCAGCCAGCACCGCGTCATCGCAGGCGCGCTCCCGCTCCAGCCGCGCGCGCCGCTCCACCAGCCACGCCAGCGGATGGAACCAGTACACCGCGCACGCCAGCTCCCCGGCCAGGCCGAGGAGCGAGTCCCTTCGTTCCGCATGCGCGCGCTCGTGGAGCAGCACCGCCTTCAGCCTCTCCTCGCTCCAGTACCTCGCGCCGCTCGGCAGAAGGATGTGCGCCCCGAGCGTCATCGGCTGCTCGATCTCATCCGAGAACCCATCCTTCGCCCGCCCCACCACCCGAATCGCCCGCACCAGACTGGCGAGTTTCGTGGCGCTCACGATGAGGAACCCCGCAAACCACAAGTGTGTAAACGTAGGGCGGGCTTCAGCCCGCCTCTCCGTGCCCACCACGAGGGGACGGGCTGAAGCCCGTCCTACGTTCAGCACCTCCTCCGAGGCCGGCACGGTCACGAACGACGGCAGCAGCGGCAGCGCCAGCGCCGCGATCTGCGCGGCCGCGAGCAGCGCGTGCCGCGTGGCCGCCGCCGCGCGGCGCATGCAGAGCGCGGCCAGCAGCACGAGAGCGAACAGCAGCGTCACCTTCACGATCACGGCTTCCTCCTCGCCTTCGCGATCAGCTCCTCGAGCCGGGCGATCTCCTCGTCGCTCACCTCGCGCTGCGACCCGAGCAGCGCGGCCATGGCTCGCGACGGCGAGTCGTCGAAGAACGTCCGCACCACGTGCCGCAGCGCCGACTTCGCCGCCCGCTGCCGGGCCACGGTCGGGAAATAGACGTAGCGCCCCGCCTCGTCCTCGTGCCGCACGTGCCCCTTCTGCTCGAGCACGCGCAGCAGCCCGCGCACGGTGGTGTACGTCGGCGCGTCGGGCAGCCGCTCCAATACCTCCGCGGCCGTGGCGCGGCCGAGGGCATAGATCACGTCGAGAATCTGCCGCTCGCGTCGGCTCAGCGCTTCCTGCATGTCAAAAATTTGACATACCCGGGATGCGCTGTCAAGCGAAGGCGGCATTCCGCTTGCTCAGTCTGGCTCCGGAGGAAAAATATGGCAGCGAAGAAACGGGAGCTCATCGAGCCGCACAAGGGCGACAAGCGATACATCCGCCGCGACGATCAGGGACGCATCAAGGAATCGGACGACGTCAGCCGCTCGCTTTCGCAGGATCGGAAGCGGAAGGCGAAGACGGTCGTAAAGTCCGGACAGGGCGACAAGGGCGATCGCGCACCAGCGAAGAAATCCTCCTCGACGAAGACCTCCTCGAAGAAAACCTCTTCCCAGAAAACGACGGCGAAGAAATCGAGCGCGAAGTCCTCCTCGAAGAAGAGCGCGGCGAAGAAGAAGTAGGGCGCCGCATGTCCAGCGGAAGCCGGCCGCATTGCTACAATCGCGGCCAGCTTCCGCAGACAACATGACGGCTCTGGGCGACACGAAACTGGGGGCGTGGCTCCGCCCGAGTTCGGGCGCCACGTGCACCACAAACGCGCGGCGCGGGTGATCGGCGAGCACCCGGCCACGTTCGCGCACTTTTCGCTGAAGTTGCCCGCCACCCCCACCCCGGCGGGCTGAAGCCCGCCCTACGTCTCCTTCTTCTTGCGCTTGCCCAGTTTGTTCATCTGCTGGAGGCGTTCGACGTAGGAGAGGAGGTGGTTGTGCTCGGGTTGGCGGATGAGGTGGCGGGCGATGCCGTAGATCTGGAGGGCTTTGAGGCCGATGCGGTGGCGGCGGACCAGGTTCCCTGCGGACACGCCTTTGAGCAGCGCGTACAGACGCCTCTCCACCGTCTGCCACGCCCGTTCGTTCACGATCTCGGCGATGAGCTCCTGGTGCGTGGTGCCGATGGCCTGCTGGAGCATCTCCGAGGAGCTGAGCATGTGCACGGCCTGCTCGACCCACTCCGGGTCGAGGCTGGCCGCCTTGCGGATGGTGATGATCTCCTCGTTCGTCAGGGGGCGGTAACCGTCGATCCGCGCCTGGACCTTCTCCAGCACCTCGATGAACTCGGCTGCCTCGATCGGGTCGCTCATGACGGGAAAGTATAGACCGGCCCGATCCATATGTCAGCAGCGGCTGATCTTGTTTACATCGCTATCCGATCACGATGACGAGGCTCGTATGACCCCACGATCAGGAATGTGCGACCACGTCATCAGATAGCCCAATTCAGCAGATCAGCATGACTCGATTAAGTGATCTGACAATGACTATGAAATGATCGATACAGCGCGATCTTTATGACAGCTGCCTATGACCCAATCATCAGAGGCCGCTGATGATTGCGCGCTTGAGTAACGCGTACTCGTCGTCGTGCGGCACGAGCTCGTACCGCGTGAGATCGGCGAGGACGACCCAGCGCACCTCCGCCACTTCCTGCGGATCGAGGGTCAGGGAGGCGGGGTCGACGTCGCGGCGCAGGAGATAGACGTCGTGGAACTCGTTCTCCACGTAATCGGGGCGCGGGACGACCTGGTAGCGCAGCGTATCGAGGAAGTAGAGCTCCGACGCGGCGATGGTGAGGCCGAGCTCCTCGTGCGCCTCGCGGATCGCGGCGTCGACCGAGCTCTCGCCGGCGTGGACGTGGCCGGCCACAGAGATGTCCCAGAGTCCCGGCCACGACTCCTTCACCAGCGCGCGGCGTTGCAGGAGCACGCGGTTCCCGTCCGCGACGATCCAGACGTGGGCGCAGCGGTGCCAGTCACCGTCGCGGTGGACGTCGCGCTTGTCTTTCACCGCGACCGGGCGGCCGTCGGCGTCGAGGACGTCGACCCGTTCCGTCACGGCACGTAGCGCCGGGTGGGCACTCCCTCCACGCGGCTGATCGACAGCTCGGCCAGGAGCTGGGTCAGGCGGCGCCCCTCGTGCGTGGTGCGCTCCCACGTCTCGCAGAGGAGGTCGACGTGCTCGTCCTCCACCTCGGCGGAGATGGTGAAGCCGTTCGGCGGCTGGTTCGGGCGGATGGTCTCGCTCTTCCGCCAGTTGCCGTCCACCAGCTCGCATCGGCGGAACAGCTCACCCTTGCCGGGCTGGTACATGTAGGCCGCCAGCGGCGGGATGCCGCGGGCGTTGGCCTTCATCTCGTCCAGCGCGCGGACGATGCGCTCGGCGATGAGTGCGCGCAGGCGCTGGAAGCCGTCGCCCTCGAAGCGGACGATGCGCAGGCCGGTGTGGTAGATGCTCTTCGTGCCGAGGGACTTGCCGAGCCTGTAGAGCGTCGACCGGGCCACCGAGCATTCCAGGGCGATCTGCCCGCCGTCCCACTCCATGACGAAGTGCCGCACCGTGCCCGACTCGAGGCGTCCCTCGTGCGCGGCCAGGAAGCCCACCACCGACAGCTCGATCACGCGCACGTCGGCATCGCCGAAGCGCGCCCGCATCGGCGTGTCGAGACTGATGCGGCCATAGCGCCGCCGCTCGGGCTTGATCTGCAGCACGTTGCGTATGAAGCCCGCGTGCGGGGAGGATGTCAAGTCACGGAGAGGTTGCGGGAACCGGTTGTCGGTTGTCGGTTGTCGGTTGTCAGTGGTCTGGGCCTCAGCGCCGGCAACTGCGGCGTCACCGGCTGCGGCAGACCGACCGCCCTACGTATAATCGCGGCCGTCCCATGTCCTTCACCAAAAAGTACCTCGCGTGGCTCCTGGTGCCGCCTCTCGTGGTGAGCGTCGGTCCGTCGCTGCTGTTCCTGGCGCAGACGATCCAGCTCTCGCCGGCGAAGCTGGTGGTGCTCTTCGTCCTGCTCGCGGTCATGTACGGCGGCGGCTGCCTCGCCTTCGCGATCGGGCTCCGGCCGTATCTGCGGCGGGTCGAAGCAGCGCTGCAGGGGCGGGACGAGCTCTCCGGGGCCATGTCCGACTGCCTCGACCGGACCAGGGTGCTCTCCCTGATCCTGTGGGGCGGCGGCGGGGTGCTCTTCGCGCTCATCGCCTGGGCGGCGCTCATGCGCAACGTGCTCGGCTTCGCCTCGTTTCTCGTGGCGGCGCTGATGGCCGGCTTCATCTCCGTCGTCTGGGGCTACGCGACGGGGAAACACCTCCTCGTGGCCGCGGCGGCCGGGAAGCCGATCCGCTACACCGGCGGCGGCATCCCCCTCGGCCGCAAGATCGCCATCGTCTTCATCGGCTCGCTGACGCTCTCCTCCGCCGCGCTGATCCTGCTCGTCTCCTCGCGCGTCTCCTCCACGCTCGAGGGGCTGGCCATCGACTCCGCGGAAGACCGCTTCGCCCGCCTGCTCGAGACCGCGAACCTGCAGGCCCGGGTCGACGGCGACGCGCTCGACACCATGAAGTACTCCATCCCGGCCGGCTACGCCCTGCACCTCATCGACAGGAACGGGAACGTGGTCGCCAATACCGACAAAAACAAGCCGCTCGAGCCCGACGCCGCGAGAGCCATCAGCCAGTACGGCACCGGCGACAGCCGCTCCTTCGTCCACGACCGGGTGGCCAAGTTCGCCCGGCTCAAAGACAACTCCATCCTCGTTCTGACCATCCCCTTCGACGCCTACCGCGGCATCCCCAACCAGGTCATGACGTACACACTGATCGTCATGCTCCTGACCACGGCCGCGTTCATCGTGGCCACCATCGTCCTCTCGCGCGACGTCACCCATCCGCTGCACGAGCTGCGCGGCGTGGCGCAGGAGATGGCCGGCGGCAACTTCGAGGTCGCGCCGCGCGTCTTCGCCGACGACGAGGTAGGGCAGCTGGCCGGCAGCTTCGGCGAGACGCGCTTCAACCTGCGCCGCCTCCTCGGCCGCGTGGGGGGGAGCGGCACGACCATCACCGACGGCGTGCGCGTCATCACCGGCGGCACGGAGATGCTGCTGGCGCGGTCGCGGGAGCAGAGCGAGCTGACGCAGCGCTCCACCTCGTCGCTGGAGAACGTGCGCGGCGGCATCCGCGAAGTGCTGCAGGCCGCCGACACGGTGAACGACCTCACGCACGACGCCTCGGCGCGCTCGCTCGAGCTGCAG
This sequence comes from Thermoanaerobaculia bacterium, assembly GCA_035627015.1. Classification (GTDB taxonomy): domain Bacteria; phylum Acidobacteriota; class Thermoanaerobaculia; order Gp7-AA8; family Gp7-AA8; genus QHVT01. Next base: position 24,434 of record DASPMO010000077.1, on the reverse strand, counting down.
GCCTCGGCCGAGGAAGTGGCGCGGAGCATGGACTACCTCTTCCAGTCCGTCGAGAAGACCTCGTCGTCGGCGACGCAGATGAACGCCACCATGGGCGAGACCTCGCAGCGCACCGAGGTCCTGGCCTCGATCGGCGAGGAAGTGCTCTCCTTCGTCGCGGAGATGGACTCCACCGTCAGCGAGCTGCTCACCAGCTCGCAGTCGACCGCCGAGCTGGCCGAGCAGGTGCGCGAGGACGCGCGCGGCGGCGGCGACGCCGTGCAGCGCACGGTGGAAGGGATCAACGCCACGCACGAGCTGACCGTCAGCACGGCCCGGACGATGGACGAGCTGCAGCGCAGCGTCGGCGAGATCAGCCGCATCCTCAGCGTCATCGAGGAAGTGGCCAACCAGACCAACCTCCTCTCCCTCAACGCCGCCATCATCGCCGCGCAGGCGGGCGAGCACGGCGCCGGCTTCACCGTCGTCTCCGATGAGATCCGCCAGCTGGCCGAGCGCACGCGGGGCTCGACCAAGGAGATCGCCGCGATCATCAAGGCCGTGCAGAGCGGCTCGCGCGCGGCGGTGGCCAAGATGCACGAGGGAGTGGCGCGCGTGACGCAGAACGTGAAGCTGGCGGAAGAGGCGGCGTCGTCGCTGACGAAGATCGTCGCCAGCGCCACCCGCTCCTACGAGATGGCCACGCGCATCAGCCGCTCCCTCGGCGAACAGTCGAGCGCCAGCCGCCGCCTGCACGAGGTCACCTCGCGCATGTCCGACCACATCGCCGAGATCAACCGCGCCACCAGCGAACAGGCGCGCGGCACGCAGCTCATGGCCCAGGAGTCGGAGCGCGTGCGCGACATCGCCGCGCAGGTCAAGAACGCCACCGAGGAGCAGTCGCAGGCGGGACGCGGCATCACCGCCGCGCTGGAGCGCATGGCCGACGACGCGCGGGCCATGCGCGACCTGCTCGAGCGCCAGCTCGAGGAGACGGACCGCATCGCCGACGCCTCGCGGGTCATGCTCGACATCGCCCGCCAGAACGACGACGTGGCGCGCGAGTTCGACTCCACCATGCAGAACCTCGTGCGCAGCGGACGCGAGTTCGAGACCGAGGTGGGCAGGTTCCGCTTCACCGGCGGGGAGTAAGAGTAAGTGGACCGCCGGCGTCCTCGCCGGCTGTCCGTGCAGGCGTCTCGCCTGCACAGTGGCGGCGGGACGCCGCCACAGACAGCCGGCGGGACGCCGGCGGTCCACTTTCGTAGTAGGCTCCCGCCCGACAAAACGGATAGGGGGTCTTTCATGCATCGACTCGTCGTGGTCTTTGCCGTAGCCGCATTGGCGCTGGGCGCCTCCGCGCAGATCCAGGTCGTCTCGCCCGCCTCCCCCGCCCCGTGGCAGTTCACCACCAGCGGGACCGGCACGCCGGTGCCGGCATCGTGGCTCGCTCCCGGCTTCGACACGCCGCCGCTCGGCACGGGGAGCGTGCATCTCGCGGTCGGCTCCAACGGCGCCGCCAGCGCGCAGGCGCGCAACACCGCCTACGCCGGCACGCTCCTCAGCCAGCTCGAGGTGCTGAGCTACAGCACATTCATCGACGTCACCGGCGCCACGCCCTTCCAGGCGCCGTACCTCAACCTCCTCATCGACCGGACCGGGGACGGCGTCTCCGACGACCAGCTCTTCTTCGAGCCCGCGTACCAGACCGGTACGTATCCCGGCGATCCCGTGCCGAACCAGGGCACGGTCACGCCGGGCGTCTGGCAGACGTGGAACGCCATGACCGGCGGCTGGTGGGCGCTCAGCGCCGGCACGGGCGGCCCGCCGCTGGTCACGCTCGCCACCTACATCGCCGCGAACCCGACCGCGACCATCGTCAACAGCGCGGGAGGCCTCGGCGGCATCCGCATCGTGGCCGGCCTCGGCCCCGGCGCCTGGGACAACTTCCTCGGCGCGGCCGACAACGTCAGCATCGACACCACCACCACCTCGCTCGTGACCTACAACTTCGAGCCCGACCCCGGCACCGTCACCACCGTCACCGTGCCGACGCCGGACGGCTGGAGCCTGCAGACCGTCAACGACGCCGACGCCACGAACACCGCCACCATCGACATCACCCCCGCACCGGCGCCCGCGCCGCTGGGCGACGGCGCGCTGCGGCTCGCGGTCGGCGCCGACGGCGGCGACGCCGCGCAGGCGCGCAGCACGAACTGGGACGGCCAGTTCCTGATGTACCTCACCTCGCTCAGCTACTGGACCTACGTGCAGCAGGACGGCTCCGGCGGACAGGCGCCGTACCTGATGCTCGACGTCGACTACAACGGCGACAATGTCCGCGACGACATCCTCTTCTTCGAGCCGCTCTACCAGAGCGCCACGTACTTTCCCAGCGATCCGCAGCCGGCGCTCGTCACCGGCGCGTGGCAGCAGTGGGACGCGCGCGACGGCGGCTGGTGGTCGCTCAACGGCACCGCCGGCGCGGGCGCGGGCACGAACGTGAAGCCGCTCAGCGCCATCCTCGAGGTCGAGCCCGACGCGCGCCTCACCGGCACGAGCGGCGGCGCCGTGCGCATCGTGGCCGGCTTCGGCGAGCCGGCGTGGAACAACTTCATCGGCTTCGCCGACGCCCTCGGGATCTCGTTCAACCTCCCCATCGTGACTTACGACTTCGAGCCGGTGCCGACCATCACCATCGGCGACGTCACGCAGAACGAAGGGACGGGCGGCACGACCACGTTCTCGTTCACGCTCACGCTCTCCGAGGCCGTGAGCCAGAACGTAACCGTGCAGTACACGACCACGGACGGCACCGCCACCGCCGCGGACCTCGACTACACGGCCACGAGCAGCACGGCCACCTTCACGGCGGGCAGCACGACCGCGACCATCAACGTCAGCGTCACGCCCGACGCGAAGCTCGAGGACAACGAGACGTTCTTCGTCAACCTCTCCACGCCCACGTTCGCGACCATCGCCGATCCGCAGGCCATCGGCACGATCGTCAACGACGACCCGGTGCCCACCATCACCATCGCCGACCCCGCGCTCATCGAGCAAAACAGCGGCACGAATCCGCTCAGCTTCGTCGTGCAGCTCTCCAATCCGAGCGAGAACCCGGTCTCGGTCGACTACACCGTCACCCCCGGCACGGCCACGCCCGTCGCCGACTACGTGGCGCCCGCCCCCGGAACGCTGATCATCCCGGCCGGTGCGACGAGCGGCACCATTTCCGTGACCGTGGTCGGCGAGACGCTGTTCGAGCCGGACGAGACGCTCTTCCTCAACCTCTCCAATCCCACCGGCGCCATGCTCCCCGACAATCAGGCCACCGGGACGATCCTCAACGACGACGTGCAACCGAGCATCACCATCAACGACGTCACTCAGGGCGAGGGGAACGCCGGCGTCACGCCGTTCGTCTTCACCGTCACGCTGTCGAATCCCACCACCTTGCCGGTGTCGGTCAACTACACGACCACGCCCGACACGGCCACGACCGGCCTCGACTTCGTGCCGGCAGCGGGCGTGCTGCTCATCGCGCCGGGAACGACGTCCAACACGATCACGGTGGACGTGGTCGGCGACACGCTGTTCGAGCCGAACGAGCAGTTCTTCGTCAACCTCTCCGATCCGGTGAACGCCACGTTTGCGGAGCCACCCTCCGGCCTCGGCACGATCGTCGACGACGAGGCGCAGCCGACCATCATCATCAACGACGTCTCGCAGAACGAGGGGAACGCCGGCACGACACCGTTCACGTTCACGGTCACGCTGTCGGGTCCGAGCGCGAATGCGGTGTCGATCAACTGGACCACCGCGCCGGGCACCGCGATCTCCGGCACCGACTTCACCCCGAGCTCGGGCAACCTGATCATCCCGGCCGGCTCGCTCACCGGCACGATCGTCGTCGACGTCATCGGCGACACCGCCTTCGAGCCCAACGAGACGTTCTTCGTCAACCTCACCACCGCCACCGGCGGCACGATCGTCGACAACCAGGGACAGGGGACGATCGTGAACGACGACGGCCCGGTGGCCGACGTGTCGATCACCAAGTCCGGCCCGACCGCGGCGCGTCCGAACACGCCGATCACCTACGCGATCGTCGTGTCGAACGCCGGCCCGCAGGCGGCGTCGAACGTGGTGGTGACGGACACGATCCCCGCCGGCACGACCTTCACCTCGGCCACGCCGTCGCAGGGGAGCTGCAGCGGCACGTCGACCGTGACGTGCACCCTCGGCACGATCGCCGCCGGCGGCACGGCCACCATCACGCTCATCGTGCAGGCGCCGGGCACGCCGGCCACGCTGACCAACACCGCCACCGTCACCAACACCCCCGAGGTCGACCCGAACCCGGCCAACAACACCTCCGGCCCTGCCATCGTGGCGGTGGCCGAGGTGGCCGGCATCCCGACCGTCTCCGAGTGGGGCCTGCTCGCCCTGCTCATGGCTCTCGCCGCCGCCGCGGCATTGAAGTTACGGTAACTCCGGAGTGCGGCAGCGCCAGCTGCCGCTCTCCATCGCCGCAGCGCCAGCTGCGGCTGCCCCGTAGGCACACAGCCCCACAGGCTCATAGACTGCTATGAGCCTATGAGCCTGTGAGCCTATGCCCCTCCTCTGCCCCGTCCGCCACTGCCGCCACCCCCTCGCGCTCGACAGCCGCACCTACCGCTGCGCCAACCACCACTCCTTCGACGTGGCCCGCAGCGGCTACGTGAACCTCCTCCAGCCGCAGGACAAAAAGTCGAACAGCCCTGGCGACACGGCGGAAGCGGTGGCGGCGCGGCGCCGCTTCATCGACGCCGGACACGTGCAGCCGCTCGTCGACGCCATCGTGCGTGCCTTGCCGCTGGAAGGCGCACTCCTCGACGCCGGCTGCGGCGAGGGGCATCACACGGAGGCCTTCCGCCGCGCGTACGGCGTCGCGGCGTGGGGCGTCGACATCTCCGTGCCGGCCATCGAGGCGGCGGCGAAGCGCCATCGCCAATGCGGCTGGGTGGTGGCGAACGCGGACCGCTTCCTCCCCTTCGAGGACCACTCCTTCGCCGCCGTCACCTCCATCACCGCGCGCATGAACCCGGAGGAGTTCCGCCGCGTGCTCGCGCCCGGCGGCGCGCTGCTGGTCGTCCTCCCCGGCGCCGACGATCTGATCGAGCTCCGCGCCGCGGTCCTCGGCGAGGGCGTCGAGCGCGACCGCGTGGAGCGCACCATCGCCACGTTCGCGCCGCTCTTCACGCTCGAAAGACGGGAGACGCTCCGGCACGTCACCCGGCTCGATGGCGAGGCCATGCACGACGTCATGGCGTCGTCGTACCGCGGGCTGCGCACGCGCGAGCGGGAACGTCTCGAAACCCTACCCGCGATGGACGTCACACTGGCCCGCGACCTGCTCCTGTTCCGCGCGTGAAAACCTGGATCACGGTCATCGGCTCCCTCTCCGCCATCGGCACCACCGCGGCCTGGCTGCCGCAGGTCGTGCGCACCTGGCGCACGCGCGCGGCGGAGGACTTCTCCTGGTCGTACCTCGCCCTCTTCTCCTCCGGCGTGGCCGGCTGGATCGTCTACGGCTTCCTGCGCAAGGACTTCGTGGTCATCGCCGCGAACGTCGTCACGCTGCTGCTCGTCCTCACGGTACTGTTCGTGAAGATTCGCGAGGAAACTCCCGGAGGATGACGTTACGATCCGCGCATGAGACCGATCGCCGCTCTCGCGCTGTTCCTCTGCGCCTGCACCACCACGACGAACCCTGTGCGCAACGCGCGGCTCGTGGATCTCACCTGGGCGTTCGACGAGAAGACGCTCTACTGGCCGACCTCGCCGTCGTCGTTCGAGCTGAAACAGCTCGCGTACGGCCCGACGCCGGGCGGCTGGTTCTACGCCTCGAACGCGATCTGCACGCCCGAGCACGGCGGCACGCACCTCGACGCGCCGATCCACTTCGCCGCCGGCAAGCGCACCGCGGACGAGATCCCGCTCGAACAGCTCCTCGCGCCGGCTGTCGTGATCGACGTCGCCGACCGCGCCGCGGCGAATGCCGACTACCGCCTGACCGCCGAGGACGTGCGGGCGTGGGAGTCGCGCCACGGCACGATCGAGCCCGGCACCATCGTCCTCCTGCGCACCGGCTGGGGCGCACGCTGGCCCGACCGCAAAGCCTACTTCGGCGACGACACCCCCGGCGCCACCGACAACCTCCACTTCCCCTCGTACGGCGCCGACGCCGCGCGCCTGCTCGTCGAGCAGCGCCGCGTGGCCGCCCTGGGCGTCGACACCGCCAGCATCGACTACGGCCAGTCCAAAGACTTCATCGTCCACCAGATCGCCAACGGCGCCAACCTCCCCGGCTTCGAAAACGTGGCCAACCTCGAGCACCTCCCCGCACGAGGCGCCTTCGTCATCGCATTGCCGATGAAGATCGCCAAAGGGTCCGGCGGCCCCCTGCGCATCGTCGCCGCCCTCCCAAAAAGGTGACAAACGTAGGGCGGGCTTCAGCCCGCCTCCCCCGTGGGTGGGAGGCGCCGTTTTGGCCAAGCTGCCCCCACCCACGGGAGCGACGGGCTGAAGCCCGTCCTACGTTCAGCGCGTTCAGCGCCAGAGTCCAAACGTAGGGCGGGCTTCAGCCCGCCTCCCCCGTGGGTGGGCGGTGCCGTTTGGCCAAGCTGCCACCCACCCACGGAGCGACGGGCTGAAGCCCGTCCTACGTTCAGCGCGTTCAGCGCCAGAGTCCAAACGCAGGGCGGGCTTCAGCCCGCCTCCCCCGTGGGTGGGGGACGCCGTTTTGGCCAAGCTGCCCCCCCACCCACGGGAGCGACGGGCTGAAGCCCGTCCTACGTTCAGCGCGTTCAGCGCCAGAGTCAAACGTAGGGCGGGCTTCAGCCCGCCTCCCCCGTGGGTGGGGGGCGCCGTTTTGGCCAAGCTGCCCCCACCCACGGGAGCGACGGGCTGAAGCCCGTCCTACGTTCAGCGCGTTCAGCGCCAGAGTTCAAACGTAGGGCGGGCTTCAGCCCGCCTCCCCCGTGGACGTCTGGCGCGTTCGGCTCCAGTGCCACGGGTACTCCTCGGGCCGCGTGACCAGCCCTTTACGCACAGGGTTCTGGCGAACGTATTCACACTTTTGCTCCAGACTTTCATCGCGACGCAACTCGTGATCGAAAGACTCGGCCTGCCACAGCGGACCACGACGCCCGAGGAGAAGATTCGCCTCGCGCGACGACGCGCCTTTGATCTTGCGCAGAATCTCGCGAATCGGAATACCGAAGCCGTCACGGTCCCAGTCGGGAGTCGCGACGAGGTGCACGTGGTCGGGCATCACGACGGCCTCGTGCAGGTAGTAGAGCGGACACTCGACGACGTGGCGCAGGATGATGTCGCGCGCTGCGTCCGGCAGGACGAGGCGGGCTTTAGTAATGAAGGTGATGAAGTAGGAGCGGAAGTCGCTCTGGTAGTGCGGAAGGTGCCTGCGATAGGCGCTTCGTCCGGAGATCATCGAACGATGATCCCTCGGCACCCACGCAACGCAGCGATTCTCTACAAAACGTAGGGCGGGCTTCAGCCCGCCCACGGGGGAGCGTTCCCCCCGCCCACGGGAGAGGCGGGCTGAAGCCCGCCCTACGTTTCGGTTGTTTCCTCAGTCGAAGCTGACTTTGCGCTCGTAGTGGCAGGTGTAGCCGCCGGGGTTTTTCTGCAGGTAGTCCTGGTGGTAGGCCTCGGCGGTCCAGAACTTCTGGGCGGGGACGATCTCGGTGACGACGGGGCGTTTCCAGGCGCCGGACTTGTCCACCTTGGCCTTCATGCGCTCGGCGATCTGGCGCTGCTGGTCGTTGTGGACGAAGATCGCGGAGCGGTAGGAGGTGCCGATGTCGTTGCCCTGGCGGTTGAGGGTCGTCGGGTCGTGGATCTTGAAGAAGAACTCGAGGAGGTCTTCATACGAGATGCGCGACGGGTCGTACTTGATCTCGATCGCCTCGGCGTGCCCCTCGTGGTTCTGGTACGTGGCGTTGGCCACTTTGCCGCCGGTGTAGCCGACTTCCGTGTCGAGGACGCCGGGCAGCTTGCGGAGCAGCTCCTCCACGCCCCAGAAGCAGCCGCCGGCCAGCGTGGCCGTCTCGGCTTTCGCGGCGCTCTTGTCGAAGAGCTTCTTGTACTCGCCGTAACCCTCCGCTTCCAGGCGCTCGGCGGGGATGAAGCGCAGCGACGCGGAGTTCATGCAGTAGCGCAGGCCGGTCGGCTTCGGGCCGTCCTCGAACACGTGGCCGAGGTGCGAGTCGGCGTTCGCGGAGCGGACTTCCGTGCGGGACATGAAGAACTTGCGGTCCGTCTTCGTCTTGATGTTCTTCGGCTCGAGCGGGCGCGTGAACGACGGCCAGCCGGTCCCCGAGTCGAACTTGTCGAGCGACGAGAAGAGCGGCTCGCCGCTGACCACGTCGACGTAGATGCCGGGCTTGTGGTTATCCCAGTACTCGTTGCGGAAGGCCGGCTCGGTGCCGTCGTTCTGCGTGACTTCGTACTGGATGGGCGTGAGCTTCTTCTTCAACTCCGCCTCGGACGGTTTGGCGTACTGCGACATCGATCCTCCCTTGACCTTGGGCTTGTTCGCGGCAGCGGCGGCTACCGGCGTGGACTGCGATTGCATGCAGCCGAAGAGGAAAACGAGGATGAGTGGGAAAAGTCTATTGTTGGATTGAGCCACCGCGTGCCTCCTGGACGGCTGAAGCCCGCCCTACATCGGAAAACGGCCGGATGCCCGGCGAATATTCGATGCCGGCGGCACGCGGTGGTTTCGTGACGAAGCGGTTACCGCCGCCAGCGGTCGCGGTCGCGATCCCAGCGGTCGCGATCCCAGCGGTCGCGGTCCCACCCCTCGCGGTCGTCGCGCCAGCGGTCCCGGTCGTGCTCGCGTCCGTAGTCCCAGCCGCGGTCGGAGCCGTAGATGCGGTCGCGGTCGAAGTGCGGGCCGCGATCGAAGTTGCGGTCGTAGCCGCGGTCGTACCCACGGTCAAAGCCGCGATCGTACCCGCCACCGTAGCCGCCGCGGTCCCAGCCGCGGTCGGGTCCGAAGCCGTAGCCGCCTCCGCCGTAATAGCCACCTCCGCCGTAATTTCCTTCGCTCATCCCGCCGCGATAGCCGTCGCGGTCGAGGTCGCGCGCGTCGCGGCTCCAGCGATAGTCGTAGTCGCGCGGATCGCGCCCTTCGAAGCGATTCTCGAAGCGATCGGGATTCATGCGGTACGCGAAGCGCGAGTCGCGCGACGCGCGACGGTATGCATCGGACTGCCAGCGGTCACCAGCGCCACGGTCCGGATCGGGCATCTCGTGCTCCGGATCGTAGCCACCGATGAACCGCTCGCGATCTCGTGGTCTCCACATGTGCGTCTGCCTCCTTTCCGGGGGAAAGAGTGCAAGACGCGTACGGACTCGGAGGAGTTGCTGGTTGTTGGTTCGTTGCGATGCCTCGGTTTCAGGCCATGCAGCGCAATGAACCAGCAACACAGCAACCAGCAACAACCTCTACGGCCTGAACGACTGCCGATCCACCCCTCCCGCCAGGCTGAACGGCTTCACCGGATACTCCTTCCGCGTGCCGGTCTTCGTGTCCGTCACTTCCACCACGAACTCGACGTCGCTGAGGCCGCCGTGGAAGAAGTCGACGCGCTCGGCGAACGGGCGGACGTCGGAGAAGCGCACCATCCACTCCACCGACTCCGGGTTCTCGAAATAGAAGACGGCCGTGTCGGTCGTCTCGCCGACCGCGATCGAGCGGCCGAGGAGATAGCCCTCGCCGACCGGATTCGCGAACTGATTGCGGTAGCGGACGCGCACATCGTAGCGGCCGAGCATGCGCAGTGTGGAGGTGTCGGCGGCCGCGAGCATCCGCACGGCGCCGGAAGCGGGCGTGACCGCAGGCTCCGCGGGGAACGACTTGCGGTCGGTCTGCCCCACCAGCTCGTTCGCCTTCTTGTGGTACTCGACCGACTTGCCCGTCTGCTTGTCCGTGACAGTGATGAAGAACTCCACGTCGCTCAGGCCGCCGAAGTAGACGTGGAAGGCGTTGTCGAACGGACGCGCGTCGGAGACGCGCACCATCAGCTCGACGACCAGCGGGCTGTCGAACCAGAAGATGGCCGTGTCGCTGAGCGACGACGCCTGCAGCGAGCGTCCGGTGAGCAGCCCCTCGGACGGCGGATTCGCGAACTGGTTGCGATAGCGCACCTGCACGTTGAAGCGGCCGCCGAGCATGAAGAGGTTCGTCGTGGCCTGCTCCACCGTCACCGTGACCTGGCGCGACGCGATCGAGCCGCACGTGTTCGTGACCTCGGCCCAGAACTGCGTCGTCTCCGTCAGCGGACCGGCGCTCACCGCGGCGGTGTTGCCCACTTCCGCCGAGCGGTCGCCGACGAGGCCGCGATACCACTTCACGCTGATCCCGCTGCCGACGCCGATGCTCAGGCTGGCGCTGGTCCCCGAGGGGATCGTGACGTCGGACGGCTGCGTGTCGATCGTGGGAAGCGTGCAGGGAGCGACGGTGACGAGGGTCGAGAACGCGGTGCGTCCGCAGCCGTTCGTCACGCGCGCCCAGTAGCTCGTCACCGCGGTGACGGTGACGTTGATGGCCTGCGAGGAGCCGACCAGCGTGCCGCCGGCGCCGGGCGTACCGCCGCGGAACCACTGGAACTGCAGCGGCGCGGAGCTGCTGAAGGCGTTGACGTTCAGGCGGAAGTTGCCGATGCCGGGGTTCGGCGTCGCGGTGGGCGCCTGGATCTCGAGGTCCGCGCACGGCGTGACGTTGACCGTCACGGTGGGGCTGTCGACCGGCGTGCCGCACACACCGCTCACGCGCACCCAGTACTGCGTGGTGATCACCGGCGAGACGGAAAGGTTCGGCGAGCTCTGGCCGATCGGCTGACGCACGTCGCCGCTCGGCCCGAGGTACCACTGGTACGAGAGACCGCTGCCGGCCGCGACGACCTGCAGCGTGACCTGGTTCCCCTCGGTGATGTTGACGCTTCCCGGAGGGGTCGAGATCGACGGCGCGACGCAGGTCACGGTGATCGTGGCCGCGGAGCTGACCGCCTGCTGCGTGCTGCACGCGTTCGTGACGCGCACCCAGTAGGTCGTCGTCTCCGTCGGCGTGACGCTGATCGTGGCGGCATTGGTGCCGACCGGCTTCGACGTGTCCCCCACGGCGCCCTCGAACCAGGCGTACGTCAGCGGCGCGCTGCCGGCGGCGACGACGGAGAGCGTGGTGGAGGTGCCGAGGGCGATGGACTTGCTCTGCGGGCCGGTGGTGATGGCCGGCGGCACGCAGGCCGGACCGGCGCCGTAGACCGTAGCCGCGGCGTCGCCGTCCCACCCCAGCAGCGAGCCGTTGCGGGAGCAGAGCGCGGGATTCAGGACCGCGGTCATGATGGCCGAGCCGGTGCAGTCGGCGGTCGTGCCGCAGGCCTTGCCGCTCGGCGCCTCGTTGGAGTGACGGATGCCGAGGGTGTGCCCCATCTCGTGCGTCATCACCGAGGCCACACAGAAGTTCAGCCCCTTGGCGACGACGATGTCCGCCTCGATGATGCGGATGAACGTCTCCCCCTCCAGGTTGTACTGGATGTCGCCGAACGCGCCGCCGACCGCCAGCGCTCCCTGCGTCTCGTTGTTTGGATCGCCGAAGAGCACCGAGTGTTTGCCGTCGTCCTCGGTCAGGCCCTTGACCGCGGTGTTGTCGGCGCCGCCGACCTCGTACGAGATGTCGGAGGCGGTGGCGTTCCACTCCGCGACGCCGATGGCGACGGAATCCACGCCGCCGGCCGGCGCCGGGTTGAGCGGATCCGGCGCGCTGATGACGAAGTTCGCGCCCGGCGCGCCCTGCCACCGGAAGTTGCCGTCGAGGAGATACGACCCGCGCGAGAAACCGCCGGCATGCGTGGCGATCTTCGCGGCGTCGAGCTGCACCTCGGTGAAGTAATCGGCCTTCGCGGGACGCTGCGCGACGACGTCGCGGATGTAAGTTTCAAATTGCGGCGCGAGGCGCGGGCGCTCGTCGTGCGGCTCGAAGTTGCGGTCGAAGCCGGACACGTCGCCGCGGACGGCGATGGTCTGGCCGGCGACCTCGACGAGGGAAAACTGCCCGAGGGCCATGCCGAACGTGGAGGCCTCGAGCGTGGCGTTCGTCTCGGTGAAGACGAGGTACTGCTGCCCCGGCTGATACGCGGGCGCGCCGCCGACGAGCCGCGCCTTCCCCTCCAGCACGCCGCCCTGCTCGGTGACGGTGAGATGGTCGCCGCAGAGGCGCTCCCCCTTCAGCGTGCGCTCCACGCGGAGGACGGTGCGGGTGACGATGGCGCCGCGCTCGTCGAGCTCGACGCGGGAGCCGATGGCGGTGGCGACGACGATGTCGTCGGCGCGCTGGACCATCTCCGCGTCGGGCGGGACGAGATACGTGGCGGCGTGGAGGGGAACGGCGAGCGCAAGCGCGCAGACGAATAGACGAAGTACACGACGGATCATCGGATTTTCTCTCTGGGCAGGGGTGTGGACCGAACCTGCGGTCACCGAAGATACCCGGCGCCGCCACCGCTGTCACGAAATGTGCGCTGCATCACGGTGTGTTTCGAGCGGACACATGAAGAAACCGCGGATTCGCGCGCTCGCCCTTGCCTCTCAAACCCGAATGGTCCTTCTGGGTGGGATCTGGCTGTCGCTGTTCGCGTACGCCGGCCGCCCGCTGCTGGCGGGCGCCGCGGCGGCGGGAGTGGCCCCGGCCGTCGCCTGGACGCTGCTCCTGGCGCTCGCGGCCGTGCCCGCGCTGCCGCTGTTCTCGGGCCGCCGCTCCTCGGCGCACTGGAGCGGCTACGCCATCCTGGCGCTCTTCTCGACGCTGCTCGTGCTGGTGCTCCTCGGCGACCTGTTCCGCGGCGCGTACACGCTGGCCCGGCTGGCGATGCCGGCCTGGCCGCTGCTCGACCCGCGCACGCTCAGCCTGGCCATCCTCGGCGCCGCGGGGGCGCTGACGCTGGTGGGGGTCTGGCAGGCGCGCTGTCCGCGCGTCCGTAACGTGACCGTCCCGGTCGAGCACCTCCCGGCGGAGCTGGATGGCTACCGCATCGTCCAGTGGAGCGACGTCCACGTCGGCCCGACCATCCGCCGCGCCTTCGTGGAGTCGCTCGTCGAGCGGACCAACGCCCTGCGGCCGGACGCAGTGGTGATCACCGGCGACCTGGTGGACGGCTACGCGGACGACCTGCGCGACGAGGTGCAGCCGATGCGCGGCCTCCGCCCGCGCGACGGCGTCTTCTACGTTACCGGCAACCACGAGTATTACTGGCGCGCCAGCGAGTGGATCCCCCTCCTGCAGTCCCTCGGGCTCGATTTCCTGAAGAACGAGCACCGGGTGCTGCGCGACGGGAAACTGGTGATCGCCGGCGTGACCGACCCGGTCGGCCGCGACACGCACCGGCAGGACCCCGACCGCGCCCTCGCCGGCGCCCCGGCCGAGGCGGTGAAAGTGCTGCTCTCCCACCGCCCGCAGACCGCCGAGGCCGCGAGCCGCCTCGGCGCCCATCTCCAGCTCTCCGGCCACACCCACGGCGGACAGTTCTTCCCCTTCAACCTGGTCATCCACAAGTTCCAGCCGATCGCCAAGGGCCTGCACCGCGTCGGCCGGACGTGGCTGTACGTGAACCGGGGGACGGGGTACTGGGGCCCGCCGTCGCGGCTGGCGGTGGGTGGGGAGATCACGGTGGTGGAGCTGCGCTGCGCGTAGTTGCTGGTTGCTGTGTTGCTGGTTCGTGGCGCTGCAGCGCCTGGAACCCAGGCAGCGCCACGAACCAGCAACCAGCAACCCAGCAACCGCTTTTCGTGACTCCCGTCACGTCCCGTACACAGTCCCCATAATCTCTCTCTCATCCCGCCACACTTTTGCCGCAGTGACTCTCCATCTTGAGAGTCATGAAACGGTCCACGGTCCTCCTGATTGCAGTTCTGACCTCGGTCAACCTCTTCGCGCAGACGGTCGACGTCGCGCCGGCCACGGCGGGCGCCCGCGCCCTGCAGACGCTCGTTGCCTCCGACACGAGCGTCGACGTCCGCAACTTCTACGGCCCGGCCGGCTACCGCCTGGCCTGGACGCGCAACGGCCGCCCGACGGCGCAGGCCGCCGCCCTGATCGCCCTCTTCGAGTCCGCTGAGACGAAGGGCCTCCGCTCCACCGATTATGGTGCCGGCCAGTGGCAGGCGCGCGTCAGCGACCTCACCACCGAGGCCGCCCAGGCGCGCTTCGACTACGCCATGACGGCCACGCTGGTGCGCTACGCCAAAGACCTCCGCTCGGGCCGCATCAACCGCACCCGCGAGGACAACCTCTACTATCCCGAAGTCGTCCACCGCGCCGCCACCGGCGACGCCGTTGCCGTCGTCTCGTCCATCGAGCCGCAGACGGCCGACTACCGCCGCCTCGTGGCCGCGCTGGCCACCTACCGCCGCATCGCCGCGGCCGACACCGAGACCCTGCCGGCCGTGACCAGGCTCAAGGCGGGCGACGACTACGCCGCGCTGCCGCGGCTCGCGGCGAAGCTCCGCCTCTACGGCGACCTCGCCGCCGACGCGAAGGTCGAAGGGACGAAGTACGAGGGCGCCATCGTCGACGCCGTGAAGCACTTCCAGTCGCGCCACGGCCTCGAGCCCGACGGCATCATCGCCACCGGCACCTTCAAGCAGCTCAACACCCCGGCCTCGCAGCGCGTGACGCAGATCGAGATCGCCCTGGAGCGCCTGCGCTGGACGCCGGCCGTGAACGGCCCGGCCATCATCGTGAACATCCCGGAGTTCAAGCTGCGTGCGGTCGGTGAGACCGAGCTGGAGATGCGCGTCGTCGTCGGCAAGGCCGCCGGCCACAAGACCCCGGTCTTCGACGGCGACCTCAAACACGTCGTGTTCCGCCCCTACTGGAGCGTGCCGCCGAGCATCCAGCGCCACGAGATCGCGCCGAAGCTCTCGGCCTCGTACGCGGCGAAGCACAACTACCAGATCGTCGACAGCGCGGGGCGCGTGCAGAGCATCACGGACGAGAACGTGCGCCGCGTGCGCAACGGCTCGCTGCACGTCCGCCAGAAGCCCGGCACCTCGAACGCCCTCGGCCTGGTGAAGTTCCTCTTCCCGAACGAAAACAACGTCTACCTGCACTCGACCCCGCAGCAGGCGCTCTTCGCCCGCACCCGCCGCGACTTCAGCCACGGCTGCGTGCGCGTCGAAGACCCGGTGGCGCTGGCCGAGTGGGTGCTGCGCGAGAAGCCGGAGTGGAACGAGGAGAAGATCCGCGCCACGATGACCGGCAAGCGCGACGACGTCTACGTCAAGCTCAATGAGCCGATCACCGTCACGATCCAGTACCACACCGTGGTGGCGCAGCCGAACGGCGCCGTCCACTTCTACGACGACATCTACGGTCACGACGCGAAGCTGATCGCGTCCCTCGCCCCGGCCGCGCCGAAAGGCGGCGTGCTGGTGGCCGCAAAACGCTAACGGGCTCGCAGGCCCCCCCATGCAGCACCGGCCCCTTTCCCGTGTGGGCGGGAAAGGGGCCATTTTTCGTTTCAGCCCCTGGCCGTGGCGCGGATCTTCTCCATCTGGATCCCCTCGTTGGCCTCGTACGTCCCCGAGCCGTCCAGCCTCCGCGTCTGTTGATGCCCGGCGTGGTGCAGCGCGACCAGCTCCCAGTCGTTGTTGAACACGGGACTGCCCGAGCTGCCCGGCAGCGTCGGCGAGCGGTAGTGGACGAAGGTGTCGTTGCAGTCGAGCAGGATGTTGTCGTAGAGCGAGATCGAGAGCGCGCCGCCCTGGGGGTGGCCGATGACGAAGATCTTCTGCTCGGTGGAGCGGTCGAGGGGCCCCTTGGCGAACCCGAAGGTCTTCACGTCGGGCAACTGGTCGTCGACGACGCTGAGCAGGGCGGCGTCGAGCTCCGAGCGCCCGCTCCGCCACAGCACTTCGTCGATGGTCACGCGCGGCGTCCCGTCGAGCGCGTGGAAGCGCGCGTACGCCTTCTCCGGCGGGATGGCCTTCGGGTCGAATTCGCTGACCACGTGGTCGTTGGTGAGGATGCAGCGGCGGTCGCCGAGGTCGGGGCGGAAGTCGCCGCCGCGCACGACGAAGCCCGTGCCGGCGGGGCGGTCGTAGTCGTCCTCGATGCGGCAGACGGAGAAGCAGCACTCCAGTCCCCGGCGATACCAGCCGAAGGGGACGGCGCGCTCGTCGCCGAAGGTGGCCTGCAGGTGGTCGTCCTGCACGCGGACCAGCTCCTTCTTGACGTTGCCGGGTTTCAGCTCGACTTCGCCGCCGCTGCGGTCCAGCGTGGCCACGCGCAGCAGCGGCAGCAGCGAGGCGCCCGGCTCTTCGTCGTCGGTGAGGCCCCACACTTCCTGCAACTGGCGCAGCGCACTGCCGAGGGCGAAGGCGGAGATGTCGGGCCGCGCGGCGAAGGCGGAGTAGAGAGCCTTGGCCTGCGCGTAGTCGCCGGTGGCCACGGCGGCCTCGCCGGCGGTGGCCAGGTCCCAGGTGTCGGCGGAGCCGCGCAGCCGCTCGAGGAGCGTCCGCGCCAGGAGCGGGATGTCGGGGCAGTCGAGGTCGCGCCGGCGCGCGAGCTGGACCAGGGCCACGGTGTTGATGCCGTGCCACGCGCTGCCGGTGGCCTCGTAGTGCTCGTAGTAGGCGTTGAAGGCCTGGTCGAAGTAATGCTGGCGCAGCTTCGGATCGCCGCCGCCGTTGACGTAGAGCTGCTTGTAGACGCGGCCCAGGGAGCCGCGGGCCTCGGGGTAGGCGGGGTCGCCGGGAGCGATCGTCTCCAGGAGCGGCTTCGCCGCGGCGAGGTAGCCGGAGTCGATGAGCGACTGGGCGTAGAGCACGCGCAGGCGCGAGTCGTCGACCCCGCTCTCGAAGACGGCGTCGGCGACGAGCAGCGCCGCGTCGTGATAGCGGGCGTCACGAAGGCGCTTGACGGCGGAGCGCGACGTCTCCGGCGCGCAGGCGGCCCCCACGGCCCGGATGGCGCTTGCCAGGTCGCGCGCCGCCGCCATGGCCCCCGCCCGGTCGAACTTCTTCGCCGCGTCGATGATCCTGTCGAGTGGAGTCATGGGATCAATATACGGCTTGGGACCGCCGGCGTCCCGCCGGCTGTCCGTGGCGGCGTCCCGCCGCCACGGTGCGGGCGAGACGCCCGCACAGACAGCCGGCGAGGACGCCGGCGGTCCACTCACTACACCATCGCGGCGGAGCCGATCTCGGGGTGGGCGCGGGCGAACTCTACGAGCTTCGGCGCGTAGTCGCGCAGGCGCGGGGCGACGATGCCGGCAGCGGCGAGGTCGGTCGTGGCGTTGGTGGTGTCGTACGTGGCCGGGTGCACGAAGTAGTCGACGGCGGCGGGCGGGATGCGCATCAGGCGGTAGACGCCGGGCACGTATTGCAGCGCCCCTTTGGCCAGCCCCTTCGTCATCGGGACGCGCAGCACGGTGCGGTTCGTGGCGGCGGCGATGGTGTCGATGGTCTCGTCGACGGTGAGCGGGTGCGGGTCGGCCAGCGCGTAGGTCCGCCCCGCGTTCGTGGTCAGGCCGCTGAGGTACGTCATGGCCTGGATGACGAAGTCGCGCGGCACGACGTTGAACGTGTACTGCGACGGCCTCCCGACCACCGGCAGCACGGCCAGGCGCGGCTGGCGCAGCAGCCACTGCATCACAAAGTACGGGCCGTCGAACTTCTGCGTGGCGCCGGTGACGCTGTCGCCGACGGTGACCGAGGGGCGGTAGACGGTGATCGGGAGGTGGGGCATGCGCTTGCGCACGTCCACTTCCGCGAGCTGCTTCGTCTCCTCGTAGTAGTTGTTGAAGCTCTGCCCCTTTTCGAGATCCTCCTCGGTGAAGACGCCGGGATAGCGTCCGCTGACATAGCACGTGCTGACGTAGTGCAGCCGCTCCAGCCGCGGGGCGCGCTCGGCGAGGTCGAGCACGCGCCGCGTGCCGGTGACGTTGACGCGCATTGCCACGTCGCGCGCCACGGCCAGGTCGTAGATGGCGGCGAGGTGGTAGATCTCGCGCACGTCCTCCGCGGCCACATGGTCGAGTGGCTCCGTGAGGTCCCCCTCCACGAGGTGAATGCGGTTCGCCAGCGCGGGATGCGTCTTCACCAGTTGCGCTGCCCGCTCCTCGGCCAGGGCGCGGAACTTCGGCTGCACGAGGCAGAGCGCGTCGTGATCGGTGCGCAGCACCACGCGCGGCAGCAGTTCCGACCCCAGGAATCCGGGGAAGCCGGTGAAGAAGATGACGGACACGGGGCGATTGTAGCCTCAGCCTCCGACGGCGATCTGCGACCACGCGTCGCCGGACTGGTTGTCCACCGACGAGGCCCACCCCTGCCATTCGCCCGCGCCGCCGCCGATGTCCTCGATCAGCACCTGCACGTAGCCGGCGGACGTGCCGGGGGCGAGCTCCTGCCGGATCGAGCGCGGCGGGACGTCGATCTCGAACGTGTCGGTCACGAGGCCGGCGGCGGCGATGGTGAAGCGGAAGCGCTGCGTGGTGTTGGAGGGATTCATCACGCCGACGTTCAGGCGGTACTGCGAGCCGCGGCGGAGGCCGAACACGGCTTTGACGTCCGCGGTGTCGGTCTGGCCGGCGACGATGACGGGCAGCGTCTGCGACATCGTGCCGGGCGCGCCGTCGGGACGTGGCGTCCAGATGCGCGAGGTCACGTGCAGCTGCGCCGCGGGGTCGAAGACGCCCTGCTCGGTCACGCCGACGAACTCGATGCCGCCGAGTCCCGTGGTCTGGAGGAATTCGCCGACGAAGTCCCCCGAGTCGGACAACGTTCCCTGCTGCGGCGGGAGGGTGAGCGTGGTGATCGGCGTCGCGCTGCCCTGTGCGCCGAGGGGGAACCAGAAGATCTGAATGCGCTGCGTGGCGTTGCGCAGGTTGATGATGCTGATGTCGCTGCGGAAGAACGTGCCGTTCCCGCCGGCGGTATTGCCGGCCACGGGCAGGATCAGGCGCGGCGCGGCCGCGCGGGGGATCACGACTTCGTTGGTGGTCTGGGCGAACAGCGAGGCGGACAGGAGCAGTACGGCGAGGGGGAGGTATCTCATAGCAAGAGGAAGACCCGCAACGCAAACGTAGGGCGGGCTTCAGCCCGCCTCCCCGGCGGGGGAGGGGGTGTTTCCCGGGCGTTTCCCCCACCCACGGGGGAGGCGGGCTGAAGCCCGCCCTACGTTTGATTACGGCCTGGCGAAGCCCATTTGCGACCACGCGTCGCCCGACAGGTTGTCGACCGAGGACGCCCAGGTCTGCCAGTCGCCCGCACCGCCACCGAGGTCTTCCACGCGGACGAACGCCACGCCGGTGGAGACGCCGGGGATGAGGATCTGCTGGATGGCGCGCGACGGCACGTCGAGCTCCACCGTTTCCGTGTTCACGCCGCCGGGACCTTCGATGGTGACGACGATGCGGAAGCGCTGCGCCGTGGCCGCGGGGTTCAGCACGCCGACGTTGAGGCGGTACTGCGTCCCGCGGCGCATGCCGTAAATCTCCTTCACGTCGGCCGCCTGCGACGCGCCGACCACCACGGCCGGGAACGTCTGCGACATCGTCCCTTCGCTGGGGGTGTCGCCGACGTTGGGTTGCGGCGTCCAGATGCGCGAGGTCACGTGCAGCACGGCCTGCGGATCGACCGCGCCCGTATTCGTCACGCCGACGATCTCGATGCCGCCGAGGCCGGTCTGCTGCAGGAGGCGATCGACGAAATCGTCCGAGGAGAAGCCGCGGCCGGCCGGGACGTCGTAGGTCTGCAGCGGCGTTGTCGCGCCGCTCGCGCCCTGCGGCAGCCAGTAGACCCGCACGCGCTGCGTGACGCTGCGCAGGTTGGTCACGCTGATCTCGCTGCGGAAGAAGGTGCCGTTGGCGCCCTGCGCGTGGCCGGCGACGGGAATCCAGATTCGCGGGGCCCCGGTCTGCGGGACGATGACCTCGGCGAGGGCGGGAAGGGCGGCGAGGAGAAGGAGCAGGACGGCTTTGCGCATGAGGAGAAGTGTAAGGTCTGGACTGCGGGGTACACTCCCCCCATGCAACCTGTTCGCATCGGCATCCTCGGTTCCGGCGACGTCGGCCGCGCGCTCGCCATTGGCTTCGCCGGCCTCGGCCACGACGTGAAGATCGGCTCGCGCGATCCGGGGAAGCTGAGCGAGTGGGCCGAGGGGCGGGCGCATGTCTCCACCGGCACCTTCGCCGAGGTGGCGCGCTTCGGCGACGTGCTCGTCCTGGCCACCCTCGGCGTCGCCACCGAGGACGCCATCCGCCTGGCCGGCCTCGATGCTTTCGACGGCAAGGTGGTCATCGACACCACCAACCCCCTCGACTTCAGCACGGGAAAGCCGGTGCTCTCTTTAGGACACACAGATTCCCTTGGCGAGGTCATCCAGCGTCTCCTGCCGAAGGCGCGCGTGGTCAAGGCATTCAACACGGTCGGCAACGCCCTCATGGTCAACCCGCAGTTGCCGGGCGGCCCGCCGGACATGTTCCTCTGCGGCAACGACGAGGACGCGAAGAAGATCGTCGGCCAGATCTGCGCGCATTTCGGCTGGGGAGTGATCGACATCGGCGGAATCGAGGGAGCGCGCTACCTCGAGCCGATGTGTCTCATCTGGGTCCTGCACGGAATGCGGACAGGGTCCTGGGGACACGCCTACAAGATGTTGCATAGCTGACAACACCCCGTCCGAGGGACGGCGCGCCGCTTGCAGCCGAGCCGCGTTCGTGTTCATCTAAAGCCGAGGTGTCTATGCGAGTCGCTGTACGCTGGCTGTTGGTCTCGTTCGTCCTCACTCTCCTCTCCCCCATCGCCCAGGCTCAGTATTTCGGCCGGAACAAGGTCCAGTGGGAGGCCTTCGACTTCAAGGTCCTCCAGACCGAACACTTCGACATCTATTACTACGATGAGGAAGCAGACGTCGTTCACGACGTGGCGCGCATGTCGGAACGGTGGTACGCGCGCCTCTCGCGCGTGTTCAATCACTCGTTCAAGAAGAAGCCGATCGTCCTCTACGCGAACCCGGCGGACTTCCATCAGACGACCACCACGGGCGGGATCCTCGGCGAGGGCACGGGCGGCTTCACCGACGCCTTCATGAACCGCGTGGTCCTGCCGCTGACCGGCGATTACCAGCAGAACGACCACGTTCTCGGCCACGAGATGGTGCACGTGTTCCAGTACGACATCGCCGCGAACTCGAACCAGCAGCGGCGCCGCTTCGCGCTGGAAGCGCTGCCGCTGTGGATCATCGAAGGGATGGCGGAGTACTTCTCGAAAGGGCGCGTCGATCCGCTCACCGCGATGTGGATCCGCGACGCCACGCTCCACGACCGCATGCCCAACCTGCGCGAGCTCACCCGCGACTCGCGCTACTTCCCCTACCGCTACGGCCAGGCGCTGATGGCCTACATCGGCGCGCGCTTCGGCGACGAGGCGGTGGTGCGCTACTTCATGGCCGCGGGCGTCGTCGGTCCCGAGGATGCGGTCGAGCGCGCGCTGGGCATCTCGCACCGGCAGCTCTTCGCCGACTGGGCCGAGGCATCGCGCGAGCTCTACTCGCCGATCACCACGGCGCGCACGATGGAGCTCGGCACGCCGCTCATCGGCAAGAAGCCCGATCCGCCGCCCACCACCCCCGCGGCCAATGACGCCGAGCGCCGTCGCCGCCGCCGTCGCCGCGGCATGACCGAGCTGAACGTCGGCCCGGCCCTCAGCCCCGACGGCCGCTTCATCGCCTTCCTCTCCGCGCGCGAGCTCTTCTCCATCGACCTCTTCCTGGCCGATGCGAAGACGGGCAAAGTGATCCGCAAGCTCGTGTCGTCCGACCGCGACTCCCACTTCGAGTCGCTGCGCTTCATCGAGTCGGCCGGCGCGTGGTCGCCCGACAGCCGCCGCATCGCCTTCATCACCTTCTCGCGCGGCGACAACTACCTCTCCTTCGTCGACGTCGAGTCGCGCGCCACGGAGCACGTCAAGGTGGCGGGCCTCGAGTCGATCGGGAACGTGGCCTGGTCGCCGGACGGCCGCAGCATCGCCCTGTCGGGACAGACCACCGGGGTGAGCGACTTGTTCGTGTACGACGTGGAGTCGAAGGATGTCCGCCGCCTGACCGGCGACAAGTACGCCGACCTGCAGCCGCAGTGGTCGCCGGACGGCCGCACGATCGTCTTCGCCACGGACCGCGGCCGCAACACGGTGCTCGAGCAGTTGCAGATGATGAAGATGCGCCTGGCCACCATCGAGGTGAGCTCCGGCACGATCCGCGAGATCGAGGCCTTCCCCGGCGCGCTGCACATCAATCCGCACTTTGCACCCGACGGCCAGTCGATCTACTTCATCGCCAATCCGGAAGGGATCCCCGACGTCTACCGCATCACCGTGCCGGGCGGACAGCTCTCGCGCGTGACCGCGGTCGACAGCGGCGTGGCCGGCATCACCGACATGTCTCCCGCGCTCACGGTTGCCGCGCGCACCGGCGAGCTCGCGTTCTCGGTCTACGAGGACGACAACTACAACATCTACGCGCTCCCGGCCGGCACGACCGGCACGGCCATCACCGCCGGCCCCGCGCCGGCCGACAACGCCGCGCCGCGCGCCGCGCTGCTGCCGCCCCTCAGGGGCACCGGCTCGGAGATCACGGCGTACCTGATGCGCCCCGAGGAAGGACTGCCGGCGGCTTCGTCGCAGTTCACGGAGCGCGACTACAGCCCGAATCTGCGTCTGGCCTACCTCGGACCTCCCACGCTCGGCGTGGGCATCAACGAGTTCGGCTTCGGCGGCGGCGGCAGCGTCACCGCGTACTTTTCCGACATCCTCGGGCAGCACAACGTCGGCTTCACCTTCCAGGGCGGCGGCGGCTCCGGCACGTCGAATCTCACCGAGCAGCTCGGCGGTGAGCTCTTCTACCTCAACCAGAAGCACCGCCTGAACTGGGGCGCCGACCTCATTCACATCCCGTACGTGTACGGCGCGGCCGGCTACTTCACCGGCATCTACGACCCGGACGACGGACCGCCGGTCAATGCCGAGTTCTACGTGCAGCAGCGCAACGTCCAGCTCATCACCGACGCCAGCGGCCTGGCGCAGTACCCGTTCAGCGCCACGCGCCGCATCGAAGGGGCGGTGGGCATGCAGCGCTACTCGCAGAAGATCGAGGAAGAGACGTTCGTGGTCGTGAACGGCCAGATCGTCGACCGCGAGATCAACCGCCTCCCCGGCTCGTTCGCCATCACGTTCGGCAAGGCCTCGGCGGCGTTCGTCGGCGACAGCTCGCTCTTCGGTTTCATCTCGCCGATCAACGGCACGCGCTACCGCTACGAGATCGAGTCGCTGAACGGCGACCTCAATTTCCAGACCGCGCTGGCCGACTGGCGCCGCTACTTCTTCTTCCGGCCGATGACGGTGGCCGTGCGCGGACTGCACTACGGCCGCTACGGTACCGGCGCCGAGGATGAACGCCTCTCGCCGCTCTACCTCGGCCAGGGCTCGCTGATGCGCGGCTACGATCCGTACTCGATCGACGCGGTCGAGTGCGGCACCGACAACCCGGCCGCCTCCTGCCCGGTGTTCGACCGCCTGATCGGCACGCGCCTGGCCATGGCCAGCCTCGAAGTGCGCGCGCCGCTGTTCGGCACGCGCGAGTTCGGCCTGATCAACGCGCCGTTCCTGCCGACCGAGATCTACGCCTTCGGCGATGCCGGCGCGGCGTGGAGCGACGACGAAGACGTGACGTGGGAGTTCGAGACCCGCACCGCCACGCGCGTGCCGGTGTTCAGCGTCGGCGTCGGCGTGCGCGTGCTGCTCAGCTACATCCCCATCGAGTTCTACGCCGCCAAGCCGTTCCAGCGTCCGGACGAGGACATCGTGTACGGCTTCAACATCGCTCCGGGATGGTGAGGAGCGCGCTTCTCGCGCTCCTTACCGCTCTCCGCATTCACGCCGGGGAGGTCGCCGTCACCTTCGACGACCTCCCCGCCCCACCCGCCGCCGCATCCCGCCTCCTGAAAGTCATTACCGCCGCGCGTGTCCCCGCGAGGACCCTGCCTACCGCAGCGCCGGCACCTACGCCGGCCCGGCCGGGATCACCTGGATCCATCGCTGGGCCTTGACGGCGGGGAAGAAAGGCGCATTCTTCGCCGGGGAGCCGGCCACGCCGCAGTGGATCCAGGACGTCGCCGGCATTCGCGAATGACGATGCATCTCACCAGGAGAGAGTTCGAGACGCTGGTCGAGGAGGCGCTGGCCGGCCTGCCGCGGCAGTTCGCCGATCTGCTCGACAACGTGGCCGTGGTGGTCGAGGAAGAGCCGGGCGACGAGGACCTGGACGTGCTCGACGACCCGGACGGAGAGCTCCTCGGCATCTACCGCGGCGTCGCGCTCACGCACCGCACGCA